>OMXJ01000003.1 GCA_900315015.1 uncultured Eubacteriales bacterium | reverse complement strand
CCTCGTTGAAATTTACCGTGTATTTTGTTATAATAACCATGGTTTTATACCATGGGTCTCAGAGATGTATAATGTCGGCAAACAATATAGGGGTCTCTGAGACCTTCCTTTCTATAGTCTGTATGACATTATATCGGTTAAATCTCTGACATGCAATGAAATTAATTTTCAGCCATTCCAGCTAAGCTGCTACAATACTCTCATCATTTTAATTGATGAGAGTATACGTATAAAATTATTTACTTTAATTCTTTTACTGCTTAATTCTCCCACAAGACACGTGGTTTCTTATAAATAACGAAGCTTACGGCTTACACCTCTTACAAGGCTCATACCCTTCCTTCATCAGCTGATCTATTGTCTTATTAGTATATCCCTTATTCTTATCCTTCATGGTATTAACACTTGAGCAACCAGGTAAATGAATTTTTTTAGTATTGGTATTTAAAACATAAGTGAAGTTTTTTTCATCAGCTGTTCCTTTAATAGACTTATCTACCTTAGTTTTAGTATTTGTATCTTTGTTACTATTGGTATAATTCTGTGTTGCCGTATTTTTAACTACTTCTTTTTCACCAGGCTTCCAGTTATCTGTTGGTTCTTCGCTGAACCAATAGGATTTACCATCTGAATATAGAGTAACTTCATTTTGGGTATCTGTCCTATAAATTTCAGCTTCAGCCTTTTTAATGTTATCTAAAGTATCAGATGTTGGGTGTCCATAAGAATTTCCCTCTCCTGATGAAATAAGAACATAGCTAGGCTCTACGGCTTCTAAAAATTTACCAGTATTTGAAGAAGTGCTGCCATGATGGCCTGCTACAAGAACATCTGCTTCAAGGTCATATTTAGAATTTACCATTTCAAGCTCGGCATCAGCTTCACAATCTCCTGTAATTATTACGCTTGTTTTTCCGTAATCTATACGGATGGCTATAGACCTGTTGTTCTCATCCTCTGCCTCATTGTCAACATGAAGCACAGTAATATCAGCCTCACCTAGTTCATACTTATTCCCTTCCTTTGGATGAACTACCTTTGCTCCATTTTTCTTTAGCTTCTCAGTAAAAGATTTATATATCTTTGTGTTAACAGAATAATCAGGGCATACTACTTTTTTAGCTTTAGAAGTATTAAGAACACCCACTAATCCAGCAATATGATCTGAATGATAATGAGAAGCAAATATATATTCAAAATCCATAGAACTATGCTTCTTTAAATAGCTTACTACATATGATGACTTATCCCTATCTCCTCCATCATAAAGCATATACTTCCCATCTGCCTTTATAAGAATGGAAAGGCCCTGTCCAACATCGAGCATGGTAAGCTCAAAGGCGGCTTTTTCATCTTTCCTGTTCGAAGCTGCCTCAGCTTGTAACAAAGGCATTCCACCAATGATCAAAGAAAATATCAATAAAAATGTAATAAATAAACGACTATTCTTCTTCATAGCTAGCTCCTTTCACGAACAAATATACAATAATTGGTTTACAATTATTGTATATTATTTCATGTGTATAGAAAACTAAACAAGTTGAAATATTTATATTTATTTTATATTACATTCAATTATACCATTTTTATCCAAATATATCAAGGCTTTTCCATAATATTTGATAATTAGAAATTGGATTTAACATATGAATTTATATCTGTGTATTTATATTGTGAACTTCCCGAAATTTTACGCCTAAAAAACCCGGTTTGTAGCTTTTCTACAAATCGGGTCGTTTTATTTCAATCATATCCGTTTGATTGGCTTTGATATTATTTAAAATATCCTCATAGGACTTCGGACTTTTTATATTTCAATTCAATAATATTAATGTTTCATTATAAAGACATAAAAAACCAGCTCCTCTTGCGAGGAGCTGGAAAAACCGAAGTTTTTTGAGCACTGGTTAGGAAACTTAGAAACCGTACAAAGACAGGTCTTCAACCACCTGTGAACTTGAAAGATTGTTATAAATAGGATTATAGTACACCTCATAAAGGACATAACTAATCTCTCCATCTTCATCAAGTCGAGTATATCCAACTAAGCAGCCTTTAGTTTCGTTGTACCACATAGGGATAAACGAATCAAGGACACCATTGGTATCGCCGACTTCATAGTACATCATGTACATCATCGTATCAAGGTCTCCACAATAGAAATAGATATCGACATCATAAGTGCCTGTCTGTCCGCTTATAGGATCTGCACTCAGAACGAACCTAGTTCCATAGCTGATTGTGTTTAACTCAAATCCGTTTTCAAGTGTTCTTCCGGCGGGAGTTACAGGGTAAAAGTACATAGTAAAATTGGAAAAATCATAGAAATCTGCAGGATTAACCTGTCTAATTTCGCTTTCCTTGCCTGAATAGTACAAAGGAATTATGACATCTCCAACCGGTTCTGTTACCGATACCGTAGACTCCTCAGTCAGTCTCTGAGTAGGATTTTCTGTTACTTCCTGAGTTGGAGTTGTTGTTACAACTTCCTCAGTAGGCTTCGGACTATCTTCCTCAGTAGGTTCTGTTGTTGTTACTGACTCTGTCGACCGTGATGTAGGTTCTTCTGTGGGTTTGTCGCTGTTTCCTGTGCTTGTACTTGTGCTTGTGCATGCACTCAGCATAGTAATAACCATTGCTAAGCAAACAATTGTTGATAAGAGCTTTTTCTTCTTTCTCATATACTGTTCCTCCTTAAATGAATGAAGCCCTACTGTGCTTAAAGACATCTTATCTAATATATCCGATATTAGCACTTTTGACACAAATTGTCAAATATTGTTAATGATTTATACATTTATTTCATTAAATTTCTTTTGGTTATTTTTCTTCAAATATACATTGTGAACTTCCCGAAATTTTACGCCTAAAAAAAACCGGATTGTAGCTTTTCTACAAATTGGGGTGTTTTATTTCAATCATCATCCGTTTGATCAGCTTTGATATAATTTAAAATATCCTCATAGGACTTCGGACTTTTTATGTTTTTTTGCCATGTCAATATAATTAATCCCTGATTCACTAAACCTCTCACTATATGAATAATAAATTCTTTCATAATGATCATAGTTTTTTGTTCCTATTTCCACATAATAGCTGTCATCAAGTA
The DNA here is from genome assembly GCA_900315015.1 of uncultured Eubacteriales bacterium. GTDB lineage: Bacteria > Bacillota > Clostridia > Lachnospirales > Lachnospiraceae > UBA9722. The sequence continues at coordinate 205,155 of OMXJ01000003.1, read as the reverse complement.
TAAAAGACTCCTCAATACTTTTTAATTCCAATTTTAAAAGAAAAATCAAAATTATCATTATTTTCAATAAAAACAGGAATTTCTTTTTCCCCTATATTATCAGTCTCTTTTTTTTCGTAATAAATTCTAATAATTCCATTATTTGAAACAATAATTTTTTAGTATTATATTTAATTCTTTAGGCAAGAAATAATTCTCATCATATTCGCTTCTTTCATCACATTTTTTATCAAAATCACCTCTACTATGTTTAAAATGAGGCTTTTTATTTTTCGAATTAACAAAAGAAATATAATGATTACATTTCCTACATTTTAATCTTTTTTCAGTTACACTGATACCAAACGGAAATTCTCGCGCTGCCTGTTCGGCTGATATATTATACCACTTTCCATCAGCTCTTCGTATTACTACATTCGTTAAAGCCAAACAATCACCTCCTCAATCCTATCACAATCATTTTACTTTTTATTTATAATTATACGCTAAATTATAAATTTTGTCAAGAAATATACTTAATATAGGTAATTTTATTCTCTGAAGCAATAATTATCATATGATATTCCAAAATACTATTTGTTATTCCTGATTAATACAAAAGTGCACAGCTAACATACTGTGCACCTCATATATATCATTTATTCAATTATAAATCATAAAACTAAAGAATATTTTTCCTATATAATGCCATTTATAAATCCCTAAAAACTACTAATATAATTACGCTCCAAACACCACCTGCACAAGAACCATGTATATTACTGTTCCTGCAAGTATACTAATAAGTGAATTCCTCTTCCAGACCTGCAAAATCACAACGCATATTCCAGCTATTATTTCTGGCAAACCAAAAGGCCTTTTAACTAAATTAATATCCTTAAGGCAGTATATTACAAGCATTCCTATTATTGCTGAAGGAAGAACTCTTCCAAGATACCTTATATAAGCAGGTGTCTTCTTTCTGAAAGCTATGAAAGGTAAAAACCTGGTGAGCATTGTTACAAGAGACATTGCTACTACAAGAATTGCTGTTTTCATTTTTCTGCCTCCTCGCGCTTTCTTAATAAAGTAAGCACAAAGGTTATAAGAAGCATTGAAGGGATAAGGAAATTTTCTTTCCCAAATGCAAGAAGGCATATCAGCGTACTAAATACTCCAGTTATGGCCGGTATGTGATCTTTATTTGAAAGCCACTGCTCTGTTAATGAAGCTATAAAAAGTGCTGTCATTGAAAATTCTATCCCTGCGGTTGAAAAAGGAAGAACGCTTCCAAGTAGACTTCCCAAAACACATCCACTTATCCAATAAATATGATTAAATAAAGATACCAAAAATCTGTACAAATTAGGATCTTCTCCCTCAGGCGTCTTTCCATCACAAAGCAGCGAGTAGGTTTCATCTGTCAGGGCAAATATCATATATGGTTTGTATTTTCCGCTTCCCTTATACTTATCAATCATAGATATACTATAAAAAAGGTGGCGCGCATTGACCATAAAGGTTGTTATTATGGTAGTTATGATGGATGCACCGCCGGAAATCAGTCCTACACCAACAAACTGCATAGAACCGGCATAAATGAAGGTTCCCATTGCAAAAGACCATAAAGCACCGTAGCCTGCCTTTTTAAGCAATATTCCAAAGCCTATTCCCAAAACCACATATCCTGCAAGTACAGGAAGCGATTTAAGAAATGCCTTTTTAATTATGGATTTTTTCATTTATAAATCCTCTCTTTTTCAATTAAGTGAATAAACAAAGCCCATCCCTATAAAAAAACTGAAATGGTCTTCTACACATACCTTCTGCATCCACCTGTTTTTAGTATTTTTTTCTGGATATTCTCAGCCTCAGCATAGCCCAGCTTCATTAGCGATTCTGTAGCACTTTGCAGTGAACTGTTAAATCTAGATGCCACCTTATCAAATACCTTTCCGACCATTACTGAACTAAGGCCAAGTTCATTCGAACAATTAATAAAACTACTTCTATCAATATTATTAATATCAATTTCATCTCCAATGAAAAAGGACATTTCCGTTGTAGTATTATATACCTGAGTTGCCACAATATCATAGGCCGGAGCAAGTCTGACCGATTTAAGATCTTTATCGTATAATAATGAATAGTTCTTTACATGGCAATCCGTATTTCCTATTAAATAATTGAACACTATATATTCAAGGAGCATCCGCTTATCTTCGATAGGATTTGCTGAATTATTCTGAATTATTTCAAACATCCCTTTCAGATAGCCTTTTTTTTCCTTTTCATACTTATTTGCAGCCGATATGCCCATTGCCTGAGCAAAATCTTCCTGATGCAGCCTTATTGGAGATACAATGCCATCAACTACTTCACCTTCTCCTGCTAATCTATCGTATCTTTTGGTAGCATATAAAACCTCATCATCCCTGCCATTACCTAAATCTAAAATAAAGGTTTCGGGTACCGTTAAACCAAGAGCCTTTGCTGTAAGCATGCATAGCTGCTCATTAAGTACAATGTGATTTAATCTTACATGACTCTGCTTTACAATATGAGTGCTTGGTGCTTCACCCTTAGGTAAATACCATTCCTTATTGTCTTCGTTATATAAAAGGCCCACCTTACCTGATGCACCTGTAAGTGATAGATGGGTTTCCATTAAAATACGTGTAGATTTTGTTGCCCCCTCTGCAGCTAAGGCTTTAACCTCCTCTAGAGATAATTTTTCATAATGCTTTTTATCATTATCGTCTGTCTCGCCTATTTTAATCGCACCAAGACATTCTTTTCCAAGAGCCTCTAATATTGCTAAATAATCATATTCATCCGTTTTTATCCAATCAGCGACAGCTTTTCTTGAAAAACCTTCTGGTAATAGACTCTCAAAAAAGTTTTTCGTTTTTTCTGCTGAAAATGGCTCTTTTTGAAATGGTAATGATATCGATACAGGAGCTCCATCCTCCGAGTTCATATATTCAGCATCATATGAAAATCTTGCATCAAGATAAGTATTTCCTTCTATTTTGCCTGCTTTTCTCTGCTTGCCATTTATTTCTATATATATATCTAAGCTAATCATAATTTTACCTTTCATCTAAATTAATATTAAAAGCTAATCATAATTTTACCTTTCATCTAAATTGATATTAAAACCTAATAATTTGGCAAGTTCTAATGCTTTTCCTATTTCTATGGTGCTTTTTCCATTTTCAAGATCTGATATAAAACTAATTGATAGTCCTGTAAATTCTGAAATATACTTTTGAGTGTAACCTAGCTTTTTCCTGCGCTCCTTTATGGCCTTGCCAAAATCCGCTGCATTATTTATCTTCATCTTTAGCCTCTTTCTTTTTACTATTCTTCAAGCATTATATATATCATAATATCTCTAACATTATGAAAAACAGCCGTACGGCTAATTAATGTATATTCCAATTATACATTATGCCGTACGGCTAAGTCAAGTCTAATCTTAATACTTCATCCGCTACTTTAGATTACATAAGCGTCTGCTCATTAATTATCAGATGAAAATCCAGATTCAGTGAATTAGCAGCTCTTTTAACCATAAGCATGCGCTTCATGAATATCTCAAAATACTCTCCTATTTCACCATATCTTGTATCTATTGACAGCTTTAATTTAATTGCTGAATGCTCCTCATTGATTTTTACCTTAGACTCAGTTACAGAATAATTAACTCTGTCGTGAATATCAAATTTACTTTGATCAGTTGCCTGCACGCGGCTTCTTCTTACATCTGATTTATCAGCGATTATAAGAGCTGCAGCTATCGGACTTACCGGAACTCCATTTCCTTCATCATGATTTCCTATAGCAGAAATGATAGGCGCTATATCTGATGCAGGAACACCCATTCTATTAAGTATCTGAAAAGCCATTAATGCACCTGACTGGCTATGATCTTCTCTGTTGATTATGTTGCCTAAGTCATGCATCCAGGCAGCGGTGAGTCCTAGGTCTATTGTATGTTTATCAAAGCCCATTTCTGATAAAATATACCATACTCTCTCAGTTACAACAGCAACGTGCGCAAAGCTATGCTCTGTAAAGCGCATTGCCTTCATTGCTTCATTTTGATTTTTTATATAAATATTTACATCTTCATCATCTTTAACCCTTTTAAATAAAGGATAATCTTCCATTACAAGTTTCTTTTCTTCCATTTTTTACCTCTTTCATATAATTGATCTGCTTGATGACCGCAGGCGGCGAGATGAACAGCGCTTCCGCCGCTTTATTGAAACTGCCGCTGTCAGCGACAACGATAAATGTGTCGTGCTGGTGGTTGTACATGAGGTTTTCCTTTCTAAGATAAATCAGAACTTAGGCGATTCGATTTCAATTATCCTTCTTTTATCAAATACTTCTTCTAATCCTAAATCTACCCCATCACAGTCTATTATAACATCTGTCGGAAATTCCTTTTCACTTACGATTTTTCTAAGTATCGAGACATTATTATATTTCAGCATAATCCATCTCGGAACATCAAAAGGCAGTTTTTGCAGATATTCTTCAAACTCAGAGGGAGCAAAGTTGCTTTTCATATCATCTGCATTCTCTTCTTTATAAAAGATAGCGTAGTCATTATTATCATATTGGATTTCCAGTTGTTCGTCATTCAGTATTATTTTTTTGCTATCTTTAAAATGCATTTTTGAAAAATGATTTAATGTGAATGAATCATCACCAATTAAAAATACCCATTGCATAAATAACCCTTCCAAATTTCGATTTGTCTTAGTCTTTTATCCTGAAATACAAAATCTTACACTTTAACATATCTTTGATTTTTGCTATTAGGTTTATCAGGTATTGTCATACGTATCATTCCTAATTCAATCGCAGGATTAATATAGTTCTTTCGAAGTGTTTCTTTAGACTTTAGTCCAAGTCCGGCCATAATATCATTTGATGTGTACGGGATATCATATTCCATCAGATCAAGCATTTTTTTCACATATTCACTGGTTTCAGCATTCGCTTTATTAACCTGTAATATGACGTCATCTAAAACCTGATTGATCATATCAAGCATAAATTCAATAAAGATGTTGGAATTACCTGACGTATTACACTTGGCAATTGCGTCATAATACTGTTCCTGAAATCGTTCTATTTGGCTTTCTAATGGAATATATTCAAATACACTTCTCCAACGATATAGCAAAACCGTATGCCAAAGTCTTGCCATACGCCCGTTTCCATCAGCAAATGGATGTATAAACACAAACTCATAATGAAATACCGCTGCCATTATAAGAGGGTGTACTTTCCCTTCGTATTTTTTCACCCATGAAAGCAAATCTTTCATAAGTTCAGATACCATGTTGGGTGGGGGAGCAACAAATATGCACTTATCTCCGGAGAATACTCCCTCATCACCTTTGCGGAAAACACCTGATTCTTCAACAGTCAGATGTGTCATTATCCCATGTATCTCTTTCAATTGTTTTGCGCTTGAAGGATCGATCTCAGAGATTTTTTCGTAAGCTGCGTAAGCATTCTTTACCTCCTGAATCTCCTTCTGATCTCCTATAACCAAATGACCGTTTATGACATCCCTAACCTCATTTAAAGAAAGAGAATTTGCTTCTATCTTTAGTGATGAGTGAATCGAGCGGATACGGTTGTTTCTTCGAAGATGCGGTTTAGATTCCAACTCTCTATGACTGGTAATCTTTCCAATTTTCTCAGAAATAGCTGATACCTGCTCCAGCATTTTTTCTGAAATTGTATAAGGTGGAATATAATTTCCCATATGCTTGTCCACTCCATTTCATCTTGCTTATTATCTTGCTTACTATCTTACATATTTTTTTCTTGAATGTCAATTCGTTGTATTCGTTTAAATTTCGATTTGTGCGAGAAGTATCGCACATTGCTACAATACAAATTATACCAAAATCAGTTCTGATTTTCAATCCACAATACGAAAAAACGTGGCATAGTTGATACCTCCAAATGATTTGATATATCCATTATACTGCTATTTATTGCTCGTAATAATATTCTAAAGGAACTTGAAAAAGACCTTGAAGTTGAGAAAGATGCAATTGGGTATTAAATAAGGAATGCCTTTTTAATTATGGATTTTTTCATTTATAAATCCTCTCTTTTTCAATTAAGTGAATAAACAAGATAATCATATTTTTACCTTTCATCTAAATTAATATTAAAACCTAATAATTTGGCAAGTTCTAATGCTTTTCCTATTTCTATGGTGCTTTTACCATTTTCAAGATCCGATATAAAACTAATTGATAAGCCAGTAAATTCTGAAATATACTTTTGAGTGTAACCTAGCTTTTTCCTGCGCTCCTTTATGGCCTTGCCAAAATCCGCTGCATTATTTATCTTCATCTTAAGCCTCTTTCTTTATACTATTCTTCAAGCATTATATATATCATAATATATATATCATAATATCTTTAACATTATGAAAATAACATTTAATACCACTTAATGCAAAAACAGCCGTACGGCTAATTAATGTATATTCCAATTATACATTATGCCGTACGGCTAAGTCAAGTCTAATCTTAATACTTCATCCGATACATTATTTGGATAAAAGCTACAAATCAAATTTAAAGCAATAATTAAGCTCAAAATCAGCCGTACGGCTTAAATAACTACAACTTCAGATTACATAAGTGTCTGCTCATTAACTTTGATCAATCTTTCTTAAGATATATATCCGGCAATACTACATATGTTGTTTTTACATTAGGATCTTTCTTTTTCCAGGCACATATGAATCTGATTTTTGCCTTCTTTACAACATATCCTCTTGAAATATACTTATTTAATTTCGGCTTACCTGAAATATTAGATAGTCTTGCTAATAATTCATTCTTACCATTATTATTGTAGAAAAGCCTATCAGAATTAATAACCAGCTCCATTCCACTTCTAAAAGAACTAATAATATCTGCTTTATTCAAGAAATCATCTAATATCATATCCTTAAAAGACATCTGTAGCACAACCTCATCTGGTTCTTCATATTTTTTCTCGTCATTAATAAAACTTGTCGCACTTTCCTTATAAGAATCCATATTATCGCCTGAATAATGAATATGTAGCAGCCTTTTTGCTCTTGTCATTCCGACATATAGTTTTCTTTTTTCTTCATCATTTTCTAATTGCTCATTTTTAAGCATCATAAACACATTATCAAATTCTCTTCCCTTTGATTTATGTATGGTTGATATCGTTATAACGCCTTGTTCTATTTCATAAAAGTCTTCTAATTTAGATTCATTCAGGAAAACCTCCAGATCATTCCTATAAAGCTTTTCATTTGTATTTTTAAAGGTTTTTAATATATTTAGAACTAAAGAAAGGCAATTACTATTGGCATATTTGCACTTTAATTCATTTATTACATCTAACCATTTGCTATCACTAATAATCGGGTTTTCATTATTAGCAGGCAACTTATGAAGAAAAAATCTTAATTCTAGTAAGTCGTAAATATTAAAACTGTTTAAGTCCTGAATAATTTTTGCAGGAACATTTCTTTTTTCAAGTATTCTTAACAGCAAGGCAGCTTCTTCATTAGAATTTGTAAGTATACAGGTAGTTCCATCTTTGTCATTCTTCAATACATCTTCTATAACAGCATACTCGAAGCAATTATATCTATGCTTAATAAGTGATACCTCACCTTCGCTTTTCTTATATGCAATTATTTCTTCCGTCTTCATTCTATCAGGAATGCATTTTACAAAGCTGTTGGCAAAATCTACAATTTTTCTACTACTTCTGTAATTATCGATCAATGAATACTGTTTTGCTTCATAATCTATGATTAGCGAACGCATATATTTAGAATCCGATCCCCTAAATTTATATATGTTTTGATCATCATCACCTACAGCAATAATTCTTAAATCATCATTTTTTTTCATTAACTCTTTTACAAGTTCGAATTCACTTTCATCCATATCCTGTGCTTCATCAATGACAAGAACTGTTTTTGTTATTTTTCCCGGATCAGCTTCTCCATTTCTTATCAGTTCTATAGCTTCTTTCTCAACATTTTCTACATCATCATCACTTCCTATTTTTCCGATCAAATCAAAGCAATATGAATGAAAGGTCTTAATATTTATAAAATGCGCTGCATTTCCCACTAAGGCCTTTAATCTTTCTTTGAATTCTATTGCCGCAGCTCTTGAAAATGTAAGCATGAGCAACTGTTCATGCTTTACATCCTCAAGTAACATAAGTGATGCCAGCTTGTGTACGAGCACCTTTGTTTTACCACTTCCAGGTCCTGCTGCAACTACTATATTCTTAGACGTATCATCCTTTATTATTTCAAGCTGTCTAGAAGATAGCTCTTCAAAAAGCTGAGCATACTTTGACGGGGTTATATTCCTATCTATTTCATTTAACCTTTGTCCTTTGAAATAATACAAAAGGAATTTTTTGTAGTCCATTTGGAAATAGTCATTTACAAATTTAAGCGCCTGATTATAATCCTTCACCATCATATTTGCATACTCTCCAACAATATGAATCTGCTGGATCTTCTGCTTATAAAATTCGTTTAACTGCTTATAGTCTTCATTTTTATATCTTATTTTGTTGTCTGTTATAATTCTATCAATCGTCATCCCACTATAAAGGACTAGAAAGCCTCCTTCTAGCTTCATTGCCCCTATCTTTGACAAATAAAGCAACGCATCCTCTACGTCTTTCCCACTTACCTTAAAGGACATTTTTGCTTCAACTACTTTTATTAGTTCAATTTCCGAAAAGTCTATTAAAATCTCATTACTTTTTGCGTTCTCTGCTGTGGTAAAAGATTTACTTTTTTCATATAAGTAATCTATTATAGTTTCACAAATATTGTAGCATTTTACCCTCTTAGCTTCTATTTCATTTACCTTATAACCAAACTTTATTGTTACTCTGTCCGATTCAGGATCTTGTTCTTTTTTTAAATATCCGCTAAGTGTCCAGTAATAAAATATAGTTTTTATGATATTAACTGTACTTGCCTTAATACCAGACTTTATCGCCTTATCATTGAGTTGTTTATAGTTAATGTAAACTATTACTATATCTTCTGCTCCATTACAATTGTTTTCTTCAACTATTGTTTTAAGGATAAACTTTTCAACCTCCCTAAAACGGCGAAAAATATTTTTTGTTCTATTTGTACTCTCATTTTTGAGTATATACGCATTCAGATCTTTATCATCGGCAAGAATTCCATCCTCACGCATCTGCTGTATTAGGTATATTACTTCTTCTTTCATTATACCAAGCATATCTGACAAATAGTCAATCCTGGATTCACCCTCTGCATTTTTTGCGTTACTAATGCTCTTTGCAGAAATAAGCGATTTTATTATTCTTTTTGCATCTTCCTTCTGCTTATTAGTTAATATTCTATTTGAATTATCAATCCTACTTACTGCCTCCATCATATTTTTAACCAATATGCTGTTTGCGTAAATTCTAGGAATATTTTTTCCTCTTTTTATATATCCGGCATTTTCAAGAGCCTGGATTGCTGTTTTAACTCTTGTTTCAATCTCACTCACACTTTCATCCCAGCCTGCAGCTCTAGCTACCTCTAGAGGCGAGCAGCACACATGAGGCCTGGTTTTAGTAAGCTCCTTAATTGCTCTCCAGACCTGCTGGATTTCTCCCATTGAAAGCTTTGTTTGATTTAGCAACATAAAATGCTTATCCAAATCATCTTCGTTAAACAGCACATAACACTCAGCCTGTAATTTTTCATCTCTTCCAGCTCTTCCTGCCTCCTGAACATAATTTTCAAGAGAGTCCGAAATGTCATAGTGAATTACAAGCTTAACATTTGACTTATCTACGCCCATACCAAAGGCAGATGTAGCTACTATTATCTGTACCTTATCTTCAATAAATGCATTTTGATTCTCCTGTTTTTCAGAGCTTTCCATTTTTCCATTAAACGCTCTTGCAGTGAAACCATCAGCATTTAGCCTTTTTGCTAATTCTATCGTCCTTTTTGTCCTTGATACATATACTATAGTAGGACAATTTCTGCTTTCTATCAATTCTCTTAAGGCTTCATATTTTTCAGCATCACTTTTCTTATACAATACTTCGTATCTTAGATTTGTTCTTGATGCATTTGTGGCATATAGTTCTAGATCAATATTCAGTTTATTCTTAAAGTAATCCTTTATATCACTAATTACCTTTTGCTTTGCAGTTGCAGTAAAGCAGGATACAGGAATCTTAAATTTTTTATCCTTCTTTTCCTGTAATTCTTTAATAAAATCACCAATATATAAATAATCAACTCTAAAATCCTGTCCCCAAGCCGAAAAGCAATGTGCTTCATCTATTACAAATCTATCAATTCTGCGTGATAATAACAATTTTTCTATTGTATATGAGCGTAGAGCTTCAGGTGAAATATATAAAACCGTTGCCATCCCATTTTCTACTCTCTCAAGTGCTTTTGCTCTTTCTATCGGGTCAAGCAGACCGTTCACTGTTACTGCTTCAACTATGCCCCTTTTCTCTAAATTATCTACCTGATCCTTCATAAGTGACTGTAATGGTGATATTACAACCGTTAGAGCCCTCTGAAGTTCTCCAGACATTAAAGCTGGTATCTGAAAAGTCAGTGATTTGCCTCCTCCAGTTGGGAATATGGCAAGCAGAGATTTATGCTTTATTGCTGCAGTAACGGCATTTTCCTGTAATGGCTCTCCATTGTAGCTCCTAAATCCTGGATATCCAAAATATTTTTTCAAATAAGGCAGGGGATTCAACTTTTCCTTACAATAAGCACACTCTCCGCATGAAGTATCCCTTAAAAGCATCATTACCATATCTACATAAGGGTAATTCATCAGTACCCATTTAGGCGTAATTGATGTTTTATCCTTCGCATTAATAATAGCAAGGCTAAAAGCCAATTCAAGGGGAGTTCCGGTTATTATGTTTTTTAAAGGAGCATTCTCGCATATAAGTCCTTTAAAACGATTATTTATTAATTCTTCAAATATTAACTCATTTTTTTCAACCTGAGGTTTATAATCAATGTATTCAAAAAAAGCTGAATAATACTTATTATCATTTAAAAGTAAATAATAAATATCCTTAAGCTCAGTATCTAATTCTTTAAATGCATTTATTTCATCATAAAAAAGCTCTTTAGCTTTAATTGAATCATTTACTGGATTATTTAATTCGTCAGTAAGTAGCTTTTCATCTTTAACCAATTTATGATATGGCTTTTCCGGAAATAGAAGCGGTGAAAGATATAAAGTATCAATATATTTAAATGTATCACCAAGACCTAGATACTTTACATCATGATTAATAATATTGTGGCCGCAAAGAAATTGTATATTATTTACAAATACAAAAAAATCAAAAGATGATTTTGTATGAAGTATATCACCATTTTCCTTTACTGCTCCGAAATCTTGAATAATATTATCAAACTCACTTACTTCGGTATCAACGAAACAGATACTTTTCATTATCCCTCCAATAGAATGCCTTAACTTTTATATTTATTTCATTCTATTTGATTATACCATATAATAATTCATTTTTCTATAAATTAATCGCTATTTATACTGATCTTCTGCATTCTCTACGAATACAATCCCGACCATAAGATTATTCAAAAATTTATGCTTGCAGAGCAAAAGGAACGTATACGCAAAAACAACACAGGCAATCACCCCAAAAAGTGACAGCCTGCATTGTATCCACTTATTTAGTTTTCCCTGAGTCTGTTCACAACACTATCTCTGCATATTGTCTGATAGGCAACGGAAGGTATCACTGCCGATAACAAAAGCAATATCGGAACGCAGATAAGTATCGGCATAAATGTGAAATGATATGTGAAAAAGAACAGATCTCCGGTGATGCTTTTCACAACAACATTATCAAGCAGAAACCCGATAATAACCGAGCATACTGCTGTCAGTGCAGCATAGTGAACGCCCTCCCACATGAGCATTTTCTTTAGCTGTCCGCCGGTCATGCCAACGGCATTCATCATAGCAAGCTCTCTCTTTCGGGAGATGATGCCTGTTACTACAGCATTTACAAAGTTGAGGATACCGATCAGTGCAAGAATGCCTGAAAGCGTGCCGCCGACCAGCTTTATCATCTTTATAAGATCGCTGAATTCTTCAAGATATGTCTGCTTGCTTTTCGCAATGACCTGTGAATCGCTTCTGTCTGTCATATAGCGTATCTGTTTATCAACATCGTCAAAGCAGTTTTCCTCAGCATTCATCATCACTGACATAGCATTGCGGTTATCGGTCATTTCAAAATACGCGCTTTCGGGTATGATGACCTGTCCGCCGAATAGGTAGTAGCTTTGAGTGCTGATTGCATAAGGCATTTCGCAAAGCGCCATGACCTCAAAATCCTTTGTTGTATCCTCGTCCATGTTTTTCATTGAAATAAGGGTCAGCGTATCGCCTACAGAATAAAGCGGCTCTCCCTTTTCATCTTCTGCACCGAGGTAATAGGTATTGACAATGGCATATTTCCCACTCTGCCATTTTGTCGGGTCGATTTTTCCGTCAGTCGGTTCAAGCACGTTCAGCACATCGTCGGTGACGCCGTATATATCCGTAGGAATGGTGCCGTTATCCTTTGCCTTCGTTAATGATCCATGCTCGTCTGTATCGGCATATTTATTGCAGAGGGTATTTAGCCTTTCGAGCGGCTCTTCATGAAATGCGAGCTTTCCCCGCTGGAAGTATATCGGACTTACCTGTCTGACGCCGTCTATGGTATTCAGGTATTCAAGCTGCTCGGGAGTTATCAATGCGTGCTGATCGTCGTAATTCAAAGTCGAAACTTTATCGTGCATGATGATAAAATCTCCGACAATTTGTGAGCTGACATATTTATCCATATCTATACCCCTCAGCACCGTGAAAAGCGTATTTACAAGCACCATGCTCAGCGTCAGCGACAGCACGACTATGAAAGTCTTCTTTCTGCTGCGCAACATATTGTTTCTTGCAACTGAAAGTGGCGAGATGGTTCTTGTTTTCTTGTCTCTTTTCTTTGCATGGATATTCGTTTCATTGTATCGGAGTGCTTCAATCGGTGAAACACTTCCGGCGATCTTGCAAGGCTTTCGGCAGCTTATCATAACTGTCAAAAATGTAAACACCGCTGAAACCAGACATATCATCACAAGTAGCTTCACACTTATTGCATAACTCGCTGCTGAATAGATATTCATTATAACCATAATAGCCTTAAATAAGATTTTGCCGGACAGTATGCCGATAATAAGCCCAAATGGGATACCTATCACACAATACACTGCCGCCTGCACCCTCACCATTCGCCGTATCTGCTGTGCGGTCGTTCCAATCGTTTTGAGCAAACCATAACTGCGGATATTTGCTGAAATGTTGATATAGAAAATATTATAAATTATCAGATACCCTGCCGCAAAGATCACAAGTATCATCACAATACCGCCCACAACCATACCGCTGTCTACATTGCTTGTAGTGTATGCCCAGTTGATGCCGACATCAGGAGCATTTTCGCTGTTACCGTATAGTCTGCTTATCAGTGCATCAGTCTTACCTTCGATGTTCCAGCTGTTTGCATAGTTGAAATCCACCTGCCAGTAGCCTGCGTAGCTCGGATATTCCTGTGAGTTGAATCGCTCAGTCGGAGTAGGTGCAAATTTGTCTGCAAATACTTTTGATACCCAGCATTCCTGTGCCATAGCGACTTTTTCGCCCTGCCAGTATCCGCACAATTTGAATTCGTGTTCCGATACTTCACCGTCCACATTAAGCGTTACAGGCACGACCGTTCCCAGTTCATGTGGAAGCCCCAGTGCATCAAGTACAAGCGTACTGACTGCTATTTCATCATAGTTTTCAGGAAGTTTGCCGGTTGTCGGATTACAAAATGTAGCTTTTGCTGCATCTTCATCACCTGCATAATTGATTTCGACAGCGAAATTCTTGAAAGCGTCATTTACAGCATTGCCGACAATGACACGGTACACGACATCACTGGTTGCACTGTCCCCGCATACTTTTTCGTAATCTTCCGGCAGAACGCATTTCAGACCTGCCATTCTGTCACCGCCGACCTGCCGCATCGTTTCCTGCTGTGAGCCATTTATCAGACTCCCACCGATAGAGGTCAGCGCCGTAAACAAGACACAGGTCAGCACAATAGAAAGAATCACCACAATGTTCATTCTGCTATTTGATCTCAGTTCACGAAACGCAAGGCGGCTGATCACCTTTTTGTTGCTCACCTTAGTCATTTGGCTCACCGCCCTTCATGATATGACCATCTTCGATGCGGATGATTCTGTCCGCCATTTGCGCTATCGCTTCATTGTGGGTTATCATCACGATAGTCTGGCTGAACTTCTGTCCTGTGACTTTCAGCAGGCTCAGAACGTCCTGCGAGGTCTTGCTGTCGAGATTTCCCGTAGGCTCATCTGCAAGGACAATGGCTGGCTTGGCAGCTAATGCTCTTGCAATGGCTACTCTTTGCTGTTGACCGCCCGAAAGCTGATTTGGCAGACGAATCTGCATATCAGCAAGACCAAGTATCCCAATAACCTCGCTTACAAATTTATCGTCAACATCATTTCCGTCAAGTTGTATCGGAAACACGATATTTTCATACACATTCAGTGTCGGCACAAGGTTGAATGACTGGAACACAAAGCCTATTTTTCTTCTGCGAAAGATCGTCAGTGCTTCATCTTTCAGAGAAAAAATATCCTTGTTTTCCACATATACCTTGCCGGATGTTGGTCTGTCAAGTCCTCCGAGCATATGTAAAAGTGTTGATTTTCCGCTGCCCGATGTGCCGACTATCGCCAAAAATTCACCCTGTTCCACGCTCAAATTTGCATTGTCAAGTGCAGTGACTTTTCTTTGTCCCTCGCCATATATCTTTGTGAGGGCTTCTGTTTTCAGTACTGTCATGTTATCATCTCCTCAAAAAAATGCAGTGAATTTTATCACTGCACTTATTGTATCAGGCAATTCTTTCAAGAACCTGTCGAGAATCTAACAGTTTTGAAAGATTTCACCTCGGCAGAAAGATTTTGAATATTGAGCCTTGATTGACAGTAGATTCCACAGTAATATACCCGCCTTGTCCTTCGATGATCTGACGGCATAGATATAGACCAATACCAACGCCGTTCTGTTCCCTGACATTCTGACCACGATAAAATCTCCCGAAAATGCGCGGCAATTCCTCTTCCGGTATACCGATCCCCTGATCTGCAACGGAGACACAGGCGAACATTTCATAGGCATAAACTGTTATTTTTATCACGCTGTTTCGGGGCGAATATTTCACTGCATTATCCAAAATATTGAATAATGCCTCACGTGTCCATTTGATATCAAATTTCGCTGTATGACTTTGGGAAGAGTACATGATCTTGATTTGTTTGCTTTTGGCTTTCGGAGTGATCTGTTCGATTGCCGCGTCAATCACACTGTCAATGTTATTTTTCAACGGTGCAAGCTGAAATGTACCTGTTTCCAGACGAGAGGTCTTCACAAGGGATTGTATCAGAAATTCGAGTTTTTCCGATTGCTGTCGAATCTCATCTACAAGCTGTCGGCTCTGTCCATCAATGTCCTGCTCCTGCAAAAGCTGTGTGTACAGCAGAATATTGGATAGCGGTGTCTTGGTCTGATGAGAAATATCCGAAACCAGTTCTTGTAGCTTTTCCCGTTCCTGTTCTGTTTTCTGTGCGGATAGCTTTGAAGAAGCGAGATACCGCAGCCATTTGGATTCCAGTTTTGAGAGCTGTGTTTCGTCATAGTCGGATTCTGAAAACGTCCCGTTTATGCCGTCCTCCAGCATTTTATCAAGACGGGCAAGCAGCTTTTTGTCCGTGAACATCATTTAACCCTCCACGCATATCCGATGCCGTAAACGGTCTGAATATAGTTGGCGGCGTTCAGTTTTTTGCGTAGTCTGCCCACTGTTACGGACAGTGCATTTTCGTCTACATAGTCTGCTCCATCCGTCCATATCCGATCAACGAGAAGATCTCTTGTAAGTGTCTGCCCTTTGTTCTGTATTAAAAGCCTTAACAACTTCTGTTCGGTTTTGCTGAGTTCAACAGATGAACTATCCACGTAGAACTCCATTTTATTAAAATCAAAAGAGTAGGTATCATCGGTATAGACGTTATTTGCAGAGCTGTTGATTTTTTTTAGCACCTTGTCGATCCTTGCACGAAGCACCATCAGGCTGAACGGCTTTGTGATGTAGTCATCTGCACCAAGTTCCAGCCCCATGACCTCATCAGTTTCGAGATCATTTGCCGTAAGAATGATAACAGGTACATCCGAATTCTGACGTAGCTTTCGCAGAAAATCAAAGCCGTTGCCGTCCGGAAGATTGATGTCAAGAATAATGAGGTCGGTCGGTTCAGATGGCTGGAAATCACCAAGCCTGTAAAGCTGAAAGAATGTAATATCTTCCTGTTTCAGCGCAAGGGCAATGCCGTTATTCAAACCTATATCGTCCTCAATAATTGTAATATGTTTCATAATGCTACCTCACTGGTAAGTGTGGTATTCATTTTAGCATATCTGGAAAGAAAAAGCAATGGCAGATACCTCCGTTATTTCTCCATAAAATCCAATTTTGCCATATCTGCCACCGCTATCCGCACACCGTCCGTAGTGTTTTATATCGTCGTAATTTTCGGGCATAGCGTGTTCACCTCATTGCTGACTAATCAGAATTTACTTCAGCAGATAGAATTAATTTACAAAGCTTGGTTTATTCAGTCGCTTGCCCATTTCACGGAGTCGATGCTCGATTCTGCCAATCTTTATCCGTTCGTGCGGAGCCCTTAATGTAACAAAGAGTGCCGGATTGTCGTTCCGCCTAATATCTCTTGCCGCCTAAGAGAATTTAATCTCAATTTTCGTATTCTTTTATACCGGTTAGATCTGAAATCTTTTCAAAGTCCCAGTACTTATTCTCCCAATGAAAATAAATATCCTTTCTCTTCTTAAAAATTCTGAACGGCTCTTTTGTGTTATCATACACGTGCAAGATATCGCATACTTCAACGAGTTGTGGTATCAACGCAAGAGCCTTGGTATAACGTGAGCGTATCTTATCCTCGGGAACCCCATGTCCACCAATAGCCTGTCTAGCACTTACCCTTGCAACATTAATATCCACATTTGCAGTAAGAACATAAATGCATCGTACAAAATACCCTTGTTCTTTTGCTTTTTTGAGCAACCGTAAATTTCTATCAGTCGACAGGACTGTTTCAAAAGTGAAATCCTTTTTCTCTAAAATCATTTTTTCACGTAATTCTTCAGCCTTTAGGGCCGCTTCAATATCAGTGCATAAAGTAGTTCTTTTTATGTCATCGGCATTTATATATACACCGACCGTTTTCGCCATTCCGGTAATCGTGGTTTTTCCACTTCCGTTAGGTCCTGCAAACACAATCACTTCCGGCAACTTTACAGCATTATTCTCCGACATATTCTCTTCTCCCATCGGGATATTCGAGATATGCCCTTTTAGTCTCATCATCATATTTTGCTACCGGCAACCCTTTGATCTTTCTTACCTCTTTGTCTATTCTGATTGCTTCCTTAAATCTTTGCGTTAATTCATCATCTGATATTCCGCAGGTCGAATCTAACTCATTTAATACAGTCATAGTAACAACTCCTTTCTAAAAATATAAGTACTCACATCTATAACGATTATTTTACCCCAACTCATATAAACGATAATTTAGCACTATATAAATATCGCTCCTAATTTTTTCAGCTTGTCAAAGTATTTTTCTTTTTTTGAATCAAACATAGTGCCTATTGCAGAAGTGTTAAGAATGACCTTATATCCGTTTTCACAGGCTCCGAGTGCGGTAAGGGAAACACATCCTCCGCCGTCAACACCAATCAGTTCCACAGTATCAATACTATTATTTTTTAGAAATTCACAAAGATCCGAAACCGAAAACGCATCACCGGTAAATTTAGAAAATGTATAAGGAGAAACAAGCAACAGACCTTTTGCCAGTTCTGCTTCAGGCGTATTGTCAAATACCTTGACGGGAGCAAACTTATTGATGAAGTTATTTTTCATAAGATTTCTGATATATACAACTACGGTTGCATCTGTACTGCCTATCACAGAGTTCACTCTATTAAGCAGTTCATTATCATACTTGAAGAAGTCAGCGTGAGCAGCACCCACAGTCACTTCCTGCATATCAATTACAAGCAATGCTTTTTTCATCTCTATACCTCTAAATTCCAATTTACACGAGCATTCCGAGTGCCTGCCCTTATCTGTAACTATACATCATCATTTTCAATAAGTCAATCATAACTAAAAAACTCCCAAACAACAGCGGTAACATCTCCATTTTTCATTAAATATGCATCTTTCAATATCTGCGTTTTTATTCTTCGGCTCAGACAGGTTGGCTTCATATGCAACTCTTAACTTTGTCTGATAAATTTTTTGTCGCTTTTACTACTTGCAATTCTTCATACATAAATGTGTTCACCTTTTCTTACAATACTCAAAGATCTCAATCTGCTCAATAGAACTAAATCTTTATATATTTATCCTACTTCTTTGTTGGTATCGCAGTAACCAATCTTACAAATTTTCCTCCTTGCAGTAAAGGCTGCCGATGTCCATCGACAGCCTTATTTTATATTTACTTTTCAGCTGGCTCCCACTTGCACCTTACGGGTGAAACGATAGAGCCGTCTTTCTTCATTGCCGCCATAGTTTTGTCAACGACCTTGCGGTCAAGACCTGTCAGCTCAGCAATCTTGCCTGCGTTCAGCGGCTCGCCAGCCTTTTTCATTGCTTCTAAAATCTGTTCTTTCTCTGCCATTCGTATGACCTCCTGTTTATATTTGGTAATAAAGCTTGTCTCCAATAAAAACAATACCCCTTACAGCGACTCTTGCCCATACGTCCATATCTTCATCGTAATCTTTCGCATCTAACAGCAGTAATCGCTCCATAATGACCTCCAAAACTACCAATAATTATACCAGAGTTTACCCTATAAAGTCAATCTACTAAACAGAAAACGCCTGATTCTGCGTTGAAATCGACAGACCAACGGCGCAATAAAGCCGTACGGCTCACTAGTATTAATTATGCATTAATACT
This sequence comes from uncultured Eubacteriales bacterium, assembly GCA_900315015.1. Classification (GTDB taxonomy): domain Bacteria; phylum Bacillota; class Clostridia; order Lachnospirales; family Lachnospiraceae; genus UBA9722. Next base: position 185,949 of record OMXJ01000003.1, on the reverse strand, counting down.
GTGCCGTACGGCTAAATTTATAATTCCCTGGTGATTCTCAGCGTTATGATTTGGTAGTTCACTTGCTACGTTTGAATATACTATTTCTAATATTTACTTATTTTTTCGCTTCCTACTTTTTTTACGATTGCAAGTACTGCCGAACATATAACCATGAACAAGCCTACAGTAATAACCAAAAAGCCTAAATCAACATGTATAAAGTAATCGTTATTAGTTTTGAAATTATGTAAGTCATACATTGTTTTAAATAATGCTACAGCAGCTGTTATCAAAACGACCTTGTACTTTTCCATAAGTATAAACACTATACAAACCAAAGCTAGAATAGCAACAATTGCTCCAGCCTTAATCTTACCGTGGTTAATTATATAATATATATTCTCCTTATTTCCTGAGATGTCAATCTGGCAAAAAGGATGAACTCCTCCCATAACAGCTAACAACGAACCAACAACGCCGATAAACATGACAGCTTTTTCAGCCATCGGTTTATCCATTAAATATTTATCCATTTTCATACCTTCTTATATCTATTCAAAAACAAACATACTTACTCTATTATCTAATTAAATAATAATCACACTTAATCTTCTATCTAATCAAATAATAATCACACTTAATCTTCTATCTAATTAAAAACTTGACGTACTTACGTTTTTAATTGTAGCCTTATCCGACAAATTAGTTTTATCAAGAAGCTTCTTGATCCTAGAATAATTTGTCTTGTTCGACTTAATATTAATCTTCATAGCTTTTCTTAAACCTGTAAATGCAGTGCTTGATACCTTTGTTATGGTTCCAGGAAGAGTAATCGTCTTTAACTTGCTACATGTTCCTTTAAATACACTTCCTTCTATCTCTGTAACCTTATATTTTTCGCTGCCATATGTGACAGTCTTTGGTATTGTAACAGATTCGCCGCTTGTTTCAACCTTTGTTACTTTAAGATTTGAACCGCTAATGCTATATTTTACCTTCTGAATAATATTATAGCTATCATCATAAATTTTTGTTTCAAGAGCTGCCAACTTACCGTTTTTATAATATGAACCTATAGTAGTATATGTACCTTCGTCAAACCCTGTTATGTTTGAAAAATCCTGTAATGATTCAACACCCTGAGCTACCTTGCTAGAAGTCTTTGATACATGAGCTGCTTCAATTCTATTAAAAACAACCAATGAATCCTTCCAGGTATACCAGGTCACATAGCCGTTATATACTATCGGTTGACAATCTGAAAGACTGCCCTTCATCTGATAGATCTTAGTCTTCTTATTTCCCTTTCCATCTATCAGTACATAATTAACTATACCACTACTTTCCCATAAAACAATAAATCTATCTGAAGATATCTGTACCATCTGAGGGGTGCTTACATTAGTATCACTCTTCTTATAATTTGTAAGCTTTACAACCGTAGGTTTTGACTGTAAATCTTTATCTACATAGGTAACAAAAACATTACTTACAGATTTCTTATCGTTAAAATCATCTACCTTATTTCCAGCTACAATATAAGTGCTCTTTGATATTCCAAAACCGCCTATCTCAACACCTGTGTAATTATCACCAACATTACCTGGAATGTCCATAAGGCTTACGTAAGTTCCATAATCGCTATCGAACCAGAAATATCCATCATTTACAGCATCAAAATCGCTTTTACATTTATTTAAACAGATTGCTCTTTCGTATGCATCACCATGATCTATTCCTATGAAGCTATCTCCATCTATACCAAGGAACTGATTAAACGAATGACTTACATAACCTGTCGGTGAAAATGCAACTTCAGTATAAGATTTTGAAATCTTCATACTATTTGTATCAAATTTCATTGTTACATTTGCCTGATGTCCTGAATACATCTTGTGACAGGTACGCACATATAGAGCATCACCGTCAACCACCATTCTAGCAGAACCTGCATCGAATGGAACTGTTGTATTAGCTCCGTAAAGGCTGTCACTTCCAAGCTTTTTCCATTCGCTATTATACTTGGTTATTCTATATACCTCTGCGCTATCTGAACATTCAGTATTCTTTTTTCCAGTTAAAACATAATAATTTTCACCGTCTGTAGCTACTGAACCAAAAAGTGGAAGCTCTAGTGAAACACTCGTTGTAGATTCTACCTTATAATTATCATTATAATTTTCAACTAAAAGCTTTCCATTTATAGCTCCTGCTTGAACCCTGACAAGTCCATTTTTAGTTTCAAGGAGGTAAGAATTAATTACATCTGACCAGTTCCAAGAATAATCCTGAGAATCTTCATTTGAACCTGTATAAGTCTTTGCATATGCATCAATGGCAGTACCTCCGACTGGGGTAAAGGCCATTACTGCTGCAAGAGAAAGCACTGCAGTAGTCTTTAAAAATCTAGATATATTTTTCATTTTTTTCCTCGCATTCAATCGAAAACGATTTCGATATTACATAAATTATATGTTATTGTTATAAAAATGTCAATAAGCATGCAAAATTGGTAGTCACGAAATTTTGCGAAAATACCGCGAAAATTTGACGAAAATACAGAAAGTATTAGCAAAAATTTTTATGTATAAAAAAAGCTGACGTTTTATGCATATTTTCGCATAAACGTCAGCCATCAAAAACTATTATTTATTCAGCTCCATTTACTACTGTAGTTTCTACCTGTACCTGTTCAGTTACAGCATTTTCTATTACATAGTTATATGCTTTATCATTAAGAAGCATCTGAGTTAAAACATCATCAGAAACAACCTTTTTAAAACTATCTACATCTTCATAGCCATAAAGGCCTGCATACGTTTCAGCACCGGCCTTAAGTTCATCTGCATTAATAGAAAAATTTTCCTTTTCTGCTATCTTATTTAATGCAAGATTCAGCTTAACCATATATTCGCCTGTAGCCTTTACTGCATCCTCAAACTCATCTTCTGACATATCATAGGTAAGAGCAAGATATTCTCCGAATTCATATCCACCATCATCACATATCTTCTTATTAAATTCAAGTGTCTCATCAACATAATCCTGTATATCAGCATGTGAAAGTCCTGTATAGGTTGAATTTAAAATAACCTTAAGCATAACTCTCTCCTGCCAATCTTTATCTGTAGAAGTTGACTGACCATTATCAGTTTTAACAGCAGACACACCTTTATATTCACCAAGAACTACCTCACCTTTAGGGCTGATATAGTTACCACCTTCTGAACTTGCCTCATCATCTGCAAATTCAACAGCTGTGGTTCTTGTTGTAGTAACCGCCGTTGTCTCTTTCTGCTCCTTTGCAGCTTCACTACATCCTGTCATACTTACAGCAACTACTCCAGCTAAAAGTAATGATAAAAACTTCTTCTTCATTAGAATCTCCCTTTTCTTTCCATAAAATGATGAAAGGCTTTGCCTTTCTCACCTTCACGATTATATTACAAATTGTAGAAAAAGTCAAATTCATAAAAACATCATAAAAGGACTGCTATTTTGAAACAGCAGTCCTCAATTATTATTTGATATTATTTTTTGTCCTTAAAAAACACTTCAATAATAGCATCAGCTATTTCCTTTGGTGAACTAGCGCTAGATACCTTATCAGTAATGGATTTTACAGTATTTATAAGATCCTTGGAAATCTTTTCTTCTATGGTCTTCGTAATCCATTCGATATCATCTTCAGATTTCTCACCTGTATAGATTTTTTCGAATACATTTGCACTTCCTTCACCTATTGCTGCTACGATTGAGCCTGCTATTATGGCATTTAACACACTAGCAGCTAAATTTACTCCAGGTATGGCTTTTAGTGCACTTATTATGGCCTTTGCCGCCACACTTACAGTTCCTATTTCAACAATGGTAGTCATCACTACCTTGGATTTTTCAGTTTTCTTTATTCCATAAATCGATGCTATACTATTTATTTCTACAGTTTCTAGAGGCGTAAGAATAAACGCATCTGCAATAGGAATAGGCACTGCGCCTATCACTGCCCCTGAAGCCGTTGAAACGCCTATTACGCTCTGCGCAAATATTCTTTTTCTAGACAGCTTATAGGCACTGACATCCTTTTCAGCAGCCTTTATCCCTTCTGGAAGAGCCTCATTTGTAGCATCTATTAACTCTGTTATTCCATCTACCGGTGCAAAAGCCGTATCATTTAATCTATATACCATTGAAACTACTGGTATAACAGCACGTACTCTTTCCGCAATCTTGGTATTTTTCTCAAGTACCTTATTCACCATTTCTAAATTCTTTTCCCTATCAGGAACAGAATAAGATTTTGTAATTACAATAATAACCGGCACTGATTTCCATACCGAGGTAGCACTTGCAAGATTTTTCAGAGTCTTAGGGAAAAGCTTACCAGTGGTTCCTTCTATACAGAACCAGATTACATTTATCTTCTTTTCTTCTTTTCCGTCCTTAACTCCGTCTTTTGTCCATTTCTTTACTGCATTAATGGCCTTCTGTTCCTTAATAAAGGATGGCTCAAAGCCTATTGTATCTATAAGTCTGAAAGGTATTTCGTCATTTTCATAGGAGTCTATTCGAGAAGTTGTACTCGATGGTCCCCAGCTTGTCTTAGCAACTTCCTTTCCAAGCACAGAATTAATAAGTGTAGATTTACCTACACCCGAATTACCCATTATCAATACATTTCCCTTTTCCATGGTAGTTCCCCTTTCTACAACTGCCTATTATCCCTTGTAATGTTTCCATTTACCACAAATTAATGCTTTAATGCTCTTCTGCGAAGCTGGCAAAGCCGTCTATGGTAATAAGATCCTTTACAAGCATCACGAACTTCTCATTAAAAGCATCTACTACCTGTACCGCTAAGTGAAGCAGGACTGTAAACATGCTCTCTGTCACTGCATTATTAATCAAGCAGGTCGAGAGCTTGAACATAATATTGCCCTTAACAATATCAAAATCAAATTCACCGAACTTTCTTCTGTGATTTGCCGTAATGATGGCAAGAGCAACTTCAACCTTCTTTTCCTCTGGTATAGAAACCGGAATCGGGCTGAATATAAGCATATTCTCTGGAAACGCTGAAAATTCGACTATAAATCCCATTGGCAGATCTTCACCCTGTATGATGAAATTTACTGCATACTCTGCCTTTTCATCGTCTTCTCGTAAAATCTGATATTTATAGCCAATATTATTAAGAATTAAACAGGTCTGCTCAAAATTCCTTCTGGTATTAGCCATGGCTTCATTAATAAATTCATTTCCCTCTTCGTCCATAGTAAACCCCCCATAATTTAATAAATTCGCTAAGTATATTATACCATTTTAAAAGGTTAAACTCAACCTCAAGAACGCAAATTAAACACTGTTAAATTACTAAACTACTTGTATATAATTTAGTCAACAGCAAAAGCACCCTCCTAACTATTTCCCCGTGTTACGGGTACATCTCAGTAAAGAGGGTACTTGATATTTATTTTCAAATGTCTTTTCTTATAACCAAAACTACTATAATACTTTTAAATCTTCTAGTTTAAACATGGGTAAGACCATGCACAGATACAATTCCATCAATCTTCTTATTCTGTTTGCACAATGGACAATCGCCCGGCTCGTATGAAGCATAGCCTTCAATATCCGATGGCTTAAAAATATAATTGATCTTATGACCTGCTATCGTATCTACACCACTGAATAAAGCAGAAATATGAGCAATTTTTCCGCCATAATATTCAATACATTCAAGTGATTTTTCTACTGTATGACCTGTTGATGCTGTTGAAAGAACAAGCAGAACATTCTTACCGCGTACAGTAGGAATAACATTATCCCTAAAGGTAAGCTGTCCGTTTGAATTCTGTGAAGGTGTAATAACGTTGATGTCCTTATTCGAATTAACAGAAAAACGTTCTGGCTTTGCAAGCTCACGTGCAAGGAAGGCTCCAATAACATTTGTGCCATCCATACAGATAATTGTATCTACCTCCTTGAAGGTTTCTATTTCTGATACCATTGCCTGAGCTACTGCTCTAGCCTTTTTAATACTTGATTTCATTGATGTGAGATCAATATAATTGTTTACATGAGAGGATGATGTTGCAAAATGACCTGGTGTTACCTCTAACTGAATAAGATTATTGTACTTAGAAACTACACTATATGACTGCATAATAAAGCCCTCCTAAACAAAATATTTTAAATATCAACCATCGCTACCTTTATTAACAATGCATAAATATTTTAACATATTATTTATATTTTTTCAAGTAAAAAATGATAATTAGTCTCTCCTCATAAAGGCATAATTTCAAGAGCACAGCTGCAGGCCATATGACAGCTCAAAATTCAACGAAAACTGAATAAGGCACAAAAGCTCTGATCTCCGAGTTTAAAGCCCTGCGAAAATCGATGTTATCCGGGTTAAGATAATTACCCATATTACCGCCTCCTAAATATATCTATATCTTATATTGTAACATAGATGATATGAATTGTAAATGGGCTATGCAACGGCAACACCCCTTTTCACCACACTGTATCATAAAAGATTGTCGGTAGTTACTATCTTCTCACCGTTTATTGTAAGGTGAACAAGCTTGTCTACCTTACGTTCTTTTCCTAGTCGATCTTCTCGCAGTCAGGCTTGTTGTATTTCGGGAACTATACTCCATCATAAAATAGGTGTTCATATCTATTTGTAATCGTTTGTTATGCAATTTTCGTGTTCGTTATCTCTTCATAGCTATTTTTTCCCTGAAACCCAATGCTTTTTCTTCGGATAAATCGCAAGTAATATTATCGTTAGGCTGTCCAATTTTTCCATCTTTCACATCTTTTTTATAGCTGTTTGTGTAGCAAAATTGGTATTGTGAGCCGTTATAGCTTATCTCATATCGACTTCCATAAGGAACGCTCGCATTGGAATCATCCGATTTCATACTCGTTGTATCAACTATCCATAAACTTTCAAAGCGCTCAGTTTCAGCGATTGTTTTTATTGCGTTTACTGAAATAAGCGATTCGTTACTGTATACTGTAGTTGTTGAAGTTGCCTCAGTGTTATCTGTGTATATGCCGTAGTCCCGAAATTGATAATCATATTTTCACCTTTTGAAAATTGGCGTTTTTCATTTGAAAATCACTTCACTTTATTCAGTTTTTTATTATGGAAATATGCTCCGAACGGAGCAGAAAGATGGGAAACTCCCAAAAGATTCTATACTCCTATTATATACCTATCGTGTGTATTATTCAATTCGCAGAATAAACAAAATTGCCCCAAAATGATTGGGGCAATCCTTCGTTTTGTCATATTTGGCTTTTTACTGATTCAGAACGTCGGCTTACTTCCGTGCTTTATACTTTATCAGGGAAGTATTCAAGACCGCATTCTGTACAAATATCTTCAATAACCAAATGCTCTCCTTTTACCGCCGATACGTCTAATGTGGACGCAACCACATCAAAAGGAACTCTTTCTGCAAGTTCTCTGCTTGTGTATGGAGTGGCGAAATACAGATAGCGGTACATCAATCCGACATATCCCGCAGTTTCAACATCCGCATAATCAGACTTTTCCACCTTTCCTTCAATCTCTGGAATGAGAAAGTCCATACATTCCATCGGAGTCTCAAACTGATACCTCGAATACTCTGTATCGAATGCTTCAGCGCAAAAATCGGAGTTCAGGAATGCTTCACAGAAGCTCTTTACAGAATATCCTTTTTTCGCTGCAAACGAAAAAATGTTTTTTTGCGTGTTGCATATCTTCTGTTCGATTCTATCCATATCATCACCCTTTTCCTAACCTTTTAGATTTCGATTGTTCCACCTGAACGATTTCGTCAAGGTACATCCCTTTACCTCTTGTACTCTTAATTGCATCATCTACTGCGTGAACCGCATTGATACGAGCGTTTCTCGCATACTCTTTTGCCATTTGCAGCTCTGCCCCTTGCAGCGTCTTTTCTGCAAGAATAGCAATCTTGGAACAAGCAAAATCGGTTTTAGCAACATATTGCATTCCGTAGTTCGTGGATTGCAAGCATTGAATCAGAGCCACATCCGTCATGCCATAAGACGTGAATCTCTCAATCGCATCGAGCATCTTATCATCAGCGATTTTCCCGATTACAACATCGTAACCTTCGACTTCTTTTCTCCATTTCTTTGCCAAAGGCAAACGATTGAACTCTTCGCAGAGCTTCCTCTTTGCAAGGACGGCGTTCAGCCAATCTTGCCCTTCCAGTACAAGAAGCCTGCTTTCTGGAATCTCGGACAGCTTGAACTTTAAGGTGTACAATATCGGCTCTCGCTTTTCGGAGACAAGAGCTTTTGCCTGCATCTTGTCTGTTCCCATATAGAAGCCTTTGCCGAAATCGCACAGAACTCTACTGGAAGGCTTGATGTCGCCAACCAAACCGCCTCTTGACCCGTGATAAAGAATTATATCATCCATGCTTTTACCTCTCTTTTCATGATACCACATTCATCATGTTTCAGCAAGAATCACGCCGTACACCAACTGTCCATAAGCAACAAACAGCGCAGCGCCAGACATATAACGAGTACGCTTTGTCTTGCCCTTCGGCTTCCTTATTACATATACTATTATAGCTTATTGCTACAGTTATTTCAAGTGGTATAATACACAAGGATATATGAGTATAAATCCCAAGACCTGCTTTTAAAAAGTATCTATTAAGTTTTATCTTACGGGTTATGAAACAGCCCTATGATAATTAGTCTCTCCTCATAAAGGCATAATTTCAAGAGCATTCATCCATTTTCACTCATTTCAAGTGATTTTCAGTAGTCATAAGAGGTAAATAAGATGTAGGCTCTAAATAATGCTGTACAAAATTCAGTACAACAGCTCACAATTTACAGTTTGACCTTTTCTATAACGCAACTATGTCCCTTGCTATCATCATAACTTATCCCAACAAGAATTATTTCATCAGTATATCCTGCCAGCGCTCCCGTGTAACGCTTTTCTTTTATCTGTCTGATAGCAGTATCAGCTGAGTTGTCGTGTTTCAGTTCGATTATCATAGCAGGCTTATCAGTATTCTGATAAGGCAGCAGAACGATATCTGCAAATCCCTTACTCGATGCAGTTAATGAATTCTTGCTGAACTTCGGCATTAGGTATCCATACCAGACCTCTGCCCAGAGCCTTTTTTCCAAAGGCTTCATATGTCAGATAGCCCAGATGGATCAGCAGTGTGAGTATATCGTCAGCTGAGGCAAATGTGGTCATATCGTTCTGGAATTTCGCCGTATTGACCTCTATCTTCTCCCCTGCAATCATGCGGGTGACCTTGTCGTGTAAGCCGTCAAAATCCGCCTGGATATAGACTTTCAGAGCCTCATAGGTCTCGGTGGAAGTCCAGTAATTGCTTATCTTTTTAGCTCGGATACTCTCAACGACCGCGCGAGGATTATATATGGAAATGCCATCAACACAATAACCATCGTACCACTGTTTCAGGTCATCAAAAGAAACGGAATACTTATCACAAAGCGCAGTTACTTCATCATCGGTAAAACCTGTAAATTCGGCGTATCTGTTGGTGTCGGATATAGATATTTCGGTGAACATATTGAGCGCGGAATGCTCGCCGTACTTCTTTATTGGCAGAATACCCGTCATATACGCAAGAGCAACATAGCTCTTGTCTTTCAGAAGATTGCTCAGGAAATTAAGGTATTCGATCTGAGCGTCCGATGTATATTTCTTAATTCTGAAAACGCAGTCCCATTCATCGATTATAAAAATGAACGGTACTTTCGTTTTGGTGAAAACATCCTGAATAGTCCTTATAAGCCCTGTTTCATCAAAAAAACGCAAATCGGAAAACTCATCAAGAATATCAAACAAAAGCGTTTTTTCAATTTCAGCGATCATATCCGAAATCGTATTGTTTGTCGAGAATTCTACCATATTGATATGGATTACATTGTACTTATTCAGATACTTTTCAAAGCTGTCATCTGATGATATTTTAAGCGGCGCAAACATCTCACTTGAATCACAGCCCTTGCTGTAATAAGCGGTCAGCATATTCGCAGCCATCGATTTTCCGAAGCGTCTAGGACGGCTTACACATACAAAACGATTTTCAGTATCCAAAATTGCATTTGTCTGTTTTATAAGCTCAGATTTGCCAACATATATCTCCGAGTTTAAAGCCCTGCGAAAATCGATGTTATCAGGGTTAAGATAATTACCCATATTACCGCCTCCTAAATTTATCTATGACTTATAATATAACATTGAGAATATGAATTGTAAAGGGGCTGATGCAACGGCAACACCCCTTTTTCACTACACAGTAGCATCACGGTCGGCTCTGAGCCCTGCTTTCAGCTCGGCACATTCCCCATAGCTTGCGGTGAGTGCCGACATCCGGACACCGATCATAAAGGCAATCGTGGTAACTACCTCTTTGGTATCTGCGGTCAAGGAAATCCCTCCTATGTAATTGATTTTTTCGGAGTGGTTTGGTACAATAAGGGTTAGTGAGAGGGCAACTTGGCTTTCTCTGCTAAATCGAAATTTGCGCAAAGGAAAATTTACTATGACAACAGACAACAAATCTCGCCCTCACTTATTTTAATGTTGAGAACGTGCGTGTAGATCATTGCTTCGTTGACGGCTCATTGCGCCTGCATACGGAGCAGATTGCAAAGAAGAACAAAAGAAAGCTATGATTTCAGTAAAAGGTTGCATTAATGGATTTTCTGTGCTATAAACATAATGATAAAGTATGTATTCGCGTGCAGAAAGGGGCGTACCTTCATGAAAAAGTTCAAGACCACAGGACTATGTAATCCTTCTAAGAATTATATGGTTGACATCACTGATCGATTGAATAAGATTAAGGTGATGATAGATAACGGCGACTACTTCACAATAAACAGGGCACGGCAATTCGGAAAGACCACTACTCTTGCTGCTCTTGAAAGGTATCTGAAAGACGAGTACGTTGTATTAAGACTTGATTTCCAGGCAATCGGCACCGCAGATTTTGCCGATGAAGAGAGCTTTGTCAGAACATTATCACTGCTTATAATACGAAAAGCATCAAAGATGACACTCCCATCCGAAATCATTGATACATTTAATGATTTCGCAAATAGAGAGGCGAATAAAGCAAGACTTGGCGAGTTGTTTCTTTTATTTTCAAAATGGTGTGAGGTTTCTCCTGGGCCAATTGTCTTTATCATTGACGAAGTTGACAGCGCATCAAACAATCAGGTGTTTCTGGACTTCCTTGCACAGCTTAGGCTCCAGTATCTTGAAAGAGAATACGACGAGGACAATCCTGCGTTTCAGTCAGTGATCCTTGCTGGAGTTGCCGATATAAAGCACATCAAGGGCAATATCCGAAACGATAATGATTCAAAGTTAAACACCCCCTGGAATATTTCTGCGGATTTCAATATAGATATGTCACTGTCTGCCAACGGTATAAAGGGCATGCTTGACGAATACGAAGCCGACCATAACACGGGTATGAACACAAAGCTTATCGCCGATTCGATCTACGAACACACAAGCGGCTATCCGTTCCTTGTCAGCCGTATATGTCAGATCATCGACGAGCAGCTTGTACCGGACAAATTTGACAGTCTTGAAAAGGCATGGACTAAACAGGGATTCAATGAAGCAATTAAGATACTGCTTTCCGAAAAGAACTCGCTTTTCCAGTCGCTTACAGGCAAGCTGACAAACTATCCCGATCTAAAAAAATCAATCAAAAGTATCCTCATGGAAGGTACAACTCTTTCATATTCTGCACTTCAGGAGTCTATATCTCAGATGGAGATGTACGGTTTCATAAAGAACAATCACAATACAGTTGCCATTTCCAACAGGATATTTGAAACGCTACTGTATAACCTTTTCCTTTCGGACGAGGAGATCAAATCAAGTGCGATGTTCAATGAAGGCACACTTGCCAAAAACATCTTTGTCGAAGACGGCAAGCTGAATATGCGACTTGTGATAGAGCATTTCATAAAGACCTATACTCAGAAATTCGGACCGCTTGAAGATAAATTCAAGGAAAAGGACGGACGTGAACAGTTCCTGCTGTTCCTAAAGCCCATTATCAACGGTACAGGCAACTACTATATAGAAGCCCAGACCAGAGATCAGACACGCACAGATGTGGTTGTTGATTATCTCGGACAGCAGGATATTATTGAATTAAAGATATGGCGCGGGCAGAAATACAATTCAGACGGTGAGCAGCAGCTTGTCAGATATCTCGAGCATTTCGGTCTTAACGTCGGATATATGCTGACATTTAATTTCAATAAAAACAAAGAACAGGGTGTAAAGCTTGTCAAGCTCGGTGACAAGACAATTTACGAAGGGACGGTATAACAAAACAGGAAGGAACTTCATTTCGAGTTCTCTTCCTGTTTTTTTTTGTTAGCACATAATTCAGTACATCACATTATTACATTTAGCAGACCTATATCATTCCCACTTTCAAAACGAGCTTTTCCGAAAAGAAAAATTAAAATAAATCTAATGAGCTATCTAAATATATTTCTTCTCTTACATTAAGCTGATATTCAGGCTTTGTCATATAATACAAAATAAATTCAAGTACTATTGCACTTCCAAGGCTTCTTCCTTCGATTTTAAAGTTAGAAAAGCCCATAGGCATATATAGCTTCTGAATATCTTCTACACCTATAAAACCAGGATTTTTCATTGCTTTAGAAAACTTATAACCTTCCTCATGATTAGGAGCATGGCATATATGATCAGGAATATCTTCATCTAGGCTTTTCCTGCTTACATTTTCGTAGCATTCCTTTCTTTCATTGCAGCCATAAAAACAGCACTCATTACAGAGAAACTCAACCTTATCCTTTTGCAAAGGTGTCAGTCCTTCTAATTTCTCAATGCTCTTATTTAAGCGGAAATCCGGTACAACATACGAAAAATCCTCTCGGTCTACTTCAGCTAAAAATTCATTAAAGTCAGTTATTACCTTTGTTGTAGATGATACAAAATATAATTCCTTATAATTAGCCTTTATGTAATCCATTAATAAGTCTGAGTATATTATTACTCCGTTTTTTACATTTTTGGCTTCATTTGCAAGCTTGCATAGCCTGTTACATTTTTTATCTAAAAAATGCTTTTCTTCAAGTAAAGAATTGCTAAAGGTAAGCCTTGCTGATATGCCATATTTTTCAGTTAACTCAAATACATCTTCTGCTAACTGCTCACCAAAGCCTACTCTTCCACCTCCCCAGATACAATCTGCCGGAGCGCCATATATAGAGCCTATTTCACACCAATCATAGAAATATTCTCTATGATTTTTATACAGTGGCAAAAATTCTCTATACAGATCATAGAATTCAAAAAGACCTGGAAGATGATAATACGCCTTTGTGCAACTAGTCAAATCCCTACCTCTTCTCTATATCAAGTATTACTTATACCATACCATCACTCATAACAGTTATTACTTATCCAAACCATCACTCATAACAGTTATTACTTATGCAAACCTCACTTATGCCAGTTATTACTTATGCAATCTATTACTTATGACAATTATTACTTATGCAATCTATTACTTATGACAATTATTACATATGCATAATTATTAGAAACGTACAGTATCTGGATCAGAGCCTGAATAACCGAAATTATCAAGGGCATCTATTCTTCCCATGTCATCTTCATCAAGTTCAAAATCAAACACCTGAAGGTTCTGCTTTATTCTTGTAGGAGTAACAGACTTAGGAAGTGGAAGCACACCATGCTGAATGCACCATCTGATGCAGACCTGTGCCACTGATCTATTTACCTTTTCAGCAATTTCTATTAATACAGGGTTATTTAACATTCTTCCTGTTCCAAGTGGTGACCAGCCCTCAACTATGATATCATTTTCCTTGCAGTAATCTAAGGTCTCCTGCTGAAGCTCTAACATGCCAGGATGGAATTCTATCTGATTTACCATTGGCTTTACCTCTGTCTCCATAAGGGCCTTAAGGTGATGTGGCTTAAAGTTGGATACACCTATTGCCTTAATTTTTCCTGCCTTATATAACTCTGTCATTGCTTTCCAGGTATCAAGATTTATCTGCTCCCAGTTTTCAAACCTGTTTGCTGATGCAGGCCAATGAATAAGATATAAATCCAGGTAATCAAACTTAAGTCTCTTTAAGGATTTTTCAAATGCAGCAAGTGTTGTATCATAACCACGTTCTGAATTCCATACCTTACTAGTTACAAATAGCTCTTCTCTTGCTATACCGCTTTCTAAAATACCTTTTCCAACACCTTCTTCATTTTCGTATGCGGCTGCTGTGTCTACATGTCTATATCCATAGTCGACTGCGGCCTTAATTCCATTTGTAACAGCATCTCCATCTGGTGTCTGCCATGTTCCGTATCCAATGGCTGGGATAAGAATTCCATTATTTAGTTTCATTGTCTGCATATTTTCTCTCCTTTAAATGTAAAAATCATCCAATCACTTCTCTATTTTTAATCTTTTTCTTAAATAATTCTCTCCTAGTCATTTTAACATATAAAACCCGCTCACACAAGTATTTTTGCATACTTAAGTACAGTATATCTGCGAACTAAATTTAGAAAAAAATGTTTTTATACCCGCCAGAAAAATGGCGGAAATATTTTATAAACTTGGATGTGACTATTGCAATACCTATTTTAAATAAAAATCGCACCAAGAATTTTACTTCTTAGTGCGATAGTCCCATATTTTTAGTCTACTTTACTCCTTATAGATTCTTCATAAATAGCCCGTTTTTCCAAGATTCTTTCAATGAACAAGCCCAATATATAAGCCCCTTAATATTATTCCAAGATTTTTTCATAAGATAAGCCTTTTGGTTTTCACTTGTAGACTACCTATAGTTTAACACATTTTTTATACTTTTTCAAGTAGAAATTTCAAAATTCTAGGGATTTTTGAGAAACTTTGATTTTACAGGCATTTGACAGACAGTCTTCAAGCTGAAATGACAATTTTATATCGGATATCAAACAGGAACAACTCGTATATCCGCATTTTGCTTGAGGGAAGTCGCTTATGACGAAGACAATCAAAGTTCAGTATTCTACCAGATACACCGGAAGAAGGTACTCAGAAGTGCCGAAGATTCAGATAGAGGGCAAATGGCTCGAAGCCATAGGCTTCTCTGTCGGAGACAAGATCCTTGTGGATTACGATGCTGGAAAGATAATCATCCGTACCGACAAAGGAACAGTCAATGCTTAAAAACAAAGTCGATGGAGTAACAAATCGTTCCCCATCGGCTGTTTTATTTACTTTGAGCTCTCATTGTAGTCTTGGATATATGCTTCTCGTTTTTCTTGCAAAGTCACCATTTCACCTTTTCTCGCTGCATATGCATAAATTCGGATAGATCTCCATCCTGTAACTTTGCACCCCCATTCGTTTAATGTAAGTTTTTCTCCGTTATAGTCTACATATTTTGAATCTATCAATGTTGCGTCTGATCCGTCCGGACTGCATGTGATGTAAAGAGTATCTCCCGGAGTAACAAGCCCATACTCGATAAGCTTATCCATCTTAGGAAGTGCCGCCTCAGAATTCTTTTTGCTTGTTAACTGTATTGCAGTCAGATCAACATCGGGTTGTGGGAAGCATTCATCAAAGATAATATCTTCAATTTCCTTTCCTCTTGTAACAATATCAGCATAATTGTAAAAGTTAGGATATTGCTTTAATGAAATTGCTGAATTTTGTCTTCCAGAGTTCTTATCTCTGTAGTATATTCTCAAATTCCCGATTCGGTTAAGCACCTTCCGGACAAATAAATCATATTCCATACCGGGAACCACAATATCAGCCGGGAAATCATGTCCATCTTTTAATGCTAAGGACTCATCATCTTGTTTATAGTACTTGAAAGAGGCTGAATTCTTATTCGGCGTCTGAACTAACAGATGATCTAAACTGAATGAGTCACTAAAGGAATCCAATAAAGTATATGCCTGATCATATGATATCTTCAGTTTTCCAGAATCATCTTTATCACTGGACTCGTATAACGCCAATAACGCCACAGTGAGTTTTTTGTTTTGCTCGTACGCATCTATTGAGCTAAAATCATTTTTCAGTCGTTCCATTGTGATACTCTTGTTGACATATTCAGCAGCAAGTGTATTGATTATATTATCCTTAACAATCTTCTTGTTATCGTAAATGTCCTTCATTATTGTGGAGAACATAGTAATGACATCTTTGCTGTCTTTTCCGCTGATTGTCAGGAATTTGAACATAAAACCTACGGTTTCTTTTACGATTTCAACTACATCCTCTTTTTGCAACCTGTTTTCCTTAAATTCAACAAGCATTCTAAGGAAAAGAGCATTAGGGTGCTTGTATGACACTTCAGTAAAAATCTTGTAGTAGAAACGGAATTTACTGTCCTTAACAAGCTCGTTTGCTAAGTCTGCCGAATGAAGCATATTATAGAAATCTACTTTGTCATACATATCGTCCAGGAGCTTCTTAAGAGCATCCTTCTCGCTGGTAACCTTATAATAAGGAAGCATATCTCTAACCACAATAGTTTTAAAATTATCAACCGAGATATTCTGCCGATAGAAACACAGGAATGCCTTGATATAGTTATAAAGATAATCATAAAGGTTATCTTTGGTTTTAATAATCAACTGACCCCAGCGATCCAAATATGTAGCATAAGAGTTCTCCTCCAGTTTCGAGAAAATATATGATTTTATCAAATCAATTTCTTCGAGCTTCTTTCCCTTGCTGTTGATGGATTCGAACATGGAGAATACTTTGTTCTCCTTACAGTTAGCTTCTATAGCAATAAAGTTGACATATCGTAGAAGGTAATCCGCGTAGTCCAAAAGCGCATTTTGATCATCTGGGTTGCATATAGTCTCTTCAAGGTATCTGGATATATATTTAAAATTCTCGATAACTCTTTCCTCGAATTTTGAAGTGCATTTATAGGAATCACAATAATCTATTATAGCTTTCGGTTCATCATATGCTTTGTTAAACAGATCCGAAAAGCACTTTTTCTCAATGCTATTAAGAGCAACTGCAGGATATTCTCTTTTGTATTCGCGGTTAAGTATTTTCCACAGTGACTCCCTAACTGTACCGATTGTTCTGTCATTAATATCTAACCCCAAGTTCAATGATTTACAATATATTGCAAGAAGAATAAGTGAAAAAGACGTGATTCTCTGCTGTCCATCAATTATGTCATACTTAGAGATTATCCCGTTAATCTTTTCATCTACATCGTAGATAATCAAATTTCCGGTATAGTAACCGTCATCCTTATCGGCACTTGTGTATGCCTCATATATATCCTCAAATAAGACCCTTATCTGCTCTATGTCCCAAGAATAAGGTCTTTGATATACAGGGACATTGTAGATTGATTTAAAAAGCGTTTCCAGATTCCACATATGTGGATCCAATTTTTTTTGCGCCATACTAACATTTCTCCTTTATGTGAAATATTATAAGATAGCTGACATGAACTTGCTGCGCCAATCAATATCAAAGCTGATTTTATCCACCTCAAAAATCTTATGGACTTTTGAAATTATTTCATCATATTCATGATCCTTATCCATAAGTGTAGCCAATTCCTCGTTGTTAATCGGCATAATGACAACATTGTCTGTGAATTTGTTCTTGTCAATTGAAGATTGTAAAGGTACGGCCGCTACTGCCTTCCATATATTTATCGTATTATAATCAAAACTATCTGCAATAAAGAAAGAAGTAACCTCACGTCCTGTGTTAGCTGTCTCTTCATCAACCTTCAGGTTAATAGAGTGTCTTAATACCGGTTCCCACTCACCACGTTTTTGACTGCTTGCATTCATCAGTGTCGCTTCTAACATAACGACTTTATTGGGTTCATATATAACGATATCCCCTTGTCCCCCACCAGCATGAATTAGCGGTTCAAAATTGGCGGAGAGCGTAAGATTATAACTGCCGAGAATATCTATACGCTTCCCAGAAAAATAATACCAAGCTATACCAACAATGTATTCATATATTGTCGGAACTGTTGCGTCTTGACATACAGTCTCTTTTATCTCTTTATCATTTGATCTGTCGCCAAACTTAGAAAGTAGGTCTTTAACCTTATCTGCCGGATATGATTTATCTATAAAATCAGCGAACTCCTGCTTCCTTCTATTTGCAACAACAACAGGGATATCGTTAATCTCCACACCAGGGAATTCTTTTTTAATGTTTTCCTCTACAGCCTTGGTTTCATCATCATAGATCTCAAATATTTCAGAAATAGATGTGACATCACAATAATAACTATTTATTCCTTCCTCGTACTCTCCATAGCAATCATAATGAGAATGCAGCTCTTCGCTTATACTCCCTGCAATTCTTTCTTTGATACGATCCTCTTCAAATATACAAGCACACAGTTCTCTATAGGCAAGTTCAACGAAGCCATTATCGAAACTGATAATACCGGTCGCCTTGAATATTCTTTTAGTAGTATCAGAGTACTCTCTTATCTGATCAAACTTCTTCGATAACGAATACTGTCTGAATAGGTATGAATTAATATTACTGTCAAACATTCTTTTGTACTGTTTTTGAAACGTTGCTGGGTCGGGACGTTCCCCGTTTTTTTGCACAAATATTTTCTGGCCACATCCAAAAGCTTTATTTAACATTTGTTTGTTTTCCTCATAATATGTCATCAACTTATCTATGCTCTGAGGGTCCTTTTTCAAAATATATTCAATTATCAATTCATAATACTTCCAGTATACATCAACCGCTGACCTACTTTTCCCATTTTTAAAGTGTGTTCTAAAAACATCTTCAGACAGCTTTGTGGAAATACTTATTTCGCTCGGAATATCTATACGCATGTCGGCTACAATCTCCCCTTCGTGATAGTTAAGTACATAGTCTTCAATATCATCAGGATCTGAATAAGGATTAAGTCCTTGCACGAGTTCAAAAAACTCATTCTCTGATAGTCTATGTCTTTTCAGGAGTGCAAAAATAGCGAGGTTAAAAGGAGAATAGTAACGATCTTCTTCGCTATCGAATAGCCGCAATTTCAATAGCTGTCGTAGATACACAACATTTACTCCGTCTATCGGCAACATTACTTCAAGTTCATCTTTTTTTAGTTTTTTCAAATCCAATAAAAGAGCTCCCACAGGAGAGATTTCCCTATTATCATCCGTAAATCCAAGCTTGACCAAGGTGCTAGTATAATGGCGAGCTCTATCTTCTGTGCCAAGATCAATTTTTTTTATCAAATCACCATACCGATGACTATTATTTTGAAACCAATCTATATCTTCTTTTTTGATTGCATCTGCAAATGCTTGATTATTCTGAATCTCAGCCTGAAGTTCATCGTATGGCTTATGTTGCTTAAAAACCTCTGGAGACAATTCGATTGCTTGCCTGTAAAACTCATATTGCGCCAGGCTTTCTGGTATGGAAGCCCATCTCATTTTCTTTGTATTTTGAATATCATCCAATATTGTAAGGTATCCCTGTAGTGCGTTGATGACATCATTACGCCTTCCATTTGTATCCATCAAGTTAAAGATTTGTCCTTCTGCGATTTTCATAGTAGTCTCCTTTATTGGTTGATTATTAGAACTTCTCTGCTTTTAATGTCTTTATTACGCCTCTGATAATTTGCGTTGCTGTATGTATAATTAAGGTCAATAAGCTTATAGTCCGGCCTATTATTAATCCAGTTTAATAGAATCTTATTTGTTGTACCCTTTGATTCTAATACATTTGATAACGCAAAATGTATTCCCCTAAAAGAGAGCTCATCTAAGATTGATAAAAGCTGTGTTTCTTTTTCTTCATTCCAACCATCTTGTTCATTATATGACGCACACGTAATTAGATATGGTGGATCTGCGTATACAAAATCATCTGATTTCAAATCAGAATAATCCATAGACGTAAAATCAAAATTTGTAAAAGTGGCGTTCTGATTATGTATCGCAACAATGAATGCTTTTAATTTGTCATGCATTTTTTGATTAAAGTCCCTTTTTCCAGGAGGCAGGTTAAATTCTCCATTTCTGTTGAAGCGTATTTGATTGTTAAACGCAAATACTATAAGAACATACAGTTTTATATAGTATTCATCATTATGATCCATCTGATGATTAAAATCATTTCTTAGTTTTAAATATGGATTACGATTAAAAGAACTCAAGCCGTCTGCACTACTACACCCGTAATAATCATATCCATTTACTTTCACATCCGATAAGCCGTATGAACTAATAACTCTGTTGACCCTTTCTATGAATTCATCGGAACTTATTCTCTTCATAAGTGAAAACAAAGAAATAAGCGGCTCTGAAATGTCATTATACCAGTAGTTGTTAGCAACAATATTTATGCCTACATTGCAGCCTCCGCAAAACAAATCCAGAAATGTATTTATTTTTTTTGGGAAATAGGGTAGTATTTGAGGCAACAACTTATATTTCCCGCCAGTGTAATTCAAAGGAGATTGAATCATATTATCATTCTCCTTTGCATATACATAGGAAAAGCCGTTCTTGATTATCAGCCCTGTCCGATATTCCAGTAGTAAATGCTTTATAATCTTCAGCGAAAACCTTTACTTCACCCTTTGCCTCAAGAATTCTTAGTATGTCTTCATCTGAGATTTTTGCGTTGGAACGATCATTGCCCTTCTTAGCCATATTGTTATATGACAATAAAATATACCTACAGTTCAAATGCGTTATCAAATCCTCAAATGCCATGGTGGCTTCTCTTGTACAATATTTGCTTTTTAAGGCTGAACGATCCATTTTTTTTGCAACGCCAAACACTTCAGGCTTATTCCAGCGAGCAACATTTTCCAATAAGTGATACGCGTCACAATACTGGCGTGAATTATACGGAGGATCAATATATACAAGGTCGGCGGTAACTAAACGTGCCAATTCATTTGCATCCATGTTGTAGCACTTGTTCCCATTAAGATTATCCATTTTGGCCAATGGAAGAGACATTTCCAAGTGCATATCAAACTCTACGCCTTGCCGATATGCATCATAATGACCACAAGTCTTTGCGATTTTATCCATAGCGTATAGGAGGGATGTGATCAATAAAGCTCTTTCCCTTGCTGTGATTTTTTTAGAAAGAAATTTGGCTTCAATATCTTCACGAATATAACCAATTTTAGCGCAATCTTCACGACTAAAATATGTATCAGAGAAGTTGTCAGTCATATAATTCTCTGTCTTAACAGAAATGCTATTATAACTATCAATTATTTTCTCAAGCTTTGTAGGATTATACTTATGCGGTGAAAACCACGCCAAATTACAAATATAGTTGCTATACATTATATCATTCGTAATCACCGTCTTATCCAAGAACGCAGACGCAACCGCTCCTGTGCCCGCAAAGATATCTATAATGGTCTGTATATCACTGCATTCTGATTCCACTACCCCTTTTATGAAGGGAAGTAATTTGTATTTATTTCCCAAATAGCGTCTATTATTTATGTTTGTTGTGTTTGCCATTATTTACCTCTTTGCCTATATGTTAAAAGTGTCGCCACCGGTGTCACTTTTAATTCTTTTAGTTTATGCCTCATATCAGAAGCATTCCCGGCTTTACACTTCCGGTAAGTCATCTATGTTCTTGCGTTTCTTGCTCTCTGGCATTCCTCTGAATCACAAAACTCTTGTCTGTTACTCCGTCTGATCAGGTACTTCCCACAATGCCTGCAGCAGATCATGATTCCTTCTGGTTTTGTTTCTTCCCGCTGTCTATTTTCAAGAGCAGGATCTTCGGAGATCATCCTTGCTAGTGTATACCATGCGATATCGAACACAGAAGCAATATCCGCCGAAAAATCAAATCTGCCGGTAGCTGAATTGAACTTAAGCCTCTTGTTGAAATCCGGTATAAACTCTACAAGCTTTGTCCGCAGTTCGTCATAATCGTCATACGTATTATGGTTGAAGTCGAATTCTCCTTCGGGCTGCTGAGGCACCGGATGTTTATTAGCGTATTCTTTTGCACACTGCCTAGTATCCACTATGTTGTTCGAGGAAGCTTCTATCTGCTTTAATACTTCATCCGGGATATCTGGGGCAGCATGCTTATACTTTTCGAAATAATTATAGCTTTCGAAATAGTGGCCTTCCTCGTAAAGGTTATAAGCCATTTCATCGTCAGAGTAAATCAGACCTTCTAAAGCCACATAGAATCGAACGGCGTAATAAAGGTTACCGAGATTCTTCATAAATCGGTCAATCTCGAAGATGCCGTCACGCTCTACAAGATTAGCTTCCACAGAACTGATATCAAAATCCAGTGACAACTCCGCATAAATAAAGTCGATACGATATGGGTACTATCCTTGCACCATTTAAGTATAAACTGTTCTTTGGGCTCTTTATTGTCATTACTGTCAATAGACTTCGAAAGGTTACAAAGACTTATCAGCAGTTCCTTTCCGGTAAGACCTTCCGGAGAAGGAAATTCAGGTTCCTGTCCCGGCTTGCAGACAGGATATACTAGTTGTTCCTTCACATTGAAAGAATAAGTATAGTCCTTAAATCTTAACGGATAATATACCAGCTATCCTACACCACCAATCTCCTTTAATCCCAATATATCTGTTGTCTTGTCTGCTTTGGATGGAATATGTTCATCATTCCAGTTAAGTGGCATTACTACACCTTAATCAATCATATTACGCGTTACCGTTAGGGTTACCGTCGGTTTTTAGACATCGGTTACATTATAGTCTAAAATGGCATTGAAATCAATAAAAACTTGTACAAATATAAGGGTGTTTCATAATCGAATTTTTGAATCAGAGTCTGTAAAATCTCCTATGTTAGTATACTCGCAATAATCCTTTTTACTTAAAAAATGGCGCAATGCCCCCGTAAAAAATCATTTGATTTTTTTCAATAATCAAGGTACATTTATTTTTGCTAGTATTGTGATTGTATGGATTCAAATACCATCTTTGCCCCCATATTGAAATCATCGATTATATCATCGATTATATCTGGTACATGGGGGCTTCTTTCTGGATTTAGGAATTGTATTAATCTTACTATGTTATAAGCCATTTTCCTTAAAGCAAATGCTGCATTCTTACCCTTTCGTATAGTGCTTTTATCTTCACCAAACACCTCATCCAATACATAATGCAAACTGTTTTCTACTGCCCAGTGGGCACGCTTAAATTCCATCATTTCCTTTGCGTTCAGTACTCTACTTGCTACAAGACCAGCCTTCTGCACGTCATCCCCCAGTTTGTCTCCTTCGACTGGTTTCGTTTGTTTGCGACTTTCATTCTTTAGGAAATCCGCCACATTAGGTGTGATATCATTTCCATCCTTATCCTTCACTTTTAGTATTCGGATCTGTTCTGACAGACCTATGCTTCTTATATATGGTCTTATCTCTGTTATATCCCCAAGCCCGTCCGGATCGTTAAATGCCTGATAATGTCTGTTCTCATACCTTTCTCTGTTCTTTTCCCACGTCTTCGCTTCGCTATATTTTTCACCGTATTCTTTCTCAAATTTTTCCGCATCTTTTTTCCTGTCTTCAGAGAGACCACCAAAGAGACTCTTTATCTCTCCGAATAATTCAGGACAATTACCCTTAACCTGCAGCAAAAAATCAGCACCGTTATTGTGGATTGCATTCATTATTCGTTCCGTTGCACCAATGTCATCCACCGTTATCAAGCTTCCCTCTGTTTCAAGCATTGACACAAGTTCTGGTATAGCAGTGATCTCATTTGTCTTCTCCGAGATTGCCAACTGACCCACCACGAGCTTTGTAGCGACATCAAGTGCATTTAAGATATATGGTGTTCTTTGGTCGGACATCTTGTTTGCTGCATCCCGGAGTCCCTTACCATCAAGTGCCAGGTGTTTCCCCCTTATGTTCACAATCTTTCCTATCCAGTCTTTTTATTTTTATCATTTCTTGGATCAGGTATATTCCCCAGCCACTCTATCAGTGACCGTGTGCCGTAAACAGCCTTAGCGCACCTCCAGTTCTAGTCCTATGGATTCAAGGACTTTTCGCTGCTCATCTGATATTTTTGATAGAAGTTTCTTCTTCCCGATTGTAACAAGGTATATCGTGGAAAGTATCTGTATATCTTTTAATTCCACGCCATGTTCCTGTCTGATCCTTCTTAAAAGGTAAGATTTCTGAGCACCAAGTTGGATATGTGGGGCGAGTTTATCCACAACTTTCCTCTCTCCAGTGATATATGACTCAGGAGATTCCCTAACGATTATATAGTCCAGTACCTCCTGCCATTTTTCTCCTAAAGGATCTTTCCACTCTTTAGGACATAGACTCTGAATAGCAGCAGAAAAGCCATACTCCTTTACTATGATTTCCGATTCATTAGTATCTACTTTTTTCTTTCCCGATTTGATGATCCCTTCCGGTGTTATTCTTCCGATGTAAGTATCTGATGGTACCGGATTTTTCTTTCCGGGAACACGTTTCGAGGAATGCTTGTAAAGATAATAATTGTTACCAACCTTTCTGACTGATGTTCCTTTCGCTTTGTGTTTCTGCACCCATTCTGGATAAACCTTTTCTGCCATATTATCCTCCTTTTGTGTATGATAGTACTATACTCCTACGTATAAGTATAATATACCACAAAAACACTAAAAAAGCCAGCTTTTTAAGGATATATGAGTATAAATCCCAAAGCCAGCTTCTAAAAGGCATCTATTAAGTTTTAAACTACGGATTATGAAATAGCCCTATTCAAAATTCCGCTTGCATTTTTACACTGCTATTCCTCTTTTTTGGCATCCTGTGCCAATCATTATACTGCTATACCACTTTCTTCACATACAACGGAGTTCATAGATTCATACTGCTCTTCATATAATACATGCACTGGATGATATGCTCTGCTATTTATGTTCATTTCAGCGGCCTCATTTACAAGAGAAAGCCAGCAGCGAATATGTCTCATATCTATGTCTGTATCATTTATCAATGCTGAAAAATTTACATCTGTCGCAATGGCTTCGATTCTGATCAGAGCATCTAAAGATATTCTTTTATTCTCTGCAAGTCTATAAAGAAGCTTAAAATAATCATCGACAAGCTCTTTATCTACTCTTCTCCCGCAGACATTTTTTACAATATTTCCATTTTCTGTTGCTGAATAACTTACCATAAAGGTAAATTCTTTTTTGCATACCTCTAAGATTCTCTCGAGCATATTTCCCGGAGTTTCTTCATTTGCTGCCAGCTTGTAAATGGTTTCATAATTGAATTTGTTTTCAAGTAAACCTACAATGCTATCTATTAAATTTCTAACTTCAACTTTCATCTTCAAATTTCTGCCTCCATATATAAAATCTTTTTTCTATCCTATATATGCAGTATACAGAAGAATACGTTTATAAATATAAACATATAAAGCTGTCAATAAAGATTTTTTTATCTCTATTGACAGCTCTTTTATCAAGGCTTATTTTTCTTAAAAGTATGATAGGTAATGACTACCTCTACATCAGGGCGGAATTTTGCGGTAGCCTTATACTTTGTATTTCCTGAAATCGATACACTAGCTACTGAACCATCCTTTGTAATCCATCCTGTAATAAGGTCATACTTGATTACTTCAGTTACATTTACAAAGCCTGCTTCCTTAAATGCACTTGCAACAGAAGAATGCTGCATGCCCTTTGCTTTTTTAGAAGTAAGAGGAGCTGTGATTTCCTTTAAGCTATGATAAGTAATATTGATTTCAGTATCATACTTGAATTTCTTATCAGCTTCAAATGAATATACTCCATTTACCTCAATCTGATCTACCTTATGCTCTTCCTCGACATCTGCATAGTCAAGATCTTCAAGTGCATGACCATTTATATTTGTGAAGCCATTTTCCTGAAGCCTTCCTACTATATCGTCATAATTAGCACCAACTACCTCTAGTGATGACAAACCAATAACTCTCTTTTTTTTGCTTTCCTTTACTGCACTAACTATTGCGCAAATAATTACTAAAACGCAGATAGCGGCTAATATTACCCACCAATATTTTTTCAGGAAATTCTTATTCTTTTCCTTGCGATTTTCCTTCTTCTTTTTCTTTGCTTTCTGCTTTTCAAGGAATTCTCTTTCCACAGGTCCGGCGCTTGGATCTATGTCTTCTTCATCTTCTATTTCCGCTTCAACCTTCTTACTATCCTTTAAGCTATCGCTGCTTTTTTTATCTTCTTTCTTTTTTTTGGGGGCTCCATCAGCCTTATCAGCATCCTTATCCTTCTTTTTAAAGAAGCCCAAAAAGCCTTGCTTCCCCTGAGTATATGCCTTTTCCTCCATAGCTCTGGCATTGCTCATCGAACCCTCTTTAGAGGAACTTCTGCTTCCATTTAAGGTCTCTTCAAATATATCAGAGAACCCTGCACTACTATCTTTGGCTTCTTCATTTACAGCCTTTTCTGCTTTAGCAGCGCCATCCTCTATTTTAGATATTTCTTCACCTGCTTCTCCGGCTGCTTTTGAAACAGCATCCTTTGAAGCACTAGCTACATCCTTTATTTCTTCTGATGCCCTTTTTGCGCCATCAGCTGCTTTATCAATATCCTGCACAGCCTTTTCTATTTTATTAGCTGCACCTTCTTTCGATGAATTTGAATCAATTTCAATTTCATTTTCATTGATATAATCTTTTTTTGAATCTGCCATTGATAGTTCCTCTCCAATCGCCATTATTTTTTAAAAAAACAACCTGCAAATACCCTAAAATCAAATTAAATTTTATCACAATATCATTTTTATTTCAACATTAAATTCCGAATACTTACTTTACTTTTTTGTTTTTTTACGCACAAAAAGAGCTGCTATTTCCCCCTAGCAGCTCTTTTATGAAATATACCTTCTACGAAATATCGCCTAAATATCTAAAGTTTTAGTAACAAATAATACCTTTACTGCACGATTATGTTCATTACGCTTGGTTACAAAGAAGCTTGCCTTTGTCCAGCCCTTAATAACACCAAGGAAATCTATGTCGATAAAATTGGTATCAGCTAATCTATCCTGAAGAGTACTCATATCAACGAATTTCATCATATCATCTAAATAATCTGGTGAACAGGCAATCGACATAATTTTAGGGAACATTTCTGAAACTATGCCCTCACTGCCAACATAGCTATGTAATAATTCTGTAGAACGTATTTCCTTATATCTGTCTGCTTCGATGTCGATTACATGAATACTGTTATATGAAGCTGAGATGGAAGATAATACTACCTTATCCTCAACATTAAGACCAGTAAAATGATTTTTAATGGTAATAGTTGCATCTTCAGATTCATTCTTAAGCTTTTCTTTTATTTTCTCGTCTATATCCGGCTTAACTAATTCACTAGTTCCAGGGAATATTGTTACACCGAATAACAATCCTTCATCAGGATCTGTATATAAAGCACCAAAATCCTCTATATACTTTATCTTCTTATTTTTAGTCTTAATTCTATAGATTACCTTATCAATTTTCTTTCCGGTAGAAATCTGCTGTTTTATGCTATCTTTTACTCTGTCAAGGTCTTCTGAATAAACCATTCCCATAAAAGATCCCTTGGTAAGCTCCATGAAATCCTCTATGCCATCACATTCATAAAGCTCTATAAGTGCCTTATTTGCATATAGAATTTCCTCGTCGCCCTCTGCCCTATATATAAAATATCCGGCATCCATCATGTCTATTCCATTATAAACCAAACTCTTTTTTTGATCTTCACCCAATATCTTCATAAATACAGTCCTTTCGTTTTTTCAGGCTTCTTCCCACAGGCTCGCCCATGAGTATTAGCGAGAATTGTACACTCCGTATTCTTTTGATAAAATACAATGCATTATCCCGTATTTACATTGTATTTTTTAGTTACTTCGTTAAAACGATTATTACCTTTAGATCAAAGTTAATCATTTGTACTAACTAAATGTTATTATAACATATTTAATCAGTGTTTTCAACAGCATATAATAAATTTTGCATAATATAAAAATAAATTAATCAATGACTAATTACATTACAAATCTTTGTTAATACTTTCTAACTTAGCCTTTTTTCTTTCGATTATTTCAGTTAAATCATCAATTTCTTTATCTATTTTATTTAGTTCAGCTTTAGTTTTAGCAAGATCAACAACAACCTCTCGAAGCTGGGCCTTTTCCTTTAACAGAGTACTGTTTCTATTATCTATGATAGTATCTCTTTCCTTCAAGATACGCTCCATATTATCTTGTCTTGTTCTGATTTTCCTATTGAGCATTATAACTCTGCCCTTATACTCATCTATTCTCTGATTTATTTCCTTTTTCTGATTGATTTTTATAAAGGAAAGCTTTCTTAATTCCTCAGTCAGAAGTTCTATCTGGTGTTCAGTTGTGTTTAAATCCTCCTTTAGATCAAAAACCGCATTATCTTCTTCCCTTACCTTTATTTCCGCTTCCTCACGGTTTTTAAGGTTCTTCTCCCTTATTCTATCTTCCTTTTCATTTATACGTTCTATTAGTTCTTCGTGCTTATCGTTTTCATCCCCTAGTTCTCTCTCGTAATATTCTTTTCTTTCATAAAGTTTCTTTAATTGAAACTCAAGTTTTTCTATATCCTCCTCTAGTTCCTTTTTCTGAGCTAGATTGTGTATTTCAGGATGAGCCATTACTTTCTTTTTCCATTTATCAATTATATCTAGCATATCGGAAGGCAGTGTATAATCCTTTTTCCCAATGCTCTCATCTATTTCACCTTCAACCTCATGAGTTAGGGTAAATTTTCTAGATAGTTTAACTAGTTCTCTAAAGAGGTCTGCAATTATGCCTATGAACCTATCATCTTTTGACATCTCCAGGATGCTTTCGCCATACCTGTCAGTTTCTCCAATGAGCTCTTCTAATTTTTCCTCATACTCTAATCTTCTCTTAAATAACTGCTTTATCGCATAATCCCTATTATTATTCTCACCGTAATAATTCTTAGAAAACTCTTTTACATCATTGCTCCACTTTTTATCTAGATTTTCAGTACTTATTTTAATATCCGTAAGCAGAGAATCGACCTGCTTTAAGGTTTCCTCATCAAGCGGTAAATAATCTTTATTATTTAAGCTGTTATCCATACGCATTTCCCCCTTATTTAAAAAAATAAGAACTATTTTTTTCGCCCTCGAAAAATAAACACAGTGTAAAAGAATGAGTCTCTACCTCATGGTAAAGACTCCTTTTCTTCAAGCTGCCTTATTACTTCACACTTAGAATCAATTTCAACCTGCAAAGCATTTATTTCTCTATCTAGCTCATTGATATCTTTTTGGGTTCTAGCTATTGCAACAGTAAGCTCTCTGACTTTTGCCTTATCTGCTAAAACGCCTCTATTGCTCTTTTCTAGCTTTGAATCTCTTTCATTGATGATTCTTTCGATATTATCCTGCACTTCCCTGATTCTCGCAGTAAACTTCCTTCTAGTAATAATCAATTCATCGATCTTATTTTGAATCTCTTTTTTCTGAGCTCTCTTGAAAAACGAAAGCTTTGAAAGCTCTTCCTTATTCTTAGCTATTTCAGCGTCAACATTTTTAGCTGCTTCTTTATATTCAGTTAGTTTCTTATCTGTCTCTTCAAGCTCTACATCAGCAGAAGAACGCACCTTGCTGTTTTTTTCTTCCACCTGACCTGTACTTTCATTTATTCTTTCAGTTATGGAATCAAGATTTCCCTTCATTATAAGATACTCAGCCTCTTCAGCCTTCTTTTTACTTTCAGCATCACGAAGCTTTGATTTAAGCTCATTGATGCTCTGCTTTAGCTCTCTTTTTTGAGTCGCATATTTAAGTTCTGGGATAGTCTGATATTTCTGCTTCCAGCTGTTTATTATTTCCTTTGATCTTGGAGAAATGTCAAATTCCTGCGGGCCAACATTATCAAGTCCCTCAACATTATATATATTAATGTTCAAACACTTAGAATTTGCTACTATTTCATCAATAAGCGGCAAAATCTGCTCGATTGACCTATAATCAGCTCCGTTTTTCATAAGAGAATTTCCAAAATTTCCCACTTCTTCAATCAGTGCATTATACCTGATTCCAAAGTTCCCTCTTTCCTTGAAAAGATCTTCGATGATCATTCTTAATTCAAGTTCTCCAGAAGCATTATACATAAGAGCATTTCTCTTTTTCTGAAATTCTACAATTACGTCGTTCCAGGATTCAGAGATAATCATATATTTATTTCTTAAATCAGTTACAAGTTGATTCATTCTAACCAAAGCCTCATCAGCTTTTTTCTTTTTATCATACTCATCTCTGCTAGAAATCTCAGTATTTAAATCTTCCCCGCTGTATTTTATTCTATTTATAAACAAGGGCACGCCTCCTTTATATTAAGATTTTTGCCCACACTCTTCACTATAAATATGCTATCATACTTCTTTCGCTTTTTCAAGAAAAATCATAAAAAAATTATTTATAATATTACTTTTTATCGAAGCTAAGGCCAAAACCTCTCTCATATACCATATTGGTCCTGCTATAGCTCTTATTTGCCGCATCAAATTCAGGAATATTCACAGGAAGCTTTCCTGAAGCTCCGTATACTCCAAGAATAACCTCAATTCCTGCAACAATATTCGGTCCATAGGCCTGCTTTGATTCTGTCACGCTTCCTACAAGAGCCTCTGTTACATCAACCGAAGAACCTTTATTTCCAAATACAGCAAGCACTGCATCTGCCTCCGGGTATAGCTGCACGTCCATAGGCTTGCTACATGACATTACTACGCTTACCTTTTTGTTTTTATGGCAGTATTCAACAATGTTATTTACTCCTGCGGATTGCCAGCTATTATAAGCCATCTGGTCAGCATTTCCTACCTCTGAGATTGCTATTACTGTATCAGCCCAGTCAATATTTTCCTTTAATTCTCCTGAAACTGTTTGTAAGTCATCGGATATGTTCATGCATTTAACCTTTGCATTCTCTGAAATCACCCCTGCCTGCTTTCCTCTGTTCCATCCCATAAGAAGCTGAGCTTTTTCATTATTATAGGCAGCTACCATCAGTACTTTTGAATTCTCATCGATATCAAGTGGTAATACATCTCCATCATTTTTAACGACTGTTACAGCCTTTGCTGCTATATCTCTTTCTTTTTTGCGGTTTTCATCGCTTCCTACAATGTTCATGGCCTCTTTCTTTGAGTACTTTGATAAATCAAGCTCCAAAATGCCATATTCTTCCTTGAGGTTAAGGATTCTTGTTACTGCATCATCGAGTCTTTCTTCACTAATATATCCGCTATCTACAGCCTTCTCTACAGCCTCTACAATAGCATCTATTCTTTTCATCTCTGACTCCCTGTATATCCCTGTTGCCGGCATGCATATCATATCTGCACCAGCAGCTATTGCCTCAACTACAGCCTGGGTTTCTGAGTACGTAGCTGCAATTCCCTCCATATTCATTCCATCAGTTATTACAACTCCGTCAAAGCCCATTTCTCCCTTTAATATATCTGTCAATATCTTGTGCGACATAGTTGCAGGTCTTTTTTCCTCTTTACCTGTTTTTTCAGAATAAATTGTTGTATTATCTAGCTGCGGATAAAGAATATGCGCAGTCATTATCATTCCTACGCCGTTATCTATCAGCGCCTTAAATGGTGCTAATTCATTTGCTGAAAGCTCATCATAGGATTTATCTACTACTGGAAGTCCGTAATGTGAATCAGTATCTGTATCTCCATGTCCTGGAAAATGCTTTGCACATCCAATGACATTATATTCATCAAGCCCTTTAAGAACAGCACTGCCGAATCTGCTTACAATATCTGCGCTATCCGAAAAAGACCTAAGACCTATTACCGGGTTATTGGCATTATTATTTACATCCACTACAGGCGCTAAGGTCGTGTTAATTCCAACGGCCGAAAGCTCGCTTCCTATTATCTCTCCTGCCATTACAGCGCAGTTTTCATCTGCTGTGGCTGCAAGAGCCATATTTCCCGGAAGTGCAGTTCCTGAGGCAAGTCTGAATACCGAGCCTCCCTCCTGGTCTGTGGCTATAAGTAATGGTATACCATCATCACTTGTTGCTGCTTCTTGAAGCGCCATCGTAAGATCAAAGGTCTTATCAGTTTCCTTTATGTTCTGTGCAAAAAGGATAAATGCACCAAAATCATATTCTGAAATTATGTCCTTTACCTGTGGATCAAGTACCGTCATATCAGTTTCAGAAGACCCCCATTTACGGAAATCTATCATAAGAGTCTGAGTAATCTTTTCTTCTAAACTCATTTCAGAAAGGATTTTTTTCACTTCACTGCTTGCATCCATTACATCCTCATCATTTTCATTATTATCATCACTGCTTTTCGATGACTCATCATTATTCTCATTATTATCAGTATTATTTACCGGATCATTATTCTCATTATTATCAGTATTATTTACCGGCTCACTATTTTGTGAAGGTTCTGCTATGTCATTATCTGTTGCATTACTGTCTGCTTCACCTTCTTTGGCTGAACCGTCGGTTGCTTCATCTTCTTTTTCCGTGTTATATTTTGCTTTTTTCTCTGCTTCTGCCGGATCTGTTTCTCCTTGCATATCAGAGATTGCAGTCACATCTCCTTCTGTTTTATCTGAAGGCTTTGCTTCCCCTCCTTCGCTAGAAGCAGTATTTACAGTACTTTCTGTGCTTATACCTTCATTACCATAATCAGATATCCCCATACAGCCAGTCATATTTAATACTATTGTGGTACAGAGGGCAAATGTCAAAAATCTCTTTTTCATTTTCTTACCTTCCTTCTAATCTCAAAAATAAGCTTTCGTAAATTCTCACGAAAGCCCATTTTAAATATTAATCAACCTGATTATTTAAATATTTTTGCCACAAATATAATTGTTGTTGTTCTTATTACCGCATAGATTGCAAACAACACAACAAAACATACTATTTAATATTACCGTTTACTACGTTATTTACCCACATTTCAGCCTGATTTAACCAGTTCTGACATTCAACCTGTATCTCGTTTCCATGAGGTGACTTGGTTATAAGCTTTGCTGTAGAATAACCGTGGCCTCCTACTGGGTACATATGAAATTCTGTATTTACTTTGTTCTTTCTGAGTTCTGTAATAAAGAATATGGAATTTTCAACAGGTACTGCATCATCTGTAAAGGTATGCCAGATGAATGCTGGAGGTGTATCTGTAGTAACCTGCTTTTCTAGTGAGACCTCCTCTAAGAGCTCCTCTGTCTCAATCCCCTTAAGAAGTGCATTAAAAGAGCCTCTATGGGCATATTCTCCAGAAGTAATAACCGGATAGCATAGAATCATTCCAGCCGGCTTTAATACCTCATTTGCTACGCCTGCCTTTTCTGAAAGCCATTTCTTGTTCCAGAAAACTCCAAGTGAAGCTGCAAGATGTCCTCCTGCAGAGCATCCCTCTACAAATATCTTATCCTTTAAAACATGCCATTTTTCTGCATTTTCTTTTACTATCTTCATTGCTTCACAGAGTTCTAATAGTGCTGTAGGAAATACTGCAGGTGCTACTGAATATCTAAGCACAGCTGCGTTAAAACCCATAGCAAGGAACTGAAGCGCCAAAATCTCTGCCTCTCTGTCTGAAGTCCACTCATAACCGCCTCCCGGACATAAAAGAATAAGAGGTCTTTCATTAACTACAAGCTCTGCACTATAGTCAATTATATATGTATATAATGCTGCTCCTGGTAGAGAGCCCTCTACCTTAATATCAAACTTTTCTGTAATCATATATTCTCCGTAAATTTTATTATAGTGTTTTTTTAACCAACCCATAGCGCAATTATACTATTATTTAAAGTTAAAATCAACTTGTTTTGACCATCAAGACAAATCATAAAAAATTTCCTTAAAAATATACTAAAAAAGACATCCAGTCTTATGATAAACTTATATACTGGATGTCTTCTGTTTTAATATTTGATTTAATTACCAATTTACCTATTTGGTACCAAATATTCTGTCTCCCGCATCTCCAAGACCCGGGCAGATATATGCATTTTCGTTAAGCTCTCTGTCTAGATTTCCTACAAATACCTTTACATCCGGATGAGCCTCTGACAACCTCTTAAGGCCTTCAGGAGCTGCTATGATGCACATAAAGGTTATGTTCTTTCCGCCATGCTTTTTAATCTGATTTATCGCATCTACTGCAGAGCCGCCTGTTGCAAGCATTGGGTCTACAACAAATATTCTACGAAGCTCTATAGGATTTGGAAGCTTGCAGTAATATTCATGTGGCTCATGAGTAACTTCATCGCGGTACATTCCGATATGACCTACCTTTGCTGCCGGCATAAGCGCTAAAAGTCCGCTTACCATACCAAGTCCCGCACGTAAAATTGGAACTATTGCAGGCTTTTTTCCAGCTACCATTGGCTGAATGGATTTTTCTATAGGAGTTTCAATTTCTACATCCTCTAATTCGAGGTCTCTTAAGGCTTCATAGCCCATTAACATTCCGATTTCTTCAACTAGCTTTCTAAATTCATTAGTTCCTGTTTCCTTCATGCGAAGTAATGTGATCTTGTGCTTTAAAAGTGGATGGTCACAAATTGTAATATTTGGGTTTCCTTTATACATTTTTTTACCTTCCTTATCACTATTCTTTTTGGGTTTTAATATTCCCAGCTACCTTTTATTCTATATCAAACCAGTGTTTTTTTCAAGAATAATATGAATTCTAATATATTAAATTTCTTATGGATTTTTATTTATAAGTTTGTTATAATAGGGGAGATGAAAAATTCTTATGGAGGGTATCATATGGAAGATTATTTATCTAACTTAGTTGTTTTTGATCACCCATTGATAAAGCATAAGGTAAGCCATCTGTGCGATATCAATACCGGTTCTAAAGAATTCTGTGAATTAGTGAAGGAGCTGACCATGCTCATGGGCTACGAAGTTCTTCGTGACCTTAAGCTTAAGGATGTTGAAATTCAGGCTCCTCTTCAAAAAATCACCACCCCTGTTCTCGCAGAGGATTTTACTATTGTTCCTATACTTCGTGCCGGTCTTGGCATGGTTGAAGGATTGAGAGCCTTATCTCCAACTGCTAAGGTTGGTCATATAGGTCTTTTCCGCAATGAAAAAACTTTACTCCCAGAAACCTATTATTTTAAACTTCCTGAAGATGTAGCTGCTGGTCCTGTCATTATTGTAGACCCTGCCTTTGCTACTGGTGGAAGCGCTGATGCAGCAATTAAATACGTAAAGGAAGCAGGCTGCAGGGATGTCCGCTTTATGTGTATTTTTGCATCCGAGGTCGGTGTTAAGCTCGTTTACGAGCATCATCCTGATGTTATGATATACGCTGCTAATTATGCTCCTGGTCCATTAAATGAACAGGGCTATATTTATACAGCTGCAGGTGATGCAGGTGACCGCTTAAACGGCACTGTCAGCTATAAGCCTCATAATTAATTATCTTTAAATCTAATGAGGGCTGATTGCTGTATTTTTAATTCTGCCAGTATTGTTAATTAGTACAGGATAGTCTTCATTGATTAATAAATCTATCCAAAGGAGACATTTTATGAAACTGGTTTACAACGTAAGTGACAAGCCGAAATTTTCTCAGACTCTGATTTTCGGCTTCCAGCAGATGATTGCAATCATGGCAGCTACACTTCTTGTACCTATGATTGTCAGCGGATACGGACTTGACGCTGATCCTGCAGCAGCACTCTTTGGCGCTGGTGTCGGTACTCTCATCTACATTCTTTTTACCCAGAAGAAAAGCCCTGTATTTTTAGGTTCTTCCTTCACCTTCCTTGGTGCTTATGCAGCATCTATAGGAATGAACTATGGCTACTGGGGAGTAATTATCGGTGTAGCCTTTGCAGGCCTTGTTTATGTAGTTATCGCGATAATTATTAAAGCAATAGGTTCTGGCTGGGTCAACAAACTCATGCCTAATGTTATTATCGGTCCTATTGTTGCTCTTATCGGATTATCACTTTCTTCTACTGCTACTAGCTGGATTATGGGTAACGGTGGAAATACTGCTTACGGTGAAGGTTACAACTGGGCTTCTATAATAGTGGGTCTTCTTACCTTCTTTGTAATAGTCCTTGCTTCTACTAAGGGAACTAAGAACATGAAGCTTATTCCTTTCATTATCGGTGTTGGTGCTGGTTATATAATTGCTCTCATTATGACTGTTGTTGGTCAGTTTGCTAACATTGAATCTATGCAGATAATGGATTTTAAGCCTTTCGTTGATACCTTTACTCCTTTTTCAATCAAGAGTATTGTGGATTATCCTAAGTTCTTCTTCCTTAAGGCTCTTGAAACAAAGGGACAGTATCCTCTTGATGCTGCAGCTATTGGTAATATTGCCATGATCTATGTTCCTATTGGTATTGTTGAGCTTGCTCAGCACATAGCAGATCATAAGAATCTTAGTTCTATCATCGAAAAAGATCTTATTACCGATCCTGGTCTTGATAAGACTCTCCTTGGTGATGGTCTTGGTTCTATCGCTGGTTCTTTCTTTGGCGGTGCTGCAAATACTACCTACGGTGAATCTATCGGTTGCGTAGCCATTACCGGAAATGCTTCTATAGTTTCTATTATAACAGCTGCATGCGGTTGTATTGTACTTTCCTTCTTCTCTCCATTCGTTTGCGTGATTAATTCTATACCTAAATGCGTAATGGGCGGAGCTTGTATCGCAATGTACGGTTTTATCGCTGTTTCTGGTCTTCAGATGATTCAGAGAGTTGACCTTAACAAGTCTGAGAACCTTTTCGTAGTTGCTTCTATTCTTGTTTGTGGTATCGGCGGCCTCTACTTTGGTTTTGGTCACAACGGAATCACAAAGGGAGCTCTTCTTGAAATCACTTCTCTTGCAGCAGCTCTTATAGTTGGTCTTATAACAAATCTTATCGTTAACATCGGTAAAACTCCTGAAGTGCCCGAAGCGCCCGAAAAACCCAAAGTAACCTCAAAGCCTAAAGTTAATGAAGCGCCTTCTGATAGCACAAAAGAAGCTTTTAATGCAAAGCCTTTTAATGGCGGAAAGTCAAAAAAGAAGAAAAAGTCAAAGAGATAATTGATAAGCCTTTATATTTAATAATTTAAGCATAATAAAAGACTGTAGCATAAAGGATTTCCTTTTACTACAGTCTTTTTTATATTATGCATTACAATTTTTCTACGTTTCTTTATCTAGTAAGCTTTATCGCTCTACTAACCCTTATCTCTTTTCTATGCTTTATAGCTCCACTAAACCTTATATCTTTTCTATGCTTTATCGATTCACTAAACCTTATATCTTTTCTATGCCTTATTACTCTTATAGCCTTTAGGCTTTACCGGCCATTCATCTATCTGTTCTTCTGTATATACCGGTATTCCATTTTCAAGCAAAAGCTTTGTCGTAACACCATCTCCAGGAATCTTTTTTCCTGTAAAGCTTCCATCATATATTAAGCCATGCCCGCATGAAGGAGAATTTGCTTTTAATATTGCAAAATCCACCTTATTAAGTTCAGCAAGTTTTAAGGCCGTAGCTGCACCCTTGTTATACTCAAAGGTAACATCCCTTCCCTTAATTGATATAAGCCTATCTCCAACTATTTCAGATGGATCTCTGGGTGTAGATAGACCTCCCATCTGCTCTGGACATACTCCTATAATCGTATTATCTTTAGCAAGATCTAAAACAGCCTGGCAAAGGCAGCCATCGCCCTTGTATCTACATTCTATACCTAAAAGACAGTTACTGACTAATATTACGGCCATACATACCTCTTTTTTCTAATCACTGGTCATTAGGTTCTTCATCATTTCCGTGAAGCCTGGTGTAGCTATCATAGCTTACATCCTTTAGCTCTGTAAGGTCATAAGGGGTTCCCTCATAAACTATATTGAGCCAGTTGCTGTAAAGTGCATTTGAGCTAAGTCTCCAGCTCAAATTAGGCTTCTTTGAAGGATCGTCATCTGGATAATAATTATATGGAATATCCGGATTTATTCCCTTTGCTAAATCTCTCTTATACTCCTTATCAAGATCCATTCTGTCATACTCAGTATGTCCCATCATGAATATCTGTCTTGAGGAATATGCAAGAACAAGAGTAATTCCTACATCAGCTGCATCATCAGCACCCTCTGCTACTACATAAAGCTCCGGATTATTTCTGACTGCTTCCTCATCGACTCCTGTATAACGTGACTGAGGTGCCATGAAAAAATCATCCATGCCTCTCATTATCATCTTTTTTCTATGAATTACCTTATGACGGTAAATTCCGCTAAGCTTTGCCGGAAGCATAAGCTTTTTAATTCCATGATGATAATATAGGCCCGCCTGGGCTCCCCAGCATAGATGGAAGGTGCTATATACATGAGTCTTTGACCATTCCATTATGCACTCAAGTTCTTTCCAGTAATCAACCTCTTCAAATTCCATCTTCTCTACAGGGGCACCTGTAATTATAAGTCCGTCAAAGTACTTATCTTTTACGTCTCCCCAGGTCTGATAGAACTGATTTAAATGTGATACTGTGGTATGAACCGACTGATGACTTTTTACTGTTAATAGGGTAATCTGAAGCTGAATAGGAAAATTTGACATCACCCTTAATAGATCCAGCTCAGTATCTTCCTTAAGCGGCATTATATTTAATATGGCAATCTGCAGAGGTCTTATTTCCTGAGTAGTAGCTCTGTCCTCATCCATTACAAATATATTCTCGCTCTGAAGTATCTGTTTTGCTGGTAAATCTCTCTGTATTATAATAGGCATTTAAAAAGCGCCCCCTTGCCTTGAAATTTAAATAATTGTAAATAATAATAGCACAATGAATTCAAATTTACAAGCCTTTTTATAACTTCATTCTTAGCACATCTTTTCATCAGTAATTTCAAATTCCCCTGCCCTTATCTTTTCTATCAGTTCCTCGTAAGGCATTGGCTTTCCGTAAAGATAGCCCTGAAGTCTACCGCACCCTATCTTATTAAGATATTCAGCTGCCTGCGATGATTCAACACCTTCAGTTAGAGTCTGCATTCCAAGCCTATCTGCCATGTCTATTATGCAAGCTAGAATTTTCTGCGCCGACTCATTTTCTTGTAAATTCGAAAGAAACACCATATCTACCTTAAGAACATCAAACTTATAATCCTTAAGTACATTAAGCGAAGAATAACCGCTTCCAAAATCATCAAGCCATAGAGCAAAGCCCAACTCTCTAAGGCGGTTCAAAGCAGTCTTAAGACTACCCTGTTTTTCTCCAAGTGCCGATTCGGTTACTTCAATATGAATAT
The DNA here is from genome assembly GCA_900315015.1 of uncultured Eubacteriales bacterium. Classification (GTDB taxonomy): domain Bacteria; phylum Bacillota; class Clostridia; order Lachnospirales; family Lachnospiraceae; genus UBA9722. The sequence goes on along the minus strand of OMXJ01000003.1, from coordinate 146,524 downwards.
TCTCCTTTGGAATTTCATATTTTTCAACAAGACTAGTCATCACCTGAACAACATCCATAAGCTCAAAGTCTAGTCTTGAAAAATTCATCGATACAGGTATAACTTTCCTGCCTTCTTTTATAGATGTATGCATGTCCTTGCAAACCTGCTCATAGATGCATTTATCAAGCTTATGAATAAGTCTGCACTCTTCAAGCACCGATATAAACTTTCCGGGACTAAGGAAGCCGTAGACCGGATCATCCCATCTGGCCAAGGCCTCACAGCCGCAGAGCTTTCCATCCTTTGACCATACAACAGGCTGGTAATACACCTTAATATAGCCTTTTTCTACTGCCTGGTCAATATGATTTACTATATACTGGCGAAGGTGAAAGCTCTCATCCATCTTTTTATCATACTCTCGATATACTTCTCCGTATTTATTCTTTATCAGTCCGCAGGCATAGCGTGCTCTATCACAGCAGATCTCTTGAGTTTCTTCACGGTTTACAGGGCTATAACCGCCTACTTTTAGTGACATATATACCTCGGGGTGTTCTTCTGCAAGCACATTAACGGCTTTATTTATATACTCGTCTTTTTTAGCCTTATTTACAAGAGCAACAAAATGATCATCCGACTGACGGGCAAAAATCCCATCCTTAAAGACCTCTTTAAATCTATTTGCTATATTCTTAAGAAATTCATTTCCCTTTTCATACCCAAGCTGGTCGTTATATGTCTTAAAGTTTTCGATATTCATAAATAAATACAGCTTATCTGAAGGCTTAACTGCTGCATCACCCATCATCTTCTTACACTGCGTTCCGAAATAGTACATATTCGGAACTCCTGTCAGATCATCCTCTACGGCAATTCTTTCGAGTTCTTCACTCTTTACGGCTTCATTAACTCGCTGATGATAAATGCTTATCGCTATCATTATGAGAGTAATCAGTAATGTATAATAATTCACCCTGTCCCCGCTCAGCATTATCACCTGCACTCCTTCTTTATCAAAGGTATAATTATCTAAATAATAAGAATATCCAAAAAAGAGTACCGTTAAAAAAATAATGGATACATAAGGCTTCCAGATCAAAAGGCATGCTGCATAAAGAGCCATTACAAAAAAGCAGGTAATCATCTTTCCTGCTGCAAAATCATGATGAGATACATACATACCAAAGATCAGACAATACCCGGCAAATAAAATCATCACCACATTACCTAAAGTTCGTGATTTAATTTTGCCTTTTTTATACATAACGTCATAGATAACCACTATAATTGCTACAAATAGTAATCCCCAGAAATTCTTGGTATATTTAAGCCAGGTTGGAAAATCTGCTGGAATTTCAGCATCAAACACGTACCTTTTCGTATAACGTATTATCATCCAGATTTCTATCACTATCATCAAGGATGTGTTATACATACTGCTGGATACATTTGCATCTATATTATGATTCTTCACATATTCAGAATCCTTTTTTAACCCCAGTAGTCCTACAATAGAACTCAAAAATTTTTTTAGCATACAATCATTCCTTTCCTATTCCCCACAACAATTACTTTTGTCTCTAAAAAACAATCTTAAATTCTTGATTAATATACTTATATGCTAAATTTTTTAGGCCATTATTATTTAATTCTATTATAACATTTTTATTCCTTTTATCAAGAGGTAAATATAATTTGTATCTATATTTTCGAGCAAACTCAACAAAATTGAGTATTATAGCATAAAAAGAACCTAAATATCAGTTAATAAATCAACTAATACTTAGGTTAATAATGAATATTATTTATTTTTTATAAACTCAAATTCTTACATTTCAGTCCCCTTCAAATAAAGGTGTTGAGAATAATACAACGAATTTATAAAAAAATCAATCCTTAATCACCCAGTTCATACTTAATATTTCCATTAGCATCGTAGATTTTTAAATTGTAGCCATCTCCTGCATTTTCAAAATCCTGAACCATTGATCTTTCTACGCTCTTATATCCATTTATATATTCAACTTCAAGCTGCTTAACTACATTTTTATTAAAACCCTTTACTTCAAATTTCACCGGGGTTCCATCAATTACCTGCTGAGTAATATCTTTTCTTTCATACTCTACATCATCTACAAACAATACTGCAGTTACACTCTTTATTCTTTCTATGTTCTCGACAGAATATACATATTCAGCATGAAAATCACTCTTATCACTAAACAATGAAGTTGATGTACCAGCACTTCCAGAAGCCATTACCAGTTTGTAAAAATCACAAAATGGTTCAACAAAAAAATCATTATCTTCAACTATTTTAGTCGTTCCATTATTCTTTATTTTTATCACAGCTCCATTTATATCATCAAATACATCTATACTGCTAGTGCCCACAAATAGCCCTGAATTTGCCTGTTCGCATTTTACTTCAGTATCGCCCCTCTTGCCTTTCAAAACAACCAAAACCTCAGTACCCTCAGTAAATTCATTCATCTTTACTTCTAACCTTAATTTTGCTGTATCACCCTTTTCATCATATTCATAAATCTCATATCCGTAAATAAAAGCTCCCTCATTTGCAGATACTAATTCATCCACTTTTCTTTCAATCTCTCCCATTGACATAGCCGCTTCAGATTTCATATTATTTAGTTCATTTTCTAATGAGTTAATTTTATTCCCCATAGAAAAGAGATTTAAAACTAAAATCACTACAAGTATCATAAGTACTGCCTGATAAGTGGTACTTATTGCCGTCTTTGGTTCTGGTATATTACTGTGAATATCATGTACCTCTCCCTTAACTACCTTATCTAATCTTTTGTTATACGCAAATATTATTACACCTATTATTACCAATGCTGATATTATAATTATTGGTAATATCATCGCTACATTAATTGCCATATTAATCCTCCTGTTATATGTTGTAGAATTTTTTAAATTCAGCGTAATAGCTTCTTGTAACATCCACTTGAACGCCATTTGTTAAAGTTAAAACAAATTTCATTGAAAGAGTCGGTCGTATTTTTTTTACATGTCCTCTTGAAATGATTACCGATTTACTTATTCGAATGAATTCCTTTGTATCTAGCAAGGCTTCTATCTGATACATTCTATCAGAAGAATAAAAGGTATCTTGCATCGTATGAATCTCAATATCTTTACCAAATGCTTCAATAAAAACTATTTCAGCTGTCGACAGGCTGATTCGTTCTTTTTTCTCATTTCGAACAGACAAGAATTCACTGCTTCCTTTTCTTTCAGTAATCTCATATTCTGCTTCTTCGCTTATCTCAATGCCATGGTCTTTTAAGAAAGCTTCTAGTTCAGAATATTTTTCATCTGAGACCGAGATTTTAAACTTCATCTTTCTCCTCCTTTCATTTTATGCGTTCATTATAACAAGAGTTTTTTATTTGTAAATAGTTTCGAAACAAGATGCACCGTATTACGGTATAAGTTACACTATATACATAAAAAGCGGCTACAAAATAACTTCTGCGCCGCTTTAAATCCTAAAATATAAACTCTGAACCTGTCTCTATGTAATTTAACTGATCTTTCATTATCTCCTTCATAATTTCAAAACCTGCAAGGCTCGTGCAGTGTCCTGTATAAAAGATAGTCTTTAGCTTTTTTAGCTCCATTGCAGTATCTTTTATTATTTCTTCATCCTCTTTAAGATAGCCTGTTTTTTTCATCATATGAAAGCCACTTATTACCATATCCGGCTCTCCGCCGTATATTTCTCTGTATTTTTCGAGGATATTTAATATTCCGTTATGCGCGCAGCCTGATAGCAACAAACTCTTTCCTTCGCTTTTAATTACAAGATATTGCTCATGATCAAAGATATCCTGCTTATCTACTCCATTTTCTCTAAGAATAAGAGTTCTGTTTCCTGATGGCCAGTATTTTCTTCCTGTTACCCCAGTAAAAAGAGATAGCTCTTCATCTATTCTCAAATCCCCTTCTATAAGATTCATGTTAGGAAGGTCTAATATAGCCTTATCTACTCCTATGTAATGTATTGTTCCGCCGCTTGATGAATAATAATCCTTTCCGCCTTTTTTCTGCATATATATCTTAGCCTTTGGATTTTCCTGCACAAAGCGCATTACTCCGCCTGTATGGTCATAGTGTCCGTGGCTTAGTATTACAGTATCTACATTCTTTACATCCACATTCAAGGCCTCGGCATTATCTATTGCAGCACCGCTACTTCCTGTATCGACTAAGAGCTTATGCTTCCCTGTTTCTACATAAATGCTAAGTCCGTGTTCGCATTTTAACGGCTTACTTCCTACTGTGTTTTCAATAAGAGTAACTATTCTCATTTTTTAATTCCTTCCTTGTAAAAGTGCTCCGCTGCAAATTGGAGCTTTGTTGCATGAAATATCTTCTCCTCGCCTTCTTCGTATACCGGGAACAAAAAATAGGTATCATCTAAATTGGACAAGGTTATGCATTCACCCTTTCCTCTATAATCATATTCCGTATGTATAGAAGACATTGACTTTCCTAAAAAGAACTGCTCGCTCCATTTTCCTAAGCGGTAATCCATAAATTTAAGTGTAAAGCCTTCTTTTTCATGGATAAGCTCTCCGGTCCCGCAGTCTATAAAATTCTTTGCATTTGGAAGCGCATCTATCTGCACCTTCATCTTAAAGCTGTATTTTCCATCTGCTATTTCTTTTATGACATTTTTTCTTTCCCATTCATACCAATCAGGTATGTGAAGGCTAGCTCGTCCTTCTTCATCGGTATAAACTTTAAGTTTATTTTCCATTGCCTCATTGTGGGCTGCCGGGTTTCTTTCTAAATCGCTACCTGAAAGGCTTTCCGTTTTTGCAAATTTAAGATTCCCCTTTATAAGATGTAGATCACTCAATTCATCCTTGAACCATCTAGCTCCGCACTTTTCACAAAACAGCTCTGCGCCATCGCTATTCATATGATTTTCATCGCCGCAGCATGGACACTGGTATAATGGCTTATGAAGCCCCTTTGCCCTATCCTTATAGGTGATTCGGATATTTTCCTTTCTCTGATAAGCATATTCATCATATTCTAACAGCTTTTCAAGCTTATCATGAATTTCCTTAACGGAGAGCTTTTCTATATCCTCTTTTTTCAGCGCTCCGTACATATCCGTATGAAGCCTTACTTCCTTTCTTTTGGTCAGGTTCCATATTGGAGACTGTAGATAATTTCCCTGCATATTAAGAACAACTACAGGATATTTATACATCTTTACCATCTTTGCTACGGCCATGGATAGCTCTGATGAGGTTCCAACATTTGCATATCTTGCCTCTGGATATATCACAAGATTATCTCCTCTATCTAACACCTTTTTAATGTTCCTGATCAGTGCTAAGTCGTATATGAATTTTCTTGTTCCAAGACAGCCTATCCTTCTATATATCCATTCGCCGAAATACTCAAAGCCTTCAAGCTCTGATATGTAATTTGCCCTATGAGGTGCTAAAGCTATAGGAGTTACATAAAAGTCCGTAAAGGACTGATGTGTGCCAAGCACTAAATACGGCGGCTTAAAACCTTCCATATCATGCTTTTCGATCTTTAACTTAGCCTTACTTGTAATAATTTTACAAAATCCAAGTATCAGGGGAAATAATATCAGACTCTGTCTAGGCGGAGTTTTTTCTCTGTCAAAGGCAGTTGTATCAGGATTTATGCTTACATCTTTTCTTACGTATCTTCTTACACCCGGAATGAGATATAGCAGCAAATAAAGTATTCCTGTCCCTATAAGCGCTGCACCAGTTGGTGTAAGTAAAAATAATACCTTATTATGGATTTCTCCTGTTACTGGATTATAAATTAAAAGGGATATCATACAGCCTATGGCTAAAAGTATTAAGCCTATTAAATTATATCCCTTTGTATATCTGTAATTATCATGCCCTTTTATTTCATACGCACTTCTAAAATCCAGCTTCTGTTTTCTTATAAAGAAAAAATCTACGAATAAAAGTGCCGCAAGGGGTGCATAAATGCAAGCACTTATTGTAAGAAAGCTTCCGAAATAGTCAATTATCTTCCCCCATATACAAAGCAGTGCAACATAGCCTCCAAGTATTAATATAAGCACATGATAGCTTAGTTTTGAAAACGTAGATTTTAAAGTAACTCCGTAAAGGTATGATCCCACTGCCTGCGTTCCCACATTAGCAAAGGCAACCAAAAGAAGGGATGCAAGTGCTAGTACAGGTGATGCTAAAGAAACAAGCATTTCTGTTGGATCCTCAGTCACCTTTCCTGTAGCACACTGCATGGCTATTACCATAACAGCCCCTACCACAACAAAAAAAGAGCCCGATAATCCCTGTCCGAAAACTCCTGCATAGAAAGCTCCCTTTTCACTCTTACATACTCTAGGAACTCCAGCCATTCCTCCAACCAAAGTTATTACAAAGGCGAAATTTGCCTCTACTGCTAAAATATATGCTGTTGAATGAGGCATTGTAATTTCCGGCTGATAATTCCATATGTCCGAAAATGGTACTGCCTTAAAGGCTATAAATATGACGAGTGCTCCTACTGCAAGAAGTAGAGGCACAAGTATCCTTGTAGTGCGGGTTATGGTCTTTACACCCTGCCATGCAAGTATAGTGCCAAGTCCTACGCAAAAGAGCTTCAAGCCTAAAAATGTCCAGCCAGGAAGCGTTATTCCAAAAGCAGCGGCTAAGTTCGTCATCGACGAGGCAAACATTTCGCAACATACCGCATACCACGGGAAATTAACTATTATTATAATTACCGAAACTATTCTTACACCTTTAACTCCAAATACAGCTCTTAGCCAAATCCATATATCTATTCCAAAACGCGCTGATAATATTACTGGAAGCTGATATATCATTAGCATTAGCAAGGCTCCTGCAAAAGAAGTAATAAGGAGCTGTTTAAAACCGACAAGTCCTGTCAGGTAAGCGCCTTGAGTATAGCTCCATGTCGCTATGCAGTAGCCTGAAAGTATAAGTAGTGCATCTATAAAGCCGCTTGTCCTTTCATCGCCTCTTACCGGCAATATACCGCAGTATACTTCCTTCTCGATTTCCTGTTCTGCTCTATTTTTCGCCCTCCCATTCATACAAATAGTCCTCCTATCACAAGTACTAAGCACAAAAGAGTAAATATCGCAGCTTCAATATAATCTTTTTTTGTCATTCTCTTAACAGGATATTTTTCCTGTTCTATTAATTCAATTCTTTCTAATAAATTTTTATCGATGTTATCCATATATACCTCCAAATATCCTACTAAAACCTCTTTGATTTTACCACTAAACGGTATTTTTATCAATAAGATTCCATAAAAATAAGCCCTCAGAAACGTTTATAAAACGCTTCTAAGAGCTCAAGGTAATACTTTTCCCTTTACTACTTATTTTTACTGTATTTCTTACCGAACATTGTAAAATGTCTTCTAGCGATTTCAGTTGCCTTTGGTATTTTTTCAGGCTGTCTATCACATATCTCCACTAAAAGCGATATAGGTGAGACATACTCAAACGCCATTAATTTAGGATCATCTTCAATTATGATCCCCTCCTTCATAAGCCTGGTAAAAATATCGGCATATAAATTTGTAAGGTCTACAATTTGATGCTGAGTATGTTTTTCTGCTACAAGAGAGTTTCTGTACTGCTCAATGGTCGTGATTCTTCTTATCTTTCTTACCTTTTGATTATTGATTGTAAAGGTAAACTGATGAAGACTGAATTCCTCAAGTTCACTCCAGGTTGAAATGCTTCTTGCCATGTCAGCTTCAATACCCATACCTCTGTTATATTCTGCATCTATCCTTTCCATTATTTCTTCAAGGAGAGCCTGCTTTCCCTTAAAATATGTATACAGATTCGGTCCTTTTACACCAACAGATTCGGCAATTTCATCAACTCCGGTCGCATCATAGCCTTTTTTTGAAAAGAGCTCTAATGCAGCATCCATCATTCTCTCTTTAGTGTTTTTCTTTGGCATAACTAATTACCCTCATAATTTAATTATTTCCCTCAATCAATCCATATTTCAGGATTTTTCTTAACGTACATTAAGATTCATAAGTACGTTAAAATTCTTAACGTACGTCAAGATTCTTAATGCACGTCAAGATTCTTAACGCACGTTAAGATACTTAACGTACGTTAAGTTACTTAACGCACGTTAAGTAAGTGCACACAAAGAATTGTACCATATTATTACAATTTTGTCAACACTTCACATTAAAATTTATCAATTATTAATTCTTATATTGATTAAATTCACTACATAAAATATTGCTTACCTATTCTCTCAATTTCTCCGATAACTCGCTTTTTTCCCTTCTCACTTTTATACCAGTTATCTTTTTGTATATCAGGATATGCAAGTGTCGCTGGTACCACTAATATCTCAGCCTCCGGAAAGGCTCTTTCGTAATACATAAGGCTTCTTCTTGCATGGAAGCCTTTACAGCAAAGTATTGCTTTTTTTACCTTTATTCCTTTTTCATCCAGGAGCCTTCTGGAAAATTTTGCATTCTGGTCTGTAAAAGTTGCTTCCTTTTCCTCTATTATCACTTCCCTGGGTACTTTATTTCTAGTCAGAACATCTGTGTAAAAGTCACTTTCAGTTTCATATTCTTCTTTATACTTATCAGCACCGCTTTTTAATTCACCCATGCAGCCCTTTACTATCGAATATTTACCTGAGGGAACTACATATTTTGCGTATCCTAGCCTGTAGAGCTCCGCTGCCTTTTCAGGAAGCTCACAGTGCTTTCCTCCTGGTATAAAAATCACATCACTCTTTGCAGGCTCATCCTCTACAAATATGAATTCTGTAATAGCATCATAAAACGATTTATGCATTTTCTTTATCCTTTTATCCTTTTATCCTTTATCCTTCTAATTCCTCTGTCAGCTTTTCTATTTCATCGATATAACCACCTATTATCTCGATTGTATCCATAAGAGCTGCATCCGTAGATATATCGACACCTCCAAGCTTTGCAAGCTCCATAGGGGTAAGAGTGGTTCCAGCTCTTAATACCTTCTTCCAGTCCTCTACTGCAGATGCTCCCTCATTTTCAATTCTCTTACACATCTGAGTTGCTATTGTAAGACCAGCGCTGTAGCTATAAGAATATAGTCCCATATAGTAATGAGGCTGTCTCATCCAGGTAAGCTCTGCTCCCTCGCATAGCTCCACCTCTTCTCCCCAGAAATCTGAGAGCACCTTCTTAAAGATATCGCTAAGAGTTTCTGCCTGAACGCTTCCTCCCTCATTAACAATTTTAATTACCTCTCTCTGATATGCTGCTTCAAGTAAATGAGTTACGAAGTTATGATAATAGGTATTTCCCACCATATTTGAAAGCACCCATCTGCGGAATCTCTTATCATCACTCGTTTTTAGCATATAATGTGCCATTAAGAGCTCATTCATGGTTGATGGAGACTCTACAAAGTAGGTGGTCATATTCATGTCATAAATAGACCTGTTTTCTCCAGATAATTTAAAGTGTCCTGCGTGTCCTAGTTCATGCGCAAGAGTAAATACATCGCTCATCTTACCATTCCAGCTTAATAGTATAAATGACTTTCTCTGATAAGGACTTGCACAGAAGCCACCAGTACACTTTCCCTTATTTTTAGCAAAATCTATCCATCTATTATTAAAGGCTTCCTTTACCATATCAATATAGTCTTCTCCAAGTATTGAAAGCCCGCTTTCAACGTATTTTCTTGCTGCCTCTATGGTCACATCAGGTGCATATCCCGGATCTACAGGAAGCTTTAGATCTGCATAGGTCATTTTATCCAGCTTATGTATCTTCTTTAAAACTCTCGCATACTTTCTCATATGAGGCGCTAAATACTTTGTTATTAAATCGATCTGCCTATTGTACATTTCTAAGGTCACCTTATCGTTAAACAGATGCATTTCTTCACTTGATGAAAAGCCGCGAAGGTGAGCCATTGTCTTTTCCTTAGTTACATAGGCATTGTAGGCTGTTGCTGTTGAATTTTCATAGGCCTTAAGCTTTTTAGAGAAAGCCTCAAAGGCTGCTCTTCTTACCTTTGTATCGGGATTATACTCATAGTCATCCTCAAAAAGAGAATATCCAAGCGGATAGCTATTTCCATCTACTTCAAAGTTTTCAAACTGCATATCTGCCAGCTTTATATTATTATATATTTCATAAGGAGCTTCAAAGGTATGTGAAAAGGCTGCAAGTACTCTTTCAGCCTCAGGTGCAAGGAGATGTGCTTTTCCTGCAAGGATATCCTTCAGATAATTCTTTGAGCTTTCCGCCTTTTCTATTGCCTCATTCAATAAACCTTCTTCATTTGCTGCTATTTCACTTTCTATAAAGCTCAGCTCACTCATTACATTTGCTATGATTGCATTTGCCTTTGCTTCATTTGCCTGATTCTCATTATTGTAATAGTCGACCTCTACTGCAAGCTGTGCGTAATTTGCCGCATGGTCGATAATTACAAGTACTTTTTCATATTCATCTAGGCAGGCAATTATATTATCTACCGTATTTAAATTTCCCTTGTATTTTTCCTTAATCTCACTGCTTAATTTCTTTAATTCATCAAGGTCCTTCCACATTTCCTCTACTGTCTTATAGATAAGTGATAAATCCCAGGTAAGCTTTACATCTACCTCTCCTCTTGATTTTAATTCTTCAGCCATTTTTGCTCCTTTCATATTTCCTTTTCTATTTCAGATTCCATTTCGGCCTTTTCTTCTTCGCTAGTACGCGATGCCTTTACTGCATTAATTAAAAGTTGCTTTATTTCCATGCGGGTGAGCTTAAATTCCTTAATCAGATTATTATACTCTCTTTTTATGTCAGTACCTTCTACTGAAGGATCATCCGTATTTATTGTAATAAACACACCGTTTTTCATCATCTCTCTTAGAGGATATTCTGACAAGTTCTCATATACTCTTGTTTGAAGATTGCTGGTCGGGCAGATTTCCAAAGGGATTTTTCTTTTGGCCAGTTCTTCTATAAGGCTCTTATCCTCAACAGAGCGGATACCATGACCTATCCTTACAGCTCCAAATTCTAATGCCTTCCATACACTCTCGGCACCTGCCGCCTCCCCTGCATGGATGGTAAATGGCACCTCTAATTCACGCGCTTTTTTAAATATATCTTCAAAATCAGAGGTCGCAAACACCCCTTCTGCACCTGCTAAATCTGCAAGTACAACTCCCTTATTCAGGTATTTTGCCGCTAGCTCTATGGTCTCTATATTTTTCTCATAAAGCCCCTTTCCTCTCATACAGCAAAGTATTAAATTACTCTTTAGGCCTGATTTTCTCATTCCTTTTATTGCTGCTACCACAGCATCTTCTGCAGATATTCCATTACCTTCTGAAAGCTGAGGCGCAAATCGGATTTCTGCATACATCACGCCCTGTTCTTTAAGTTCCCTGCACAAATTATAAGCCGCCGTTTCAACGCCTATTTTAGTTTTAAGAAGTGAGCAGGGAAATTCAAATTTCTCAAGGAATTCATTTAAATCCCTGCAGTCCGGGGACACTCTTAAGAGCTTTAATATTTCCTCATCGCTTTCCGGAATGCTTATATCTTGAAGCTTTGCGAGCTCCTTTGCTGATTCTAAGGATATTGCACCGTCAAGGTGAAGATGCAGATCTACCATGCATTTTAAACCTTCTACATTCATTAATCTTTCGTCCATTTCTCCCTCCTTTTTCCTTATTTTCTTTCTGATGGTGATATTCCAAACTGCCTTTTAAATAGCTTTGAAAACTGAAATTCATCATAAAAGCCATAGCTTATCGCAAAATCCCTAAGCGGTCTGTCAGGATTAAAGGGCAGCTCATCATATGCCATATTCAGCTTTAGCTTCAGCTGATACTGGTGAATTGACTCTCCCGTCACCTTCTTGAATCTTCCTGACACTGTCCTGATGCTGACATGATACAAATCAGCCAATTCCTTTGGCGATATAAAGCGGTCCGGTGTACTGTGAATTCTATGAATCATCTCCTGTACTAAAATATCAGTTCCTGACACACTACTATCATTTATTTCTGATAACTTTAATAACAGCTCTTCTAAAAGGATACTGCATCTTAATTCCCTCATCTGCCCAGAAAGTGTAAAATAGCTTTCTATGATTCTTTCATACATGTGAAGTATTTCAGGATTTTTACTACAATCCGTAAGCTTTTTTATTTCAATATATCCGCCTATTTCATCACTATTTTCTGATGCTTCCTTTTCTTCTGATGCTTTCTTTTTTTCTATTACTTTCTCTTTTTCTATTGCTTCCTCTTTTTCTATTGCTTCCTCTTTTTCTATTGCTTCCTCTTTTTCTATTGCTTCCTCTTTTTCTGATGCTTCCTTTCCTTCTAAAGATATCTCTTTTTCTTCCTCCCCGGATAATATATCTCCTGCTTCTCTTTTAAAGTGAATATAGACATTTCTCATCTTAGGAGTGCATTTTGTTATACTCAGATGATGCCTTCCCGGCTCTAATATCAATAAATTCCCCGGCCCTATATGATAGCACCTTCCATCCTCTATAATATCCCATTCCCCTTTTTGCATGAACAGCATATCATACTCCTGCATTATTCTATCCGGATGCAATATACCGTCTTCACTATAATTATGATTGCATAAGGTTACTTTTCTACGATTTTTAGCCGATAGCTTAATTATTTGCCTTTCGTTTATATTGTCCCCCATATAATATCCTTTCCCGATAATATGCTCCATTATATCATAATTTTTCCGTTTTATACATCTTTTTATCTTACTTATCCATTCTTTTTTCTTAAAAATTGTATTAAGATTAAATCAATAAATATTTTGAAAAGGATGCTACCATGAATAATAATAAACTCATCAAGGCTTTTAATCTAAGCTGTGTAAAACTTACTGATAAATACAGTGTAAATGCCCTCGAAAAAGAAATTGACTATCTGTTATCCCTTGATACAGATAAGCTTCTTTGCGGCTTTAGAGAAACTGCAGGAGTTGATGTAAAGGGTGCCATCCGCTATGACGGCTGGGAAAACTCCCTTATAGGCGGACATACCATGGGACATTACCTTTCTGCCATGGCGCAGGCATATGGTAATCTAGGTGTTTCAGAGGCTGATAGAAATAAGATTCTCTCTTTGGTCTGTGAGATTATCGATGCCCTTATAGTTTGCCAGCAAAATTCTAAAGGCAAACCTGGCTTTATTTTTGGTGCCTTATGTCCTCATCCTGAAAATGTTGAATTTCAGTTCGATAATGTAGAAAAGGGAAAAATTAATATTTCTACCGAAGCCTGGGTGCCTTGGTATACTATGCACAAAATCCTTGCTGGTATTCTTGATGTATATAAGTTTTGCTGCTACGAGCCTGCATTGACTCTTGCTAAAGGTCTTGGCGGCTGGGTATATGAAAGAACCTCTAATTTAAGCCGTGAAACAAGAAAGACTGTTCTTTCCGTCGAATTCGGCGGCATGAATGATGTAATGTATGAGCTTTATGATATTACTCATAATGATAAATATGCCATAGCTGCTCACTTTTTTGATGCAAAAGATCTTTATGAGCTTGTACTATCAGGTGCTTCTAATGCCCTAAATGACAAACATGCAAATACAACCATACCTAAATTCATTGGTGCCCTTAATCGCTATCTCACCTGTAATGGTAAGATTATAAATGGCGAAATTGTTGATGCCTCTAAATATCTAGAATATGCAAAGGCCTTTTGGGATATGGTAGTAGAAAGACACAGCTATATCACAGGCGCTAATTCCGAGTGGGAGCACTTTGGACTAGACTACGTTTTAGATTCTGAAAGAACAAATGCAAATAACGAGACCTGCAACGTCTATAATATGCTAAAGCTCAGCCGTACGTTATTTGAGATAACTGGTGATGTTAAATACGCTGATTATTATGAAAATGCTTATATAAACTCAATTCTTTCCTCTCAGAACCCTGAAACAGGTATGACCACCTATTTCCAGCCAATGGCAAATGGATATTTCAAGGTTTTCGGAACTAGATATACTAAGTTCTGGTGCTGCACTGGTACCGGAATGGAAAACTTCACCAAGCTCGGAGATGGTAATTATTTCCATTCGGATACTGCCATTTATGTAAATAACTATCAGTCTTCTGAACTTAATTTTAAAGAAAAAGGCATTATTCTAAAAATGGCAGCCTCTCTTCCGAAAAGTTGCGATATCAGCGTAAGTGTTAATACATCAGATTCTAAACCAACTTCCATGGATATCTTATTTAGACTTCCAGATTGGCTTTCAGGTGCGGCAATAATAAAGATTAATGAGGCGCCTTTTGATTACGATAAAAAGAATGGTTATGCCTGCATTCCTGCCGGAATTTCTGATGGAACTTTGATTTCACTTACATTTCCTATGAAGGTAACTGCTTTTCCTCTTCCTGATAATAAGAGGTGCATTTCCTTTAAATACGGACCATTTGTCCTTTCTGCAGGTCTTGGCACTAAGGACATGACCTGCACTACAACGGGAATACTCGTAACCATTCCTGAAAACAGAGTCACAGACTGTGATTATATCGTGCTTCCAAATGGTTCCGATATTTCTTCCTTCATAGAAAAGGTCGATGATTATTTTTCCAAAGAGTATAATGATGATGAGATAGTTTTTAAGCTTGCAAAGACACCTTACACCTTTAAGCCTCATTACAGCAGATATAAGGATAGATATGGTATTTACTTTATAGTTACCACTGAAGATGAATTTAAAAAGGCAGGCTCTCTAGGATATTCTAATGATGTAATTATCGATACCGTTCAGCCAGGTTACGGCCAGTACGAAAATGATGAGCTTCACTCTCTCATTGATAACGGCTCCTTTGCTCAAACTGATAATGGAACTAGAAGGCGTGCTCTTGCCGGAGGAAGCTTTACTTATAGAATGGCCATTGCAAAGGGCGGTAATAATTATCTAAAGCTCACCTTCCTTAAGGAAGACAACTGGAAACGAATCAAAATCACCTCAGGGGATAAGCTTATCGTTGAAAAAATGCTTAATTACTCCGGAAATGAAGAAAGCTATGATTTCAAAGTAAAAATACCTGATGATATTATAAGCGCTGCCAAAGAAATTTGCGCAAACGATCAGCATTATTCTGTCATTCCTATTACATTTAGCGGTGTTGATGGTTTTGAATCAGCAAATGTTGCCGGATTTATTTATACTGTAGATGTTCCGCTTTAATTTTTTTTGATTCTATCAAGAAAACTATACAAAAAAGATGCTAAGCCTTTTTTACACTAAAGGCTAGCATCTTTTTTCTTAATTCTGGTCATCAATTATCTGCCATACCGCTTTCTACTGTTTTAAGAAAGCCTGTTACATACTGTATATACAATTCTCTATCTTCAAATATGCTCATCGCATGCGATGCGCCTTCTATAGTGTAGAATTCCTTATACCCCGGGTCTGCTTCGTATAATCTCTTACTATTATCAGGCACTATAAATGAATCTGCTGCTCCGTGTATCAATAAAATAGGAACTTTATTATCAACTATTGCATTAATAGGTCTCATATCATCAAGAGAGAGTCCATATCTTATTTTAGAACCGATATTCATTATATCAATGAAAAATTCTGGAAGCTTTGCTGCCCTAGCTCCGCCCCTTAATACATTTTCAATGTCTGCAAAAGGACAATCTGTCACAGCAAAATCTACTTCCGGCTTATATTGAAGCGCAGTTATGGTCGTTGCTGAGCCAAGTGATTCTCCATGAAGGCCTAGCTCCTTTATTCCTTGATACCTATTTCTGGTATCCTCGATTATTTTTATTAAGTCCTTTGCTTCGTAATTTCCATAGGTAGTTATAGCCTTTGCATTTTCACCATGACCCCTTAGGTCATAGATTATGCAGTTAAAGCCCAAATCTAAATACATCTCTAGATACTTTAGATTTCCCATGCGGTTATCTGTATAGCCATGAGATAATATTATGTACTTATCTGTATCTTCTGAATTTGGATAATAAGTCACATGAAGCTCATAATCCTCATAGCCCTTTACCGTATAATTTACGCAGTTTTCTTCTTTAAAATAGCTAATGTCGCAGTGCTCTGACTGCCATTTTTTTGCTTCCTCTAAAGTCTGCCTTCTTCCGTCTGCCATAATGTACTTTGCTAGCAAAAAACTAAATACAAAGAATATTAGTATTAATAATACTAGTATTATTCCTACAACAAAGGGCCATTTCATTTTCTTCTCCTTGGTTTTCAAATCACACCTCTTCTATCCCTTTAGCTGTTTTTTATATTAGGTATGGTATAACTTATTTCCTTCGTATCTTGGCTCACAGGTAAGATTAATTCCAAGCTTCTTAAATACTCCTACATCTACCTGTGAAAGTATAACTGATGAATGTGCCTCAAGTCCAGCAAGCATTGGAAGACAGTCATAAGCCTTCTTTGCAGCTTCATTTGTAATTGCCTGGATTGAAAGCGCTATTAATAGCTCATTAAGGTGAAGAAGTGGATTATGATCTCCTAAATACTTTACCTTAAGTTCCATAATAGGTGTAAGTACCTCTGGTGAGATAAGCTTTATCTGATCTTCTATTCCTGCAAAGTGCTTAAGAGCATTAAGAATAAGTGCTGATGAGGCTCCAAGCATTGGAGAAGTCTTTCCGGTAACTATCGTTCCATCAGGAAGCTCCATTGCTGCTGCAGGCGCTCCTGTCTGCTCATCCCTGATATTTGCTGCTGCAACTACTGGTCTGTCTGATACTGATATATCAGCCTTTTCCATTAAGAGCTCGAGCTTTTGAACCGGTGAATCTCCGCCCTCGCCCTTGCGCTTTGCTACAAGTGCTTCATAATAACGTCTTATTATTTCCTGCTTTGATGCAGCGCGGCATGCTTCATCATCTACTATTCCATAGCCCGCCATATTTACGCCCATATCTGTTGGAGAATTATATGGTGACTTTCCAAGTAACTTATCAAACATTGCCTTAAGAACAGGGAATACCTCTACGTCTCTATTATAATTAACAGTTGTCTCTCCATATGCCTCAAGGTGGAATGGATCGATCATGTTTACATCATTAAGATCAGCCGTTGCTGCTTCATAAGCAAGGTTTACCGGGTGATTAAGCGGAATATTCCAGATAGGGAAGGTCTCAAACTTTGCATAACCTGCCTTTATTCCACGCTTTGCCTCATGATATACTTGAGAGAGACAGGTAGCCATCTTTCCGCTTCCTGGTCCTGGTGCTGTAACTACTACAAGAGGACGTGTAGTTTCAATATAATCATTTTTTCCAAAGCCTTCATCACTTACAATAAATGGAATATTTGATGGATAACCTGGAATTATATAATGTCTAAATACCTTAAGACCTAAGGCCTTTAGCTTCTTTTCGTAAGCTACTGCTGATGGCTGTTCTGCGAACTGTGTAAGAACTACGCTTCCAACGTAAAATCCATTATTTGTAAAGGCATCAATAAGTCTTAAAAGATCCATATCGTATGTTATTCCGATATCTCCTCTTACCTTATTTTTTTCAATGTCGCCTGCCTTTATTGCTATTACTATTTCTGTCTTATCTGCAAGCTGCTTAAGCATTGTGATTTTTGAATCCGGCTTAAAGCCTGGGAGTACACGTGATGCGTGATAATCATCAAAAAGCTTTCCTCCGAATTCAAGATACAGCTTTCCTCCGAACTGATCTATTCTTTCCCTAATTCTTTTTGACTGCATTTCAGTATACTTTGCATTGTCGAACCCTTTGCGGACATTACTCGTTTCTGCCATCATCTTATCCTGCCTTTATTTAAGATTTTTTAATAACACATTATTAAAAACGGTACAATAAAATTGTACCGTTTAAAATGAAAACAATTTTAAAACACCTTCCCATTATAGCAAATACATCTCAAACATTCAACTTAATTATTATTAATTCTCATAAAAATTTTGAGCTGTTTTACTATGTAAATCTATCATGGCTTATCAAAGGTTCCTATAAATATTGGCAGATTATTCTCATTGTCTACTATCGCATATACGAATGGTCTGTCAAGATATACTTCCTTTCTTTCTTTAACTTCCGGCATTTCATAGGCACCCGCGTCAGTCATTTCAACAACCGTAACTGCTGCTGCCTTTGTTCCGCTTTCTGTCAATTCTATATGCGCCTTATGTATTACAAGGGATATAAAAATATTTCCAATATCTGCTGCTGGTTCTATCATATTTGAAAAATCAGCATTGATCTCATTAAAGGCATCCTTCATTCCCATATCCTGAAGTATATCGCCAAGAGAGTAACTAGAATCCTTTTCAAACTTTGGTATCTTGGTATCTACATCATAAGCAGTAATAGGATTATTAACCATATTCATCCAGGCATTACCATCCATTTTTCCTAAAAGATCTGATACCGTTTCTCCTTCATTTGGAAGAAGCGCTACAAAGGAATAGCCAGATTCATACTTCTTCTTTACACCGTAACAGAAATCATTGCACAAATATTCGTTCTCTGTTGAAAACAACATATCCATCTCTGTCTGATTTCCATTTTCTTCGGTAAACATACTCTTACTGACCTGATACTCTTTATATTGAACAGCCCATTTAGCCTCAAAGTTAAGGGCATTTACAAGATACATTATAGCTCCCGGGTCAATATCTTCTAATACCTTTTCTATCTGTCCATCAGTCTTTTCTTTGCAGAACTTATTTATGTTATCTAGTGCAAAAGTTTCAAAAGGTTCTGAATATACTCCTGCATCAAAGGCTCCCTTTACGTTTTTGAGGAAATCTTCACCTGGAATTACATTACGCGTTTCATTAGTCCATATGGCATTTGCTATTTTAAGCTTTGCCCAGTCATCATTTTCAAGTGAATCGGTATATCTCTTAAGATAAGCATTCAAGGTGTTTATGTCGCAGTTTTCCCCTGCCATAGTTGTAACCATCTGCTCTAAGGTCTTATTTGCTGCTCCATTTGCTGTCATTGAAAGGGCTAACTCAATGGATAATGGTGATATAAAGGAATCCCCCCCATCCTCTTTATAACACTTTCTTAAAAGATTTAATGACCAGTCTGCACTTGCCTCATTAAGCTTTCCTAACTGTTCTTCACTTAAATCTGTATTTACCTCTGCTGCAGTTACTTTATCTAGCAAATTGCCTGATGGTTTTGATTTCTTTTCTGGTTCATTAGCTGTGCCACTATTTGCCGAAGGCTCATTAGAATTTGTGGTTACATTTGTATTAACAGGCTTCTCCTCATTTGTACACCCTGCAAAGGTGCTTCCTGCTATTACTGCAGTTAAAACTAAAGACATAAATCTTTTTTTATTCATTTTCTTACGTATAATCCAATTATCAGTTGATGATTGGATTTTCTCCTTTCTCCCAGGTTCTACCGGGCAATTCACATCCATACAATATAAATTTATATATATATTTACATGGATTTACATATTTTTACATCCCGTATTTTCTTTCATTTATACATTTTACATGTTATCAATGGGTTATGGCTGATCAAAGGTTCCTATAAATACTGGTAGATTATTCTCATTATCTACTATCGCATATACAAATGGTCTGTCAAGATGCACTTCTTTATAATCCAAAATTATATTTGCTGAATTACACTTCATGGTTACTACAGTAACTGCAGCTGCCTTTGTTCCCTTTTCGTCAACTTCTATATGTGTCTTATGAATTACGCTATCTATAAATATATCGCTAATACCATTTGACGAATCTACCATATTTGAAAAATCAGCTATTTCCTGATCGAAAGCATCCTTCATTCCCATATCTGCAAGAATTTCTTTTAAATCATAACTTGCTTCTCTTTCGAACTTCGGAATTATTGTATGTACATCACATTCTACCGGATTATCAAGCATATCCATCCAGGTCTTAGCATCTAACTTATCTACAAGATCTGCTACCTTTTCTCCTTCATTTGGAAGCAGTGCTACAAAAGAATATCCATCTTTATATTCCTTCTTTACTCCATAGCAATAGTCACTGCTTAAATAGAAATCTTCCATCGAATTCATCATATCCATTTCAGTCTCATTGCCATTTTCGTCTGTGAATATTCTCTTATTTACCTGACCCTCCTCATATTCCTCGGCCCATTTTGCATCAAAGTTAAGGGCATTTACCAAAACCATCAATGCTGAAGGATCTAATTCATCAAGTACCTTATCTATTTGTCCATCAGTATGTTCCTTACAGAAATCATTGATATGTGCTAATGCATCTTTATTAAATTCCTCTGCATATACTCCTGCATCAAAGAAGCCCTTTATGTTCTTTAGGAAATTGTCTGCAGGTACTACATTAAGATACTCATTTGTCCATATTGCATTTGCTATTTCTAGCTTTACATCCTCATTATTTACCAGTGAATCCGTGTAGCTCTTAAGATATGCGTTTAAGGTATCGATGTCACATCCGTCGCCTGCCATTGTTGTAAGCATCTGATTCAAGGTTTCATTTGCTGCTCCATTTGCTGTCATTGTAAGAGCTAATTCTATAGATAATGGTGAAATAAAGG
The DNA here is from genome assembly GCA_900315015.1 of uncultured Eubacteriales bacterium. GTDB lineage: Bacteria > Bacillota > Clostridia > Lachnospirales > Lachnospiraceae > UBA9722. The sequence continues at coordinate 125,922 of OMXJ01000003.1, read as the reverse complement.
CATCTCCATCTTTATAACATTTTCTGAGAAGCTCCATTGCCCAGTCAGCACTTGCAAGTCTTAGCTTTTCACTTTGCTCATCACTTATTTCAAGTGAAACCTCGCCTGCCTCTACTGAATCGAGCAAATTGCCTGCCGGCCTTTTTTTCTTATCAGGTTCTTTAACCGTATCATTTTCTGATGGGTTTTCACTATCTGCTACTAATGGGGCATCTGCCGGTGTTTCGCTATCTGTCTGGCTTGTAGTGCCTGTCTGTTTTGTATCATCTGTTAAAGCAGCATCACTTAAGGGCTCTGCTGATCCGCTGCATCCTGCAAAGGCACTCGCTGCCATCATTGTTGTAAGTACTAATGCCATAAATCTCTTTTTAAACATTTATTTATCCTCCAAAATACAAAATTATTTTTAGCTCTTTATACTTTATGTACAGCTGAGGTAACTTAAATGTTGCAAAAGAGCAATTAATTTTATTTTTTATTTTTTTCTGCTTCCTTTACTGTGTTACTTAAATACCTAATTACCTCTACTGGATAATCTCCTACTGCGGTTTCTCCGGTTACCATTACGCTGCTTGCTCCGTCTAGTACGGCATTATAAATATCAGACACCTCAGCTCTTGTAGGAACTGCTGATTTTTCCATGCTTGCTAGCATCTGTGTTACTACCATGAACGGTACATTTCTATTTCTGCATTCAGCTGATATTTTTTTCTGCACAGCTGGAAGCTCCCATAACGGCATGGCATTTCCAAGATCTCCCCTTGCTATCACTACTTCATCCGCAAGATCCATGAAATCCTCTAAGCTCTCTACCCCATTTAGATTTTCTATTTTTGCAAATATCCTTAAATTCTCACAGCCACATTCCTTCATTGCATTTCTAAGATTTTTTAGATCCTCTCTATTTCTCACAAAGGGCTGCATTATTCCTGTTACTCCATAGTTTACAGCCTTTTTCAGATTTTCTTTATCCTGCTTTGTTAAGGTAGGGGATTTTACTTCTTTTCCTATGAGTGCAAGGCTTTTTCTTGAAGCAAGCTTCCCTCCTCTTTTTGCAATGCAGCTTATTTGCTCAATTTTATCAGCTGTTTTTTCGCCTTTATCTAAAGCTTCAAGTAAGATTTTTCCATCATCTATAAGTATTTCCTGTCCCTTTTCTATATATTCAAAAATATATTCTGGTACTGGGATTATTTTTTCACTATCATCTGCTTCTTTTTCAGTCTCTTTTTCTACTTCTTTTTCAACTTCTTTTCCTTTTACTGCTTCTTTTCCTTTTTCTGTTTCTTTTCCTACTTCTGTTTCTTTTCCTACTTCTGTTTCTTTTCCTACTTCTGTTTCTTTTCCTACTTCTGTTTCTTTTCCTACTTCTGTTTTTAGCGCGTTCTGCTTCTTTAATAAGACTTCAGAAACTAATTTTACTTTTTCACCTTCCTCTAACGATAGCTCTTCCTTTAGACTTCCTATTCTTATTTCCGGGCCCTGCATGTCTATTAGGAGTTTTGCCTCTATTCCTGCCCTTCTTGCAGCCGCATGATAGACATTTATCCTATCAGCTGCCCTCTCAAGCGTTGTATGTGATAAATTGAGTCTTATCCCGCTCATACCGCATTTAAACATCTCGGTTAAGGTCTCTTCATCTGAACATTTAGGTCCTAGAGTTCCATATATATCTACCTGCATTTTTAAATCCTCTTTTCCAGTTTTCTCTTATATTTCTGACTTTATCATTATTATACTATTACCCCCAAAATGCAAACACAAATTTTGGTACTTCATTTATTACTATCTCTTATTCCATATCTTAAATAGATACAACTTGCAAATATCTTATATGCACCTTGTTCATCACAAAAATACGGGTGCTATTTTCACAGCACCCGAGAAATTATTAAAATAAGATATTCTTGTATAGACAAAATACTATCAATGCAATATAAAGAACTGCAAAAATCGGTACAGTTATAAAAAACTTTGGCTTCTTTGTCTTATGATGGAACACATGCATTCCAATAAATGCTCCTATTGCTCCGCCTAGAACTGCTAGAAGAATCAAAGTCTTTTCCGGTATCCTTCTTGCTCCCTTTATCGCTTTTCTCTTATCTATGCCATACATTACAAAAGCTAACAGATTTATGGCAGCAAGATAAACTACTAATACCATTTAAAACTCCTTAAAACTATACATTATTAAATTTCTTTACAAATTTTACAAACTCATCTCTTCTAAGAGGCTTTGAGAAATAATAGCCCTGTATGAGATTGGCTCCGGCCTCAGTAACAAAATCGAGCTGTTCCTTCGTTTCAACACCCTCCTGGATAATATTATTACCCATTTTTCTAAAGGAAGCTATAGTTGATCCAAGAAGATTTCTAAAATTTACGTTACTATCTGAATCCCATAGTATCTTAGAATCTATCTTGATGTTTTTATAATTAACAGTCAATACATTTTCGATATTAGAATATGCCGTTCCATAATCATCAAGTGAAAGTGAAAAGCCCATTTCCATAAGTTCTTCTAAGGTCTTTCCGAAATCTGCTGATTCAAACGAGGCTGCCGTCTCTGTAATTTCAAGATTAATCATCCTAGTTGGAATGCCATATTTATTTAGAAATTCCTTGTATCTTTCCGTGAGTTTTCTTGCTAACAGCTGATAAAGTGATAGATTGACCTCTACACATTCAATTCCGATTCCTTCAAAATCAAGCTCCACGATATCCCTGCATACCTTTTCGAATACAATATCGCCAATCGCTATTATATTCCCATTTTTCTCTGATATAGGGATAAATTCTGAAGGCGGTACAAAGCCCAATTTACTATCATTTAGCCTGCACAAAGCTTCGCATGATATAATTTTACCTGATTCCTTTTCCCATATAGGCTGGTAATATACTTCAAAGCTCTTATCAACTATAGCTCTATATACGGCTTCTTCTACTATATCTTCTCTCTTTATGTAATCTAGGGAATCACCTTCTAATATAGTAACCTGCTTATTGATGCTCTGCGGCTCATATTCTGCCATTCTTTCGATTCCTTCTATAGAATCAACATCCTCTGGAATGCTTGCTACAGAGATTATTGTCCTAAGATTGATATTAAATTCTCCAAGAGTAATTGTCTTTTCAACTATACCTTCAATATCCTTCGCTATCCTATCTTTATCAAGACCTTCAAACACAAGTATTACTAAAGTTTTTTCATCATATTTGTATATTTCACATCCTTCTGTGACACTCTGAATTTCACTAAAGAGCTTCATTCCTACACGGTCACCGTGTCCTGCAATAAAGATATTCTTAAATGTCTTAAGGTTCTGAAATCTCATACTGATCATCGAACACTTGTACTTATGTAGTAAATACAGGCCCGCATTTATCTCAAAGGATGCTTTGTTTGGAAGGCCTGTATATTCATCAATAAGACCTTCATTACAGTCTACAGTCAGCATTATTCCAAGTAGACCTACTATGTCCGTAAACGCTTCAACTTTTATATTTGGCCATATCGCCTGAATAACCATACCCGCTACTACAACCGTAAAATACAGTTCATAACCCTTCATATACCTGTTACGAAGGATCTTTCCCGTTTTTATAACTGTTCCAACGGCGATAAACATATATAACACAGCTGAAATATACGCTACATATACGCCGTTTCCCCTATGATATACTCCATTTTCGTCATAATAATAGATAATATCAAATAAAGGCGTTAATAACACAAATGCTTCTGTAATTATAAATGGTGTAAAGAAGCATACCCTATATTTTAATGTTTTGTTCTTTGCCACACCATTTAAGAGAAGTATATAATACGTAAATAGTGGTGGCAGCATTGAATGAAGCAAGAAGAACAAAAAAGTATCAATATAATTAAAAGTTGACCATTGAACCGGATCAAGTGATGCTGTAACATTTTTAACCAGATCTAAAACAGCTGTTGCAGTAACATTCCAAAGAAGCAAGCTTAAAACCCTACGTTCAACAGTTTTTCGATACCTTCTTAAGTAACGATATATAATACAGGAAATACATAGTATTGAAGCTGAAATATATAGTCCGATATTTACACTCATACTTTACCTATCCATTCATCTTTAAAAAACCTCAACATAATTGTATTATTATCACAATAAATTACAAATAATACAATCACCTCAACACCATAAGTATAGCACTTCTGTTAGATTTTGTCAATGAAAGCAGCTGCATCACTTATGCCCAAATCATAAAGGCTCTGGAGCTTTTCCGGATTCTTTTCACTTCTTCCTACATTAAGCTCCATAGATGGTCTTATTACTATCGCCTTTCCTTCTTTTTCTAGCTCTGTAAGCTTTTCAACCTGTCTATTATACATTATATGTCTGTTTCTCAAGGCTCTTGCAAATTTCGGATACTTCTCCTTAAAAACAAGATCTACCATCACCTTATTCATCGGCTTTCTGACAAATTCCCTGCTTTTTGTCATCACTACTACAACTCTGTCATAGCCTTTTTTTAGCATGTACTCAAAAGGAATGCTATCCGCTATTCCGCCATCTAAATAAAGCTTTCCAAAAAGCTCTACCGGCTTTGATACAAATGGCATTGAACCCGATGCTCTCAGTTCATCCATCTGATTGAAAGCGCATCTTATTCTATTATAAGCCGGCTTTCCCGTTTCCATATTTGTGAGGACTGCATAAAATGGTATTTTTTCTGCATTTTTCTTAAAAGTCTCATCATCAAACGGATCTAATTCACGTGGGACCTTTTCATAGGCATATTCAGTATCAAAAAAGTTTCCAGTTTTGATAAGCGGCTTTATTCCCATGTAATTTGGATCTGAGTTGTATTTTTTATTGTATCTTATGGCTCTTCCTTTTTGCTCTGAAAGATAATTTACTCCAAATAAAGCTCCTGCTGATACTCCTATTATTGCATCAAATTTTACTTCCTTTTCCATAAAGGCATCTAGAATACCCGCTGTATATATTCCTCTCATTGCTCCGCCTTCAAGTACTAATGCTGTTTTCATTACCAAAAACTCCCTTCATAAAAAAAGCGATAAAATCTGATTTTATCGCTTTTTTTAATCAAATTTCTTAATTCAATTATTTCTTCTTTTTGCCATGCTTCTTGGCATTGTAATTATTATTTGCCGGCTTATTAGCTTCTTCCTTCTTTGCATCCTTATCTTTTTCGGATACGGCTTTATCCTTTTCTGATACTGCCTTTTCTTTTTCAGATACTGCCTTATCCTTTTCAGCTTCTTCCTTCTTTTCAGCCTTATTTGAGATTCCGCCGTCTTTTCCTGCATCTACCTCTTCTTTATGATTTACCTTTATATCATTCTTTGTATTAAAGTCCTTAACGAACCTTACAAATTCCTCTATAGGTAATGGCTTTGAGAAGTAGTAGCCCTGTACAAGATTAGCACCTGCATCAGTTACAAATATAAGCTGCTTTTCTGTCTCTACACCTTCCTGAACGATATTATTTCCTGCGTTCTTAAGTGTCTGGATTGTAGATCTAAGAAGCTCCTTAGTACTTCTATCTTTTTCTGCCTCCCAAAGAATGCTTGCATCGATCTTGATGTTTGAATAGTTGTTCGACATTACATTTGAGATATTTGAATATGCTGTTCCATAATCATCTAATGATAGCTTAAAGCCCATTGAGGTAAGCTTTGATATTACATCAGTAAAATCCTTCCTTGAATCATTAGGGGCTGTCTCAGTTATTTCAAAATTAATCATATTTACTGGAACAGAATACTTATAAAGTATCTTTTCTAACCGGTCCGCTAAGCCTCTTGCTAAAAGTTGGAATGGTGAAAGATTGATTTCTACCTTCTTTATTCCAAGATTCCAGAGCTTATGGGCGCTGATTGCTCTGCACACCTTTTCGAATACTATATAGCCTAAATCTACGATCATTCCGTTCTTTTCAGCTATCTTTATGAATTCTCCTGGTGGAACTGAACCAAGCTCACTATCATAAAGTCTACAGAGAGCTTCACAGGCTACTATCTTTCCTGAACTTCTTTCCCAGATAGGCTGATAGAAAACATCAAAGCCCTGATTTACAATAGCTCTATGAAGAGCTTCCTTTATTTCATTTTCTCTCTTTATGAAGGTAAGATCATGACTTTCAAGTACTGTAAGCTGGGAATTTGCTGATTCTGGTACATATTCTATAAGTCTTTCATGAGACTCCCAGGACTCGATGTCTTCTGGTACCTTTGCTATGGAAATGACGGTTCTGATATCAATGTCACTAATATCTGAATGGATTGCCTTTCCAAAGGAATTAATAATATCCTCTGATATCTTTTCTTCATCAAGCTGCTCTGATACTACAACAGTGAAGGTTGATTCATCATAACGGTAGATTTCACAATCCGGTGCTGCATTCTCAATAAGGTCTGATAACTTATTTACTATGTTATTTCTTACTGATGATGCCATTGAATCCTTATAATTATTGAGATTCAGGAAACGAACCGTAATAAAGGTATAGTTATATTTATATACATCATATAGTCTTACGTTCATCTTAAGCCATGCCTTATTAGGCCAGCCTGTCTTAATATCAATAAGACCATCATTACAGTCGATTGTAAGCATAAGTCCAACTGCTGCAACTGCTTCAGTTACAGGCTCGAGCTGGAAATCTGCACTGATAAGCGTAATTAAAATACCAACTACTACTGTACCAAGAAATATCGGATATCCCTTTATATAATCACTTTTAAGTACATTCTTTGTCTTATGTAGTGAATAAACAAGATATACAAAATAAAATAATGCAACCAGGTAGAAAACAATCATACCAGGTCCACGGTAGTAATTGCCCTGTTCATCATAGCCATATGCAAAGTTTGTTGCCGGAGTAACAGCAAGAACTATCTGCGAGATTGCCATCGGTGTAAAGAACCATACCGTATAATCCCTTCCCTTGTTCTTTGCTGCACCGTTTATCAGCACAATGTAATATGCAAAGCATGGTGAAAGAAGATTATGCAGCGCAAAGTAGATTATTGTCTCAATTGTACGAACCTCTGAGGCAAGCGAGAAACCTTCTGAAATATACCAATCCTTAAGCACTTCAAAAAAGCCTGTCAGAAAAAGGTTCAAAAAGATGAACGTGAGCATTTTACGTGCATCAGTGGTCCTGTATCTTCTATAACCTCTATATACCAGACATATCAGCGAAATAGTTGCTGTTGCAAAATATAATCCGTCATTTATTGTCATAATATGTAATCCCCTTGCTTATATTTATTTTATTAACGTAAAAAAAAGTACTATAATTACCTTTATGCAAATAAAAATTAAAAGCTTAAGAATCAAGCATTTAGAAAACTATCAAATTATATTATTATTTTAACACATTTTTAACAAGAATGAAAGAGGAATTTTTTTTTATTTTTCGTCCACAACCTGAAATACCAAAAACTTTAAATAATAGCTTTCATCTGCTGCCCATAGTATCGGATGATCCGGGGCCTGGGTACGAAATTCTACCTGGCGCAGTCTTTTATGAGCTGCTGTAGCTGCCTGACCTATGATTTTAACAAACAAATCCTGTGTCATGAAATGCGAGCACGAACAGGTTGCAAGGTATCCTCCGTCCTTAACAAGCTTTAGTCCCTTTATATTTATTTCGCGGTACCCCTTCATTGCATTTTTGGTTGCTTCACGCGATTTTGTAAAGGCCGGTGGATCAAGTATTACCACATCATACTGCTCTCCGGCTGCCGCTAGCTTTGGAAGCTCATCTAAGACATTAGCCTCTTTAAATTTCACAGTTTCTGAGAGGCCATTGAGCTTTGCATTTTCCGTTGCCTGGGCTACTGCAAATGCTGAAATATCAAGTCCTGTAACCTCCGCTGCACCGCCAATTCCTGCATTTAGTGCAAAGGTTCCCATATGGGTGAAGCAATCTAACACTCTCTTTCCCTTACATAATCTCTGGATACTTAATCTATTATATTTCTGGTCCAGGAAAAAGCCTGTCTTTTGGCCGTTTACCACATCTACCATATAATGGACGCCGTTTTCTATTATCTCTACATTTGTATCAAATTCTTCACCGATGAAGCCCTTATGAGGAAACATTCCCTCCTTTTTGCGAACTGGTGCATCCGAGCGCTCATATACACCCTTTATGTTAAAACCGTCTTCTGCCATTATTTCCTTTAGCATACTTACAATTTTTTCTTTAAATCTGTCTATTCCAAGAGCTAAAGATTCAACCACAAGCACATCTGCATACTTATCTATTACAAGTCCTGGCAGGAAATCTGCTTCGCCAAATATTACTCTGCAGCTATTTAAATCCTTTTCTAGAAGAACACTTTTACGATATTCCCATGCATTCTTTACTCTCATGCGTATGAATTCATCATCGATTATCTGATCCTTTTTTCTTGTCATCATACGAATTCTTATTTTAGAATTATCATTTATAAAGCCTCTTCCCATAACATAGCCATCAAAATCATTCACTAATACTATATCGCCATTCTCATAGCTTCCTGTGATTGATGCTATCTCATTATCAAATACCCAGGCTCCGCCCGATTTAAGAGTTCTGCCTTCTCCCTTTTTTAAAACTACCACTGCTTCGCTCATATTATTTCCTCTATATTTTCTATTCTTATGCTATTCTTCTATTTTCGCATCATTATTATTCCTATTTTTGATTTTTAAACAAACTTATTGCAGTGCCCATTAACACTGCAACTTAAGCTTCTTTTGGTGCAAAGAATTCTATAATTTTCTGAATTGCAAAATCAAGCTTCTTTTGGTCCATGAAGCGATGATCTGCGCCTTCTACCTTGATAAGCTCTATTACATTATTATCTGAAAATTCTTCTGAATAGCTTATTGGAACCATTTCATCCTTCGTTCCATGAATTATCAGCATGCTGTCTGCATAATCCATATAATCTTTTTTGGTGATGTCACATTCCTTAAGTTCATCCATAAATGCCTTATCTATTACTATTTTTCTTTCATGGCCGCTTATCACATCCTTATTTTTTGACAGCTTTACTCTATCTTCTTCAGACATATGGCTGTCCATGACATCATACATTTTTATTGCCGGGCATCTTAGCGCTATCTTAGCAAACGGATTTTCCTTTTCAGCCACATACTTTAGTGTAAGATAGCCTCCAAAGCTGGTTGAATAATTATATACATTTTCTGCATTCAGCTTTTCTTTTGCATAGCTGACTACGAGCCTCATGTATGTCATGCATTCCTCAAGCCTTAGCTTCTTTCTTGCATCCATTCCATGACACGGCCAGTCAAAGCAAATTACTCCATAATTCTTATACTTTGATATTATTTTTTCAGCAAATCTTGCTATGGAATTATTATCTTTAAAGCCTCCAAAGCCATGTGTTGCAATTACTACGTTATTGACAGCATGGATATCCTTATTAAAGAAGAGCTTGCATCTCACACTAAAGCCTTCTTCGTTTATATCAAATAGCTTCTCCATTTTTCTTTACCTTCTTCTTATCTTTAGGGCTTTTATATTTTTCAAGGATTATATTCCGGCAATTATCATACTTTCCTAGAGTATTATTCGTTTCTAGAGTATTACATCTTCTAGGTCCTCATCCTTATCGAAATAATACAATCAATGTATAGGATTATGAAGTAGGGATTACATCCAGTGCGAAAACGATTTCGCCGAAAACAAACATAAAAAAGCCCCTTATGCTAAACCTTATTATAGCATAAGAGGCTGATAAAGACAACCTAAATCAAGTATCTATTTTTATATAGCCGCCTCAGGTACTGAGTCTTTTGTCTTTCTTTTTAAATATACTTTATTTGTTACATACAGGGTAATTACCGAAAGTAAAAGTCCCATTACTGCACCTGATACTACATCTGATGGGAAATGCACCTGAAGATATAGTCTTGAGAAGGCTATCAATACAGCAATCGGTATTGCGAAAAGCCCGAACTTCCAATTTGCTCTAGTTGCCATATATGCTCCAATTACCGAACAGAAAGTATGTCCTGATGGGAAGGAATAATCTGTTGGAGCCTTTAATAATAGTGTAATGGAAGGATCTAATGTAAATGGTCTAGATCTTGCCACTGCATTTTTTACTATTAGATTTATTATTATAAGCTGAAGTATTAAAGCTACTATTGCTGCTATTCCATGTTTTCTATATTTTTTTGAAAACAGCATTGCTATCGACATTAAAACCCAGAATATTCCAGCATTTCCAAGTACTGTTATGTTCTTAAAGAAGAAATCCGAAAAATCGCTTTTAAATACCTCCTGGATCCATTCTAGAATGCTCCAATCCAAATTCTGCACTGCTTCTAGCATAAACTCTCCTTTCCTGCCTTTTTGCCAAGTCACTTTTCTCTTATCTTCACACATTTTTGTGTAAATTTAGTGTTCTTTCCGTGACCATTTCTTTAAAGCTTCTTTTTTTATTATTCCTTGCTCCAAAGATAACAATAGGCCTGAGTTCTTGCGGCAAAGGCGCATTTCTTTAATAGCTCTCTTATCTCACTTTTAGTAAACCAGCCCGCTTCTATCTCCTCAAGGCTTGAATCACTAGCACAGATTTCTCCTGATGCTGTTCCTACTACGCAGACATTCTTTTCGTTTGAAAAGCCTACTGCACTATAGCTTTCACCAATAAAATCATCTATGCTATCAAGATGAAGTCCCGTTTCTTCTCTAAGTTCTCTAGCCGCTGCTATTTCAGGTGTTTCACCTGGATCTATCAGGCCTGCTGGAAAATTATAAACCCAGTCTCCTACTGCCATTCTATATTCCTTATTCAGTAAGATCTTATTATTTTCCTTATTATGCATTATCAGTACTACTGCATCTGCTGTTTTATCATGAAGCTCTTCGAAACTTTTAAGATTCTTATTTCTGCTTATTATTTCATACACCTTTTCTTTATTGTCTACTGTCACGTAGTGAAGGTCATATCTTGTGATGAACTTACCTTCCTGCCCCTTATCCATGCTCTTAAATTCCATTATTTTCCCTCTTTTTCATTTAATTTTTTTCTTTTTTTATTTCTAATTACTGGCTGCCACCTGTAGTAATCTCAATAGGCTCTACCGGCTTTAAGAAAAGCGCCATTGCTATGAATAATACTGTCAATATCATTGCACCTATAATCATTTTTATGTTAAGACCAAGCTTCTTATATTTGATGTCAATTTCATCCATGAACTCTTCATAGCTTCCCTCTTCGAAGGAATCCTTCTTTAAAGGAATTACCATTTTTCCGTTAAATACAAGCAAGATATAATTCTTAGTTTCTCTATAGCCTATAACTGTGCTTAATAAATACTCATCTAGATTGCCGGTATTAGTAATGCAGCTTACAGTCTTATCATCAAGGATATAGGTCATTTTAACTGTTCCTGTCTTGTTTGAGAGCTTATTTAGCAGCTTTGTCTGCTGATCTACCATTGCACTTCTGTTGTAAAACGGTAAAAAGGCAGATAATAGACATGCCATGGATACTAAAATACCTGCTGTATTATGAAATCTTTCGTATACAACTACTGTACATAGGAAGCAGATCAGGTATAGAGCCATAGTCGCAAACGAACTATAATAATAATCTGAAAAACTCGTATATACTTCACGTATGGTTTCTAAATTATAGTCATATACTATTTTATAGGTCTTTTTCATCTTTTCCTTCTTTCCTTTTCTTTGACAATTTCATATTATTATACCATTCTATTTTTTAAAATCAACCGCTCTTTTTCATTTTTTCTTTATTTTTAGCCTTTTTCTACACTTTTTCACTTTTTTAGAAAGTGTTCGCATTTCACATTTTTTTCAAATATTATACAATTTTCAATCACAATTCACCTGTATGATATCCTCAAGTTAAACAAAAAAACAACTTCTGAGATACAAAAACAACTATCTCAGTAAAAACAAAAACAGATTATAAGGATAACCTAACAAAAAAAGATTATAAGGATAACCTAACAAATACAATTATAAAAAAATATGGAGGACAAAACTATGAGAAGAAAGAATTTAACAAAAATATCAATGGCAGTTTTAGCAACATTAACGGCAGTAACTTTTACAGCATGTGGATCTAACGCATCAATAGCGAATTCTATCGCTGCTAATTCTATCGCTGCTAATTCTATCGCTGCTAATTCTATCGCTGCTAACATTGAAACAGCATCTGATATCGAAGATACAGAAAGTACTTCTGAGGAGGCCACTATTATTGAAGCCGATAATTCTACAGATAAAGTTACAGAAAATAACACAGTAACTTCATGGTAAAGTCTGGAAAAGATGGTATCCACTGTGAAAACGATGACGATTTAACTCTTGGTTCTATCTATATCGAAGACGGAACATTTGACATAACAGCTAGTGGTGATGGTATCCAGTGCATCACTACCCTTACTATCGATGGCGGTACCTTCAAAATATCTGCAGTTGAAGGTCTTGAAGGAACCTACGTTATCATAAATGATGGCTTGGTAAGCATCAGTGCATCAGATGATGGCATTAACGCTACTTCAAAGAGCACAGCTTACACAGTATGTATCGAAATCAACGGCGGCAACATCAACATCTCAATGGGACAGGGCGATACAGATGCAATCGATTCTAACGGAAACCTTTACATCAACGGTGGTACAATCAACATCACAGCACAGTCTCCATTCGATTATGACGGAACTAGTGTACTTAACGGTGGTACAGTATACGTAAACGGAAGCCAGGTAACAACTCTTACCAACCAGATGATGGGCGGCGGAATGATGGGCGGCTTCGGTGACCAGGGCGGTTTCGGTGAACGCGGCGACTTCGGAGGACGCGGCGGCTTCGGAGATCGCGGCGGCTTCTAATTAATATATTTTTCAAAAATTTTAGCGATTGCTTTAAATAATAAACTCCTTTATAAATGAGAGAGCCAGCTACAAGTTTTTAGTAGCTGGCTCTTTTTTCCGCTATTTTAGCATTGTTCTAATATTATTCCCATCCGTTATTTTTTCGCTGGTATTTCAAAGTGCTGATAATCCTTTACTGATTTCCAGTTTCCTCCCCAGAAAAATCCATGTTCTGTAAGAAGTTTATATGCTAAATCATCTTCATCTATCTTATGATCAAAATCCTTACTTCTATCTACGAACTCTCCTGCTGTAAGAGGCTCATAACTATCTCCTATTACGCACGGATTATTTAAAGGATTTATGTCTATTGCCATCCCTAGTCCGTGTCTGGATAATACACCTGTATCTCTGATTTCTCTATAATTAAAGCAAGAGGTGTTATTTGCCTCCATTGACATTTCATCATTTGCATCAAAATCATCCACTAACCTTACGCTACAGAGCTGATACTTTGCTTCATATAATTCCTGAAATACTTCAAGGAGATCATCTCTTATCGCCTTATTACAGATAATCTCGCCTTCTTGTACTTCATTTTCAAAATCATAGTAAAGAATATGAAGGTAATTCAGCTCTTCAAAGCCTATCTTTGCATTTTTTACATCACTCGGATATGATTTTCCAACTATCCTGTCCTTTATTTCATCTGTTATTTCAGTATAGAAAAAGCTTTCTTCTATTATTTCTTCATTTTCCATATTTTCTGTGCTTTCCGTTACCTGAGTTGTTACTGATGGCGTTTCGGTAGTTTCGGTAGTTTCGATAGTTTCGGTAGTTTCTGTGATTTCCTCCATCTCTATATCCTCTACCACTTCTGTTACCGGTGTTGTAACCTCTATCGTATTAGTTATTTCCCGGGCTGCTGTGGTTTCTACCTTGATATCACCTGAAGAATTTTCACTGCAGCCTGCTACCTGAGATATCATAAGGCAAAGAAGGGCTGCATGTATTATCTTCTTTCTCATATTCACTCCTGATTTTTACCATTATCATCAATTCTATAAATTTTAATCTTATTTTTTATACAGTTCTTTACTCATTTCGTGTTTGAATAATAAGACAACTTTCCCTTAAATAAATGCCATAGTCTTTAATATATAAAGCCATGCCGTCAAGGTAAATGCACTAAATAAAGTTGTGAGCATTACCACTGAAGCGCTTAAAGTGCCTTCATGCCCCATATTTTTAGCCATTACAAAAGAGCTTACGGTTGTTGCTGAGCCTAGCATTACAAGTATCGCTATCAGCTTGCTTTCTCTAAAGCCTAAGGAAATGGCTATAGGAAGGAATATTACCTCTAGCAGCACAAGCTTTATTACTGCTGCAATTATTGCAAGCTTTCCAGTATTTTTAGCCTTTTTTATGTCAAAGGAAGCTCCCATGGCTATTAGTCCTAGAGGCGTTGCTGTATTTGCTATATTCTCCACCGTTTTACTTAAAATTACCGGCTGAGGAATTTTTAATATTGACCACGCAAAGCCTATTACAATTCCTATGATTATCGGATTAGTAACAATGCCCTTTAACGTCTTTTTATAATCTGTATGTGTCTGTCCTGGCGCATAGACTGATAAAACTATTACTGCCATTATGTTATATAAAGGAACGCTCGCTAAAATCATCAGAGGGGCCATTCCTGAATTTCCATAAATATTTTTTATAAAAGCTATTCCTAGAAGTGCTGCACTGCTTCTATAGGCTGCCTGGATAAATTCTCCTCTTAAATTCTTTTGCTCTTTTTTTATCAATAATAGGGACAGAAGGAATATTGATGTTATTGAAAGCGCTGTAACTAAAAAGCAGAACAGCACAAATTTAAGGTCAAAGGCCTCTTTAAAATCCTGTGTAGAAAGATCCTTAAATAACAATACAGGAAGTGCCACCTTAAATACAAATTTATTCATTCCCGAAGATACTTCATCTTTTAAAAAGCCTATGCCCTTTAAAAAAGCACCTAGTATCATCAATAAAAATATTGGTATCGTTACATTCAAACTAAAAACTAAATTTTCTAACATTTCTTACTTACTTCTTTCTTTTTCTTCTGTAAAAAAATCGTATATCATACAATCAAAGCCCTTACCAAGATATGCTGCGTGTCCCTCATTCGGGAATAAATGGAACTTACAACCGAGTTTCTCTGCTATTTTCTATATTTCCTTACTAAATACCTCGCACCAGGCTGGCACAAAGCCGCTTCTTACAGCTAACAGGCGTGATATTGAATGTGACTCGCTGGTTCCATAATATGGAATCTGTCCATTTTCTATGATCTGATTTTTAAGCATTGTAACAAGGTATACTCCAAGCCCTGCCCCCTGGAAATCCGGCAGTACATCTACTCCAATCTGCCTAAAATCTTCACTGTCTTTGCTTGCTCCTGCAATTGCAACTATTTTCCCATTAAATTTAAGGGCAGCAGCTATTACATCTGGCGAAGTCTTAGATCCAGGTAGAGCATGAATGAAGCTATTTCGGTCAAAACCCTCGCTCTTAACAAGCTTATTTATAGCGCTCTCATCCATAAGTATTACATCAAGGCTATTATCCTCATCAGTAATTCCCTCTAAATCAAACTCAAATTCAGGTGCATCCGGGTCTGGAAGGTAATATATATGCGTATCAAATATTCTATGATTATATTCAAAAAGTTTTTTATCTAAAGCCCTTAAATTCTCAAACTTACAGAACCATTCCATCTTATATTTCTGATACTTTTCCCTGGTCCATTCAAGTATCTGTTTATCTGCCATTATATAAGCATAATCCTTATATATTATTGCCTTAAAGAAGTCAGAAAGCCCCTCTACTCTGCGGGAGCCTTCAACATTTTTTGATTCATTTATGCATACTGCATAGGTCTCTTCACATTCCCTAGAACAGTTGGTATCAAGCCTGAACTGCTCTCTTACTCTTTCATCTAAAACTTCAAAATATTCCATTATTATTCCTTTTCTTGTTGTTTTTTATTCTAATATTTTCTCATCCTGATATTTTCTTATCCTAATATTTTTTCTCATCCTAATATTTTCTCATCCTAATAATTATTCTCATCCTAATATTTTCTTATCCCACAAAATTATATCACTAACCATCTGTCATCGCAATACAAAACTCTAAGCCATACAAAAAACGGCTAAAACTCTTTCGTTCTAGCCGTTAAATTTTAATTATTATTTTACCATGAATGTCATTACGGCACTCCATACCGCCCAGATGATACCTGCACTCATTGCTGTTGCTAATATGCTTGTTAATAACATAAGCCTTGTAGATAATGAAATATCTGATGCCTCTGGTGTCTTTATGTCGTCTCCGACATATGGTCTTTTATTTACCTGACCGAAATACTTAACATCTCCAAAAAGCTTAATTCCTATTGCTCCTGCACATGCTGATGTAGTCATTCCGGAATTAGAGCTTGCTGAATTGAATCTATCACGCTTGTAAATAGTAACCGCTCTCTTTGAACTGAGCTTCTTTCCTCCAAAGAAGGCTGCGACAATCATCAACCATGCTGCTACTCTACCTGGGAAAAAACCTGCTGCGTCATCCATAGTTGCTGCTGCTCTACCAAAATCTCTATATCTTGAATTCTTATATCCGACTTCTTCATCCATGATATTAATAGCCTTATACATGAAACCAAGTATTGGACCTCCAAGTGATAAATATAACATTGGCGCTACAATATGATCATTGGTATTTTCTGCAACGTGCTCTACTGTAGCACGAATAATTCCAACTTCTCCAAGCTTGTCAGTGTCTCTTCTAGAAAAAGTTGCAAGCTGAGTACGAGCTCCTATTAAATCATTGTCATCAAGCGCATCTTCAACTTTTAGACTTTCTGTCATAAGATTCTTTCCTGCTAAACAGAAATATGTAAGAATTGCCTCAACAATCATTCCAGCCTTCATGTTGAAATAATATGGTATAAAATAAATTATAGTTACTACAAGATACACTAAAACAAGAACAATTGCTACCATTGATCTTCCGTTCTTTCTTGCAGTTTTTCTATCTTCATCAAGATTCTCTTTTGGCTGCTTTGGCGCACCAATAAGAGGCGGTGCCTTAACAAATTCTACCGGCTCTTCAAACTTATCATTTTTCTCTGGTCTTTCTCCTAAATATTTCTTCTCTAGAGATCTTACCAGCTTTCTAATTAATTTAGTCGGATTGTATAAGAATTTAGGATCTCCAAGTACAAGATCTAGAACAAATCCAATTAAAAACGCATAAAGGTGATATTTCATCAGGTTTATCCTCTTATTTTTATTGCAGGGTCTTTTCGACCCCGCTTATTAATCGGTTACTCTCGCTTATTAGTATAAGCCTTGTTGCTTTAAGTCGTTACTTTTGCTTATTAGTATAAGCTCTGATTCAATAAATATCTTATATTACTTTACAACGATATTAAGGATTCTTCCCTTAATATAGATTTCCTTAACAACTGTCTTTCCTGCCATTGCTGCTGCTACATTGTCAAGTGCCTCGCCCTTAGCCTTAACACTTGCCTCATCCTCGTCTGCAGCAACCATAAGCTTGCCCTTTACCTTACCATTTACCTGAACGGCAATCTCGATTTCATCATCCTTTGTAGCTTCTTCATCATACTCCGGCCACTTTTCGTAAGCTATAGTATTATCATGTCCAAGCTGGCTCCAGATTTCCTCACCGATATGTGGGCAGACGCATGAAATCATCTTTACAAAGCCCTCTGCATACTCTCTGTTGCACTTACCGATCTTTGTTGCTGCATTCATGAAGATCATCATCTGGCTGATTGCTGTATTAAATGCAAGTGCCTCGAAGTCATTAGTAACCTTCTTTACTGTCTTATGATAAAGCTTCTTAAGTTCTTTTCCTTCAGCTGAGTTTGGATCAAGCTCACAGATATTGTCTGACTCTGTAAAGAACATCCACACCTTATTAAGGAATCTTCTTGCACCTTCTACTGCCTGGTCATTCCATGGCTTTGACGCCTCGAGTGGGCCCATGAACATCTCGTAAAGTCTAAGAGTATCTGCACCGTACTTTTCAATGATATCGCTTGGATTTACTACGAATTCAGGGAATCTCTTGCCCATCTTAATTCCGTTTGAACCAAGAATCATTCCCTGATGTACAAGCTTCTTGAATGGCTCCTTAACTGGAGAAATTCCCTTGTCATAGAGATAACGGTTCCAGATTCTTGAGTAAATAAGATGACCTACTGCATGCTCTGGTCCGCCAATGTAAAGATCTACAGGAAGCCAGTGCTTAAGAAGCTCTGGATCTGCAAGCTGCTTGTCATTCTTAGGATCAATATATCTCATGTAATACCAGCTTGAACCTGCTGAACCTGGCATTGTTGAGGTCTCTCTCTTACCCTTGATTCCATTCCTGTCATACTGCTTCCATTCGGTTGCATTTTCAAGTGGAGCCTGTCCGTTCTTTCCCTTATAGTCATCAAGCTCTGGAAGTACAAGTGGAAGCTCTTCATCATCAAGTACATGGATCTTGCCATCTTCTGTATGAACTACAGGAACTGGCTCTCCCCAGTAACGCTGACGAGCAAATATCCATTCTCTGAAATGATAATTTACAGTTCTCTTTGCTATTTTCTGTGCTACAAGCTTATCTGTGATGGCCTTCTTTGCCTCTTCTACAGTAAGACCCGTAAATTCTTCTGAATTAATGAGCTTGCAGCCCTTTCCAAGATATGAACCCTTTTCGAAGGCCTGTGCTGAAATATCGCATGGAGCACTTTCATTCCCTTCAATTACCTGGATAATTGGAAGATTATGAACCTGTGCATATTCAAAGTCTCTCTGATCATGTGCTGGAACTGCCATTACTGCGCCTGTTCCGTAATTTCCAAGTACGAAATCTCCAAGGAAAATAGGAACTTCCTTACCGTTTATAGGATTGATTGCAACTACACCCTTTACCATGCAGCCGCTCTTTCCCTTATTGAGGTCTGTTCTGTCCATATCGCTCTTCTTAGCTGTTTCGTCGATATAAGCCTGAACCTCTTCCTTATTTGTAACTCTTGGCATGAGTTCCTTGATAAGATCTCCGTCTGGAGCTAATACGAAGAAGGTAATTCCATATACGGTCTCAATACAGGTTGTAAAGATAGAGAACTTTCCTCCATCCTTTATATTAACATCAAGCTCGACACCTTCACTCTTACCGATCCACTGTCTCTGCATTTCCTTAGTTGATTCCGGCCAATCAATCTGATTTAAGCCTTCAAGAAGCTTTTCTGCAAATGCTGGCTGATCGATAACCCACTGCTTCATATACTTACGTACTACAGGATAGCCGCCACGCTCTGACTTTCCATCGATTACTTCATCGTTTGAAAGTACAGTTCCGAGCTCTTCACACCAGTTAACCGGCATATCTATATATTTTGCATAGCCATCAAGATAAAGTTGCTTGAAGATCCACTGAGTCCACTTATAGAAAGATGGATTTGATGTCTCTATCTGCTTTGTCCAATCATAATCAAAACCTAACTGCTTGAGCTGTTTTGTAAATGTCTCTATATTCTTTTCTGTAAAACCATTTGGGTTATGTCCTGTTGTTACAGCAAACTGCTCTGCTGGAAGTCCAAATGAATCATATCCCATTGGGTGAAGTACATTATAGCCCTGCATTCTCTTCATACGTGATGTAATGTCTGTTGCTGTATATCCTTCTGGATGACCTGCATGTAGACCTACACCTGATGGATATGGGAACATATCGAGTGCATAGAACTTTGGCTTGCTGAAATCCCATACAT
The DNA here is from genome assembly GCA_900315015.1 of uncultured Eubacteriales bacterium. GTDB lineage: Bacteria > Bacillota > Clostridia > Lachnospirales > Lachnospiraceae > UBA9722. The sequence continues at coordinate 106,209 of OMXJ01000003.1, read as the reverse complement.
CAGTCTTAAATGTCTGATGCTCCTCCCAATAATCCTGCCACTTTTTTTCAATTGCTTTTGGATTGTAACTTGATGCCATGACTTAAAAAACTGCCATATAATTCTTATGAACTTTATACGGCAAACTCCTTTCGTAAAATCTACTAATTTACAATTATACCACTCTTTTTGGGCTTTGTCTAGTATTAGATTTTTCATAATATGGGCTACGCTTTAGAAAAATCAAGGTATCCCCTTTTTTCATGAGTTAAGCCTATGAAATCATTTTGAGCATACTAAAAAGCCATGTGAGTTTATACTCACATGGCTTATTTTTAATTTTCGGTAGATTAATTATTTTGCATAGTCGGTCGCTCTCGACTCTCTGATAACGCTTACCTTTACCTGACCTGGGTACGCAACCGTATCCTCGATCTTCTTTGCGATATCATGAGCCATAATAACCATATCATCATCTGAAACCTGATCAGGTGTGACCATAACTCTTACTTCACGGCCCGCCTGGATTGCAAATGAATTCTCAACTCCCTTAAAGCTGTTGGCAATATCTTCGATCTGTGTTATTCTGTTTGTGTATGTTACAAGTGTTTCTCTTCTTGCACCTGGACGAGCTGCTGAAATAGTATCAGCTGCCTGTACAAGCCATGAAATTGAGTATCTTGCTTCTTCGTCACCATGATGTGATGCTACGGCATTGATGACAATCGGTGATTCCTTATACTTCTTACAAAGCTCTACACCGATCTGTACATGAGTACCTTCCATCTCATGGTCGACACTCTTACCGATATCATGAAGAAGTCCTGCACGCTTTGCAATTCTAACGTCGCATCCAACCTCTGATGCTAATAATCCGCAGAGAATTGCTACTTCTACTGAATGCTTAAGCGCGTTCTGACCATAACTGGTACGGAACTTCATCTTTCCAAGAAGACGGATAAGTTCTGGATTTAATCCATGAACACCTGCCTCAAGTGCTGCTTCCTCACCAGCTTCGCGAATTTCAGTCTCAACCTCTTTCTGTGCCTTTGCGACCATTTCTTCAATCTTTGCTGGATGAATACGACCATCTGCAATAAGCTTTTCAAGAGTAATTCTTGCTACTTCACGTCTGATTGGATCAAGGGCTGAAAGAACAACTGCCTCTGGAGTGTCATCGATAATAAGATCAACACCTGTAAGTGTTTCGAGTGATCTGATATTACGACCCTCACGGCCAATGATTCTTCCCTTCATTTCATCATTTGGAAGCTGAACTACTGAGATTGTTGATTCTGCAACTGAATCAGCTGCACAGCGCTGAATTGCTGTAACAAGTAAATCCTGCGCTCTCTTATCGGCTTCTTCCTTCGCTGCTGCCTCAGCTTCTTTGATCATTACGGCAGTGTCATGCTTAACTTCATTTTCTACAGATTTTAACAGAATCTCTTTTGCCTGCTCTAAGGTAAGTCCGGAAATACGCTCGAGTTCTTCAAGCTCTTTTTGCTTTGTTTCTTCAGCTTCTGCAATTTTATTTGCAAGAATCTGCTCATCCTCTCCAAGCTTAGTTTCCTTCTTTTCGAGAGCTTCCATTTTCTTGTCCAGAGTTTCTTCCTTCTGCAGAACTCTCTTCTCATAGCGCTGTACTTCTGCCCTGTGATCTTTGATTTCCTTCTCTGCTTCGTTCTTATGTCTGATATTCTCTTCCTTTGCTTCAAGAAGAGCTTCTCTCTTTGCTTCTTCAGCAGCCTTCTGTCCTTCTTCAACAATCTTCTTTGCGCGTTCCTCAGCAGTTCCAACAGTCGACTTTTCAAGTTCGATCTGCTTTTCTACTGCGCTCTTTGAAGCGTTTTTAGAAGCAACTAAGGCTGATACTACAGCAGAAATCACAACGGCGGCCAAGAGAATAACAATCCATGCAACAGTCGGTAAACCATCTGTTCCTTTAGCAGGCGCACTAGCATTCATGCCAGCCTGAGCACCGTAAAGAATCACCGAACCCTGTAAAATGGCTTCTAGTCTCAAAAAAAGACCTCCTTAAAACTTATTAAATTTTCATTGTACGCTCTAAAATATATTCCAACGATATCCATTGCATTATCTTTACATTTATCAACAGATACCCCCATAAAACTTTACATTTTAGTTACGCTTTTACAACATTTAAATTTTACACGAATATGCTAAAAAAGTCAAGATATTTAATGGAAAAATTGCCTTTTTTCACAATATTTCCGCATATCTTGACTTTATTAGAATTATTACAATTATTATTGTTATACTAGTTTAATGCAGATAGACTATCAATCCGCTTCCAACTGCGCCTATTACTAACGCAATCAGCATTAATTTAATTGCAGTCTTTATTACTAGCGCGATTGCAACATATACTCCTACTATGAGCAGGGCCACAAATAAGATAGTTAAAATTGTACTATTGCTTCCTACCTTATCCGCTGCTCCGGTTTTATCAAGAACTGCATCTGTAACATTTTCGGCTACCTGAGTCGCTTTATTTGATGGGACTCTGTCTCCCCAGTTCTTCACGCCTATACCTGTCACCAAAAGCAGATCTAATACAAGAATCGCTGCTAATATAGGTGATGGTACTAACATCAGCAATTTTTTCATAGCTCCTCCTGACAATACACATGCAATTTTTTATATAAAATGCATCATTACATAAATTACACGGTTTACATTAATTTACATTACAAAATTACATAATCACACGCTTTACATTAATTTACATTACAGAAATCCATAATTACATTTTCTTTTTTTACTTTGTAAATACAAATTTCTTTAGTTCAAATAATGGTCTTCCCTTAAAGTACATGCTAGTCCAGTCATGGTATTCTGTAGTGACCTTTAAGTAAATCGCCTGTCTGCCTGTTACAGCCTTAATAAGTCCGCTTACTATTCCATTTCCGCGGCCTACATGCACTGTTCCAAGTTCTTCGCCAAGGTCATATTCCATATTCTTTGCTGCTTCTATTTTTGCAGCATCTATGTCCTTTGGCTCAGTTTTTCCTTCTGCTGCCTTATCTAATATGGCTTCCTTTTCTTCCTGATTACAGATTTCTCCTCCTGCCTTTTTAGCATAGATATGAATATCTGCATCCACTCCCATACCATTGACCTCAGCGAAGAATTTCATGGTCTTACTTCCGAAATCTTCTCCAAAATCATAGTACTTAAAGCCTATGATATCGCCCTCTGTTATATTTGTGATTACTCTATCAAATATAGTTCTTTCTGTAATAAAGGCATTTCCTATAAGCACGCATGCTATGTCTGACGGGGTCTCCTTATATGGATTGAGAGCATCCTCAAAGCCAAGCGATGTCATTTCTACTGTTGGTATGGTGCCATCCTCTAATATTTCTATTTTTTCTACGCAGCCTCTTCTGCTCATAATGGTGCCATTTGTCATTCTATGATAGAATATATAGTACTGTCCATTGATCTGTACTATTCCGCCGTGATCATTTCCTCCCGGGAAATTCACTCCGTTATCTACTATATATCCGCGATATTTAAATGGTCCCTTTGGCGAATCAGAGGTCGCATATGCAAGTCTGCTTCCGCGTTTTGGTGAATACACCATATAATAGGTGCCATTGATTTTTCTTGGCGAGCAGGCTTCAAAGAACAGCTTCTCATCTTTATCATAGCCATTTTCTGGATCTAATTTAACTGGTATGATATGCTCAATTTCGCTATCCTCTACCATTTCATACATATTGTCCTTTACTTCGGCCATAAATGAACGCTGAAAACCGCAGTAAATATAGGTCTTATTGTCATCGTCCACAAGTACGCCAGGATCTATGAACCAGCCATTCACGCAGATTTCATCATCCATGGTCCATTTATACTTTGACAGCATCTTGAAAGGTCCTTCTGGTCTGTCACTAACTGCTACAACTCCTACTGAATTTATAATATAATTGTAAAGATAATACTTTCCATTTCTTTCTACTACATCTGGTGCATATAAATAATGACTCTTATCTGTCCAGTCTGTATCTGATGGATAATCCCTATCTGGCTGCGTACGGAATATTGTTCCATGACACTTCCAGTTATTTAAATCGTCAATCGGTGCGCTCCAGCATTTTAATTTATAGTCGCAGAATTTATCGCTTCCTGCTATGTCATGTGAACCATATATGTAGACTCTATCTCCGAATACTTTTGGTTCTCCGTCTGGTATATATTCCCAGGTTGGTAAATATGGATTTGGCATTTATTTCTCCCAGTTTCTCTCTTTTTTATTCGTTATTTTTTAGCTTTTTAACCATTGCTTTTTTACTATTGCTTTTTACTATTTCTCTTTTATCTTTTGCTTTTTATCTTTTGCTTTTTACTATTTCTCTTATATCTTTTGATTTTAACTTTTGATTTTCAACTATTTTTAAATTCTATTACATTATCTGGTCGAAAACCATTGCTGATTTATGTACGCCCTTGAATACTGAAATCATATATGCAAGGTCCTTATTATTTAGACTGATTCCATGGATATGGAAAAGCACCTTATTGTCATTTGTTTCTACAAGAAGAGTCCACTCTCCTGGCTCAAACTTTGGAAGCTTTGGATCTTCTACTGTAAAATATATTGTACGATCTGCTCCGCCGAAAGGCTTGATATTGAAATCCCTGTTCATTATCTGGCCTAAGACCTTTTCAATATTATCTGCTGCAGGCTCACTTCCTGTTTCTGCCTTTCCCCAGGTAGGGGTTGCTGCATATCCTACATCAATGCCCTTTTTGGCTCTCTTAAAGCAAACACTTACTCCGCCTACTTCATAGGCCTGCACGCTAAGTGTTACTTTATCAGCTTTTTCAAGTCCTTCTATTTTCATTTTTTGCCTCTTTTTCTTTTACTAGTTCTTCTTACTAGTTCTTCTAGCTATTTCTTCTTACTATTTCTTCTTACTATTTCTTCTTACTATTTCTTCTTACTATTTCTTCTTACTATTTCTTCTTACTATTTCTTCTTACTATTTCTATTTCTTTTGTTATTTCTTTTGTTATTTCTTTTTTTTACGTGATTAGCCGTGAAACCACACGCCTTTTGGCGTGCAGTTACACGGCGCAATATATTGGCTTAGCGTATTACTGTATAACACTAAGAAGTGTATCTACATCCTTTCTTGGAGGTGTATCTACCTCTGCTTCCGGGTATCCTACTACTATGAGCGCTGATACAGACTGTCCCTCTGGAACCTTTGCAATTTCCTTTACCTTTGCTTCATCAAAAATTCCCATTATGCAGCTTCCAAGTCCAAGACCATGTGCTGCAAGGCAGAAAGTCTGAGTTGCAATTCCTGCATCAAAAGACTGCCAATGAGTCTCTTTTGAAGTTGTAAAGCTTCCATCTCTTTCATAACCAGAACGTCCGTTTATTGTTGTAACTACAACAAGTGCTGGTGAATGAGTAATTGTATTTGTATTGTATTCAAATCCTAAAACTGCCTCTGTTGCAATTTCGTCAATTACCTTTCTGTCAAGGATAGCGATATAGCGTGTTGTCTGGGTATTCTTCCAGCTTGGTGCCATGGCTGCAAGCTCTACTACTTCCTTAAGCTTATCTACAGTTACCTGCTCATTTGAAAATCTTCTGATACTTCTTCTTGTCTTGATTGCTTCAAATAATTCCATAATCCTTATCTCCTTTATATTTTAATTTATTTCTTTCAATTTGTCTTTGCTTGATATATATTCAAGCCATCTCATTATAGCATAATTATACTTTTTTAGCAATAACGTTCTATCATGCTTTTCTTACAAAAAAGGGTTACCCTTTTTTGCGGACAACCCCCTTTGGTTTTATTTATTTTCTGGTTTAATTTCCTTTATCACCTGATGCATCTCTAACGATTTCTAAAATTTCATTTCCATCAGATTTTGGTACTGCTATTAAGGTAACCTGCTTTTTTACGTATTCCTTTGTCTTTAAGTCAAGCATCCTGAAGAATTCAGTAACAAAGCCTTTTCCTGATTGCTGAATTCTTTCTGCAACATTCGTCGTATCCGCAAAGGCAAGGTATCTTGATATTTCATCTTCATGAATATTAAGATTTGCATAGCCTTTCCTTAACGAAGCAAGGTTTTCATACCTATGTTTCTTAAAATTCGTAAAGGAATGGTCGCTCATTATTTCCTCTACATAATCCTCTTTTATATTCAAAAGCTTTATGCTGTCATAAATCAGAACGATCTGTCTTATATAGTTATTAATGGCTTCCTGCTGCTGAGTCGTACCACTCATTTCGATATTCTCAAGGATTGCGATGAGAGTATATCTATCTTTCTGCCTTGCAATGCATTGAAGTCCTAACTTCATATAGTTGCCTCTGTCAATATACGTCGAGTAGCACATATTATCGCTTTCTAACGCCTTTTGCACAAAGCTCCTATAAACCGTATACATAGGCGACACTTTCATGTTCATGTTATGCTCAGCCTGTGCAACACTTTCAGTTCCAATGCTTTTAAGAGTTTTCTTGTACTCATCACTTACAAATAAAAAGCTCAGTACAGAATTTACTACTTCTATTACAGCAAGAGATTTATCTGTAATGAAATCCACCTTACTTATCTTGTCATAATAATCCCTGTTTTCAACTGATTCTCTATTAATTTTCTGAACTTCAAGATTATCATTTACCTTCTCCTTTGGAAGAGGTCTTCCGAAGAAATATCCCTGCACCTTCTCACATCCAATGCTCTTTAAGAATTCATACTGGTCAATATTTTCTACGCCCTCCGCAAGTGTATGAATTCCTAAATTCTTGGCCATCTTTACCACAGATTCAATTATTATCTTTGATTTATCCGTGAAGCTGCTAAGGAAGGCCATATCGATCTTTAACTCATCAAATTCACAGTCCTTAAGTACATTAAGAGATGAATATCCACTTCCAAAGTCATCCATCCATACGGCAAAGCCTACTTTTCTGAGCTTATTTACCTCATCTCTGATAAATGAGTCACTTACCATTATGCTCTCTGTAATTTCCACATTAAGTAAGCCCTTTGGGATATTGTATTTTTTTACCATTCCCACAATGTATTCATAAATATTACAGTTGAGGAAATCCATTCTCGACAGGTTGAAAGAAATGGCTACGCAGGTATCTGGAGCTGTGTCAAGTCTATGCCTTAAATCCTTACATATCATTTCTATCATTGCCATATCAAGCTTTTGAATCTGCTGAGTATCCTCAAGTGCTGAGATAAACACATCTGGCCATATCATTCCCTTTTCAGGATCCTGCCAGCGTGCTAAAGCTTCAAAACCGCACAGTTTTCCGCTTATTGTTCTAATAACAGGCTGATAATAAGCCTTTATGTAACCATTCTTTATGGCCGTATCAATATTATTTGATACATATCTTGATAATTCGTATTTTACCGATAGCTCCGGTTCATAATACATTATTATCTGATCTACATTCTTCTTTACCTTTGCACAGGCTAGTCTTGCATTATCAAGCGCTATAGTTGCTTCTATATATTCTTCTTCTATCTTGTATATTCCAGCCCTTATATCTACGCTCTGGCTCTTTGCGCTCTCTAATATATTAATATGTACCTGTTCTATCTTTTCGGTAACCTTTTCCTCGTCGGTCACTACTAAGAAATGGTCATCAGGTAATCTGCATATGAATTCTCTCTTGAAGGCTTCCTTTAAATATCTAGCCGTAAGCCTTAATAAATCATTTCCGCTTTCAAAACCGTGATTCTTATTAAAGGCCTTCATTCCTAGTATGTCAAAATAAATTACCAGAGGAATCTTTCCTGCTGCCTTTATGTGCTGGATTTCTTTCTGTCCCTTTGATACATAATAATTCATATTTGGAAGGCTTGTCAGATCATCGTAGAACTTATGATTATGTTCTGTTACAGTTACTATATATGCCTGCTTTCCTTCCCATTCTGTGAGTGATACAGTTACCGCTAAATCATTTCCGGTATTTGGATCTGCAACTATATCTTCTCCCTCATCTACCATTCTCTCAAACGGTATATATTCCTTGCTCGGATCCTTATAAAAGAACTCTTCAAAGGTGATATTTTCATTCATTATGCTTACTGGCGGCATAATTCTTCTTAATGCAGCATTACATGAATAAAGCTTATGGTCTTTAGCATCTACTACAGCAATACCTCTGTCATTTTCATCAAAAATCGCAACTAAGGAATTATCAAATATTTTCTTAGCTCTTTCATTTTCGTACATGACATTTGTTATGTCAGTATATACTATTTCTGCATAAACAGAACCATCAGGGAGATATGCATGATAGCCCGATGCCTGTATAATACTATACTCATCGCTTCCTTTTAGTTTTTCACGGTAAATTGCAAAATAATGTCCATTAGGATTGCTTGCAAACGTTCTTCCTAAATCGACTATTCTTGCTACATCTGAAGGATGAACCAGGTCGTACATTCTGCCAGAATTGAAGTTTTCAATTACGTCATCCCTGCTTTCATTTCTTCCTCTGAGCGCAACTAAACCCTCCGAGACCTCCACCGCAATTACAGCATTATTCACGCTTTTGTATATTGCACATGGAAAACTCGAATATCTGACAACCTCTATTTTTTCTTTTGGTATGTTATACGTATTTTTCTCCATATATTCATCCTCTTCAAATAAATAGTATATTTATGGAATATTTCTCACTCTTTTCTCTTTATATCATCGATTTTTTGCAATATTATTATTCTTTAGTATACCATAATTCTATGGAAAATGCAAACATTATTCTCATTTTTTCTATGTTTTTTTTATATTTTCATCCAAGTTTTTTTATTAAAATTGTACAGCTCTTTTTACTTGTATAAATAACAAAAAGCCGCTGTTTGCCAATTTAAACAGCGGCTTCATTTATAAATCAGATCACTTACTATACTATATTTTTTTCAAATATAAATATATTTTTACAATTACATCTTCTCAAGCATAAGTTCAACTAACTTTGCTGATCTAATGAAGGAATCTATGTCAACATGCTCGTTTGGTGTGTGTATGTCATAATTATCAGGACCTATTGAGATAAGATCTGCTCCTGGCATTTTCTTTGCAAATATGCTGCATTCAAGTCCTGCATGAATTATCTGAGTTACTGGTTTTTTGCCACACTGCTCTTCGTATGCCTTCTCATATATTTCACGAAGCTCAGACTTTTCGTTATATTCCCATGGTTCATATGATGAAAGGATTTCTGCAAATGAGCCCTTGGTATTCATGAAGAGATTTAAAAGCTTCTTTGCAACATACTGCATGTATGATGTCTTTGATGAACGGATAAGATATTCAAAGTATACTGTATCTGTCTGAGGATTCTGTGAATAAGTCTTAAGAATTCCAAGATTGAGACTTGATTCTACAAAATTCTTTGTTACATGGCTCATTACCTGTACTCCATCCGGTGCAAAGGTGAGCATATTAAGTACATTTGCTGTTGTTGTTTCATCAAAAGCTGGTAATGGAAGTCCATTTCCTGACTCATCTGCAGCTGCTGTAATCTTAATGCCAGGTTCTGAGTCTGTGAGCTCCTTCTTTACAGCAGATACGATCTTTGAGAGCTTTGAAAGTGCTGATGATACATTTACATCAACTCCATTTACCTTTCCTGAATTCTTGGCATGCTTTACTATTATTACAGCCTTACATGCATCAGGGATTGCATTATTCTTTTCTCCGCCGTTTATGCTGATAAGATTAAAATCAATCTCCTCAAAAAGCTCCATTAGTATTCTTCCCATAAGAACATTTGCATTTGTTCTATACTCTCCGATCATTTCTCCTGAATGGCCGCCTAAGAGACCTGAGATCTGAATGTTTATTGCTGTTCCTGATATTGAATTTCTCTTAATTTCAACATTTCCTGCTACTGTAATACCGCCTGCACAGCCTGCAATTACTATGCCTTCATTTTCTGAATCAAGATTCAGGACTCTGTTTGATTTTAATACTGAATAATCAAAGTTATTAGCTCCAACCATTGAAGTCTCTTCATCTGTTGTAACAAAAAATTCAATCATCGGTGCCTTAAGGTCAGCATCATCAAGCATTGCAAGTCCTATGGCAACTGCTACTCCATCATCTGCTCCAAGAGTAGTTCCCTTTGCTCTTAAATACTTTTTTCCATTCTCTTCTGATACATAAACTTCTAGAGGCTCATTTTCAAAATCATGCTGGATTCCCGCTTCACATACGCATACCATATCCATATGTCCCTGGATGATAATTCCTTCATGATCCTCATATCCCTTTGCTGCCGGCTTTGTAATTACCACATTAAGTGCCTCATCTGTATAATATTCAAAACCTTTTTTCTTTGCAAAATCAACAAGATACTGATTTATCTTCTCGTTGTGTCCTGAACCACGTGGAACGCTGCTTATTTCAAGAAAATATTTGAGTACTGACTTATAATCTATCTTTTCTAATGCTGAAATATCCATTTTTATATTCTCTCCATTTCATTTTTAATCCGGCACCAATTATTCGATGCCGGATTATATTATCCTATTCTTTATAAATCTCTATATTCTACTAGTTCTATACCGCTGCAAGATGCAAGATATATTAGTTCTTGAAGCTATGCACTGGTGCCGGAATTCTTCCGCCGCGGTTTACAAATTCATCGCAGGCAAAGCTATTTACTGGCATGACTGGTGCTCTTCCGAGAAGGCCGCCAAATTCAACATCCTCACCAACACTCTTTCCGATTACAGGAATGAGTCTTACTGCAGTTGTCTTGGCATTGATCATACCGATAGCCATTTCATCTGCTATTATACCTGCTATAGTAGTTGGCTTTGTATCTCCCGGGATTGCTATCATGTCAAGACCTACTGAACATACACAGGTCATTGCTTCAAGCTTTTCTATTGTAAGTGCGCCTGCTTCAACAGCATCTATCATTCCCTGATCCTCACTTACTGGTATGAAGGCACCTGAAAGTCCGCCAACATATGAGCTTGCCATGATTCCGCCCTTCTTTACCTGATCGTTAAGAAGTGCAAGTGCTGCTGTTGTTCCTGGAGCTCCTGGATGCTCTACACCGATTTCGTGAAGTACATCTGCTACTGAATCACCTATTGCTGGTGTTGGAGCAAGTGATAAGTCTACTATACCAAATGGTACATCAAGTCTTCTTGAGGCTTCTCTTGCTACTAGCTGTCCTACTCTGGTTATCTTGAAGGCTGTCTTCTTAATTGTCTCACAAAGATATTCAAAGCTCTTACCTCTTGTCTTCTTAAGTGCCTCGTGTACAACACCCGGGCCGCTGACACCAACGTTTATAATTGCATCTGACTCTGTTACGCCGTGGAAGGCTCCTGCCATGAATGGGTTATCATCTGGTGCATTACAGAATACAACAAGCTTTGCACAGCCGATAGAATCTCTGTCCTTTGTAGCCTCTGCTGTCTGATGAACAATGTCACCCATGAGGCGAACTGCATCCATATTTATTCCTGTCTTAGTTGAACCAAGATTGATTGAGCTGCAGACAAAGTCTGTCTCTGCAAGTGCCTGAGGGATTGACTGCATAAGAAGCTTATCTGAAGTTGTCATTCCCTTTGATACAAGGGCTGAAAAACCGCCAAGGAAATTAACTCCTACCTGCTTAGCTGCTCTATCAAGTGTCTTTGCTATTGCTACAAAGTCCTCTGGTGACTTTGCTGCTGATGCACCTATAAGTGCTGCTGGTGTAATGGAAATTCTCTTATTTACGATAGGAATACCAAATTCCTTTCCTATCTCATTTCCTGTCGCTACAAGCTTTTCTGCTTTCTTTGTAATCTTATCATAGATTTTCTCATTTAATCTATTTATATCATCTGATATACAATCAAGAAGGCTTATTCCAAGTGTAATTGTTCTTACATCAAGGTTCTCCTTCTGGATCATATCATTTGTCTCTTGTACTTCCTTAAAATTAATCATTTAAAATTCCCCCAGAAATTAGATTCTATGCATCATATCAAAAATATCTTCGCGCTGAGCCTCTACCTTAACCCCGATGCTCTTTCCAAGTTCGTCAAGTTCGCTGTTAATTACGCTGAAATCCTTTTCAACATCCTTCATGTCAACAATCATCATCATGTTGAAGAAGCCATTTACGATTGTCTGGTTAATATCAAGGATATTTATGCCATTATCTGAAAGATAGGTACATACCTTTGCAATGATTCCCTTCTGATCTTTTCCTAATACTGTAATAATTGTTCTGCTCTTCATCTCTATTCTCCTTGCTATTATAGTTCTATTATTTTTGATGGTGCATAATGCCCAGCAACAATTAACTCTGGTTCGTCGGTCTGATACTTCCATTCTTCATCAAGCATAGACCTTGTAGTAATATCCGCTAATGCAGGCATATTATTTTCTTCGCTCAAATGTCCCAAGAAGATGCATTTAAGTCCTTTCCATAATAAGCCATTTATAAGCTCTGCAGCCTTTTCATTTGAAAGATGTCCGCTATCGCTTATTACTCTCATTTTCACTTGATAAGAGTAGCTCCCTGCCATCAGCATATTTTCATCATGATTTGATTCAATATATAGTATATTTGAATTCATCATGCTTTTTTTCATTTCTTCTGTATAATTTCCTGTATCCGTGAGCATCGAAAGCTTTCCCGTTCCATCTGTAACAGTGTAACACACCGGGTCTGCCACATCATGCAGGGTACTGAAAGGATGGATTAAAAATCCGCCTATCCTAAAATCCACACCGGCCTCTATTTCATTAAAGAGCTCATCATCTAGCTTCATTCTCTTCTTTTTTAGCTGAAGATAGGTTCCTTTGGTTGTATAGATCTTAGTATGATATTTCTTCTGAAATACTTCAATTCCTTTTATGTGATCTACATGCTCATGCGTAATTAATATGGCATCTATGTCTTCTGGCGATGTATCTGCAATAGATAGACCTTCGCATATTTTTTTACAGGAAATTCCTGCATCTATGAGTATATTTGCACTTTTACTTCCTACAAACAGGCAGTTTCCACTGCTTCCGCTTGCTATCGACATAAAATTCATATAATAATCATCCTTGACGTTAAATAGGGCTGCATTGAAATCAATACAGCCCTAATGCTTTTACTGATTATCTTCTGCATTCTTAGGTAAAATCTTTATCTTACCTTCATACAGTTCTTCAACTGCCTGAGATAATGGCTTATCACAAACAATCTTCTTATCAAGATCCTTTGGATCTGCTCCTGCGATAAGCTGCTTTGCACGCTTTGCAGTTGCGATACAGATTGAATAACGGCTGTTAACGATTGATTCCTCGCCTGGCTCAACGTCCTTATTTACAGCGTCCATAATGTCTTTGTAAGAAGGATGCATCATCATAGTTTTTTTCTCTCCTTTGGCTTTAGGTCTATTTATTTTATTATTAATGATTTGCCACTAACTTCACCGTTTATTCGGTTTGCAATGGTATCTGGTGTCAATGCGGCAAGTACTATCCTTGAATCAGTTGTAAATATAACTGAACGGCATTTTTTTCCGCAGGTGGCATCGATATAGCTACCATCATCCTTTGCAGCAGAGACTACTCTCTTTATTGGCGCTGCATCTGGCTTTACTATGGCTATCACCTTTTCTGAGTTTATAAGGTTTCCATAACCTATGTTAATTATTTTGTCCATAATTATTCGATGTTCTGAACCTGTTCACGCATCTTTTCGATTAATGTCTTAAGTTCAATAGCTGTGTCTGATGAACGAAGATCATCTGACTTTGAAAGAATTGTATTTGCTTCACGGTTCATTTCCTGAGCTATGAAATCAAGCTTTCTTCCCATATCTTCACCAACTTCAAGGCAATCAGCCATGTTGCTGATATGAGCCTTAAGACGAACTATTTCCTCGTCTGTGCAGATTTTATCTGCATATGCTGTAACCTCTGTTGCAATGATTGCCTCATCTGCTACACGGCCATTAAGAAGCTCATTTACCTTATTAAGAAGCTTTGTACGATATTCTTCCTGAATAAATGGTGCTCTTTCCTCGATATCCTCTACTAAAAGCTTCATTGTCTCAAGCTTTGTGAGAAGGTCATCCTTAAGTCTGTCACCTTCCGTTGTTCTTGATTCTATAAGCTGATCAAGTGCTCCATTAACAGCATCCTGAATAACTGGAAGCACCTCTTCGCCTGCCTTTTCATCCTCTTCCTCAAGAACGCCTGGAAGTCTTGCGAACTGCATGCAGTCGATGTCATCCATAATTCTTAAAGAAACATCCATGTCAGGGTTATCCTGCTTAATTCTCATATTCTCAAAAATAAGATCGCACTTCATACGGCTTATTTCATCAAAATACTGTCTTCCGATATCTTCGTTGTATCTGATAGTTGCTACACTTGCCCCTGCATTTTCATAGCTTACATAGATGTCAAGCTTTCCGCGAATCACTCTGTCCTTTACAATGCTTCTTATTGCATTTTCATAGGCGCTTATTACTCTAGGCATTTTCACTCCTACTTCAAGAAAACGATGATTCACTGACTTAATTTCAACTGTAATCTTTGCAGCCTCAGTTGACACCTCGCACTTACCGTAACCTGTCATGCTCTTTAGCATAGAAAACCCTCCAACACATCTTAATATTATTTATGTATAATAAACCAACTCATCAGCTGGTGCCGCTGCATTCTTTATCTCTGTTGCATAAAGAACCGGACCCATGCCATTATAATCCTTAAAATACTCCACCTTGATATCTGCCGTAATTTCTGCAAACTGCTTTAATACAAGATCTTCGTACTTTACCGGACCTGTCTGTTTTGGAACCTTGCATAGGAATCCAACAAACTGTATATCCGCTGCACAGCAGGTCATTGCAAATCTACCTGGAACTATGCAATGATCAGGAAGCTTTGGTGATTTATAGATCTGTGCTAGGAAATGAATTTTCTTTCCTGCATAATCATCTGGATGCTCCATGGCATCAAGATACCAAAGTCCATAATCTTCTTCATTTAATTCAATAACCGGTGCATTTTTGTCAAATGGAAGTATTTCTGCTCCTCCATTCATTTCCGTTCCGTCTGCTCTTTCGTATATTATCTGAGCCTTGCGGTTTACCGGCTTTATTGACCTTCTGATAAATGTTACATCTGTTGAATCATCACATCTATTAAAGAAAATAGTATCTGAATCACGCACCTGATCTAACATGAATGCCTTCATATTATTGAAATAATTCGTGTATGTAGATGCATCAACAAGTGTAATTATCTGAACTAATGGATACTTTTTTGGAAGATCTACATGAAGAAAATCATTCACCTTCCACATTCCATTTAATTCTACAAATATTCTAGCTGCATTACTTCTTTTTACTGCCGAATCAACTAATTCCTTAGTTATTTCATCCATACTGTCAACCGTCACAACAGTAGTTTTTAAAGCACCGAGCTCCTCAGGAGTAAATTCTTCTTCTCCCTCTTCACAAGCGATTACTAATGACGGTTTGTTCTCTGTGAAATCAGGATCACTGAGAGTATTTTTTATAAATGTCGTTTTTCCGCTCTCAAGAAATCCATTCACAAGATAAACTGGTATTTCCATATAATATTCCTCGTTTTCTAACTAAAGGATTAAAGCTCAAATAACTCTTTAATATCCTTACGATGGATGCCTGCGCCGATTACAACGATTTTTCCTGTAACATCAGCTGCACCCTTTCTGATTTCATATTCACCTGGTGTTAAATCAAATTCGATCCATTCACCTGCCGGGTTCTGAATTACACCCTTTGCTCTAAGGACAGTTCCCTTATCATATGACTCTGAAAGCACCTTAAGAATGCTATCAAGCTTTGCTTCATCAAATTTCTTTGGAGTTTCAATTCCAACTGACTGGAATACTTCATCTGCATCATGGTCATGATGGTGATGGCAAGAACAGTTCTCATCGTCGCACTCTTCACCGTCGTGATGGTGGTGATGATGCTCGTGCTCCTCCTCGTCTTCATCTTCATCATGGTGATGATGCTCGTGCTCATCCTCGTCTTCATCCTCGTCGTGGTGATGATGATGCTCGTGCTCATCCTCATCTTCATCTTCATCATGGTGATGATGATGCTCGTGCTCATCCTCGTCTTCATCCTCATCGTGGTGATGGTGATGATGGTGATGATGATGCTCTTCTGGGAACTTCTCTAATGCTTCCTGTAAGAGCTTCTCTTCCATGTCATTCTTCTTTTCCATTGCTGCAAAAATCTGCTCACCTGTGATCTGATCCCAAGGTGTTGTGATAATTGTAGCATTTGGATTCTTTTCTTTTATCATTTCAACGACTTCATTTAACTTGTCGTCTGTAACTATCTGTGTTCTTGAAAGTATGATTGTCTGAGCGACCTCAACCTGATTATTGAAGAATTCACCGAAATTCTTCATATACATCTTTGCCTTTTTAGCATCTACAACTGCTGTGTAGCTATTGAGATCGATCTGGCACTCATCGCTTGCTGCGTTCTGCACTGCACGTATTATGTCTGAGAGCTTACCTACACCTGATGGCTCGATAAGTATTCTGTCTGGGGCATATTCCTTTACAAGCTTTGTAATTGCTTCTTTAAAATCTCCAACGAGTGAGCAGCAGATACAGCCTGCATTAAGCTCTGTAATCTGGACTCCTGCTTCCTTAAGGAAACCTCCGTCTACACCGATTTCACCAAATTCATTTTCTACAAGAACAACCTTCTGTCCTTTAAATGCATCTGCTAAAAGCTTCTTTATAAGAGTAGTCTTTCCTGCTCCTAAAAAGCCTGAAATTATATCGATCTTTGTCATTTCTTTTTTTTAACTTCCCTTCTCATTACATTTAAAACGCACTGCAACAACCTATATTATACTAATCTTTCCTTTAGTTTTCAAGTCTTTTTCTAAATTTTTCGCAATTTATTTAATAAACCATAATAAAAAGGTCATTTTTTATCTATTCTCACTAATCAAAAACACCGAAGTGAATTTCTTTCTCACTTCGGTGTTTTTATAAATTATAACAAAAGAATCATTTTAATTAGTAGATATAATCAATATAATTCTTTATCTTTAATACCTTTCTATAGTTAAGCTCTGAAATCTTGCAGCCAACTATATGTCCGCTCTCGTGGATGATCATACCATCACCGATATACATTGCTACATGGTCTACATGTCCTGATGAATCTCCATAGAATACAAGGTCGCCCGGCTGAATATTTTCTGCCTTTACTGTCTTTCCAAGACTTGCTGCTGCCATTCCTGCTGAAGTTCTGTCCATCTTTGAAGTTGAAAGACCAGCTGATCTATAACAAGCAAGTACGAAGCCTGAGCAATCTGCTCCTGTTGTAAGGCTGTTTCCTCCCCATACATACTTAAGACCTATATGCTTCTTTGCCTCTGTGACGATTGCTCTACGGATGTCTGTAGTTTTGCAGTTTGGATCGAATTCAATTTCATCTACTGGTGTTGCTGTCTTCCAGCTATATGTAAGGTCTACATACTGCTTTGAAATATAACCATAATTTGCTGATGAGCTTGAGTCTGATGAGTCGATTTCTACCTTTACCCATACCTGAGCTGCACTGTCGTTCTTTGAAAGAACGCCTGACTCTATAACATTGAGCTTTTCGCCCTTTGATACCTTCATGATTATGTTTGATCTTGTGCTGGTATCTGGTGTTTTTCTGATATTAACTGCATCTGCATTGAGTGTAACTACAAGCTCTGCAACATCTTCTGCCTTTTTCTTTCCTTCGCTTCCCATGTATAAGTAATCTGTTTTGATATATCCGTCTACTTTTCCTGACTTAATATGTGCCCAGCCGTTTGATGTTCCGATTACCTCACACATTGAATTCTTTGTAAAAATCCCTACTATGCTGCTATTTGTTCCAGCTGCTGAACGGATGTTGCAATACTCCTCTACCTTTGCTATTGCTGCATTTTCCGGAACCACTATTGGGGTAGATAAAAGAGTTGTGCTTTCTTCATCTGAATTCTTCTTTGCCTTTGCATTTTCGTATTCCTGATAAATATATGAAAAACCACTAAGTGGTAATGAATCTCCCTTTTTTGAAGCTGCCTCTACTGTCTTCTCAGGCATCGCAACACATGCAAGTGCTGCTACTGCAAATAATACAGATTTTACGAATGCTTTCTTCTTCAAGTTTCCTCCATAGAAATCTAGGAATGAATCCCGATTTCATTTTAGATAATTTTTGGGGAATCAATTTAAAAATACTGGCCATATTTTTTAAATTTTCATTTTCGCAGTTATTACAAAAATGTTAAATTCCACATAGAATTATAGCAACACTTTCGTTATTTGTCAACATTTTTGCACAAAAAAGTATAAAAAAGCAACATTATTTTTTTCAAAACTATGCAATATTGACATAATTAGTCATTGATTACATTAACTTTTCTTTCTACTGTAGTAGTCTTCATTCTACTAATGTGTAATTTTACAAATTGAGTAATTTTAATCCATTTTTCTTTTTACAATAAAAGTATTATTTCGTAAAAAATCATATTAAAATCGCATAGGTTTATGTTAAAAACGTAGTGTTTTTAAAAACGTAGTGTTTTTAAAAACGTAGTGTTTTTAAAAACGTAGTGTTTTTAACCAAAATTAAAGGTCCAGAGAATTTTAATCTATTCTCTGGACCCTTTTTATGTATTTTTGCTTTTGCAATTATCTTTTGCATTTTACTTTTGCATTTTACTTTTGCATTTTACTTTTGTATTTTACTTTTGCATTTTACTTTTGCATTTTACTTTTGCAATTTGCTTTTGTATTTTACTTTTGCATATTAATCTTACATTCTGCTTACCAGCTCGCCCTGATGTTTCAAAAGAGAGCATCCACTTCTCTTCATATGTAACATCAATATTCTGATGCTGACTTATTAGAAGAGACCTATTATCTTGCCATCATCTGTAACATCAATATTCTCTGCTGCTGGCACCTTTGGAAGGCCTGGCATTGCAATGATTGAGCCAAGCATTACTACAACAAAGCCTGCGCCTGCTGATACATAAGCTTCTCTTACTGTTACTCTAAAGCCCTGAGGTCTTCCGAGCTTCTTTGGATCATCCGAAAGTGAATACTGAGTCTTAGCCATACATACCGGGTAATTTCCAAATCCAAGATTTGTAAGGTCATCAAGCTGCTTAAGAGCTGCTGGTTCATAGTCTACTCCATCTGCTCCGTATATTTCCTTAGCTACAGTCTCGATTTTTTCCTTAAGGCCCATTTCATCCGGGTAGATCGGCTTAAAATCACTCTTTTCATTTTCAAGTACATCAAGTACCTGCTCTGCAAGTTCGATTCCGCCTTCTCCGCCCTTTTCCCATACCTTGGTAAGGGCAAATCTTGCCTTATTCTCTCTACAGAAGTCCTCTATGAACTTAAGCTCTGCTTCGCTGTCTGTGACGAACTGATTTATTGCAACAATACATGGAACACCGTACTTATGTACATTTTCAATATGCTTTTCAAGATTTACGATACCCTTCTTTAATGCGTCAAGATTCTCCTTTCCAAGGTCTGCCTTTGCTACTCCGCCGTTATATTTAAGAGCTCTTACTGTTGCTACTATTACGCATGCATCAGGATTAAGACCTGCTAAACGACACTTGATGTCAAAGAACTTCTCTGCGCCAAGGTCTGCACCAAAGCCAGCCTCGGTAATTACATAGTCAGCAAGCTTAAGAGCTGTCTTTGTTGCTCTTACAGAGTTGCAGCCATGAGCAATATTTGCAAATGGACCGCCATGTACGATTGCAGGTGTATTCTCAAGTGTCTGAATGATATTTGGTTTGATAGCATCCTTAAGAAGAGCAGCCATTGCTCCTACAGCCTTTAAATCCTTTGCTGTAATAGGCTTTCCATCATAGTCATAAGCTACAATAATCTTTGCAAGGCGCTCCTTTAAATCACGGAGATCGGTTGCAAGACAGAGTATTGCCATTACCTCTGTTGCTACTGTAATTATGAAATGATCCTCTCTAACAACACCATCAGTCTTCTTGCCCATTCCGATTACAATGTTACGCAGAGCTCTGTCATTCATGTCCTCGCATCTCTTTAATACAATTCTCTTCGGATCGATTCTAAGAGCATTTCCCTGCTGAATGTGATTATCAAGCATTGCTGCAAGAAGATTATTTGCAGAGGTGATTGCATGGAAGTCACCTGTAAAGTGAAGGTTGAGTTCCTCCATAGGAACCACCTGTGCATAGCCGCCGCCTGCTGCTCCGCCCTTTACGCCAAAGCATGGTCCAAGTGATGGCTCTCTAAGCGCAATAAGCACCTTCTTGTCAAGCCTTGCAAAGGCTTCTCCAAGACCTACAGTTACAGTTGTCTTTCCCTCTCCTGCTGGAGTAGGATTGATTGCAGTTACAAGGATGAGCTTACCATCCTTATTATTCTTTGTCTTTTCAATAAGCTCATTTGTAAACTTTGCCTTATATTTACCGTAGTACTCAATGTCATCTTCGCTGATACCTATTTTCTCAGCTACCTTTCCTATTGGCAAAAGCACAGCCTCCTGTGCGATTTCGATATCACTCTTCATATCTTCTCTCCTCTTACTGATTTCTAATTGCTGCCGCAAATGCCTCAAACTGTTCTGCACTCATAAGGATCTTTCTTGGCTTTGTTCCTTCTTCTGGTCCAACAACACCCACGCCTGTAAGCTGATCCATAATTCTTGCCGCTCTATTAAATCCTATCGAGAACGTTCTTTGCAGCATTCCTATAGAAGCCTTATTCTTCTCTATTAATAATCTACCTGCCTCGATGAAATAATCATCATACTGAGATGATGCTCCCTTCGAGCCTTTTCCTGCATCTGCCTCTTCTTCATCAGAGCTTGATGCAAGTCTTTGTATTTCACCCTGAACTGCTAAATCAATAGCCGTTCCCTGGTCAAATTCCTCAAGATAATCTACTACTGCATTAACTTCCTCATCTGAAACAAAAGCACCCTGTACTCTTATCGGCTTTGGTATTCCTGATGGGAAGAAAAGCATGTCGCCCTTTCCAAGAAGCTTTTCAGCTCCTGCCTGGTCTATGATGGTTCTTGAATCCACCTGTGAGGATACTGCAAAGGCTATTCTTGATGGAACATTTGCCTTAATTACACCAGTAATTACATTTACTGATGGACGCTGAGTTGCTATGATAAGATGAATTCCTGCCGCACGCGCCATCTGTGTAATATGCTGAATTGAATCCTCAACTTCCTTTTGAGCTACCATCATAAGGTCGGCAAGCTCATCTACGATAATGACAATATGAGGCATCTTATTTTTAAGCTTGCTTTGCTCATCATCACCGAAAACACCCTTTTCAACCTTCTGATTAAAGCCCTTTAAATCTCTGACTCCTGCCTTTGCGAACTTCTTATATCTATTATTCATTTCTGCTACTGCCCAGGCAAGCGCTGCTGACGCTTCCTTCGGATCAGTTACTACCGGCATAAGAAGATGCGGCATAGGATTGTAAATTGAAAGTTCTACTACCTTAGGATCAATAAGAATCATTCTTACGTCCTTTGGATCTGCCTTATAGATTATGCTCATGATAATGGAGTTGATACATACTGATTTACCTGAACCGGTAGAGCCCGCTATTAAAAGGTGAGGCATCTTTGCTATATCACCGATTACCACCTTTCCTCCAATGTCCTTACCTACACCAAAGGCTATGTTTGATTTATGTCCTGTAAATTCTTCATTTTCAATCAGCTCTCTTAGCATTACAGGAGAGTTTTCCTTGTTAGGAACCTCTATACCTACTGCCGGCTTGCCCGGAATAGGTGCTTCTATTCTTATGTCTGCTGCTGCAAGATTAAGCTTGATATCATCTGAAAGTGCAGTAATTCTTGATACCTTAACGCCCTGCTCCGGCATTATTTCGTATCTTGTTACTGCAGGTCCGCAGCTAACATTAGTCACCTTTACATTTACGCCAAAGCTCTTTAAAGTATCCTGGAGCAGCTTTGCGGTGCTCTTTAATTCCTCTTCATCAGCGCCTCTGCCCTTTACAGGCTCTGCTAATAAATCGAGTGGAGGTACTATGTAATCTAATACCTCGATAGGAACCTCTTCAGGTTCTACTGAATCATCAAGAATGCTTCCCATTGCTGCTATTGAAGCGCCTGCCGCTGTAAGCCCTGGTGCTCCGGTTGCTCCTGAAACAGTTGCCGCTCCTGCAGCTCCTATGGCAGGTGCCGCTCCTGCAGCTCCCGCTACGCCTGTTGCTGCTACTGCGCCTACAACTCCCGGAGATACTTTACCAATAGGTGTACCATTAGGATTTGTCTTATAGGTCGTTACACTGCCTGGTACAGCTTCACCCTGTCCCTTAACAGAATCACTGAATTCATCGATCTGTGAGGCCATTTCGCTATCGCCTGCTAATACTGAATTTGCATCCTCGTACTGGGCAAATCTGTCCATTCCAGATACATCTTCATAATCGTCATCTGGTGTATTTATATCTGATGAATATTCATCTTTAAAGCTTTCTTCATCAAAATCATCTTTACCATAATCTTCCGCATTAGATTTAGCTTCTAAATTGTCTAAATTTTGATTATCTGCATTTAAAGCTTCGGTATCATAATCTGCTTCATTATAACTATTTTCATTATAATCTTCTTCATTATAATTATCTTCATTATAATCTTCTTTGTCATAGGCATTTACATCTATATCACTACTGCCCATATCACTCTCATCTGAAGATGACAGATTATCATAATCACCAAACCTCATTACATTTCCTGCGAAATTCTCTTCACCTTCAAAGTCAGAAGCACTATCTCTATCAATAGAGCTATCCTCTATGTCTGAATCTTCATAATTCTTTGCTTCTTCATCATAGTCAGAAGCATATTCAGAAGCATATTCGGAATCATCCTCATAATTTCCATTATATGTATATTCAGTTTCAGAAGAATTATCATAACCTTCTGAATCATCTACATATTCTCTGCTCTCAACTGACTGGCCGTTAAGATAGATTCTTTCATAATTATCATTTTCCTTTAAATCTTCTTCTCCGGTCTCAAGTCTTATTCCTCTATATCCCTCATCTCCATATACGGCATTGTCAATTTCCTTATTATAAGCATTTTCATTGATTCCGTTTATGTTTAAGGTATCATCAGCTATAGAAGAACTTGAGGCAGCCTTTGGATTTATATTTTTAGTATCTTCAGGCGAACTCTTTTTATAATCGCCGGTTATTGTAAGATTACTAAGGTCTGAGAGATCATCCTTCTCTTTTTCTAAAGCCGCAGCAGGACGAACATTCCTTGCATTTTTGCCTGAATCACTAACATTTGCAGTCTGGGCTTTTCTAGCATTTGTGGCATTTACTGCACTTGTCGCACTTGCCGGATTTTTAGCACTTGCTGCATTTTTAGCATTTGCTGCACTTGCCGGATTTTTAGCATTTGCTGCATTTGCAACATTTGCAGCATTTGCAATGCCTCTATTTTTTCTAGCAGCATTAGCTGCCGCTATCTGCTCCTTGTCTCCGCTCTTTAGATAATCGACAAATTCCTTATTATTTCCACTTCCTTCTACTTTTGCCCTTTCTATATCTTCGGAAGTGATTTTATACATGAAATTTCCGCTTTTTCTTTCCGCTATCTCGCGTCTTCTGCGCATCTCACGCTTTCTAGCAACTACCTCGTTATGATGCTCAACAGCGCGCTCTACTTCCTTTTTTGCTGCCTTGCCGCTGCTGATGCTTATGCTTCTAAAAATCGCCTTTTCAGTGATAAGCACTAAACAGATTATTATTACTATTATTGCAACTACTATGGCAGCAGCCTTTCCGAATAAAGGTGCAAGCATTGAAAGTATAAGAGCTCCTAAGAATCCACCGCCGTTTAAATTTTCTCCGCAATACTTGTAATATTCATAAAAATGAAGCTTTTCGTCATAATGAACTGCAAGCTGTATGATTGCAAGGAGATTTACAAATACAAGTACTCCAAGAAGTGATTTTACAACCGGAATGTCTTTTCCAATGTAAACAATCACTACTGTAGCAAGGAGTATGAGAATTGGCGCTACATATCCAAATATTCCAAAGGTTCCAAAGAGGAAATATTTAAGATATTTTCCTACAATACCTCCCTTGTCTATTACTCCAAGAAAACATATGATTGAAAATAAAAGAACCACTCCAACAATTAATTCATCTATCATTGAATTCTTCTTTTTTACATATGCATCCTTTATGGTAAGCTGCTCATATTCTTCCTTTTCATTTGCTGCTCTTTTTGCTGCAGCAATCTTTGAATTACTTCCCTTTGCACTGCTTTTCCCCTTGCCGCTAGAGCTCTTTGAATTTCTTGCTGCTCCTTGGCCACTACTTTTTCCTCCCGATGCCGAAGTCCTATTTCTAGCTATACCGCCAGCGCTTTTACGTCCACTTCCAGTATTACCGCTTGAAGCAGTACTTCTTTTTCTAGCCGTATTATCACGTGAACCCGCTTGTGACATTGCTCCTCCATTTCCTTCATCAGTATAATTTCTATCATTTCATTTTTACTTATGGATAAATCCAAAGTAACCAATTATTATAAGTCCAAGAATAATTCTATATACACCAAATGCCTTAAAGCTATGCTTCTTTATAAATGACATAAGGAACTTAATTACAATTACTGATACAATAAATGCAACTACCATTCCAACTAAAAGCATTGTAATTTCTATTCCGGTTGCACTAAAGCCATCCTTTATGAACTTTACTATCTTAAGAAGGCTTGCTCCGAACATTACAGGTATAGCTAAATAGAAGGTAAATTCAGCTGCTATCTTCTTTGATACTCCAAGAAGAAGTGCTCCGATAATGGTTGCACCAGATCTTGAAGTTCCAGGGAATATTGCTGCTAAAAGCTGCCAGATTCCAATTATTATTGCATCCTTATAGGTAAGCTGAGATATTTTAACTACTTCTCTATTTCCCTTAGGTTCTGTAATTAATAAGAAAAGAACACCTATTACAATAAGAGCTAGGGCTATTGGAATCGGATGATAAAAAAGCTCTTCAAACTTTTCATCAAACAAAATTCCTATAATTGCCGCAGGAACACAGGCAACAATTATCTTAAGCCACATGATTATCTTTCTTTTGCTGATTGAAATTCTCTTTCCGCCTGCATGATCGTATTCATCTGCTGCCTTGATTCCAAAAGGCCATATTTCTTTCCAGTAAATTACAACTACAGCTAATATTGCTCCAAGCTGTATTACAACCATAAACAAAGATCTGAACTGCTCTGAAACATCTAGCTTTAAGAACTCATCTACAAGCAGCATATGACCAGTACTTGAAACTGGAAGCCACTCAGTTATTCCCTCGATAATTCCAAGAATAATAGCCTTTAACACCTCTATGAACGCCATTTTAAATATTCCTTTTCAATTTTATTAAATTCTATTTCTTCTCCATTGCCTACTATGCACATACTCATCTTACTAAAGTCAATGAAGTTTTTCAATAACTCATTTACTTCTTTAAGGCTTACCTCTCTAACTCGTCTTATCTTTTCATCAAGCTCTACTATATACCTTAGCGGATCATCATTTCCGCCTTCATCCTTATACTTTCCAAAGAAGACTGCCGAGCCATTTGTCTCCATCTTATACGACATGCTCTCATCCTCCATTATCAGCTCTGTTACAAGCTGCTCCTTATGGATCAAAAGCTCGCTCTCAGAAATCCCTTTTTCCTTCACATCATTTAAAAGCTCGAACAAGCCCTCACAGGCATTTTCTGCATTAGCTGCATTTACGGCCATATCTATCAGCATAAGACCTGTAAACATGTAATTGCTAGAATACGAGCTTACTGAATATGCAAGTCCAAGATCTTCTCGGATCTTCTGGAATAATAATGAATTATTGCTCTCTCCAAGATAGGAATTAAGAACTGCCATTGCAAATCGTCTTTCATCGTATAATGCAAGAGCTGGAAAGGCGACATTTATATGAAGCTGCTCTATATCCTTATGAACTGCCTTGAAAGCTGGTACATATCTTACCTTTTTGCTCTTTTTGCCTGTATACTTCTTAGTATAAGGGGTATTAAGCTTATTTACAAGCTGATTTCTTATTTCTAGAGAAGTCAGCTCGGCACTTCTGATACTCTTTCTTGTAGAAAAGCCCTTAACTCCAAAATTATTCTCTATAACCTCCTTCACCCTGTCTATTTCAAGATTTCCGGCTATAGATATAACCATATTTTCAGGAATATAATACTCAAGATATCTTTCATATACCTCTTCCCTTGTAAAGGCTTCAACATTTTCCTTGCTGCCGCATACTGCAAACCCTACCGGCTCATCTGGAAAACAGCTAAGCTCTAGCTGCTCCTGCACAATGTCGTCCGGCGAATCATTATACATATCTATTTCATTTTCGACTATATTCTTTTCCTTTTCAAGGCTCTTTTCTTCGAAAGCCGAATTAATGATCATGTCTGCGAACATTTCAGCAAAAGCTTCAAAATTCTCCGTGGTAGTATTTCCATAGAATACCGTCGATTCATTTTCTGTATAGGCATTTATGTCATCACCTATCAGCGCCGTCTGCTTTGCTATGTCTCTTGCACTGCGCTTTTTAGTTCCTTTAAATACCATATGCTCAATGAGATGCGAAATACCATTATTTTTCTTATTTTCATAAGCCGAACCCGATTTCACATAAACTCCGAGCGATAAAGTATGTACATATGGAATTTTTTCGAATATTACTTCTATTCCATTGGTCAATTTAAATAATTCCAAGTCTAATTCCTCATAATTTCATATTTAAAAATCTGTTTTGTAGGCACAATCCCACAAATACCTATTATAGCACATCTTCAGCCTAAAAGTCCAATACTTTTTATAGAATGTTACAATTTTAACAATCTTTCACAAAAACAGGACCGCGAATTCCTTCGCGGCCCCTTAAATCGCTTTGCGAAATATTTAATTTTTAAGAATTACTTTACGTCCTTGATTGAGAAACCAACTCTTCCCATTCTGTCCTTGCCAAGGCATACAACCTTAACAACAT
Source organism: uncultured Eubacteriales bacterium (assembly GCA_900315015.1). Classification (GTDB taxonomy): domain Bacteria; phylum Bacillota; class Clostridia; order Lachnospirales; family Lachnospiraceae; genus UBA9722. Next base: position 79,098 of record OMXJ01000003.1, on the reverse strand, counting down.
CACCAAGTGTAAGTACATCCTCTACATGCTCGATTCTATCCTTTGAAATCTTTGAGATATGAACCATTCCTTCCTTACCAGGTGCGAACTCAACGAATGCGCCGAATTCCTTGATTGATACAACCTTACCTGTAAGAATCTGGCCTGTGTAGAACTCTGTAACAATGATGTCTATCATTTCCTTAGCCTGAAGCATCTTCTCTGGATCTACGCCGATGATTGAAACCTTTCCATCATCAGTGATGTCGATCTTACAATCTGTACGAGCGATGATTTCGTTGATTACCTTGCCCTGCTTACCAACTACTTCACCGATCTTTGATGGATCTATTTCCATTGAAAGGATCTTTGGTGCATATGGTGAAAGTTCCTTTCTTGGCTCTGCGATACATGGTGTAAGAACATTATTGATAATGAACTCTCTTGCGCTCTTTGTACGACGGATTGCTTCTTCAACGATTGGACGTGTAAGACCATGGATCTTAATATCCATCTGAATAGCTGTAATACCATCATGAGTTCCTGCTACCTTAAAGTCCATGTCTCCAAAGAAGTCTTCAAGACCCTGGATATCTGTAAGTACTACATAATCATCATCTGTGTCGCCTGTTACAAGACCACATGAAATACCAGCTACCTGCTTCTTGATAGGAACACCTGCTGCCATAAGGCTGAGTGTTGAAGCACAAACTGATGCCTGTGAAGTTGAACCATTTGACTCAAATGTCTCTGATACAAGACGGATTGCATATGGGAATTCTTCCTTTGTTGGAAGTACAGGAACAAGTGCTCTCTCTGCAAGTGCACCATGTCCGATTTCTCTACGTCCTGGTCCTCTTGATACCTTTGTCTCACCAACTGAGTAAGCTGGGAAGTTGTACTGATGGATATATCTCTTTTCTACGATATTTGGATCAAGACCTTCTACTTTCTGAGCCTCTGAAAGAGGTGCAAGTGTACAGATGTCGCAGATCTGAGTTTGTCCACGTGTGAACATACCTGAACCATGAGTTCTAGGAATAACGTCTATCTCTGCAGCAAGCGGTCTGATCTGAAGGATGTCACGGCCATCTGGACGCTTATGATCCTTGAGGATCATCTTACGAACTGTCTTCTTCTGATACTGATATACAGCATCTGGAAGCTTTGCAAGCCATTCTTCATTATCTGCGAAGGCTTCCTTGAACTTTGCTGTGATTTCATCGATATTATGCTCTCTTGTCTGCTTGTCATCTGTGAAAACTGCAGCCTCCATCTCTTCTGGAGTAACAATTTCCTTCATCTTTGCAAACATATCCTCTGGTACTGCAAAGCTGACATATGACATCTTTTCCTTACCGACTTCTGCAACCATCTGGTTAACAAAAGCAACGATTGTCTGGTTGATGTCATGAGCCTTGTAAATAGCCTCGATCATCTTATCTTCTGGGATTTCATTTGCACCAGCTTCGATCATGATAACCTTTTCTGCTGTTGATGCAACTGTGAGCTGAAGATCGCTGTCATCCCACTGCTTCTGTGATGGGTTGAATACATACTCACCATTAATAAGACCTACCTGTGTTGTTGCACATGGACCTGCAAATGGGATATCTGAAATTGATGCTACGATTGCTGAACCGATCATTGCTACAAGCTCTGGACGGCACTCTGGATCTACTGACATAACCATATTCTCGATTGTTACGTCATTTCTGAAATCCTTAGGGAAAAGTGGTCTCATAGGACGGTCAATAACACGTGATGTAAGGATTGCATTTTCTGATGCCTTTCCTTCACGCTTATTGAAGCCACCTGGAAACTTTCCTACTGAATACATCTTCTCGCTATATTCTACTGAAAGAGGGAAGAAATCAACACCCTCCTTTGGTTCCTTGCTTGCTACGATTGTTGTAAGAACAGTTGTGTCACCGTAATGTATGAGAATACCCGCATTTGCCTGTGCTGCAACTCTGCCTACCTCTACTGAAAGCTTCTTTCCTGCAAGATCCATTGAAAATGTCTTGTACTCCTTTTTAAGAAGCTCTGCCCAAACTTCACCTTCCATTTAAAACTCCTTTCGCACCTTCGTGCTATACGTAATATTATTCTAATGGAGCTCCGAAACAACTGAAACAAACAGTAAGTGTGCTATTACTGTGCATTTCAGAAGTCTCGGATATCACACTCCACGAAATACTATTATAGCACACTTACCTATGAAATGTCTATTAACTTTTTATTTTTTTCTAGTAAATTTACTTTTTACTCCATTATAGATGCCTTCATCAAGGCCTTTCTTACACTCATTCCAATAGCTATTGATAATGCTATCTTTATGAGATCTCCCGGGATAAACGGAGTAACGCAAAGTGACATTGAAGCTGCAAGCGTTTTTCCTGTAAGATGAACAAACCACGCTGTTCCAATTACATAGCAGATGGCATCTCCTAAGATGAAAGCTAGGAAAGTAGGTATCGTCTTTCTCTTTGCTGCTTCCATTATAAAACCAGCTACAAGCGCCATGAATATATAGCCGATGATATAACCACCTGTTGCTCCGGTAAGCTTTGCAAGTCCGCCTGCTCCTCCTGAAAATACAGGAAGTCCAACCGCTCCAAGAAGTATGAATATTATTGTACTTAATGTTCCATCAACTGCGCCTAATAAATAAACTGCTGTCCATATCACAAGATTTGCAAGTGATATAGGAATAGGCCCTATTGGTATGCTAAAGGGGGAAGCAACGCATATTACCGCTGCCATTATTGCTATAAAAGCCATTCTTTTTGCACTGATTTTCCCAGACAGCGTTCCTTTCTCCATATTTTTCTCTGCGCTAATAGCTGCATTCTTTGCACCTTCCATAAATAATCTCCTTTTTCTTTTCACAAAAAAAGGACCATATTTATAGTCATACTAAAAATATGGTCCTTAGTATTGTAAACTATTTTTCGATACGTAGTTTACAATATATTTTTTAATTTGTCAAGAACATTCGTAAACTATTTTTATAAGTCCAAAGTAATTTCTTTACTTTAAGGTATATATTGCTACTGGAGACCAGGCACCATAGATCTTAACGCCATCTACCTCTTTATAAGCCCTTACCCTATAATAATAGGTCTTATTCTTTACAGGCTTCATTATCGCATAAGCTGATACCTTGTATACAACTGCCTTATAATCTACATATGTTCCATTATAAGCTGTTGAACGGATGAACTGATAGCCGTCTACATTCTTTACAGTACTGAACTTTACCTTTACTCTTCCGGCAGAATACTTAGTAATTCCGGTTATGTATGGAATTCCTATAGTTGCCGTCTTGAAAACCGGGCTATAAGCGCTATAGGTGGTTTTTCCCGATACAGTATAACCAGCCTTTATCTTAAATTCGTAAGTTCCATTTGTAAGTGAATCAGTTGTATAGGTGGTTTTTGAACTAACAGTTGCAAGCTCCTTAAAAGAAGACCAGGCGCTCTTTTTGTAATAAATAATATACTCAGATGCTCCTGTATTATCCCAGGTAAGCTTAAAAGAGTTACCTGGAGCAGCTACTATGTCAACTGCTGATACTGCAGTCTTTTTTGCTGCAGTCGCTGTAGTTGCAGATGATTTTTCAATTGTAGTTCCTGATGAAGCTGTTAAAGATACTATAACAGATTTATCACCGTCTACCGGATCTGTATAATTATTCGGTGTTGTATAAGTAGTAGATGATGCACTCTTTCTAGTTCCAAATTCCTGAACCCAGTAATGAGTACCATTATAAACTATATGTGCAACTCCCACTGCATCAAAGCCATCCGTTGAACCATCTGAAAGAACACCTAACATATTACGTCTATGTCCCTGTCCTGAATAATCCTCTTTATCCTCTTCCCAAGCCGCTACTACACTGCCAACTGATTTATAGCCGCTTGCTATATTTTCACCTCTTACGATGAAATCAGAATCATCTCCTGCTGTAAAGCAGCTCTCGCCGTTTGGTCTTATGTGACTAAATGAAACTGCAATCTCAGCTGCTCTTATCATTGCTATTTTTTCGAGTGCATAATCATATTCTAAGTCTCCAAGACCACTTGCTAAAAGCTTCTTAGTAGTTGAAGAATTCCAATACCATACACCTGTACTTTTTCTAAATTCATTAATTGAAGCAAGCATTGTCCTTGCTCCTGTTTGATCATATGTAACCCTAAGTGTTGTAGTAGATGCAGCCTGCACGGTCTTCCCTTCAGATGAAGCTAGCATCGTAACTATCATTGCCATTGCAAGAATAAGTGATATTTTTCCTGCATATTTCATTTGTTTCCTCCTTCTGATGTGTAATAATCACCTAAAAATAATACCCAATAAATACATTATACATCAGATGTAACTCGATTTTCTTCCAACCACCTTTATTTCAAGCTTAAAATCATCAGGATTGAACGTTATCGTTCTTCCGTAGTTTCCCCCTACGTCGCTAGCAACAATCGGAATGCCAAGCTCCTTAAGCTTTTTGCCCACGGCCTCCACATTCCTTTTGCCCACCTGCAGCAATTCATTCTCTGATTTAAAGCTGAACATTTGTGCTCCGCCTGCAATCTTTGCCTTTAAACAGCTCTTTACTGCTCCTTTTGATATAAGCTCTTTTACAAGCATCTCAATACCTAAATCCGCAAACTTTGCCTTATTCCCATTATTTCTGATTATCCTGCTATCCGGCAGCATTACATGCACCATCCCACAGATTCTGCTAGATGAATCATATATCACAGCTCCGACACAGGACCCAAGTCCTAGCGTCGTGATTTTATCCTGCGGCATACATATCTTCATCTCAGCCATGCCGACTCTAATTACCTCAGACATAAAAAACCTTTAATTCCTTCATCCAATTAGCTTTCTTTTCGCAATATGAAACAGCTATAACTTCAGTGAATTCAATATTCTCGCATAAGAATCATTAGTTGGTGTCAATATAAAATATCCCTTAAAGAGTTCCTCAGCTCCAAATTCAGCTTCTATTAGAAGTGCCTTATCTCCGGTTTTGCCAAATTCTATCATCGGCTCTGAAAGAATGGCTCCCGCCATATCTATGGCAAGCTCCGGAACGCTTGGTATTATTGCAAGTCCTGTCATTTTAGATATTGCATTTAAATACGAGCCAGCAATGATATTTCCCATTTCCTGAAGCGCCGCCTTTTCAATTTCTAAAAAATCATTTATTCCAGAAACATTCACTGCATTCACTTCATCTGCACTGCTTCCTAACATTACCTCTGCTATTTTCTTTGCCGAAGCTATATCCATGATAAATTCTATCATGCCCTCTATATCTCCGCCAATTGCCAACATTACACCTGCAACGGGATTTCCTGCGCCTCCAAGAAGATCTGGTACCTTTCCGATATCAAGTAGCTCAACTACAGGAACCTTCATATTTATCCTAATACCCAGCATCTGCGCGAGTGCCGTAGTAACGTTGCCTACCCCAATGTTTCCTATCTCCTGAAGCACATCGAGTTCCATACTGCTTAGATTTTCAAAATTATCTACAGGCATATTATAACCTCCGTGCTACTCAGATTACAACCACAATTTAAAAGTTTTAGTTTTTATCCATCAATATTGTAGAAATATTTAATATCGATACCAATTTATTTTCGTATTTTCCAACTCCTTCCAAAAATATTGCATTGGCATCCTTTATTTTACTCTGCTCATAGTCAATGTCCTTATCCTCGAGCATTACTACCTCATCTACCTCATCTACCAAAATGCCTACATTTGCCTGGGGCTCTGGCTTAACAATGAGAATCCTGCTTTCCTCGGTTATTACATCCTCACCAAGTCCTAGTTTTTTTCTTAAGCTGATTACCGGAATAATCTCACCTCTGATATTCATTACTCCTATGTAATACGGCTGTACCTTCGGAACCCTCGTTATTTTTTGCATTCTGACAATATTATCTACTATTCCTATCTCGATGCCATAATTTTCCGGACCGAGCTTAGTTACAATATACTGTCTGATTTCTTCCATTTTGCCTCCTGATTTTTATCGGCATAAGCTTTAGATTATCATATTCACATCTAGTATAAGCGCTATTTCACCATCGCCTAGTATAGTTGCGCCGCTTATCATCTTAGGACTGTCTATGTACTTTCCTATGGACTTGATTACTATTTCAAGCTGTCCTAACAGCTTATCTATTACAAGTCCGGCAAGATTATCTGCCTTCTTTACTATTACTACCATCAGCCTTTCATTATCAACCGCCTCCGGCAGGTCGAGAACGCTTCTTAGTCTTATAAGCGGTATTACATTTCCTCTAAGATTTATTACTTCCCTCGACTGTACATACTTAATGTCAGTAACTGGTATATTTTCAATTGTCTGAATTGAGCCAAGAGGTATTGCATATTTTTCTTCCTCTACCTGTACCATGAGTGCCTGAATTATTGCAAGTGTAAGAGGGAGCCTTATTATGAAGGTCGAGCCCTTTCCTTTTTCAGATTTTGTCTCGATTGTTCCGCCAAGAGAATTAATCTTAGTTCTAACAACATCAAGACCTACACCTCTTCCTGATATCTCAGTTACCTTTTCTGCTGTTGAAAAGCTAGGCATGAACAATAAATCTACTATTTCTTTATTGGTCATGGCCTCAGCCTGCTCCGGAGTAATTGTACCTCTAGAGATGGCCTTTTCTCTAACCTTATCAACATCTATTCCTGCACCATCATCTGATACGCTTATAATTACATTATTTCCCTGCTGATATGCATCAAGATGGATCTGTCCAGTCTCTGGCTTTCCTGCTCTTTTTCTTTCTGCTGCTGATTCTATTCCATGGTCTGCGGAATTTCTAAGAAGATGCATGATAGGATCTCCGATTTCATCTATTACCGTTCTATCAAGCTCTGTGTCTTCACCGGTAATATGAAGGTCCATCTTCTTACCAAGACTCTTACTAAGATCTCTTATCATTCTTGGGAATCTTGATACTACACTCTCAATAGGCACCATTCTAGTCTTCATTACTGATTTATGAAGGCTTGTCGTAATTCTTTCAAGATACTCTATCTGCTCAGTAAAACCATTGTTGATTTCGCCTATTTCCTTATTCTTAGTTGCATTAGTCGATACAATTCCATTTTTTGCGATAATAAGCTCACTGACAAGATTCATAAGGTCATCAAGCTTATCTATGTCTACTCTGACAGATCTATTTACTACAGGCTTTTTCTGTGCTTTAGGAGCGCTCTGCCCTCCTGCATTTGCCTGATTTGCATCCGCCTTACCCACGGATGCTTTATTTACAGTCGCTTTATTTGCTTCACTATCCTTTTTATCGCTCTTTACTTCTGCAGATTTTTTAGAAGACGCATCTGTACTCTTTTGCTCTGCAGCCTTTTCACCACTATCCTTAGTATCTGAGGAAGCCTCCCCACTCTGCGCTTCTTTGCCTGCCTCCTGCTCTTTACTTTCCCCTTCAGCACCCTCTGCTACAAATTCTTCTACGATAGCATCCTGGATTTCTGCAACCTTCATTGCTACCTTCTTAATTTTTTCTGCATTTGCCTCTGTTGCTATAAGTGCTGAAAACTCAAAGTCAAATTTTTCATCCTCGATATCCTGTGAGGACGGCTCTGTTCTGATGACATAACCATTTTCCTCAAGATTCTTAAGCACTAAATACGCTCTTGCCGACTTGAGGATACAGGTCTCTCTTATTTTTACAGTAACATTAAAGACATTACGTCCATCTGCCTTTGCAGCGACATAAGTCTCCATTTCTGTCTCATTTAATTTTATTTTGCCCTTAGTTTGTTTTGATTCAGCGTTATCTGCTTCTGCATCAGTCTTTCCATCTTCTTTTGCAGCATCTTCTGCCGCACCAGTGCTCTTTGCTTCCTCTTTAGCTTCCATAGCTTCCTTTTCAGGCGCTATTTCTTTTTTTACAACGCCCTTACTTAGGCCCTCTGCTAAGATTTTTGCAAGACCGTCTATTATGTCCTGATTGTCATCTTCGCCTTCACTTCCAGTTTCTACTATACTGTCAAGATATCCCTGAAGGGCATCAAGTCCTTTGAACAGAGTATCTACAAGTTCTGAAGTTACAGACATCTTTTCATTTCTTACCTCAGAGAATACATTTTCCATGTCATGAGTCAGCTTTTGCATTCTCTTAAAGCCCATGGTTCCTGCCATCCCCTTTATGGTATGAGCCGCCCTGAATATCTCATTTATAGTATCCTGATTGTCAGGACTCTCTTCTAGAATGAGGAGCTGTTCATTCAGACTCTGTAAATACTCTCTAGTTTCATCAATAAATATTTCTAAATACTGACTAACATCCATCTGCGCAACAAACTCCTTTCTTTATTATTTTTTTTCTGCAATTTGAATTATTTTTTTCACCATATCCTTAAGGCTTACCACTTCATCGCACAGGCCCGCTTCAGCTACGGCCTTTGGCATTCCATATACAACGCAGGATTTTTCGTCCTGCCCGATAACCCATAGCTTATACTCACCCTCATTTTTCTTACTCAGGCTTTCCTTCAGCTTTATTATCCCCGCCTTTCCATCCTTCCCCATTCCTGTCATTACTATGCAGGTAAGGTCAATGTTTTTAAGCTTTGCAAGGGATTCTAGGGTAACATCTGCACAAGGCTTAAGAGTCCTGCCTTCTTTTTCTTCTTCCTCGCATATGTATATTCTGTCAAACTTCTGCTTTAGTGTAAGCTGCTTACCGCCTTCTGCAATATATACGTGTCCAGGAAGTGCCTGCATTCCATCTACTGCCTGCTCTACATGCATGCCGTCCTCTGTCTTCAGGCTGTCTGCAAGTGAGGCTGTAAAGCCCTTTGGCATATGCTGTATTATCACAATTATAAAATCAAGAGATTTAGGCAACCTGGGTATCACACTTCTAAGTGCCTTAGGTCCGCCAGTTGAACTGGCAATCATTATTATTTTCTGCATATTAGAATGAATTCTGTCTTCTCTGCCTATCTACTTCAAAAATAAATCTTACGATTTTTTCTCTTACCTTGCCCGATATATTATCGAATTCTATGCGGTTCTCATATACATTGTTCTTTGCTCTAGCAAGCTCCGAATCCACTACCTTCGCCTTGATTTCGCAGATATCCTTCTCATCTTGAGACTGTCCCTCATCCTTTTTATCTGCAAGGAAAAGATTTAGTCTTATAAGCATTTTGGTACCTGCTTCAAGTTTTTTTTCGGTATTGAACCTAAGTCCTCCGCCGCTCATGTCGATGACAACACCCTTATCGAATTCGTCTCTTCCATTTATTTTATATTCAAAATCCATAATACAGTTAAGGCGATAATATTGTCTTCTCTGCAGCTTTTCAAGATCGCTTGTCGCATAGACCTCTGCTACATTATCATCGCCCTGCTTATATTTTTCATTTATTATTACCGTACAGGTATATAGGCCTCTCTTGGTATAGAACCACAGATTATAGGATTCTCCAATGTCAAGAACCACAAGCTTGTCCTCTTCTACAGGCATGGATATTATGAAAGTAGAATCGTCCTTTATGTCAACTAGATGGCTCTTATAATATTTCTGCTCTGCCTCATTCTTACGCAGTACAGAGCTCTTTATAAGTTCAATTTTGTCATTTATTGATAAAATATCTTCGATCATAGTGTCCTTTCTTAACTCAAAGCTTTATTAATTGCCTCAACTACTCTGTCTGCCTGAAATGGCTTTACTATAAAATCCTTAGCTCCTGATTCAAGCGATTCTATTACCATCTGCTGCTGTCCCATAGCCGAACACATAATTACAATCGCATTTTTGTCCATGGCCATAATTCTCTTGAGCGCTTCTATTCCGTCCATGACTGGCATAGTGATATCCATCAGGACCGCTGACGGCTTATTTACTTCATACATTTCTAAAGCCTGCTTACCATCTGCTGCTTCCCCTGCGCATCCGAAGCCATTTTTCTTTAGAATATCCTTTAATATCATACGCATAAACGCGTTATCGTCACATATCAGAACTGTTTTTTCCATATTTTCACTCCAGAACATTTTAATACATCTGTACCATACAAAAACACTGCAATTCCATCTTTTATTTTACACTTTTTTGTTAATTTTGTCTAGTATTATTTCCAAATTCCAGTGGTTTTTTATTTATTATTTCGTTGCTTACACATCCGATATTTCTTCGAATATAGCATCATTTAATACATGAATATAGGTACCTCTCATTCCAGAGGATTTCGACTTGATAATGCCTGCACTCTCAAGCTTTCTGAGGGCATTTACTATTACAGATCTTGTAATTTTTGCCTTGTCTGCAATCTTACTTGCTACAAGAAGTCCCTCCTTATTTCCGTTTAATTCCTCAAATATTCTCTTTATGGCCTCTACCTCTGAATATGAAAGCGTCGCCATTGAGGATTTTACTACGCTCTGCTTTCTTCTTTCCTCTGCTATTTCCTTATCTACAGAGCTTAGCATTATTAGACCAATTACAGTTGAGGTATATTCACATAGCACGGTATCATTTATAGAGAAATCTCCCTCATTTTTATAGACAAATAAGGTTCCAAGTCTTTCACCTGTGATAAACAAAGGACAAACCTGTGCCTTATAGCCTTTTTCTTCAACGCCTTCAAAACCAAGGCTCTGAACTAGCATATTCTCTTGGGTAGACAATATGTTCAGGAATCTTTCATTTAATGATAAATCAATATACTTCCCCCTGACGTCGCTTATCATCTCATTTAACTTATCTACCTTTTCACTTTCATAAACTCCAAGTACCTTTCCTTTTTGGCTTATGACTCTTATAGATGCATCTATGCTCTCTCCGAGTGCCTTTGCAAGCTCATTAAAGGAAATAACGCTCTGCTGACCATCACTTTGTGTTCCGTTTTGATTTCCGTACAGTATCCTATTGATTTTCCTGGTACTGTCTAATAGTTTTATGTCACTCATAATCTTCCTCTTTCTCTATGGTTGAAAAACATACATATTCCTCCACATCTAATTATAAGACAGAATTTTCTGAAAATCAAGAAAATTCTAAATATTATATACAATCATTTTTAGTCAAAAAAAGCTTGAAAAATCAAGGATTTCTCAATTTTTCAAGCTTTTAATGTTCTGTTTAAATTTTCAGATTATTTCAAATATTATTTACATATTATTTCTCTTTTCAACATAGCCGCATTCTTTGTCACTGCATACAAGTTTATCACCGTGTACTAAAAGAACCTTGCCGCATTTCGGACATTTTTCATTAGTTGGCATCTGCCATGAAACAAAATCACACTCTGGATAGCCTTCACAGCCATAGAATTTTCTGCCCTTTTTGGTATGCTTTATTACAATCTGCTTTCCGCACTTTGGACAGGTTACGCCAATTTTCTCGAGATAAGGCTTTGTATTTCTGCAATCCGGGAAGCCCGGGCACGCAAGGAACTTTCCATGAGGTCCGTACTTTACAACCATCATCTTTCCGCAAAGCTCGCACTGCACATCGCTTACTTCATCTGCTACCTTTACAGTTCCAATGGTCTTTTCAGCATTCTGAAGCGCATCTTCAAAGTCCGGGTAGAAATTTCTTATGACATTCTTCCACTTTACCTTTCCTTCTTCAACTCCGTCTAAAAGTGTTTCTAAAGTTGCGGTAAAGGTGGTATCTACTATTATTGGGAAGCCCTTGCGAAGTATTCCATCTACTGCTTCTCCAAGGTCTGTCATATATATGCTCTTTTCTTCTTTTGTTACATAGTGTCTTGCAAGTATTGTTGAAATTGTTGGAGCATAGGTACTAGGTCTTCCGATTCCAAGTTCTTCGAGCGTCTTTACAAGTGCTGCCTCTGTGAAATGAGGTAGTGGCTGTGTAAAGTGCTGAACCGGATTTAAGCTTACCTTCTTTAGTTCTGTATCAGTTGTGAAGTTGAAGGTGCCATTTACTACCGGCTCCTCATCCTCGCTCTTTTCTGCCTCTGATGCCTTATATACAAGTGCATAGCCATCAAAAATCACTACTGAAGCACTTGCTGTAAATATCTGATTTCCAGCTGATATCTTTACCTGAGAAGTCTTGAACTTTTCCGGCATCATTCTTGAGGATACGAATCTCTTCCATATTAATGTATATAATCTGAGCTGTTCTCTTGTAAGTGAATCTTTAACATCCTCTGGCTTTAGATCTACATAGGTAGGTCTGATTGCTTCATGCGCATCCTGGATTTTCTTTCCTTCGATGCGGTTTACGTCAGTATCTGTCACATATTCTTTTCCGTAATTATCCGTAATGAATTCCTTTGCAGCCTCATCAGCTTCCTTTGAAATTCTTATGGAGTCTGTACGAAGGTAAGTAATAAGACCGATAGTTCCATGTCCCTTTACGTCTACGCCTTCATAAAGCTGCTGAGCTATTCTCATGGTCTTTGAGGTTGCATAGCCAAGTGCTGATGAAGCCTCCTGCTGAAGGGTACTTGTTGTAAATGGAAGAGGCGCTTTTCTCTTTCTTTCGCCTTCCTTTACTGAAACTATCTTGAAATCCTTACCCTCTATATCCGAAAGAATTGCGTCAAGCTGCTCCTTGCTTCCTATTTCTTCCTTCTTGCTACCGCTTCCATAGTAACGTGCTGTAATGTGCTTCTTTACTCCTGCTACTGCAAATTCTGCATCAAGAGTATAATATTCCTTAGGTACAAAGGATTCAATTTCCTTTTCTCTATCTGATATTATTCTAAGGGCTACGCTCTGCACTCTTCCTGCTGATAAACCTCTTTTTACCTTTGACCAAAGGAATGGGCTGATTGAGTAGCCTACTATTCTGTCAAGGCATCTTCTGGCCTGCTGAGCATCAACTAGATTCATGTCTATTTCTCTTGCATTCTTTAAAGATTCCTTAACTGCATTTTTTGTAATTTCATTAAAAGTTATTCTTGAAGTTTTAACACCATCGAGCTTGAGCGCATAGCCTAAATGCCATGAAATCGCCTCTCCCTCGCGATCGGGGTCAGTTGCAAGATAAACTTTATCTGCTTTTTTAGCTGCACGCTTTAAGGATGCTATAAGATCACCTTTTCCCCTAATTGTAATGTATTTTGGTTCGTAATCATTTTCTAGATCTATTCCTAATGTGCTCTTTGGAAGATCGCGAACATGTCCCATAGAAGCCATTACCTCATAATTACTTCCCAGGAACTTTTTTATGGTTTTAGCCTTTGCCGGTGATTCAACTATCACGAGATATTTAGCCATCTTTACCTCCACTCTGGATGCACCAGTATTTAAGACGCGTATCAAAACCCGCATTTTGGCCTTGTATTTCAGCCTTGTATTTCAGCCTTGTATTTTGCGCTCATTTCAGCCTCGTATTTCAGCCTTGTATTTTAAGCTCATTTCAGCCTCGTATTTCAGCCTTGTATTTTCAACTCATTTCAGCTGCACGTTTCAACCGCGTACTTTTTTTAAAAACTATTATACCTTTTATAAAGTTTTTAACTTCGATTTTCAAAACGCTTTTTACATTACAACATTTTCTATTAAAAATCAAGCACTAATTTTTAAAATTTTTCAAAAAGTTAAAATCTGACAGCCTTCAAATAGCAGTTATTATCAGCTTCTATCACTATTTTACGACTTATTAAAGTAAATAAAATTCCATATAAGGCTGTAATGGGAATTTCTGTTTTTTCTGAAATTTCATCAAGATGAACTGCCTTTACCTCATCAAGACATGAAAGTATCTTCTTTTCATCAGGTGAAAAAATATCTTCTATTTCCTTTTGTTTTTGATTAAAATTCAAGATCAGCTGCTTGTACTTTCCCAAAATTTCTGAAATTATGTCATCCGGGTCTATTACAAGCCTTGCACCGTCTCTTATCATTAAATTAGTTCCTGTGGAAAGCGTATCGGTTATTCTGCCTGGCAGACAGAAAATATCCTTCCCCTGCTTCAGAGCGCAGTCGACAGTGATTGAAGTGCCGCTATGAAGGCGTGCCTGGATTACAAAGAGTCCATCCGAGAGACCTGAAATTATTCTGTTTCTTCTTGGAAAATGATACTTTTTACCAGGGGTTTTAGGAACATATTCACTTATTACGCCGCCCTTTTGGATCAGTTCCTTATAAAGGTCATAATTCGCTACAGGAAAGCAGTTATCTACGCCCGTTCCAAGTACCGCAAAGCTTCCCCCTACTTCATTTACCGAGGCTCTACCTGCTATGCCATCAATTCCATCTGCCATTCCGCTTATTATCTGGATTCCTGCTTGAGATAGCTTTGCTGCAAAATGCTTAGTCATCTGCGCACCGTATTCATCACATTTCCTCGCGCCTATTATGGACACCGACGGAAGTGCATCATCCGGGAGCTTCCCCTTATAAAATAAATATTTCGGGCCATCTGGTATATTTTTCAGCTTTTTTGGAAATTCTTTTTCCGTACAGGTTATGAATTTTATATCTCTTTGCTCTAATTCATCATAGCATTTCTGGATTTTATATTCATTATCCTTCTCGAATGCAATCCTGCTCGCCTGCTCTTCATTTACTATTCTTCTTTGAAGCATTTCACTTATCTTCATATTGTATAGCTCTTCTGGCGAGATATTTAGATTATTTATTTTAGACACTGAAAGAATACCGCTTGAATCTAGCCATGCGGTATAAAAATAAAAATATTTATTATTCAAATTGCTTTATAATTTTAGAATAAAATACCAATTTATAAAATTTGCACATATGCAGATTTGAATTTTCAACCTGCAACAGTTTTAGATTATACTATTTAAATCCCCTTTTTTCAAGCTCTTTTTAAAGCTTTCATCTAAAAATATTTTCACTAGTCCACACAAAAATAATCTTTTTAGCTTACAATTATATTTATAGATTTTTTTAATTTTTCTCTTGCATTATTTCAAAATAATTGCTATAATTACTACGTTTGACAAAAATTATTTTCGTAAAAATCAGTAACTTATAAGCATTATCTTTATTTTAGGAGGATTTAATATGATTTGCCCAAGTTGTAATGCAACATTACCAGATGGTTCAGCTTTTTGTCCTAAGTGCGGTTTCAAGATAGTAGATCCGGCTCCTATTCCAGCACCTGGCAATACACCTGCTGTTAATTACGGAGATTCAAATGTAGCTCCTACTCATACCGGAGCCGCTAATCCGATCGCTCCACCATCAACAGACTTCCATTTCAACATCAATGAGTGCTTTGAAATCGTAAAGCCTTTAAAGGCATTATGGGTTACCTCCAAGAATTCAATGATCAATATAATCGGTATAGCTGTTTCGGCTTTTATGGTTCTTTTCAGCTTAATTCCTACTTTTTCTCAGACTATTGTTTACTGGGAACTTGAAAAACGTTTCAGCGTTGCTCAGCTTTCATTTGTGCTCATGCTCCTTCCTGTAGTTGCAATTGTTTTTTATGCTCTTAAGAAGGATACCTTAGCGTATGTATTTAGTGCAATTAATGCTATCGTTCTTTTATCAACATCAATATCAAATGCACATTTCTGTAAGGCATCTGTTGTTTTTGTTTTATATTGGTTCTTTGCAATTTTAAGTGTAACACTTCCTCTTGCTTGGGATTCATTATCTTCAAACATCAAGAAGAATTAATTTCAAAGAATTGTAGTTATTTAGCTAAAATCAAGTAATTAAATTTGAGGGCAGAAATTTCTATATAAAAATCATACATAATAAAAACGCTGTAAGCCATCCGCTTACAGCGTTTTTAATTCTTTGCCGCTTTTCATTATTTTTTATTACTATGCCACTTACAATTTTTTCTCAGTACTATTGCTGCTCATAATTATTCACTCAGTATTATTACTGCTCATAATTATTCACTCAGTATTATTACTGCTCTTAGCTTTTCCTTAGTACTATTGCTGCTCATCACCATTAGACTGAGTACCTTTTCTCTTCTTCATCTTTCTGATTTCAGTTATAAAGGTCTCTACATCATCAAATTCATGATATACGGATGCAAATCTAACATAAGCTACATCATCAGTATCACGCAGCTTATCCATTATAAGCTCGCCTATTTTTGATGATGGAACTTCCTTTTCACCCATTGAAAGAAGCTCTGCTTCAATCTCATCTACCATTTTATCGATAGTCATGGTAGAAACCGGGCGCTTTCTACAGGAATTCATTATTCCTCTCTTGACCTTTTCTTTATTAAAAGGCTCTCTGCCTTTATTCTTTTTAACAATATAAAGAGACATAGGCTCGGCCTTTTCGAAGGTCGTAAACCTCTTGCCGCAATTTAAGCACTCTCTTCTTCTACGGATTCCTGAATTAGAATCAAAGGCTCTTGAATCAACTACTGTATTATTATCAGCACCGCAATAAGGACACTTCATATTTCCACCTTTCCATGACCACGAATTTAAATAAAATCGAATTACTTAGACTTTGGATCCTTGCTGCCATGAATCATTTCTTTGCCTATTTTCTTCTCATTTCCATTTAAAAGCCTCTTTATATTCTCCCTATGCTTAAAAAATGCAAGTGCAGCGAATACAAGTGCCATTATGAGGATAAGCACAAAGTGCTTGCTGTTTCTTTGTGATATGCCGATATATACCACAAAGGAAGTAATAAGCACAAGGCTTGAGAAAGAAACATACTTTGTAATTGCTAGTGTTCCGAAAAAGATAAGAAGGAACACAGGTATCAATATCGGTCTTATTGCTCCGATCATTCCGCCTGTAGTAGAAATGCCTTTTCCTCCGTGGAATTTAAGCCAGCAGGTATAATTATGTCCTATTACGCAGCCAAGACCCATAATCATTCCAAATAATAGTGCTTCATCAGAGCCCTTATAAATTACATGCTGTACAATAAATACCGGAATAAACGACTTGAAGAAATCAATAAGGAAGGTTATAACTCCCGCCTTAAAGCCAAGGGTACGCATGGTATTTGTCGCACCTACATTACCACTACCATAATTTCTGACATCAGTATTCTTAATCTTTCCAATCAGATATCCTGTTGGAATGCTTCCACAAAAATAGCCGATTACTAATAATAAAATAATTCTCCAAGCCATAATTTCGCCTCTTGTCGTATTAATATTTTTTTAATCTATATTATTTAGAAAATGGATTTTCCTTATCACTTCTTTCCCTGATTATAAAATGAAGTGCAGTTCCCTTAAATCCAAAGGTCTCACGTAGCTGATTCTCAATATATCTTGTATATGAGAAATGCATAAGCTGCTTATCATTTACAAAGATTACAAATGTAGGCGGCTTGATGGAAACCTGAGTCATATAATAAATCTTTAATCTCTTACCCTTATCAGTTGGTGGCTGCTGCTTTACCATAGCATCATTAAGCACTGTGTTAAGCATACCGGTCTGAATTCTAAGACTTGATGCTGCAAGCACATCATCTACCTCGTCATAGAGCTTTATGAGGCGCTGTCCTGTCTGTGCTGATATGAACATTATCTCAGCATATGGAATGAAGGAAAGAATATCCCTTACCTCATCCTTTACTCTATTTATGGTATATGCATCCTTATCCTCAACAATATCCCATTTATTTACAGCTATTATAATTCCCTTACCTGAATCATGAGCTATTCCGGCTATCTTTGCATCCTGTTCTGATATGCCCTCTTTACCGTCTATTACAAGTACGCATACATCACATCTTTCTACAGCTGCTACAGTTCTGATAATAGAATATCTCTCGATATCCTCCTTTATCTTTGACTTTCTGCGAAGTCCTGCCGTATCTATGAAAATATAATCCTTTCCATGATGCTTTACCCTTGTATCGATGGCATCTCTGGTGGTTCCTGCTATATTTGATACGATAACTCTATTTTCTCCACAGAGCTTATTGATGATAGAAGACTTTCCTACATTAGGCTTTCCAACAATGGCAATCTTAGGAGTAGTATCCTCTTCCTCTTCGAAGGCATCTCCAGCAAGATTTGCACAGTTCTCGCTGACAGCATCAAGAAGGTCTCCAAAACCTAGCTTTGAAGCTGCTGAAACGCCGATAGGATCTCCCATTCCAAGATTATAGAATTCATAGATGTCATTTTCAAATCTCTGGAAATTATCTACCTTATTTACGCAAAGTACGATAGGCTTTCCTGAACGTCTAAGTATTTCAGCTACATCACTATCTGAATCTGTAAGTCCTGTTCTTACGTCTACTACAAATACAATTACATCTGCTGTATCTATGGCAATCTGCGCCTGCTCACGCATATAGGTGAGCATCATGTCATTGCTGGTCGGCTCAATTCCGCCTGTATCAATAAGTGTATAGGTGTTATTAAGCCATGTGACCTTTGCATAAATTCTATCACGGGTTACGCCCGGCTTATCGTCAACAATTGAAATCCTCTCTCCTGCAAGCGCATTGAACAAGGTCGACTTACCTACATTCGGTCTACCTACTATTGCTACTACATAATCTCTCATTTTATTACCTATCCTTTTTATTCTCTACTCAAATCATTCTCTTTTTTTTCTAATTACTCTAGCTCTTACTCTAGTTCTTACCCTAGTTCTTATCCTAGTTCTTACTCTAGTTCTTCCCCTAGCACTTACTCTAGTTCTTACTCTAGTTCTTACCCCAGCTCTTACTCTAGCTCCTTTAAAAGCTCTACCATGCTATTTCCATCACTTTCGCATACGTGTACCTTCACATGAATTGCTTCTTCTATGTCATATATGGTAAGATCGTCTAAGAAGGTATCCTTTCCCTCTCTAAGGGAAACACTAGGAACGATGACATCTGTCACCTCATCCTTTGCTACCTCTCCGTACTGCTTTATCAGATCCTCTAAGATCCACTTTGCTCTATCTCCGACTCCTGGCTCATCTCTAAGAAGTCCGTCCACATATATCGGAGTCTCCTCAAGCTCTTCCTGCTTTGCCTGCCAGATACTTGGAAATTCCTTAATTTCTCCTGCTGCTATCTTTCTTTTAAAGATAATCAGCTGATTTATTATATCCTGAGCTGTTATAAGGCCTGTAACATTTATTTTATGACCATAAAAATCATTCAATATAGGAACCAAAGTAACTCTTTGATGCTTTTTGATTTTCCTATAATCTTCTATGAGTTTCAGATTACAAGGGGCTGCAAGAGTTCCTGATAGAACTATAGTCCCTCTTTTAGTCTTTTGCTCTTCTTTACTCTCTTCTTCCCTCTCTTCTTTCTCTAAATCTTCCTCTAAATCTTTTAAACCATTTTCAAATTCATCATGGAAAGAGGTAACTATGCCTATGCCATTTTCTATCTGGCTATAGCCTTCATAGTAATCGGCTGTCGGCATTGGCATTTCTGCATTTATATAGAATTCATCACTTAAAAATACAAATCTGGTTCCGAACTGCTTTAAAAATCTCTCCTGATATTTTTCTACCTGAGCTATGGTATTTCTTAGCTCCTCTTTTGTAAAGGGGCGCATTCTATAAAGATTCTTTCTAAATCTTGAAAGACCTACCGGCACTATTGATAATGATTGGAAGTTCGGCATGTACTTTTCAAGCTCTGTTATGGTATAATCAAGCTCTTCTTTATCATTTAAATCAGGGCATAGAACTACCTGTCCGTTCATCTTAATGCCCGCATCATTAAATATCTTTATTTTATCTAGAGCATCTCCCGCGAAACGATTATGAAGCATTTTCACTCTGAGCTGCTTATTCATGGTCTGGATTGAAATATTTATCGGGGAGAGCTTATAAAATAAAATTCTCCTTACATCCTCATCCGATAAATTGGTCATCGTTATGTAATTTCCCTGAAGGAAAGAAAGTCTCGCATCATCATCCTTAAAATATAGGGTATCACGCATTCCCGGGGCATTCTGATCTATGAAGCAGAACACGCACGCATTGCTGCAGCGCGAATATTTATCCATAAGACCTTCCTTGAAGGTAATTCCAAGGTCATCCTCTGGATACTTTTCTACCTCTAGCTCCCATTCCTCACCATTCTTCTTTTTTACTAAAAGAACTAATTCTTCTTCTTTTATCAGATATCTATAATCGAATATATCCTTGTATTTTTTTCCGTTAATTCTAATAAGCTCATCGCCCTCTTCAATTTCCAGCTGATCTGCTATTGAACCTGGCTCTACATAGCTTATAATATGTCCCTCATTAGCTTTCATATCATACCTTTATATTTAACCGTAGATTATCCATAAGTACCTAATCGCCTTTAAAGATCAATTAAGGCATCTCTTTCATCAAAATAATCTGCTCTTAAACTTCATACTACTAAAACTTCCATTTACCTTAGGACAATTATTCCTGCATTGCTTCCTCTTTGGCCATGAGTTTGACGGTGCGAAAAAAGAAGCGGCTTATTTTCCTTTTCAGCAATTTCCAAATGTAATTTAGGGACCTTACTGCAGATGGTGCATATTCCAGATATTGATATATTTTCATCCTTTAAACCGGTTTTTTTAAGAGATAGCCTGTTGGAAGCCCACATATCTACTAAATATTTTCCATTTTCCTTTGGAGAGACTACCTCTTCTCCAAATACCTTTATAAATTCATCTGCAACATTTCCGTCCACCTCATAGCATTCCTTACCTGCTGATGGGCCTATTACTGCTATTATGTCTTCAGGATTGCTTCCAAATTCCTTTTGCATTGCCTCTACTGTATTAACAGGAATCTGAGCTACAGTGCCTCTCCAGCCTGCATGAATTCCTGCTACCGCCTTCTTTTTCTGATCATAGAGAAAGATAGGTACGCAGTCTGATGCAAATACTATAATCGGAACATCCTTTTCATTTGTGATCTGTGCATCGATTTCACTGCAGTCTTTATCACGCATTATTCCTGCTCCGCAGTTTTCTTTAGTAACTCTTCTGACATTTGCTTTATGAGTCTGGTCTGGAAATACAAGCTTTTTTTCATCAAAGAAAAGTACCTCTCCAAGACGCCTATAATTTTCCATTACAAGCCCCCTGTCATCTCCGCGGTTAAAGCCTAAATTAAGGGATTCATATATTCCAGAGCTGACACCGCCTAGCCTGGTCGAAAATCCGCAGCTTATTTCCTTTATCCCATCAAATTTTCTAAATTTGATTACAGGAACCTTAGTTTCATTTTCCAAATATGCTTCACTCGTTAAATTTATCATCTTTACCCGTTCCATTTACTTTTCTGACTTGTAAAAAGCCTTCATTTACGCACAATACGATTAACTAAAACATTATATCACAAAGTGCGCCATTTGTAAAGTTTAGTTCGTTTTTAGCCTTTAATTCAAGGCTTTTTCTCTTTACCTTCAAGTTTTTTTAGGCTATTTCGCTTTATCTTCAGATTTTTCAATCTTTTTCACTTTACCTTTATGGTTTTCAAAGCTTTTTAACTGACATTTCAAGGCTCACTCATTAATAAAAGGCATTTCTGATGAGGTTTATTTCACTTCCAAGTATTTCCACCACATCAAATCTTACCGGCGTATTATCCGGGTATCCCTTTAAATACAGATACGCTCTTGCACTATATTCTAAATGCTTTATCTTTGCCTTATTTATATTCTGTGCAGGAGTTCCATAATCTTCGTCCGATCTGTACTTTACCTCTACAAATACAAGATAGTCTTCTTCCTTTGCAATTATATCTATTTCGCCGTGCCTGGTATAATAGTTTCTTTCAACTATTTCATAGCCCTCCTTTTCAAGATAGGCTGCTGCTACGGTTTCCTTTTGCGTCCCAAGCTGTCTTTTATTCAAAATGCATCCCCGTTACTACTATTATTTTACTTTATTCTGCTTTTTATTCCACTTCTTTTTATTCTACTGCTTTTACTCTACTGCTTTTATTCTACTTATTATATTCTTCTCTGTTTTTTATGTTTTTAAGAAAACTCATTCTGTGAATAGGAAGTATGCCATACTCCTCTATGGCTTCAATATGTGCCTTTGTACCATACCCCTTATTTGATATAAAACCAAATTCAGGATAGAGCTTATCATATTCATCCATCATCAAATCTCTTGTGACCTTGGCTATAATAGAGGCTCCTGCAATGGTATAGCATTTTGCATCACCCTTCGCCATTGATGCCTGCTTTATTGATAGCTCAGGTATTGTAAAACCGTCTGCAAGAAGGAGATCTGGCTTTACATAATCCTTTTCTACCTTTTCAAGAAGTTTAACTATCTCTGGATTACACACCCTGATTACGCTTCCCTTATATTCATAAACTGCAGCATCCTTATCCTTTTTAAGAGCGCATTTTTCATCCTTGTCATATAGCATTCTTATGGCTGATTTCATTGCCTCAAAGGTTGCCTCTCTTATATTTATTTCATCTATTCTATCAGGTCCGACAACGCCTATTCCTATTGATAATGCATTCTCTATGAGCTTTGGGTAAAGCTCTGCACGCTTTTTCTCTGAGAGTTTTTTGGAATCATTTACATAAAGAAGCTCACTTTCCTTTGGAAAAATTGCGGCGCAGGTAACCACAGGGCCTGCGAAAGGTCCTCTTCCTACTTCATCTACTCCAGCTATATTTCCATCTTTTCCTTCTAAGAAGCTTCTTTCATACTCCTTAATTCCCTTTATTCTAGCAATTTCCTCTTCTTTAGTTAAACGTGGCATTATTAACTCCTGTTCTTTCTTTTGATCTTATGCTTTTGAGGCATTATTGTAAGTTCTCTCACCACAGCGCCTTTCCTTGCATCTAAAACAAATTCCACCGCTTTTGCTACATCCTCTGGAAGTAAATAGGTCTCTTCATCTTCGTCGGTTTCAAAATCTGCATTTCTATAAAAATTTGTCTTTGTCATTTCCGGGTGGAGCACACATACTCCTACCTCATATTTTCTGCATTCTGCAAAAAGACTTTTTGAAAACTGCGCCATTGCAGCCTTGGTTGCTGAATAAGCACAGCCATGCGGCGCTGCTTCTAGCGCACTTTCTGAGGAAATATTAATTATATTTCCTTTATTAGCCTTTAGCACCCTCAAAAGTCTTGCTGTAAGGGCTAAAGGAAGCTCTAGATTTACAGTGCACATTTCTCTTATATGCTTTACGCTTATTTCCTCGTGCGGACCAAAATAGCCTACTCCGGCATTATTTACAAGAAGGCTTATCTCTTTGAAATTTTCTGCTTTTTCTAAAAGAGAAATCGATTTTTCAATATCTAAAAGATCTGTCTCAATTTCAATTATTCTGCTATTTTCCTCGTCTGAATAGCCCTCTAGCTTTTCCTGCTTTATTTTATGTCCAAGTGCATAAACCGTATATCCCCTTTGGAGCAGCACCTTTAATATGCTCTCGCCTATTCCTGAACTTGCTCCTGTCAATACTGCATATTGCATATCCCATCTCCGCTATTTGCTTTTCATACACCATGCTGCCGATTTGTAAAATAAAAACAATACTTATTCTATAACATCTAGTGTAAGAAGTCCTAATCTGCCTGCTCTGAAATCATCAGTTACCAGGATAGAAGCCTTTTCCAAATCGAGCTCTCCGCCCTTTAATAGAATTCTTCTCTTATCTGCAATGCTCTTTATCATTGCAGCTCCGTCTTCACTTTCTTCAATTGCGTATTTCTTTTCTAAAGTTCCTGGATATACCTTATGGATCCTTACTGCAAGCTCTACGCCTAATTCATATCTATCTATTATTTCATCACTTATTGAACCGATTGCTGCACAGAGCATTCCCTGCTCATTATTATCAAATTTAGTGGCAAATATACCTGGAGTATCAAGAAGATCAATTCCCTTATCGATCATAAGCCACTGCTGCTTTACAGTAACGCCCGGCTTATTGCCTACCTTAAGGCTCTTTTTCCCATAAAGACTATTTATAAGAGTCGATTTTCCAACATTTGGAACACCAGCAATAAGAATTGAAATCTTAGGATTAAGCATGCCCTTTTTCTTTAATCTTTCAACCTTTTCTGCACCCTGGGCTCTAACGCTATTAAGGAGCTGTTTGATTTCCTGCTTATTCTTTGTCTTTGAATCCATTGCTACGGCTGGAATTCCCATTTCCTTAAAGTACTTTATAAAGGCCTTGGTCTTTACTGGATCTGCTAAATCTGCCTTATTTAAAACTATTACGCTCTTCTTATTCTTTAATATTTCATTTAACTCTGGATTTCTGCTCGATAGGGGTATTCTAGCATCTACTAGTTCTACAACAACGTCAATGCTGCTTAATATGCCCTTTATCTGAGTAATTGCTTTCTGCATGTGTCCTGGGAACCACTGATATGCCATTTTTTTCTCCTTTTCGATTATACTGATTATTCGCTTTTTTTATTCAAAGAGCTGACTATGCTGAAATTATTTAATCTAAATAAAGCTTTTCCGATTATGTCATCTCTTACTATATTTCCTACATCCGCACTTCTTGAATCTACACTTTCATTTCTATTATCACCTAATACAAAATACTCATTTTCTTCAAGAAGTATATTAACGGCTGCCGTACCTGGCACCGCTATATATTCGGTATTTATTTCCTCATCTAACACACTTCCATTTATATAGACTTTTCCATCTACTATTTTAACGGTTTCCCCGGGAAGTCCAATAATTCTTTTTACATTAGTAAACTCATGCTCGCCTTTTCCCTGCTTGAATACTATTACATCATAGCGCTCCGGGTCTGAAATCTTATAGCTGAGTTTTTCTATAAGCAGCTTATCTCCGCTCGATAGAGCAGGATTCATTGAAGAATCATATACGCTAGCCTTTTCTAAGAAGAAGTAAACAAAGAAATATCCTGCTGCTATGGCAATAGCTATTACCAAAATCCAGCTGATCACTTTCAGCTCTATCCTTCTTATTTTCTGTCTTTTGGTTCTTTCTTTAAATTCACTTTCAAACTCCATGAAGCCTCCAAAATTAATTAAAAAGCGGACAGATAAGCTAAGCTTATTTGTCCGCTGTGATTTTTAGAAGTTTTAAAATCTAAATTAGATGACTTCCTTAACCTTAGCTGCCTTGCCTCTAAGTGCACGAAGGTAATTAAGTCTAGCACGTCTAACCTTACCTCTTCTTACAACTTCGATCTTCTCTACGTTTGGAGAATGAAGTGGCCATGTCTTTTCAACACCTACACCGCTGCTAAGCTTTCTTACTGTGAAAGTCTCACGGATTCCGCCGTTCTGTCTCTTAGTAACAACGCCTTCAAAAATCTGAACTCTTGACTTCTCGCCTTCCTTGATACGGTTATAAACCTTAACAGTATCACCAACGTTGAATTCACCGATTTCCTTGTTTAACTTTTCGAGCTGAGCATTCTCGACTACCTTTACTAAATCTTCCATGGATTAAATCCTCCTTAAATTCAGATGTTCATTCTACCTGCTTCTATGGTACAGCGGAACATTCTGTGTACTTGTGGCTGCATATACCTTTGCATACGCCCACGAATATTTAATATAACACACCTTTTTCCAAAAATCAAGTGGATTTTAAATTTTTTTCTAATTTTATTTCCAGTCCTTCCAGACCTCAGGCTGATAGCCTGCTGTAGCCTGCTTACCATTTCTGACAACCGGATCCACAAGCAGCTTTGGATTTTCGAGCACCTTCTCGAACTTATCTTCATCGGATAGATATTTTACTAGAGCTAGTGCCTCAGTATCCTTTGATTTTTCATTTATCAGCTTATCAAGTCCTTGAGCAGCATTGGCGACACTCCTAAGTTCTCCCTTGCTAAGCCCCTTTTCCTTTAGGTCAACGAACTGATAAGGAATATTTCTCTCCTTAAAATATCTCATCGCCTTTTTGGTGTCAAAGGATTTATTAGTTCCAAATATCTGTATGTTCATTATTACACCTTCATTTTTTTAAATACTTATTTTCCATTTCCTTATACATTTCCTCTGAAATGTATAATCCTCCCTTTTTATATGAAGAAAGATTGATTACCAGATCCACCGCATTTATGATTTTGCCCGGTGGCTGTATCATTCCGGTCCACTCTCCGGAATACATATCTCTAAGCCTTTTCATGTCCGTAAAGAGACAGATTGCTTTTCTGCCCTTTTTTCCTTTAATAACCGAAAGCTTTATTCTAGAGCGGTAAATTACCCTAAGATTTCCTCCATCATTTCTAATGGTAACTCCCTTTTGAGAGTCATCTTCCTTATTTATTCCCATATTCTTACTAGTGCCAATTCTATAATTCTTCCTATTTGAAACCTTACCGGAACGTCCCTTTGATGCTTCAACTAAAGCTTTAGGCTTCTTTTCCGGGTGTTGAACCGGCATCAGGAGCTTTGCTTCTATAACGCTCTTTTCTATCATGTCATAATAGTAGTCATATTCAGCCATTTCCAAATGGCTCTTTATTTCTCCCATCTGACCTATCAGCAGCATCCATTTTACAAGCTTTGGGTTTAATATTTCACCATCAAGTTCTTTAGGTCTATTTACAATATCTTCACTCATAACTACAGAGTCACTTGAATTGAATAATACTATATCTGCTCCGTTTGAATAAACTGCCTTTATTAGCAATTCTTCTATTGCATTATTACAATTTCCGTCTTCTTTTAAATTTACGATTTCTCGAAGCTCAATCTCCTCAACATTTTTCAGTGATTTTTCTGCCTCTTCCTTATACTCCTTGGTATATAATATTATTCCAGGTGATGAGCACTCAAATTCACCTTTTTCTGAATTTATGCGCTTTAAGGTTTTCATAAAAGGCTCACCCGTCTTCTTGCTATAAACACAATACACAGATTTTTCTTTTAACAGCTTTAACTGTATTAAGCTCATAAATAAATCAAATTCAGCAACATTTCCTTCAAAAGGCTTCTCAGATATGGATTTATGGTAACTAATATATACATCGTATAATTCAATCAGCTCTGTAAGTGAAAGATCCCAAATTACTTCCAGTTCAATTCTGAATTTAAACGGCTTTAAGTATTTATTCAGCAATACTTCCTTAATGCCTATTGTTTTTTCCCTGAAGGAAGCATTCTCTGAATGAATAGTCATAAGAGATTTTTCATCTAATTCAACATTATCAATGATAACTCCTGCCATGCAGTTCACTGCTTCTTTTACAGGAAGCTCATTATTATTTGCGTCAAAGAAGGCAATGATTTCAACTTCTACACATTTTCCATTTTCTTTATGTTCCTCGGATATTATTGCTTTATCGCCTGCAACAGCCTTTCCATGCAATCTTCCTAAAAGTACCAGATATTTTCCTTTTCTGAGTGTAACCATTTGTTCAATTCCCATGCTAAAGGATCTTTTTTTCCCGTTCTTTATATCCTTGCTGCCGCTTTCTTCAGGCCCTTTTCCAGCATCATCACTCTCTGCAGCTTCAGCCGGCTCAGCTACCACCGGGTCCCCACCGGTCTTGTAATTGATATTAAGTAAATTAATATTCTTTAAATCACTATCACTAGCTTTATTACCTTTGAAAATATCTAAAAACCCCATGCTCCCTCCTTTCCTAAATCATTATATATCGCAGTATCTTTTACAACCTAGTACCAGCCTTGTAGCTTACTTATAGCTTACTAATATCGTAGGCAGAACTTCTTCTATCTCAGTCTGGTGAACCATTTAACGTAGGGCCCACTGCCTTTAGGCAGTGGGTAGTACACACCTCTAAGGCTACTTCCAAGGGCTCTACTTAAAATACTCCAAAAGTACTTTTTTAGCTATAGGAACTGCATATTTACTTCCTGCGCCGGCTGATTCTACAACTACAGCAACAGCAATCTGCTTACCGCTTGCGTATTCAGCTGTATCTCCATCCCACGCAAAGCCCATGAACCAGGCATGTGCATCCTTATCTGTATTATAGGTCGCCGTTCCTGTTTTTCCTGCCACATTAAAGCGGAGATCTTTAAGCTTCGCCCCCGTTCCGCTATTTACTACATATGTCATATATTCTGTCAAAATAGCTGCATCCTCTTTATTGCAGAGCTCTCCGTATTCCTTTGAGGAATAATTTCTAAGCACCCTGCCATTCGCATTCTGTACGCTTTGTACCAAAAAAGGCTGCATGAGTTTTCCCTGATTTGCTATTGCTGCTGCAATCATTGCCTCATGAAGCGGTGATACCGTATCACTCGATAAACCGATCACGCTCTGAGCTACAGTAGTTTTTTCACTTTCACTTGTAAGACTAAAGTTACTTACTGCAGTAGTTAAATTTGTCGGCAGCTTTTTGTTAAATAAAAAGCTCTCCGCTAAAGCATGCAGACTATCAAGGTCTAAGCTTACTCCGATATTTGCAAAGCTTGTATTACAGGAATTTCCAAAAGATTCCTTAAGATTCTCTTTTTTATGGATTATTCCTAGCGGACAGTGGATTGTAACTCCTTCAAATCTGCCGCTTCCAGTACATTCATATTCATATTCCTCATAGTTTTCAGGATTTTCATGAATATATTCAAGAAGCGTTAATATTTTAAAGGTACTTCCTGGAGGATAAGTTCCCTGAGCTGCTCTATTAAGGAGCTTTGAGTTCTTTTCATCTCCAACTATCTTTTCCCATTCTTCGTTTATGGTATTTGGATTATAAGCAGGCTTTGATACCATTGCAAGTATCTTACCGGTTGATGGCTCTATTGCAACCACCGCTCCCTTATAATCTCCTAAGGCCTCATAGGCCGCCTTCTGAAGTTTTGAATCTAAAGTCACTACTACATCATTTCCTGGAAGCTTCTTTCCCTGAAGCTGCCTCACGATTATTTCTACAGGATTTATATTACTTGTAAGAAGCGTAAAATTCTGAGAAAGCTCAATTCCTGTCATGCTCTTACTTACTCTTCCTACCGTATGGGCATACATGTCGTTATATGGGTAGGTTCTTCTTGCAGTAGTTCCAACGTCATTGCCTTCACTTAAAGTATCACTGCTTCCATCAGTATAATCTACTATGGTCAGCTTTCCGTTCTTTACTGTATAATAAGCACTTCCTAATAGACTTTCTATATCCTTATAATCAAATTCCTCATCAGTTTCAACTCTTTCGCCTTCTGAATAAGCAAGCACAACTCCGTCTGAGGATATGATATTTCCTCTTTTAACTGTCTTTTCAAGAAGAGTCGTTCTCTTATTATAAGGACTGTTTATAAATGTGCTAGCCTTAAAAGCCATAAAATAAATCTGATAAATACCGCAGCCGTAAAGAAGCGCTGCCATGACAAAGCTTATTATGGTTATGTGCTTATTTATTATTTTAGCTCTAGTATCTTTTTCAGCTTCATCCTCAAGGCTCATGCTGTAAAGACTGTTCTGCTCTATTATCTCTCTTTTTATCTTTTCAGCCTCATCCTCATGCCTTACATTCATTCCTTCTATTATGCCGAACATCATCATGCTCGCTATGACAGAAGATCCGCCCGCCGATATGAGTGGCAGCGTGATTCCTGTTATTGGAACCACCTTAACGCAGCCGCCGACATTGAGGAATACCTGTATCATGTATATTACGCTTATTCCAAGAGATACAAGCTTGTAATAAGGATTGAAAAGTTTTAAGGATATAGATACCATCATCATCATGGTATCAATTATCACTATCAAAAGCAGGATGGCAAATAATGCTCCGTATTCCTCTGAGATAGCCGCATAGATAAAATCAGCATCTGCTACCGGTATGCTCTCTGGAAGCCCTCTTGTAAGACCCATTCCGAGCCATCCGCCTGTTCCTATTGCAAATAATGACTGACATATCTGATAACCGCTTGATTCAATAGTCTCTACAGGATTCAGGAAGGCTGCTACACGCACTCTTACATGCGAAAAAATAAAATATGCAGCAACTGCACCTATTACTCCGCACACACAGAGCATAATTGCATATCTTCCTCCGTGCATGGTACCTGTTTTTTCAAGCTTTACCTCAGGTCCGTCATCTCCAATTACCTTTACCCTCCTATACATATTGTAGTTCGCGCATGATGCATATAATAGAACTACATAGGTAAGGTATAAAACTGCTGCCGTTCCAAGATCCTTTTCTAGTATCAAAAGGGCCGGGAACACCACTGCTATAAGTGTTATTTTTACTAAATCAATTCTTGTTCTTGCTTTATAAAGAAATGCTGATATGCCAAAAACAAAAAGTATCTTACAAAACTCCGATGGCTGGATAGAAAAACCTGCAATTATTATCCAGTTCTTTGCACCGTATAGCTCTTTTCCAAATACAAGTGTTGCAAGAAGCAGTGCTATACCGACAATTATATATACATACTTATATTTTTCCCACAGCTTGAATTTTTTTATCAGATAAGGTATCAGCAGCATTAATATCAGCATGAACGAAACAAACAGCATCTGCTTTACGCCTAATTCTGAATCTATTCTCATTATCATGATATAGCCTAGTATTATGAACAGCCTCATATTTGCTGCTACAACACCGGACTTCTTTTTATAAAAGCTGTTATAGAGTATTTCAGCTAGCAGCATTATTATAAACTGTGCTGCGTACATCATTATGTATTTTACATCAAAAGAATTTGCAACAAAAAGAACAAGATAGCCTGCGAAATGGATTATATAGGTGCAGCAGTCCATTCCAATTAATAGTCTTCCTCTTCTTTTCTTGTTTTTAGCTATCGAAGCCACAATAGCTGAATAAGTATAAATAATCATCATGACTATTGATACATATTTTGCGACTTCAACAATTACGTTTATCATATTCCTCCTAATTCAAAAGAACCTCATTTTACCGGTGTATAGAAATGCCCTGAAAACTTCTTTCCATTTCCTACTGCTGCATTTCCATTAAAGAACCTGTTTAAAACATCTCTTACCTCTTTTGCATTTTCATCGGTAAAATCGAATCTTATGCCGGCACACCCGGTGCCTTTTACATCTGCATAATTTCCTGAAAGATCCTTAAGCCTTGCATCATATATCGTATTAGCGCACACAGCTCCCTTTTTCTTCAAATTACAATGAGGCTTTATTTTAAAGCATATTCCCTCATTATATTTTATGAACTGAGCCTTTTCATTTTCCTGTGCAACCGGCAGGAGGGATGCAAGGTTACACTCTCTGCTGGTTTTATTTGTTTTATCAGATAAAAGACAACCTTCATAGTTCTTATAAACACAGCCCGCCGTCTGCATCAATGGGAGTCTCCCATAAACTGTAAGATATCCTTCATCATTATAGCCCTTAAGCATTATTTCCTCTGCGCTAAGTTCCTCACATACAGTATGAAAACCATAGCCTAGTCTGTGATAATAATCAACTGCAAAGCTATTAGCTGTATAGAGATCTCTGCCGAGAATAAGCTTTTTTTCTGCATAAGGCACTAGTGCCATTATTTCCTTAAGAAGAGTCACCTCTTCATTACTACATACTATAAAGCCGTCAATATACGAAAAGAGATTCTTTACCTCCTTTTCAATAAATGCATAGGTCTTAACCTTGCATATTGCAGGAAGCTGAACTAAAAATGTCTTTCCCTTTTCATGAGTCTTAAGAGCTAGCTCTTTTATTTCATCTTCATCTAAATCTGTTATATCTATGCCGCACTCATTTATTCCAGGGCTCTCAAAAGCCGCAAGGAACTGCTCCTTTGTAAGTGCAACAAATAAACGCATTTTAAAGGAATTAAAGCTTCTTTTAAAGGAGGTAATCCTTTTAGCTGATGAATCACCGCCGCTTTCACACTCTAAAAGCTCTCTTTTAAGGCACTCATTGACCTCATCATGCCTTGCCCTCTCTTCTTTAAGCTGCATTATTCTCTCGGAAATCTTATCTGAAAGCTCCTCATCCTTTTTCTGACTGCTTATCAAAGAAACAAGCTCCTCATGACTTAAATTGCTGTCAATCAGCTTTTTATCATCAAGCCTTGCATCGGCATTTGCTAAAACTTCATACAATTCATCAAGAAGTTTTCTTCTTAAATCATTGAGAACTGACATTGGAAGAAAGGCATCGCTAGATGCTTTTACCTTTATATCTTCTTTTTCCTGAACGAAAAAGCAGGTATCGCCCGTCTTTGACAGGGCCTGCCTTATTCTATCCTCGGAAACAGCCTGCTTTGAGGCTTTTTCAACAATATCACCCTCCACCTTTGCATAGAGAAGATCCTTTTTATCATCATTTTTTCTACAGGCCTTTATTTCAAGCCTTTCACCAGTCACCGCTTTAGTCTCAAGCAATATGGCTGTCGATATTTTATCCTTCACGAAGCTATCATTGATAACTTTAAGGAAGTTTTCATTTCTGGTACGATATACCTCCATGCCTATCTCTGCATGGGTTCCGCGGAGCACATTTGCACGCACCTCGCTGCCTCTTTTTATTTCATCCTTAAGGGTATATTCATATTCGCTCACGCCTCTTTTATTTCTTATTTCTACAACGTCATGAGCGCCCATATCCATCTCGTATTTAATTTTTACAAAGCCCTTACCAATTCCTGTAACTCTTCCAGCTAAAACACCGTAATGATTCGGCCTTTTTGTAAAGGTTTCTGCAATCCCCTTATAGTAGCCGGTTCCAAAGCCTCCTCTATTATAAAGATCTGCAAGCTTTCTCTCTTTATCTCTTATCTCTTCCCTGCTTAAAGGTCTTCCCTTTTCAAGAATGCTATCTATTGCCTCGCGGTACATTCTTGCAACGCCTCCTGCATAAGAAGGCCCCTTCATTCTGCCTTCAAGCTTTAGAGAATTGATACCTGCCTCCATAAGCTCTGGAAGCAATGATATGGTAGACATATCCTTTAAGCTAAGTAAATAACCATCGGCTATGCTCTTTCCATTATCGACCATTTCATAGCGCAGTCTGCACGAACCGGCGCACATTCCTCTATTTCCAGACCTTCCTCCGAACAGACTCGAGAACATGCATCTTCCTGAATAGCTGTAACAGAGGGCTCCATGAGCAAAGCATTCTATTTCCTTATCAGTGCTTTTCCTCAGGATCTTTATCTCATCAAGTGAAAGCTCTCTTGATGGAACGATTCTAGTAACAGGCATGAAGCTTACCGCCTCTGCCATATTTATGCTCATCTGCGTGCTTGCATGCAGTTCTAGACCAGGGAAAACCTCATTTAAAAACTTCAGCACTCCCATATCCTGCACTAAGACCGCATCAAGACCAGCCTCATAATATGGTCTTATGTATGAAGCCAGCTCATTTTCTATTTCGCTTTGCTTTAATAGAGTATTTACCGTAAGATAGAGCTTTTTACCGGCAGCATGGACCATTTTTATTGCCTTTATCATGGTCTTTTCATCAAAATTCTCGGCAAAGGCTCTTGCTCCAAATTTTCCACCACCGGCATAAACCGCATCTGCTCCCGCATTAATGGCTGCAATAAGCGACTCCATTGAGCCTGCAGGTGCAAGCAGTTCTATTTTATTATTTTCTATTGCCATTGTTATTATTCTTCTTTGCACGTTCATCCAGCTCTGTCTCAAGCTTGATGATTTCCTTTTCGTTACTTATTTTATCTTCTCTGAGCTTTTGATTTTCGGACTCAAGCTCTGCTAATTTGCTCTTTAATTCGATGATTTCATGCTTTAGAGAGAAAATCTCATCATTCTTTACTGACTTCTCCTCTTCTAAATCCTCTATCTGTGTCTTTAAGGAAATTACATCATCGGCAAGATTGAGCTCAACAATAGTGTCTGCGTTCTCTTTGGAAATTGAACGATAGAACTGCTGGCTCTTGACCTGCTTTATCTTTCCATTAAGATATACTGCAATCCTGTTTAAATGCTCTATGTTCTTTTCTGAACTGAGCATAAGTCTCTTTCCATCAACAATTACTTCGCAGGTAGTAGTAGTATTTTCCATAAACGCCTCGCTTTATTTTTATTTTTTTCTTACCCTTTGCCTCTATCATATCCCACAGCTTTTTAATGCATAGCCATATAAAGGCGTGACAGTACATATTTAAAGCTGATTTCAACTTATAAAAGCCTCTACAATCCAAGATGCTGATATGCAAGCTCTGTAACCATTCTTCCTTGCGGAGTTCTCTTTATATATCCACTTTGAACTAAAAACGGCTCGTACACATCCTCTAGCGTTCCTGCATCCTCGCCTATGCTTGAGGCTACCGCTTTTAATCCTACCGGACCACCTCCATAGGTATTTATCATTGCCTTCAGGAACTCTCTGTCTACTCTGTCAAGGCCTGCAGCATCTACATCCATAAGACCTAGTGCTTTTTTTGCGACCTCTTCATTAATTTTTCCATCAAACTGTATCTGAGCAAAATCCCTTACTCTTTTTAAGAATCTATTAGCTATTCTTGGAGTTCCTCTCGATCTGCTCGCTAACTCCTTTGCTCCCTCATCATCTATATCGACTCCGAGCTTCTTTGCCGATGCTTCAATTATGGTCATAAGCTGAGGCACTGAATAGTATTCTAGCTTATCTACAACACCAAATCTATCTCTTAAAGGAGCTGATATCATTCCTGCCCTGGTCGTTGCTGCAACTAATGTAAATTTAGGAAGCTTTAATCTTACAGATTTAGCAGTTGCTCCCTTTCCAATTACTATATCAAGTGCAAAATCCTCCATTGCCGGATATAATATTTCTTCTATCTGTCTATTAAGTCTATGTATCTCGTCTATAAACAATACATCATTAGGCGATAGAGAATTCAGTATTGCTGCTAGATCTCCTGGCTTTTCTATCGCTGGTCCTGAGGTGATTTTAAGCTTACTTCCCATTTCATTTGCTATTATTCCCGCTAAGGTAGTTTTTCCAAGTCCTGGCGGTCCAAACAAAAGCACATGATCTAGTGCCTCACCTCTTTGCTTTGCGGCTTCTATATAAACCTTCAGCTTCTTTTTTACCTTATCCTGTCCGATATACTCATTTAAAAATTGAGGTCTTAGGCTAAGTTCAAACTTTGCATCCTCATCAGTAAAATCGGCAGTTATAGTTCTTTTTTCCAAAGCATCCTCCTGCTTTTTTATTACTTATTTTTATAAATGACCCACGGGCGAAAAAAGCCCGCCTTGTCAAAATGCCGTACAATGTACGGTTGTGCGTATCCTTATACTGTTACCATATAAAGAATCCGACATCACCTCGACAATGATATAAAGGCTTTTTACATATAACTCACTAGGCTTCTCTTACTCCGACCCGACTTAAAGTTATACGACAGAGCAATGGTCTGGTGCGACTAGTCCGCAAGATTCTTAAGGGCACAGCTCAGAATTTCTCCTGAATCCATTCCCTCCTTATATTCAACTGCATTCACTGCCTTTAGGGCATCTGTAGAGGTATAGCCAAGAGCTGCAAGTGCTTCTACAGCCTCCTCCTTCACCTTTCTTTCAGCTGAATCTTCATTCTTTGAACCCTTTTTCTTGCTTCCTAGGGCTGCACTAGTAAAAACAGAGATATTTTCATCAGCAGCCATTTTTTCTACCTTTGAACCAATTTCAATAATTATCTTTTCTGAAGTCTTCTTACCAACGCCTGGTACCTTGGAAAGTGTAGCAGTATCTCTAGCAAGAATTGCGAATTTAAGCGCATTCTCATCCAAAACTGACATAATCGATATGGCACTCTTTGGTCCAACGCTTGGTACATTAAGAAGAAGGTTAAAAAGACCTACCTCGCTCTTTTCTAAAAAGCCATACAGCTCCTCTGAGCCCTCCTTCATCTGATGACTTGTAAAAATCAGCACTTCTTTTCCAGAATCAGGAAGTTCACCTAATTCCCTAGCCGGCATATATACCTCATAGCCCACTCCTGCACATTCTATAATTGCAGAGTCCTGTGTCGTATAGGCTAATTTTCCATGTAAATATACTATCATATTACCTCTTTTCCCTTTTGCTCTTAACTTTGCTCTTTACCTTTGCTCTTTACCTTTACTCTTTACCTTTACTCTTTACCTTTACTCTTTACCTTTACTCTTTACCTTTACTCTTTACCTTTACTCTTTACCTTTTGCTCTTTACCTTTGCTCTTTTCACCTTTATTATTACATAAGAGGTGAAAATAACATTAATATCGGCTGAATCAACTTATTCTTTAATGGCCTCTTTTGCCACTCCTCATAGGTTATCTGCTTACATTTACCAAGTGTTGTAAGGATGTCCTCCTTTATTGTAAGCATTACCTTAGGATCAATGATAAAAGCGCCGCACTCATAATGCAGATAAAAGCTTCTATAATCCATATTTATGGTTCCAACTATTCCGCAGCTTTCAGTTATGATGCATTTAGCATGAATAAAGCCCGGATTATATTCATAGATTTTAACTCCAAGCCTTAAAAGCGGTCCGTAATTATACTCAGTCAGAAGCTTTACTGCCTTTTTATCTGGAATTCTCGGAGTAACTATTCTTACATCTATTCCACCCTCTGCTGCAACAACTAGCGCCTTCATCATGTCATCATCTATCAGAAGGTATGGCGTAGTAATATAGACATATTTTTTTGCAGAATTAATTATCTGGGAATACATGCTCTCTATAGGATTTCTAGGATTATTGGCCGGACCATCAGTTATTATCTGACAGAAGGTATCATTCTTCTCAAATTTCCTTGGTGTCTTAAATGCATTATAATCTATACATTCCTTATCCTTACTTACCTCCCACATCTGAAGGAAGGCAACAGTAAGTCCCCATGCACCTTCACCCTCGATTCTGATACCAGTATCCTTCCAGGTACCGAAGCGATTTACCAGATTTACATATTCATCTGCTAAATTAAAGCCTCCGGTATATCCAATTTCTCCATCAATTACCAATATTTTCTGATGACTTCTATAATTCATATATAGTCTACTAATATATCTGTTTATTGGATTAAACACAGCGACTTCTATTCCTTCTGCTTCAAGCATCTGCTTAAAATTCTTTGGAACCCTCCAAAGCGAGCCGAAATCATCATATAAAAACTTTATCTTTACGCCTTCCTTTACCTTTTCTAGAAGAAGTTCATGAAGCTTATCCCATAATGCTCCTTCACCTACGATAAAGAAATTAATAAGTATATATTTTTTTGCATTTCTGACATCTTCAAAAAATGCCTCAAAGGCCTTGTCTGCCATATCATAATAAGTCACCTTATTATTAGCGCTAACTGTCATGTCAAAGTTCTGCAGGTATTTTACCATTCTAGATTTCGCAGGAAATCTATGCTCAACAGCTTCAAGAACCTTATCATCTTTTTTATTATAATTATTTCCTCTTCTTATGAAATAAAGTACCCTATCATCAAGACTCTTATTTACTCCATGTCTTCCCCAGAGTATATAAATAATATGCCCTGTTAGTGGGAGAAGCGCAATTATGGCTATCCACGCCATTTTATAAGATGGGCTCTTGCTGCCATTCACAAGTGATACAATTATAAGGAATGAAATAATTTCAATTGCAGCATATACATATGCTGAATGCATAAATCTATAGCTCAGCACATAAATAAATACAAATTGTAAAATTACCAGGCCTGCAACAATAGCAGCCTCTACAAAGCCGCTCATAAAGGTCTTTATGCGACCTTTTCCCTTATAAATGTCTGTCGGTCTTGCAGGAGGCTTTTTTTCGCCCTTGAGTGGTTTCGCCTCGGGCTTCAGGCTAAGTCTTTCGTTAGTCTCCTTATGGACACTTTCCTCATACTTTTTGACCTGACTTTTCTCATACTCGGTATAATTTTTTAAATTATCCTTCATTAAATCCTTTCTGCCCCATTTAATTCATTTGTGAATCTTGAATATCCTATCTTCTATTAAGCTTAGCTTTTATGGCTTTTTTTCCCAACACTACTCTTATTATTGCTGTTATTATTTTTCCCTTCGCTATTATCCCTGCCTTCAGCTATCTTACCTTTATTTCCTTCGCTAGCATCCCTGTCTTCAGCTATCTTACCTTTATTTCCTTCGCTAGCATCCCTGCCTTCAGCTTCCTTGCTAATATTTTCTATATTACTATCTTTACTTTTTTCCTTAATATTTGTCCCACAATTATCAGCCTTGCTATCACTTGATTTTCTTATATCTGCATGTCTTCTATTTTTCTCTGCTTCTTCTAAAGAAATCTTTTCCTTCAGATCCATAAGAGCACCTTCTCTTCCTTCTACCTTCATCTGAGGGAAGGCTCTTATAATTCTCTTGATTTCGAGTTTTCTGATATTAGGAATCCTTGGAATATGATGCTCCGCTGCAAATTCATTATAGGATATAACTCCATTTTTTATATACTCAACACCGCTATGCGCTTTACCCTTTACTACCTCAGTTCCAGCTCCTATCATTTCCATGACATTCCCCACGGATTCATTGATTTTGCCCTTAGCACCGCTCAGATATTTATGGATACTTTCACTATAATCTGCAAAGCGGCTTTCTTCATACTTAGCAACAATTTCATCCTTTGCTTCACTGAATTTCTGCATTGTTGCAGACTCGAAAAAGCTTCTGCGGACCATCTGAATGTTATTAAGAAGCTTATCAAAGGATACTGTAGCAATAATTGTCATTATAAGATCTGTACAGAAAATAGCCCAAAGTACATAAGCTACATATTCAAAAGCAGGTCTTTCAAAGTTATTAATGAGCTTTTGAACCCCCGGCAAAAGAATCCATGCAGCCAAAACCGCCACAACTCCCCAAAATACAGATGCGATAAGACATATTCTTCCCTGAAAATTACATGGCCAGGTTGTATAATCCCACCAGCGGGCATGGAAAATCTTTTCCATAAGTATGGATGTAAAATACTCAAGTATTGTACAAAAAATAAGACCCGCAAAATAAATAGCCACTCCATTTAAAAAAGTGTGCTCTGTAGTAAATTTTTTCGTATAATCGTTAAACAAAAGTATATATACAGCCATTCCGCCAAGACCGTATATTGGTATAATAGGCCCATTTAAAAAGCCTCTATTTAATACCTTCTTTTCAAGAATTGATTGGAATATGCTCTCGTATACCCATCCACCTATCGCAAAAATAAAGAAGGTGTAATATACGTTAAAAAATGTAATTCCCATAAATTTTGCATTCCATAATGCTTCCATTTTAATAATCTCCCATATCTAAAAAAATGCCCTTTTTTTGACAGCTCATAAAATAGCAACACTTCCCATAATCTTATCAATTATACCATATTTTGCACTTAATTTCAATATATAAAAAAAGCAGAAAAAACTAGGTCTTTTCTGCTTTTTGTAT
Source organism: uncultured Eubacteriales bacterium (assembly GCA_900315015.1). Classification (GTDB taxonomy): domain Bacteria; phylum Bacillota; class Clostridia; order Lachnospirales; family Lachnospiraceae; genus UBA9722. The sequence goes on along the minus strand of OMXJ01000003.1, from coordinate 39,951 downwards.
CTATTTATTGCTTTATTTCATCAATCTTCAAAATTCTCATTAAGATAGTTTACAAGTCCTCCTGCTGTAATTATCTTCTGCATGAATGGAGGGAAAGACTGTCCCTGGAACTTTTCTCCTGTTGTAACGTCTGTAATGATACCTGAATCAAAGTCAACATCTACCTCATCACCATTTTTAATAGCGATTGAAGCTTCCTTACATTCAATGATAGGAAGTCCGATATTGATTGCATTTCTATAGAAAATTCTTGCAAAAGTCTCAGCGATAACTACACTTACGCCTGATGCCTTAATTGCTATAGGTGCATGTTCTCTTGAAGAACCGCAGCCGAAATTCTTTTCAGCTACCATGATTTCTCCCGGCTTTACTGTGCTGGCGAAATCCTTATCGATATCCTCCATGCAGTGCTTAGCGAGATCTGCTGGATCTGTCATATTAAGATATCTTGCTGGAATGATAACGTCTGTATCTACATTATTTCCGAATTTATGTACAATTCCATGTGCTTTCATTGGTTTTCTCCTTATTCTATTCTTTGTTTTTTTCTAATAAGCTTTTCTGATCTATTATAAACCAATATCTGAAGGCTGGCTTATTCTGCCTGTTACTGCACTTGCTGCTGCTACAGCAGGACTTGCAAGATAAACTTCAGATTCTACATGGCCCATACGTCCTACAAAGTTTCTGTTTGTAGTAGATATTGCTCTCTCGCCCTTAGCAAGGATACCCATATGTCCACCAAGACAAGGTCCACAAGTAGGTGCACTTACAACACAGCCTGCTTCAACGAAGGTTGTAATAAGGCCTTCCTTGATAGCCTGAAGATAAACAGACTGAGTAGCCGGAATAACGATACATCTAAGTCCCTTCTTAACATGCTTTCCCTTAAGAACCTGTGCTGCAATTCTAAGATCGCTGATACGTCCGTTTGTACATGAACCGATAACTGACTGATCAAGCTCAACATCACCTGAATCCTTAACTAATCTTGTATTCTCTGGAAGATGCGGGAAAGAAACCGTTGGCTCAAGCTTATCAAGCTCCATAACAACAGTGCTCTCATATTCTGCATCCTCATCAGCCTCAAATACCTGATAAGGCTTCTTTGAATGCTCCTTGATATACTCTATTGTCTTTTCATCAACCGGGAAGATACCATTCTTTGCGCCTGCTTCGATAGCCATGTTCGCAATGGTAAATCTGTCATCCATAGAGAGGTCAGCAACGCCATCACCAACAAATTCAAGTGACTTATAAAGAGCTCCGTCTACACCGATTCTTCCGATGAGGTCAAGGATGATATCCTTACCTGAAACCCACTTATTAAGCTTTCCCTTAAGAACAACCTTTATTGCTGGTGGAACCTTGAACCATGCCTGACCTGTGATCATGCCGCAGCCCATGTCTGTTGAACCAACACCAGTTGAAAAAGCACCAAGTGCTCCATAAGTACAGGTATGTGAATCTGCACCGATAACAACATCACCTGCAACTACAAGTCCTCTTTCAGGAAGAAGGGCATGCTCGATACCTACTTCACCAACTTCAAAGTAATTTGTAACATTCTGCTTATGAGCATACTCTCTCATAATGAGACAGTTCTCAGCAGACTTAATATCCTTATTAGGAGTAAAATGATCCGGTACAAGAGAAACCTTGTCCTTATCAAATACTGTCTTCTTATTTAATTTCTCAACAGCCTTTATGGCAACTGGTCCTGTAATATCATTAGCAAGAACCATATCAAGCTTTGCCATTATAAGATCTCCTGCTTTTACACTATCAAGACCGGCATGTGCTGCAAGAATCTTCTGTGTCATTGTCATTCCCATAGAAACATCCTCCAATTATATTTTCACGCTTTTAGGTATTTCTTATTATATTAGACGCATTCAATGCGCTAGTATATGCAGATTAAATATTTGCTGCTACTGCATCGCCCATTTCCTTTGTTCCGACCTTCTTGAACTTAGAAGCATCCTCTGATGCAAGGATGATATCACCTGTTCTGTAACCATCATCAAGTACCTTATTAACGGCATCTTCGATAGCCTGAGCTTCCTTTTCAAGATTGAAAGAATACTTTAGCATCATTGCTGCTGAAAGAATTGTAGCAAGTGGATTAGCAAGATTCTTACCTGCAATATCAGGTGCTGAACCATGGCTTGGCTCATAAAGACCAAGCTGCTTGTCACCGTGATATGTTGAACCAAGACTTGCTGATGAAAGCATTCCGATTGAACCTGTAACCTCACTAGCCTCATCTGTAAGGATATCACCGAACATATTCTCTGTAACTATTACATCGAACTGAAGAGGATTCTTTACAAGCTGCATTGCGCAATTATCTACAAGCACATTTTCTACAGTTACCTCTGGATAATCTGCAGCAACCTCTGAAACAATCTGTCTCCAGAGTCTTGAAGTATCAAGAACATTTGCCTTATCTACACTTGCAAGCTTCTTGCCGCGCTTCATGGCAATTTCAAATGCACTCTTTACAATTCTCTTTATTTCATTTTCATCATATGGCATTGTATCTGTTGCCTTGCGGATTCCATCAACAACCTCTGTCTTTCTAGGTCCAAAATAAACACCGCCCGTAAGCTCTCTAACTACAACAAAATCAAAGCCCTTATCTCCAATGATTGATTCCTTTAAAGGACAAGCCTGTCTTAACTGTGGAAAAAGCTTAGCTGGACGAAGGTTACAGAAAAGTCCCATTCCCTTTCTTATTGCAAGAAGTCCTGCCTCAGGTCTAAGGTTTGCTGGAAGCTCGTACCACTTAGATTCTCCTACCTTGCCGCCAACCGCGCCAAGAAGAACTGCATCACTTGCATTTGCAATTGCAAGTGCTTCATCTGTAAGAGGAACGCCGTACTTGTCAATAGAACATCCGCCCATAAGGATATCTGTATAATTGAACTCATGGCCATACTTCTTTCCTACCGCATTTAGAACCTTTTCTGCTTCTGTTACAATTTCAGGACCGATTCCATCGCCCTTAATAACTGCAATGTTAAAACTGCTCATCTTTTTACTTCTCCAATCTATGATTTTTCTTCTTATAATATTATATAAGTAGCGCTTAAAACTCACGCATTATATTATAACATTGAAAGTGTTTTTTGCAACCCTAAATTTTTAATGTATTTTTTGATGTATTTTACTATAGTGTAGCTAAAAGCCACTAGTTTACTGACATATTCGCTAAAAAAGGGCTGTCACAAACTGTGACAGCCCTTCCATTATTATTATTATTATTATTATTATTATTATTATTACAAATAAGATTATGTTCTCATTACGAACTGTGAAAGGTCTGTATCCTTATTGAAAGGAACCTGATCTGGAATGATACCTGCAACATCAATGAAGTTATTGATGTAATCGCTGATACCATATAATGCACCCGGATCAATGGTAATTCTTGCATAATTGTTCTGCTTGTAGAGAACTGAAAGAATACTACCAAGTGCTCCCTGTCCGACCATACCTGTGCATGGAAGTCCATCAAGAAGGAAGTCCTCATGAATAGCAAACCACTCTGTTGCTGCATCCTTGTCTGTGAAAAGAATGATTCCTGGAAGAGGTGTATTTCCTACATTCTGCTGCTCGATATAGATTTCATTCTTACCAGCTGCAACTGAATTTGGAACAAGTACTGTAAACCAGTCTGTCTTCATGAACATATCTTCACACATATGCTTATATGCAGTCTCCTTAACCTTGCCATTTGCTACCTGATAAAGCTTCATCATAGCCTGGAATCTGTTCTGAGAACTGAATACTCCAGTAATTCCGCCCATATCTGTGCAAAGAGCATATGGAAGAGATATTGCATAATTTGTAGGGTCATAAACAAGACCATCAAGACCATAAGCATTCTGAACGCACTCATCAAATGAAAGCTTTGCAACTCTCATTGTTGGGAAAAGCTGCTTACAGCTCTCCACTGATGTAAACAATGGGAAGTACTTTCCGCCATTAGGATTGTTGAGATACTGATAAAGCTTCTGCTTTGTATCTGCCTCAGCTGCCTCACCTGTTTCAGGATCGATAACGCTATCAATTCTAATAGCTTCCTCTGAATAATGAACTTCCATATCAGCACCGGATACATCTCCTGGCTGCTCATCTGCATAGTTCATTGGGATAAAGTATGAATAATTCTTCTTTATCTTCTTTGTCTGCATCTGTACTGTAAGAGTTGTATTACCAATGATAGAAACAAGTTCAAGGTAACATACCTCGCTTACTCTTTCCTTGAATAATGCCTGATCATTGTCGTTGAGGCCTATGAACCAGTTGAGCATATTATAATTAAGCATGTAACGCTCAAGTCTTGTATCACATCCAAATAAGAAGTTTCCGCTTGGATCCTTTGTCATTGGAAGATTCTGCATAATAGCATTCATAATTACTGATGTAATCTGAGCATTCTGATCCATTGGCTGGTTGCCATAGCCGCCCATGCCCATAGCTGAATAACCGCTCTGCATTCCCGGCATTGCTGCATAACCACTCTGCATTCCTGGCATTGCATATCCGCTCTGCATTCCTGGTACAACTGAATAACCACTCTGCATTCCCGGTACTGCTGAATAACCGCTCTGCATTCCCGGTACTGCTGAATAGCCGCTCTGCATTCCCGGCATCGCATAACCGCTCTGCATTCCTGGCATTGCATATCCGCTCTGCATTCCCGGCATTGCGTATCCGCTCTGCATTCCCGGCTGCATTCCTGGCATTGCGTATCCGCTCTGCATACCTGGCTGCATTCCTGGCATTGCGTATCCGCTCTGCATTCCCGGCTGCATTCCTGGCATTGCGTATCCGCTCTGCATTCCTGGCTGCATTCCCTGCTGCATTCCCTGCTGTTGGTAACCCTGATTAACATTACTTCCATAATTATTCTGAGGCTGGCTCTGCTGAGCATTATTTCCGCCATATGAAGAACCACTGCCATATTCTTGCTGTGCCGGCTTTGGTACACTGCTTCCGTAAGTTTCTTCTTTCTTTGCTGGTGCTGGAGCTGGAGCCGGTGTACTTGGTGCAGGTGCTGGTGCAGGTGCTGGTGTTGATGCTGCTGGTGTTGATGTACTAGTGCTCGTGCTCGCAGCCGACTCTGCCGCATGTGAAGCAATCTTTGAATCACTATCCGGAAGTGTTGACGTAGTAGGATTATTCTGAATTGTTGAAGCTAAATCAGGAGTCTTGCTTGAAGTTGAGTGACTTGGTGTATACATTCCGTAAATACTATTGTCCTGATCTTCATACTGGAACACCTGCTGCTTCTTCTTTTTTAATCCTAAGTTTTCCATAAGTCCCATAATTAGTTACCTCTTTCGTATAATATTATACTCAAGAACATATTGCCACAAATACAGCAATACTTCTATAATTCATTTCATATTCATCCGAACCGATCGGTACCGGCATATCATAGAACCAGTAATCATCGCTGTCGGCTGTATTTATCGCCAATGCCCATCTATAACCTCCCGGCAATGGCGGTAATTTAATCTTATTATACTCCCAATGAACGTTTATTGCAAGAAAAACAATGTCTTCTTCACCATCTTTTTTTCTTCCAGCATACATTACTCCGCATACTCTGTCATCAGAAGTAACCTCTGTTCTAGCCGGATCAGCTGCATGAGTCGAAATATAAGGATAATTCGTCGCTGAAGGCTCTAAATTCCTGCTTATCGAAGGATGCTTCTTCCTAAAAGAAATCACATTTCGCCAGAAATTAAATAGCTCTTCATTCTCTTCAACTAGATTCCAGTTCATCCAGGATATTTCATTATCCTGACAGAAGGTATTATTATTACCCTTTTTAGTTCTGCCTATTTCATCCCCCATGAGGATCATCGGGATTCCGCGGCTAAGCATGAGCGTCACCACAGAATTTCTTATAAGGCGCATTCTAAGGTCAATTACCTTCTTATCATCTGTCTCCCCCTCTACACCACAGTTCCAGCTATGATTATCGTCTATTCCATCCATATTATCATAGCCATTTGCTTCATTGTGCTTTGTATTGTAAGAAAACAGATCCATAAGTGTAAAGCCATCGTGGCAGGTAATGAAATTGACCGTCGATAAAGCTTCTGCATTTTTATTTCCGAAGATATCCCTGCTTCCGGTTATTCTCTGAAGTGCTTCCGGCGCACGCCAGAAATCTCCCTTCATATAATCCCTGATGCAGTCGCGGTATTTATCATTCCACTCTGACCACCTGTTGCTTGCATTAAAGCTTCCCACCTGGTACATTCCACCTGCATCCCAGGCCTCGGCTATAAGCTTGCATTCCTTTAGGATCGGGTCATTTGCAAGACGCTCAATTAGCGGCGGATGAGTCATCGGGGAACCATCCTCGCTTCTACCAAGTATACTTGCTAAATCAAACCTAAAGCCATTTACTCTATAATTAATTGCCCAATATCTTAGACAATCAACTATCAATTGTTGAACCACCGGATGATTACAATTTATAGTATTTCCACATCCGCTGAAATTATAATACTTTCCATCCGGAGTAAGCATATAATAAATATTATTATCAAAGCCCTTGAAGGAAAGGAAAGGCCCTTTCTCATTTCCTTCTGCAGTATGATTAAATACAACATCGAGATAAACCTCGATACCAGACTGATTAAGAATTCTTATCATGTCCTTAAGCTCTGTTCCTTCACGGTTATATTCAACCTGATAGGTATATCCCGTATTAGGAGCAAAGAAACTTATAGTATTATATCCCCAATAATCCAGTAGCTTTTTTCCATCAACCACCCTATTTTCCATATTCTCATCGAATTCAAAAACAGGAAGCAGTTCAACGGCTGTTACTCCAAGCGCTCTTAGATAATAGGCTTTTTCTATTACTCCGCCAAAGGTCCCCTTTTTTACGGCACCAGAGGTCTCTGATTTTGTAAAACCTCTGACATGCATTTCATAGATTATTACATCTTCAATAGGTGTATGTGGCTGAAGTGAACTTCCCCAATCATAATCATTTCTTACCACTCTTGCCTTGGTATTTCCCTTTGATATGTTATCTTGTCCCCATTTGCTCTGACCTGTAACGGCTCTCGCATATGGGTCTAAAAGATAATTTTTTTCATCAAACAAAAGACCTTTTTGCGGCTCCCACGGACCTGTAAGACTATACGCATATTCAAATTCTTCTATATTTAATCCAAATATTATGATTGAATATACATCACCTATCCTGTATTTTTCAGGAATTCTTATCTTAGCATAGGGCTCCGTACTGCCTCTGTCAAATAATAAAAGAGAAACGCTAGTTGCTCCACTTGAATAACAGGTGAAATTTACACCATCATTGAGGAGCGTTGCACCATTGAGATCGTAAATACCATGCCGAACATCAAAACGGGTTGTAATTTCATGCCCATCTCTTACTCCACTGGCAAATATAACATCCGTCGGGAATATGTACTGAAGATTATTTTCTTCTCCATTTTTATTATTCATACAACATATTCTCCTCACGTTTATACATTATATCACATAATTGTCAAAAAATAAACCACTAAAACATATTTATTTTATTTTTTTTCTAAAAATTATTTAAAAAGCGCTTTACTTTAAGGTACTAAAGTGTTAAAATACCGATATAAAAAACAATTGCCAGACCATTAAGAATTTTATTATTTTTTATATATTGTTCAGGCTAGAAAGGAAATCAATATGTCAGAAAAAAATATAAAGCATCCATCAGTAGATTATTTATTTGAAGCAATCCTTTCACTTAAGGATAAGCAGAGTGCTCAGGAATTCTTTTCAGACATCTGCACCGTTAATGAGATTCTATCGATTTCTCAAAGACTTGCCGTTGCATCAATGCTCCGCGAAGAGGAAACCTACAACGAAATATCAAAACAGACCGGTGCTTCTACTGCTACAATCAGCCGTGTAAGCCGCGCCTTAAATTATGGCGAGGGAAGCTTTGATAAGGTAATAAAAGATATCGGAACCTTCCCAGATTTCATAAAAAAGAATTCAGATACTTCAGAAGAATAATTTATTTCTTCTTTTTAGCATCATTCTTTTTATTTTTACCAGCTTCTTTCACGCTCATAGAGGAATCATCTAAGATTGCTTCTATGAGCTGTTTTTTTTCATAAACATCAAAGCAAAGGGCTGAAATCAGATAAAATCTCTTTAACAGATCTCTTTCTTCCTTATCTTCAATATTTTTAGTTTTATTTTCTGCAGCGGTGAATCTCTCAAGTACATCTCTTACCATTTCGACACTGTACTCATGCTGCATATCAAAAACATCCTTATAAATATCCTCTAAGGTCCTATCTCCTTTTCCACCGAAGTATTTCTCGGTAAGCGGCTTTAGCATTGTCTGTATGTCATTTATCGATAAGAAATTCTTCATGTAATAAATATATATCAAAAGGAATAAATGATCCTTGGTATATTTCTTCTTTTCTGGAGAAGGAAGAAGATCATTTTTAGTATAATTATTGATCATGGTTTTAGTTAATAGCTTGTCACTACTAAAACGCCTTGTTGTCTCAAGGTGTCTGTCCATAAAAGTAATGACCTGATCCATGTAAAGATCTATATTTGGCAGATCTTCAGGCCTTATATAGTCGGTTTTTCTGAATTCATCGACTATCTTTTTCATGTCAGAATTATAAGACATCAGTTTTCCTCCCCTTAAAATACTAAAAAAATATTAAGTCAGTACCTATAAGTATACCCTAAAACCCTTAAAAAATCAAGTTGTCAATTGAATTTATTGAGAATTTTCTGATGTATTATCTTATAATTTTAGCTTTATTATTTATCTATCTCTCTAACCATTTACAAAATTATCCTCCGCAAATTTTTTTACTGATTTTTTTAAAAAAACTCTTGACAAAACAATTCAAATCGTATATACTAATCAAGTCGCTTGAAGAAACACATTCAAGCAAAAACAATGCACGAGTGGCTCAGTGGTGGAGCGTCGCCTTGCCAAGGCGAAGGCCGCGGGTCCGAATCCCGTCTCGTGCTCTTTATTAGACTGTTTTTTCACATCGAGAAAACAGTCTTTTTTGTTAATTACAATTTTATTAAGGTGAACTACCCACCGCCTAAAGGTAATGGGTTTTCGCCCGTGGGTCATTTAAAAAACTTAAATTTTTAGGCTAAGGAGGTTTTTATGGAAGATAATTCAAACAATTTTAATAATACAGGCGATATTGACAATACAAACAACAATGACAATGCATTCAATATCAATAATGCAAACACCTCTCCTACTGATATCACAATCGGAACAAACTATATCAAACATTTATTTTCAAAAATAGGATTTTGCTATGTTGCCTATTTTGGAATAACAATTGCAGCGCAATTATTAATTTCTTTTATTCTAGCAAATAATTTTGTTGAATCATTAATGCAAAATTTCAAAAACATTCTTCTTATTACATTTATTATCAGTGAAATAACAATGTATGCAATTGCATTTCCTATATTCTTACTTATGATGAAAAAAATACCTAGAGTGAGCCTACCAAAGAATAAGCTTACTGCTAAAAATCTACTAATAATTCTCATTATGGCTTTTGGAATAATGATGACTGGAAATCTCATTTCTATAGCCATCGAAGCATTGGTCGGCGGGATTAATAATACTGAGGTCACAAATTCATTAGAAAGTATTCTAAAAGATATCCCCCTATCATTTACCATCCTGATGACAGCAGTATTAGCGCCAATATTCGAAGAACTGTTATTTAGAAAAATTCTTATAGATCGTTGCGTTCAGTTCGGCGAATTAAATGCTATAATTTTGTCAGGTATCATATTCGGACTTTTCCATATGAATATAAGTCAGTTCTTCTATGCCACTGCTCTTGGAATGATTTTTGCATGGGTATACATAAGAACAGGCAATATTCTATATACTATGTTCCTTCACTTTTGTATAAATACGGTCGGTGGAGTAATTCCAAGCATATTCATGCGCCTCGGTTCTACTGATTCTACTGATTTTTCCACAATGTCACCTATTGATATCGTAAGCTCAGTATATACAATCTTGCAAGTTGTTATTGCAATTATCGGCGTTACCCTCTTTATTGCCAAAAGAAAGAATATGCTTGTAGATCCTACTACTCCTGTCATCGACAAGAAAAACATGAAGCTTACCTATTCAAATGCCGGAATTACTACTTATATTATTATGTGCATTATAATAATGATAATCGATCTTTTATCTCGTGCAGGTTTTATTTCTCTTGGTTTCTAACAAGCTTTAATACTTTTAATAAAAAAACGCTTTAAGCTGCTGCTTAAAGCGTTTTTTCTATAATTACTTTCCAGATTTATGTAAAAGAAATATGAAGTATGGCGCTCCGAAAACCGCCGTAATAACTCCAACCGGCACCTCCGAAGGTGCTATTATTGTTCTGCTTATGGAATCACAAAAAATCATAAACATAGCTCCAAGTACCATTGATGCAGGTAAAAGTCTTCTATGTGAAGCTCCAAAAAGCATCCTTACGCAGTGAGGCACTATAAGGCCTACAAAACCAATAATTCCGCTAACACTTACCGCTGACGCAACAAGCATAGTAGATACAAGAATTATCACACTCTTAACCTTACCAGTTGCCACTCCCAGCGTCACAGCAGTATCACTTCCAACTGCTATTATGTCAAGTTCTCTTGCAAAGAGCAGAACTACTACTGAGCATATAGACGAAAACAGCACTATAAATTTCACCTTGCTCCAATTTGATGCCGAAAAGCTTCCAAGTGTCCACAGGTATATTCTTTCAAGATTATCCTTATCAAGAGACATTACAAGCGAGATAAACGCAGACAGCGCCGAGCTCATAGCTGTTCCTGTAAGTAAAAGCCTTATATCAGAGGTTTTTCCCTTTCTAAGAGATAAAAAGAAAACAAGTGCCACCGTAATAAGCGCTCCTATGAAAGCGCAGATGCTCGTAAAGGAAAGGCCTAGCATTCCAGTGGAGGTTCCAAACACTATAGCTATGGTCGCTCCTGCTGCTGCTCCCGATGAGACACCAAGTATATTAGGATCTGCAAGAGGATTCCCCAAAATACCCTGATAGGCTCCGCCCACAAGAGCTAAAGCCATACCAACACAGCCCGATACTATAATTCTAGGAAATCTTATATTATTAACAATCGTGATGTACTTATTCGGCACATCCTCAAGTGAAACAAGATCCTTTAAAAAAGGAATGTCACTTGCTATTATTTTCCCTGCAGTTAAATAAGGAATATTTGCCGAACCGACGCAGGCCGCCGCTATCACAATAGCAAGCAGTGCTATTATCAGAACAGGCATTATAACAATCATTTTTACTTTTTTCATTTTATTCTAATAAAGGCGCCAAAGTCGCAATTACTTGTCTCCCTGACGCCTGACATCAAAAAAATAATCAATAAATTATTCAGTAAAAAGCTCTGGATGAATGATCTCTGCAAGCGCCCTGATACCCTCTGAATTACGTGGGCCCTGGAGCTCAAGAAGGTCATTATCTATTTCATAAACCTTTCCTTCCTTAACTGCTGTAAGATCCTTGTAATTTTCCTGAGTAACAAAATCATCCTTCATTCCAGTTCCGATAACAATTATCTCTGGATCTGCTGCTACAAGGCTCTCAAGGTCATAAGACCAGCCTGAAACATCCTTTGCGATATTTTCGCCGCCAGCAACCTCAATAAGTCCGCCGATAAAGGTATCTCCACCTGCTGTATAATCGCCGTACTCACCATAGCCTACTACATAATAAACAGTTGGCTTTGTCTCTGCTGCAGATAAGATATCTATTACTTCTGATACATCCTCCTTCATTGAAGCAACTAATTCTGCTGCTTCTGCATTCTTATTAACAATCTGACCTACCTTTGTGATAATGTCATAAACTCCTGTATATTCTGACTCATCATAAAGAGCTGCTGTAACAATTCCCTGCTCCTTGATATTAGCTTCTACTTCTGCATCGAAATGTGTTGATCCAAGAACAACGTCTGGCTCAAGGCTAACGATCTTCTCGATATCCGGTGTATACATTGTACCAATTGACTCTACTGATGAAACCTCTTCTGGATAAGTGCAATAATCTGTTCTTCCAACTAACTTATCTCCTGCGCCAAGTGCATAAAGAATTTCAGTAACATTTGGTCCCATTGAAACAATCTTTTCTGGCTCTGATTCGATTACTACCTCTGTACCATCAAGCTCTGTAAATGTGAATGGATAAACAGTTTCAGTAATTTCAGCTGCTCCTTCTGTAGCCTCTGTTGTTGCTTCTGTTGTTGCTTCTGTTGTTGCTTCTGCTCCTTCTGTAGCCTCTGTAGCCTCTGTTGTTACTTCTTCTGTTGCTTCTGTAGCTTCAGTTGCTTCTGTAGCTTCAGTTGTTGCCTCTTCAGTAGCCTCTACTGATGAAGTAGTTGTGGTTGTTGTAGCTTCCTCTTTGTTCTCTCCACAACCTACAAACATTGTTGCACTGAGTGCTGCAATAGTAAGTGCTGCGTAAATCTTATTCTTTCTCATTTCTTTCTCCTCTTGCTAATTTCCGGTCCCCGGGAAATTGCACGTAAATAGCTCATATGGCAGGTTTCCTGCCTAAAGGTAATTATCTATTTAATACTTAATGGATTAACCCATTCAATTATTAAATAATATAATTGCGGTTCCTTCTCATATTATTCTATATATAAAACTCTTAAGATATACTTCGATATACTCTGATACATCATGCTCTTCCATTTTCAGTCTTCACCATAAAGATCCTTAATGGATAGATAAATATATTAATAATAGTAATAATACAATGGATATATTCCGTTTTTCCTTCTTCTACAGTAGCGGGGGCTGGCGCAGATTTGCACTGCGTTCCCTTTTACCCTCTTTTACAAGGCACCATACGGCAAAGGCATTATAACAAAGATTTTATTAAAATTCAACCTTAAAAATCCACAAATAATCATTAACATAATCTAAATAAACGTATCATTTCAACAAAAAACGGCATAAAAAAAGCCCCCTAAAAAGAGGAGAAGCCCGATAGTATGGGGGAGGTTGACCATCGGGCTTATTTATGAAAAAATCTATGGAATAATCTAAATCAAAAAGGTTTCTAACTTCTTTTAACTTATGAGCTTATTATAATATGTAATTGTGTATTTGGTTTAGCCATCCTGTTAACACTTTGTGAACATTTTAGGTTATTTCTCGTTCAAATTTGTTCACATTTGTCAACTTAGTGTCAATACTGTGTTAACACTGCCTTATTTTAATTTCTGCAACTGTACTTTTAACATTTATCTTTTAAATCTATCTGAAAGTCAAGTATTGCGGCCACCTTTATCAAAGCTTCTGCATCAGTTTTGAGCTTCCTCTTTTCACCTCAAACCTTCCATAAACTCCATTAACAACGGACATTCTTGGCGGATAATGACTTATATCTGCATTAAAGAATACAGGGATTTCCTCATCTTTAGTAATTTCCTCAAGAGAAGCCATTACCGACTCTTCATATTTTATCTTATAACCAGAATGATAAAAGGTAGGTCTTCCAAATATGAAGCCTTTAGCATTTTCAAACCATCCCGCTTCCTTCAGCTGCCACAGAGCTAGAGTCAAAGTTTCAGAATTAAAGGCAAAGCTTTCAAAATACCAAAGAACGCCCTCTTTGCAGTTCTTTTTAATAAACTCCCTCGTTTTATCATATTTAGTGCCGCACATTAGTACAAGTACATCTATGCAGCCGCCAAGCATTATGCCCTCTGCAGAAGCAGTAGATTTTCCCTTTCCATTAGCAGCCGCCTTTTCATAATTCCAGGTACTGACATAATTTTTAGTATCTACGTTAAATTCGCTAAATACACCTTTTCCATTAGGAAAATGCGTCGAAACCAAATCAAAGCCATTTTGAACAAAATATCTCTCACCGTCTATTTCCTTAAAAATTCCAGCTCCGGCATTAGGGAAGGAATATTTTCTCATTCCTCCTGTAAGCAGATTTAAATTCGAATTTATGTCATCCGTATATTTTCTATTTCCAAAGACAGCAAAATTATGTCCATAAATTGTAGCTACTTCCGAATTAACTGTCACTGCATGCAGAATTCCTGTAGGATCTGAATAGCCCTGAATCCATTTAGGATTTTTTCTTATTTTATCAAAATCCATGAACTTTAAGGTCTCAACAAGATAATCCCCGCCCTTAGCAAGTATCATGGCACCGATTTCCCTATCCTCTATCTGCTCCATAAATTCTGCTGCTCTAATACTAGCCAAAGCACTTCTTCCCTTTTCAGAAGTTCTGCAGTCAGGAGAACACTTTATTTTAAAGCCTCTTTTCTCAAGTTTTTTAATTCCATAATCAAACTTTTTTAGCTTTCCTTCATCAGAATTTCCATCTGATGGCGCTGTCACTCCAATATAATCATTTTCACTTAAAAACTCTGGCACTATAACCATCCCTTGCTCCACCTTTCTCTTTAGTATTAAATAGCCGTACATATTTTTAAGCTTTCGGTTTAAAAATTATGTACGGCTTAGTCTGATTATCATCTCTGCCATTTCAACAAGACTAGTACCGGAATTCATGCTATTTTTCTGAATATAACGGTGCGCCTCGCTTTCAGTCATATTATTTCTATCCATTAATATGCTCTTGGCCTTATTTATTATTTCCTTCTCCTCATCAGAATGCTTTCTAGGCTGATTTCTTTTAGCTTTCTTCGCCTTCCTATCTTCCGCAAATATCATGGAAATAGTATCTACGAATTCAGACCTTGATAACGGCATTTTTAATGACATTATGCCGTTATCAGTAATTTCTGCTATTCTTCCTGCAGAGGCTATAAGTAAAAGCTTATAGTTCTCAGGAAGGTTATCATGAAGTTCCCTAAAGGACATATCATTTAAACGGTAACCACAAATTACAAGAGCCTCATCTATTTCATCTGTTTTTGATAGAACCTGTGCGCCGCTTGTACATACATACGAAACACTATAACCATCACGGACAAGGATTTTCTTTATAACTGAAGCATCGCTTTCCTTCCCGAAAGCCACAATTATCTCAAGCAATCCTCTTCACCACCTTCTCTAAGTTCTATAAAAACATTTTTAGAAGCGGTTCAGATAGCGTGCTAATTCCCAATCAGAAACCTGTCCGGAATATTCAATCCATTCTGCCTTTTTAGCTTCAATTATGGTATTAAATAATTTATCTCCTAAAACTTCCTTTACAAACAGACTGCCCTCCATGCTCTTTACTGCATCAAGGAGAGTCGTTGGTAAGTGCTTAGCCCTTCTCTCAAGCTCTACTTCACTTAATTTCGGATCATTTTCGATCATTTCAGGAGCCTTAAGCTTCTTTTTAATTCCTTCAAGTCCTGCACTGAGTGCAAGAGCAAATACAAGATAAGGATTGCAGCAAGGATCAGAATTTCTAAGCTCTATCCTTGTCATATGACCTCTCTGGAATGGAACCTTTATCATAGTAGAAGTGCTCTGAGTAGACCAGCCCTCATAAACAGGTGCTCTGAAGCCAGGAACCAATCTCTTGTAAGAATTTACTAATGGATTAGTAACAGCTGCTATTTCATCAGCATGAGCAAGTATTCCTGCAATAAAGCTCATAGCTTCTTCACTCAGACCATTTTCAGCCTTCTCATCATAGAATACATTTTTTCCATCCTTATATAGCATGAAATTAAAATGAATTCCAGAACCATCTGCATCTGTACGTGGCTTTGGCATAAAAGTAGCATGGAAACCGTGTCTTCTTGCTATTGTCCTAACAGCCATCTTGAAGGTCATCACATCATCTGCACTCCTTAGCGCATCAGTATACTTAAAGTCTATTTCATGCTGTCCCTTTGCTTCCTCATGGAAAGATGACATAATCTGGAAACCCATATCCTCAAGCATCATGACCATTTCACGTCTTGCATTTTCACCCTGATCTAAAGGACTTACGTCAAAATATCCGCCATTTTCCTTTGTATAAGGCTTGATTTCTCCGTCTTCTCCTAAATCGAAAAGGAAGAACTCACATTCAGATTCTACCTTAAGCTCATAACCCTCATCTGATGCCTTATCTAATACATTCTTAAGTACTGTTCTTGGGCTAAATACAAGAGGCTCACCGTCTGGCTTATAAATATCGCAAATAAATCTTGCTACCTTTCCGCTCTGTGGTCTCCATGGAAATATGGTAAAGGTATCATAATCAGGAACTAAATACATCTCAGCCTCGCCTGCTGCCCTGAACCCTTCTATGCAGTTGCCATCAAAGACGCATCTTCCATCAAGCGCCTTGTCGAGCTGACGCGTTGTAATAGCAAGATTTTTAAATATTCCTTCTACATCGGTGAACTGGAGTCTGATAAACTCAATGTCTTCTTCTTCAACAAGTCTTTTAATGTCTTCTTTTGTGTACTTTCCCATTTCTTGATCCTCCATGTGTAGTTATAGAATTTTCTTAACACACCCTTTTTCCTTCGCCCATTCATATATAAAGCGGACACTTATTGTCCGCTTTACACTATTTGCATATATATTATAATAATGCTTCTAATATATTATTCAAAATAATTACTTTTTTAAAAATCATCCCTTACCACCGGACTTTTCTACATCTTCCTCTAACTTGTCCTTACCTGGTACAAAACCCTTATCAAATATGATTTTCACTTCATCAATTCTCTTATCTATTACCTTAGAAACAACATACTGAACGTGTCCTGAACGAACCATTTCACCAGGGCCCGGAAGATGTCCTAATAAATTAATTACATGTCCTGCTATGGATTCATATTCTTCTGATTCAAGACTTAGGCCGGTAACTTCATTGACCTCATCAAGCCTTGCGGTACCCTGAGCTAAATATTCATATTTGCCAATCTTCCTTACATTGTCGGCCTCATCTACGTCATATTCATCCTTTATGTCGCCGACTATTTCCTCGATAAGGTCTTCCATTGTAATAAGTCCTGCTGTAGCACCATATTCATCTATGATTATCGCCATTGTAAGAGAACGTCTGCGCATCTCCTTTAAAAGCTCGCTTGTATTTTTATATTCGTAAGTAAAGTATGCCTTACGGATATGTTTTTTTAGTTCGAACTTTGAAGGCTCACTGCCTGCAAAGAATACATCCTTAAGATAAACAACACCAATAATATGATCTATGTCATTTTCGTATACTGGAAGTCTCGAATATTGATCTTCCTTGAACGCATGCATAAGCTGGTTATAGTCCATATCTACTGAAGCAAATTTCATGTCTACTCTAGGTACCATTACATCCTTTGCTAGAGCATCACCAAAATCCACCACGTTGGTAATCATTTCTCTTTCGTCATTTTCGATTACACCCGCTTCACTTGATACATCTACAACTGTTCTAAGCTCATTCTCGGTAATGTTCAGCTTTGCTGCATTCATGTCTACACCGAATATCTTTAAAATACACTTCGATATGAAATTTACAAGAACAATAATCGGGGTAAGAACCACTGTAAGAAAGTTAATGATAGGAGCAATTCTGCAGGATAATTTAAGCGCCTTTACAGTTGCCATGGTTTTTGGAGTGATTTCTCCAAAAATGAGAATTATGAAGGTAAGTACTCCTGTTGCTATTCCAATGTATGCACCGCCGAATTTTGAAACAAGCGACGTCGTAAGAGACGAAGCTGAAAGATTGGCAATATTATTTCCAATCAGAATAGCTGAAAGCATCTTAGATGGATTTGCAATTAATTTTTCAACCAATTCTGCTTTCTTATTTCCTTCTTGAACTAAAGTCCTTATCTGAATTTTACTTACTGACGTAAGTGCAGTTTCTGATGATGAGAAAAAAGATGATAACAACAATAATATAAATAAAACAACTATTTTCCACGTGTCCGCGGGACTCAAAACAAACACCTCCTTAAGGTATATACTTTACTTTTTTTAACTTTAAAATTTGTCTCTACTCGTTTATAAGCTCTATGGCTTTACCTAGATAAGGAATATCGATATCTTCTATTTCTCCCTTATCTGCTGCAAGAGCAAATCTGGTATCTATCGGAATATTTTCGAGGACCGGAAGTCCATACTTATCTGCAGCCTCCTGTACGTGAGATTTTCCGAATATTTCAATATGCTTTCCGCAATCAGGACAGATAGCATAGCTATAATTTTCTATTATGCCAAGCGTATTAATTTTCATTCTATCTGCCATATTTACGGCCTTTGAAACTATCATTGACACAAGCTCCTGAGGTGAGGTAACAATGAATATTCCCTCAACCGGAAGAGACTGGAACACCGTAAGAGGAACATCTCCTGTTCCCGGAGGCATGTCAACGAACATATAATCAATATCGCCCCATTTAACATCTGACCAGAACTGCTTTACAGTGCCTGCGATTGCAGGGCCTCTCCATATTACCGGCGATTCTTCATCTGGCAATATGAGATTTATTGACATTACTTCTATTCCTGTTTTTGTAAGGACCGGATTCATACCTTCTTCGTCTGCGAAGGCATGCTCTGTAATGCCAAAGCTCTTAGGAATCGATGGTCCTGTAATATCTGCATCAAGAATTGCTACTTTCTTTCCCATTTTTGAAAGCTTAACTGCGAGCATTGAAGTAACTAGCGATTTTCCAACTCCGCCCTTTCCGCTGACTATTCCATACACATGCTTTATTTTGCTATGCGCATTCATAGGTGCTTCAAAAACATTCTTTCCAAACTTTCTCTTTACTTTTTCAGCCAGATTTTCTCCAGCATTTTCATTTTCTGACATTTATTTTATCTTCTCCTATATTCAAGGTATCCCCAGAAAATATAATATTTATTTTCCTTTTTTTGATACTATAACTCAAGATTATACCATATTTGGTACTTTATAACAAGTACAAATATAATAAATTTCCACTTGAATTTATGTGCAAATTATATTACAATTAAGTGATTTAAATTGTATTTTCAATTGGAGGAATTTAAGATGAAACATGTTATCAGTCCGTTAGATCTGACTATTGATGAAACCTCACACATGCTTAATTTAGCTGACAAGATCTATAACGATCGTAAGGCATATTCAGAAAAATGTAAAGGAATGAAGATTGCTACTCTTTTTTACGAGCCAAGTACCCGTACAAGACTTTCTTTTGAAGCAGCTATGCTCAATCTTGGCGGTAATGTCCTTGGCTTTTCTTCTGCCCAGAGCAGTTCCGCTGCTAAGGGTGAGAGTGTTGCAGATACCATCAGGGTAGTTTCCCGCTATGCTGACATATGCGCTATCCGTCATCCAAAGGAGGGTGCTCCTCTTGTAGCTTCACTTCATTCACTTATCCCAATCATAAATGCCGGCGACGGTGGACATAACCATCCTACCCAGACCTTTGCCGATCTCTTTACAATCAGAAAGTTAAAGGGAAGGCTTGATAATTTAAAAATCGGTTTCTGCGGTGATTTAAAGTTCGGCCGTACTGTTCATTCTCTTATCAACGCAATGGCCAGATACGAGAACAATTCTTTTGTACTTATTTCTCCTGCTGAACTTAGAGTTCCTCAGTACATGAGAGAAGGTGTTCTTGCTTCTCCTAATGTAAGCTATGTTGAAACCAACAATCTCGAAGAAGTAATGGGCGATCTCGATGTTCTTTACATGACAAGAGTTCAGAGAGAAAGATTCTTCAATGAAGAGGATTATGTACGTCTTAAGGACAGCTTCATTCTTGATACAAAGAAAATGGAATATGCTTCTAAGGACATGATCGTAATGCATCCGCTTCCTCGTGTAAATGAAATATCTCCTGAGGTTGATAGCGATCCTAGAGCTGTTTATTTCGACCAGGCTAATTACGGTGTTTATACAAGAATGGCTCTTATTTTAATGCTTCTTGGACTAGATAAGGATTGATTGGAGGAAAATTAATATGATTACTGTCAGTGGTTTAAATAATGGTGTTGTAATTGATCATATAAAGGACGGAGGTGCAATGAAAATATATGAATATCTTCATTTAGAGAACCTCTCCTGCCCTGTTGTTATTCTTCAGCATGCTAAAAGTAATAAAATGGGACATAAAGATATGATAAAAATAGATGGTGATTTAGATGTCAATTTTGATATTTTAGGTGTTCTTGATTCTAATATCACTCTTGATTTTATAAAGGATGAAAAGATAGTTAAAAAGTACATTCCAAAGCGTCCTGAAATGATTACCGGTGTCATCAAGTGCAAGAACCCACGTTGCATTACTTCTATCGAACAGGGCCTTGAACACAAGTTCAAGCTTGCAGATGCTAAAAAAGGTATTTATCGCTGTGTATATTGTGAAACTGCTTATTCTAATGGTGAGACCTCTTCTGTTTCAATCAATATACCTCATTTAAAAGTTACTAACTAATTCAAATTTACAACAATTATCTCAATGATAATTATTTCAATGATAATTACTTCAATGATAATTACTTCAATGATAATTACTTCAATGATAATTATTTTAATATAACAAAGTGAATGAATATAAAAACAAAAAGCCACGGCATCCTGCCATGGCTTTTTATAATTAAATTGTTTTTACTCTTAAATTAAAAATTAAATCCGCCTACTTCTTCTCCATTGATTACTGGATAAGCGATTCCCTCTGTAGCGTTAACATAAACCTTGATAGACTTAATCTCGCCCTTGTAGTTAGCCTTTGCAGCTGCTACAACATCCTTTGCGCTAACATTTGTTCCGTTGAACTGGAAAATAACATCCTCTTCAGCTACTGTCTTAACTGCCTTTGGTGCAGCAGCCTTCTTTGCAGGTGCCTTCTTTGCAGCAGGAGCTGCCTTCTTTTCAGCAGGAGCAGCCTTCTTCTCAGCTGACTTAGCTTCCTTCTTTGCTGCCTTGCTTGTAGATAAATCTACTCCAGCCTTCTCAAGGATTTCAAGCTCTGCCTTGCTCTTACGGCCCTTCTTGTCAATGATCTTCTGTACCTCTGGTGTAATATCTGCCATCGTTTCTGTCTCCTTTTCCTTTTTGAATATATTCAGCAAATTACCAACATAGGACGATTATACAACAAAATAAATAAAATTGCAAATAATAAATTTATATTTAATTTGCTAAATAATAATCTTTTTGCTAAATAAATAATTAGATAGAACTATTTGTATATTAAATCATAAATATTTAAATTGTCAAGAGTAAATTTATGTTTTTTGTGAATTTTTTTCTTATTTTTTATTATTACACTTGATAAAGTACCGACTTTGTAGTAAAATAAGTAGTTGTATAATGAAATAGGTGTTTAGTTTTTTAATCATTTTTAATCTGGAGAAATCTTAATGAAAAATAAAAAGACTTTTTTATGTGCCAGTCTTATTTTCATGGTTTCCATTTTCATGAATGGCTGCAGCAGTGATACATCCCGCACTGAGATTGCTACCACTACTGCCACCACAAGTACTAGCACTGTAATAGATACTGATGAAAATATCCAGGACCTAACTACCGTTCCCATTACTACAATAGATGTTCAAGCACCTACCGAGACACCGCCTGCACCTTCATCTGATCCAGAAACTGAAGCTGCAAAGAAAAAGGTTGAGGAAATAATCAATACTTCAAAATACAGCGTGTCTCTTGTATCTGATTCATTTATGGTAGATGATGTTGATTACTATGTTTTTGCAGTCACCTATCACATGAACACAATCGAACCGCTAGTTCTTGTAAATAAAACAAACGGCTCTTTATATTGTATTTCTAGTGATAATAAAATATCAAGCATAACTGAACATGACTGTTATATAGCTCCTGTAATCGAAAAGGTAAGTTTTTCTGGTAATTATATTTTAGAGGATACAAGTGGAACTCCTATTGCAAGTATTTCAATAAACGATTCTACTACCTCCTCTGATAAATTTAATTTTACTGCATACAATTATGCAAATACCACTGTTTCTAATATTTCTGGTGAGGCAACCATTTCATCCTCATATAATTATGCCACCTTTATTGGTGAAAATGATGTAAATTTATCATTTTCAATCGAGGATAATATACTTACTGTTTCTACTACTTCTTCTTCAGAAGAAGCCCAGGCCTTCATCGGGAATTACAGCACTACTGATGCTGCTTCCATCTCCGGAAAAATCACATCAAGCAAGGCTTTAGAAACTCTTTTATCAATAAGCGAAGAGCGTTCAGGAATGAGTGCTCCATATAAAGAAAATTATTACTTTTATATAAGTGATGAAAATGCTCTTGTACAGAACCATTTATGTTTCATCATAAATGCATATACTTCAACTGAAAACGTTCTTACACTTTTCAGACAGTATTATGTTACAACCGATGGCATATTGGTATACTATAAGAGCAACTCGACATATACGCAGATATATGCGAAATATGACAATAACGAAAATAATAACGTTAGCAATAACGATAATAATAACGTTGGAGGTAATGATGAAGAAGAATAGTAAATTTGTCGCAGCAGTTTTAATGGCTGCGTCAGCGAGTTTTTTGCTGACGGGATGTCATGCAAAGGGCTCACTTTCCTCTCCAGTCACTGAAGATTCTAGTTCACAGGTAACCTATAACAGCGCGCCTCTTCTCGATTCTCAAAAACTTTTAGAGACAGGCATGCCAGTCAGTATTTCATCAACTGATCCAGCTAATTTCGGATTTAAGACTGCTATATCCATTAACAACCTTATTGTTCCAAATTATCTAGACACCAATGCACCAACATTCGACGATGGAAAATATACAGATCTTACCGGAATCATCACTTTCAGAGGTAATAATTACAGAAGTAACCCTGTATTTGGAACTGCTTCTATCACAGAAAAAAAATTCGACACTAAAAATTCCTGGAAAAATAAAACAGGAAAGTTAAAAAAGACAGTAAAAGACGGTTATTGGACAGGTAGCTGCTGGACCGGTCAGCCTTTAATAATGAAGTGGGATGATTCAGTCAGAATGAACATGACCGCCATGTACACTAACAAGCAGAACAAAGATGGTCTCGTAGAAGTAATCTACGCTACGGCAGATGGACATGTTTATTTTTATGATATAGATGATGGTAAGCCTACTAGAGATCCTATAGCTTTAGGTTTTCCTATAAAGGGCACAGGCAGCATTTATCCTGATGGAACCCCTCTCTATTTTGTAGGCGCAGGCGATTCAATGGGGAATGATTGTGCTAAGGCCTTTGTTATTAACCTTATGACAAATGAAATTATTTATACTTACGGCGAAAATGATGTTTTCTCAGATCGTACTGATAATAATGCATTTACAGCATGGGATTCATCTCCTCTCATAGATGTTGAAACAGATACTTTAATTCAGCCAGGTGAAAATGGAATCCTCTATTTAACAAAGCTAAATACAAGCTGGGATGGAACTACAGTTTCAATAAATCCAGACTCACCTACAAAGTGGCGTTATTCAACCGAGCGTTCTAGAAACGGTCTTAAAGATAGCACCTACTGGCTTGGTATGGAAAGCTCTGCAGTTGCATGGAAGAATTATTTATATATCGCAGATAACTGCGGCGATCTCTTCTGTCTAGACCTCAATACCTTAAATGTAATATGGTCATGTGACACAAAGGATGATACTAATTGCTCTCCTGTTCTTGAAGAAGATCCAGTGGCAGGCACAGCATACATTTATATTTCCACCTCACTTCACTGGACAGCCGATGATACTTCACACGGATCTATTCCATTAATGAAGATAAATGCTGCTACAGGTGAAATCATATGGCAAAGAGATTATAACTGCTTTACTGTTTCCGGAGTTTCAGGCGGTGTTCAGTCTACTGCCCTTTTAGGCCAGAATTCTCTTAAGGACATTGTATATTTTACAGTTGCTAGAACAGGCGGTGATACTGCCGGAAAAATAGTTGCCCTGAACAAAACAGATGGTTCTATTGTATGGAGCATCGATATGTCAGATTATACCTGGTCTAGTCCTATTGCAATTTATGATGAGGCCGGAAATGGTTATGTCGTTATCAGCGATTCTAGCGGTAATATGTATCTTTTAGACGGTCTAACAGGTAAGGAATATGATTCCTATTACCTAAAAGATAATGTAGAAGCTAGCCCTGCAGCTTATGAAAACACAATTGTTGTAGGTACTAGAGGTAAGAAAATTTATGGTGTTAAAGTAAAGTAATATTAATTTGTGCATTTTGTTTTGCTCATTGTATAAAAAGAGACATCAAAATTTTCACATACGTAAAGAAAAGAAATAGGCTGTCGCAACTATTGCGACAGCCTATTTTTTTAAGCAATTAGTTCCCTTGTGCACTTGTGCACTGTGCATTCGATGTACTTATACATTCAGTGCAATTGTGCATTAAATGCACTGCGCATTCGATGCACTGTGCATTCAGTACACTTGCGCATTCGATGCACTGCGCATTCGGTGCACTGTGCATTAAATGCACTGCATTTAAGGTCTTCTTCTGTACCTGAGAGTTGAATCATCAGTAATTACTCTTACTAAATGCTCTCTTATTATTGTTTCTTTGTTGAGGAATCTGGTATCCTGACCAAAATGAACCTCCATAAGTCTTACGTCATTATTGTCAAATACTTCTCCTCTTCCAAAATACTTATGTATTATGAGGTCATGCTCTCTAAGTCCATCAATTTCAGCTCTATATTCAGCCTCGCGCTGCTTTTCTTCCTCTGTCATTTCTGGATTGGCAACCTTTCCAACATATAAATATTCACTATTTGGATTATTATTCTGCTTCTTCTTTACCGCAGGCTTTTTCTTAACATATACGCCGTCCTGAAGCTTTGGAGAATCTTCTTCATCCTCATCTTCATAAGAAACCCTTGACTTTCTTTCCTTATCTCTTTCCTTGCCGCTTTTTGATGCTTCATCAGTCAGTTTTTTAAGCTTCTTTGCGCTATTCTTCGCTGATGGAGTACCCTCCTGTCCCTTATTCTTTACAAAAACTAAATACAAAACAAGGAACACTATAAACGCAGCTGCAAGTACAGCTACTATTATTGCATACTTTGCTATTGAATTATCTACCTGCTCGGCAGCTTCCGAATCTGTCTCTACTGCCACAGGCGTAGGAGTTGGACTTGGTGTAGGTGACAATGTAGGTACACTAGTAGGGGTTGGTTCCGGTGTAGGAGTTGCTACGATTTCTTTCACCTTTGGACTGCTTGATTTTTCGATATATTCTCCAAAACTATAGCCATCCATGGCCTTGCCATCATATTCAAAAGAAACATGGTACCAGAGACCTCCATTAGATGCTTTTTCTTCTCCAATGATTTCTATTTTTGTACCGCTCTTTAGCAGGACCTCATCTCCATTTGAATCTAACAGAACAGAATTGTCAGTTCCTGCTCCACTTCTTACTCTAACATTAGCTGTGGTTTCACCCTCGTAGGTTTCACCATACTCCTCTGCTAATACCATAATCTCTGTTAATGTATTTATATTAAATGCAGGCAAAAATGCCATCATAAGAGCTAGGGCAAATGCCATGCAGATACGCAATCTATTATTCTTTAAAGCCTTAAGAATATTCAATTTATTCATTGCATCAATTCCTTTTATTCCATTTATTCTGACTAAAATTTCGCCATCTTTTTCATTATATCATATCTTTACAATATTTTAAAGTAAATGATGTTCTTTTTTCTTTAAATTTTTCTTACGTTTTTTAGGAATTATTTCCATTTCTGTTACCAAGAAGACTTATAACATACTGTTCAGCAGTTCTACCACTTCTTCCGCCTTTACCTAACTCGAACATTCTCGCACCGTCTAGAAGTTCCTTTTCAGTAATCTGAATTTCAGGATATCTAGCTGCTATATTCTTTACGATTTCAAAATACTGATCCTGATTTGGTGAACCGTAGTTTATCTGCAGACCAAATCTTGCAACAAGAGAAATTTTCTCCTGCATTGTATCAGAATGATGAAGCTCATCATCTGAAATTCTCTCTTCATCCTTTCTATCTGAATACAGCTCTCTTATGAGATGTCTTCTGTTAGATGTTGCATATATAAGTATATTATCAGGCTTTATTTCAATTCCGCCCTCGATTACAGCCTTAAGATACTTATACTCAATTTCAAACTCTTCAAAGGAAAGATCATCCATATAAATAATAAATCTGTAATTACGGTTCTTTATTTTTGAAATAACAGTTGATAGATACTTGAACTGATGCTTATATATTTCAATAATTCTAAGTCCCTTGTCATAATATTCATTAAGGATGGCCTTAATACTGGTAGATTTTCCTGTTCCTGCATCACCGTACAAAAGACAGTTATTCGACTTTCCACCATTTGCAAAGGTCTCAGTATTTTTAATAAGCTCTCTCTTTTGTCTTTCATAGCCTACTATGTCACTAAGTCGTACATTTTCTGTATTGGTAATAGGAACAAGCTTAACGTCCTCTCCGCAGGGCATGAGTCTAAAAGCCTTATTTAGCCCAAGGAGTCCTACTCCATATGCACTATAAAAGCTGGTTACTGCATCAAATATTTCATTTTCATCTGCTGCCTTTTCGATATCTTCAGACAGCTTTCTTACCTTCTCTGATACATTTTTATTATAAGCTCTTTCCTTTTTAGGAACAGCCTGATAATTTTCTAGATAATCGAATATACTAATTCCAAGCTTATCCTCAAGAGCAGAAAAATTATAATCAAAAAGCTTCTTGAAAATCCTGAAATCATTTTTAGCAAGCACATCTACAGTTCCCTTTGGTGCCTCTGATTTCTCGCATGTAAGTGAAAAAGGAGTTTCCACTGTTGCAAGAAGAAAAGCCAGATAATTATGCCAAAGGTTCTTATCAAAGCCATAGGTGGTAGATATATCAAGAAGCCTATTCACCTCATGATATATAAGGCCAACACCAGTTTCATTATCAACCTCATTTTTCTCTACCTTCTTGATTGCACTAGACAATTTTTTTAATATGCTATCTTCTGGAATTCCTCTATAAACAATTAAATTATCTACTAATTTATACATATTATTTCCTTTTCTATGCCTTATATTCTTAACCTCTGATCCAAAAGGTCATGCATAGCTCTTTCAAATCAAACCAGGCCAATTACATTCTATCAGGTGCATTAAAGCCGAGAAGCTCAATGCATATTGAAAGCTCACTATAGCAAAGTTCAAGAAGTGATACCCATAATGCCTGCTTATTCTTATCCTGCTCTCCTGAAATTCTGTTCTCATGATAGAAGCTGTTAAAAGCATCTGAGAGCTCATAAATGAAAGCACAGAGCTTATGAGGTGCAATATCTGCATCAGCTGCTTCTATTGCCTCAGCAAAGCCTGAAAGTTCAGATACAAGCGCTACTAAGCTCTTATTATCCTTAGCAGCCTCATCTATATCTAGTCCTGCTGTATTGAACTTAAGTGCAGCTCCCTTAAGAAGCTCTTCCTGCTTCTTTGACATAAGTGTGACGACTTCCTGCTTAATACCCGGCGCTACCTTTTCAAGCTCATCAAGCTCACCGCTCTCTAGGAGCTTTGCAAGAATAGACTTAATTCTTACTAAAGTATAGAGGATGTAAGGTCCTGTCTTTCCTTCAAAAGAGGTAAATCTGTCTATGTCAAATATATAATCCTTTACTGCAGCATTAGAAAGATCTCCAAATTTAATTGCTGAAAGCGCAACTATCTTAGCTGTCTCCTCTGCTTCCTCCTGAGATACTGTTCTATTTTCAAGAATCTTCTTTAATACTGCATCCTGAACATCCTTTATGAGGAATTCAAGTCTGTATACGCCGCCGCTACGAGTCTTGAATGGCTTTCCATCCTTTCCGTTCATGGTACCAAAGCCAAGGAATTTAAGATCTGTCTCCGGCTTAACAAAGCCTGCCTTTCTTGCTGAACGGAAAACCTGCTTAAAATACATTTCCTGTCTATTATCTACTACATAAATGTACTGAGCAGGAGCGTAATCCTTTTCACGTGAAATAATTGTTGCAAGATCACTTGTAGCATATATAGAAGCACCATCAGACTTTCTTACTATGCAAGGAGGAATCTCCTTTTTATCAGTAGGCTCTGTAACATCTATAACCAAAGCTCCCTGGCTCTCATAGGCAATTCCCCTATTTATAAGATCCTCAAGCATTGAAGGGATAACCGGCTGAGCATCACTTTCACCCTTCCATACCTCAAAGTGCACATTAAGAGAATCGTAATTCTTCTTAAGATCTGCCTTTGACACATTCATAATGTGGTTCCAAATAGCCCTATAACCTCTTCTTCCCTGCTGAAGTTCTGCTGTTGCCTGATGAGCAGCATCTGAAAACTCCTTATTCTCCTTAGACTTAGCTGAAGCAGTTGGATAGATTTCTTCTAATTCAGAAATTGTAAAAGGAGCCTCTGATGGATATTCTCCCTCAAAGCTTTCATCAAAATAAGGAAGCTCCGGCTTTCTTTCCTTTAACTCTGTTATAATAAGGCCCATCTGAAGTCCCCAGTCACCCAAGTGAACATCACCTATGGTGTTATGTCCCATATAATTCTTAATTCTCTTTACGCTTTCACCAATGACAGCTGAACGAAGATGTCCTACATGAAGCGGCTTTGCAACGTTTGCTCCGCCGTAGTCAATTACAACATTGTCCTTCTCATCAAGCCTTACACCAAATCTTGGATCAGCAGCCACCTCTACAAGGTGCTCTACTAATGCTGAATCCTTTATTGATATATTAATGAAACCCGGCATTACCGCATCAATAAGTGAAAAATATGAATCCCCATAAAGTGCCTTGCACTTTTCAACAACCTCTGTTGCGATCTTTATAGGCGCACACTTATATTTCTTAGCTCCAGCCATTGCTCCGTTGCACTGATACTGGCAAAGATCCGGTCTGTTACTTACCACAACAACAGCCAGTTCCTTCTCATAACCTGCTGCCTCAAAGGCTGCTGCTATCTTTTCCTGAATTTCATCCTTAATGCTCTTCATTGTCTTTCCTCACATCTTTCTATTTTCATCTATATTTTTTAACATTTTGACCTGGCATAAACATACAATTTTTCTGCTATCCGCTTCTGAGATAATTAGAACTCATGAATAAATATTCCGCTTCTAAGCTTTGGTTCAAACCAGGTAGATTTTGGAGGCATAAGTCTTCCTGCATCTGCTACAGCGAAAAGCTCCTGGATCTTAGTAGGATACATTGAAAAAGCTATAAGCATATCTGAATTTGCTCTCCTCTCAAGCTCTCCTATTCCTCTGATTCCACCAATAAAATCAATTCTCTTATCATTTCTTGGATTTGTAATTCCAAGAAGCGGCTCTAAAATATAATTCTGTAAAAGTGACACATCAAGGCTCTCAACAGGGTCTGTAATGCTAGCTAATGCCTCACCAGCAGTAAGCTTATACCAGCCTTTATCTCTAATGTAAAGTCCTATTACGCCCTTTACCTCTGGAGAAACCTGAGTATTTCCCATTTCCTGCACATCAAAGCCCTTCTTCTTTATTTCTAGAAGGAACTGCTCAACAGAATGACCATTAAGATCACTTACTGCTCTGTTGTATGGAAGAATGGCAAGCTCATCTTCAGGGAAAAGTACAGAAAGGAAATAATTATATTCTGCTTCATTATCTAAAGTTCCCTTTGCCTTAGCTTCCTCTCTTCTTTTAAGACCAACCTTTACAGCTGAAGCTGCTCTATGATGTCCATCTGCAATGTATATTTCATTAATGCCTGAAAAGGTCTCATTTACCTTTTTTATATCCTCTGCACCATCTATTACAAATACGCGGTGTCCGATTCCATCCTCTGAAACAAAATCATAAAGAGGCGCATTCTTTTTATATTTTGCAACTACATCAGCAATTTCCTTATTCGATCTATATGCAAGGAAAATAGGACCTGTCTGGGCTGAGAGTGAACCAACATGATTTATTCTATCAAGTTCCTTCTTTTCAACAGTATTTTCATGCTTTTTAATTACGCCGTTTACATAATCATCGATGGATGCAACAGCCACTATACCTGTCTGTGAACGTCCATCCATGGTAAGCTCATAAATATAATACTTCTTATCAGCATCCTTTACAAAAATGCCATCCCTTTTGAAGCTCTCATATAAATCTTTTGCCTTCTCATATACCTCAGGTGCGTACATATCCTGAGATGGCGCAAACTGAGTTTCTGGTCTGTCAATATTCAAAAATGAATATGGCTTATCCTTAACCTGCTCTGCTGCCTCCTCTCTATTATAAACATCATAAGGGAGTGCTGCAACCTGATCAGCATACTTTTCTGCTGGTCTAACGCAATTAAACGGTCTGATATCTGCCATTTCTTATTTCCTTTCTTTTTCATCTTTTTTACATTTATAAAAGCATTAATCCTCCGGCTTTTTAAGCTCATCAGGATCTACATCTATTACCTTTCCTGCACTTACATCTCTTGCTACTTCCTGAGCAGTCTTTTGATTTACTATTTCCTGCTCCTTTGCCATTTGCTCCTGCTTAATTTTGTTTGCTGCTCTAGTAAGCACCCAAAGCTTTGTAGCACCAGAATAAACAAGAACAAGTCCTATTATTCTTATTACTGCTGCCTTAGTAGCATGCATATTGAAAATCATGTATATACCAAAGCCAAACGAAATCAGACCAAAAAGCATGGCAAGCCACCATAGACCATAGCCAGATTTTTTAAGATTAGCAGCCCTTACTAAACTGTCGACAGCATTTGCAAGTATATAAAAAGCGGCTATAAGAATAATCAGGTCTGATAAACCTGCCGGATTAGTAACAATAAAAGCACCTATCAGCATTATTAACAGATCTAATACAAATAATACCGAAGAATTATTTCCCTTCTTAACCTTTAGCACCAATGAACCTATACCTGTAAATATTATTCCAGCGCCTATCCCCTTGACAAAAATATCAAGTGAAGCATTTGGCCATATTACAAGAATAAGACCTACTATGACAAGCGCTGCAGATGCTATCATGCCACTGTTCTTAAGCTTACTAAGCCATGAATCCATAATTAAAACCTCCGTTTATTTCTTATCTATCAGCTGCTTTTCACAACTATTTACAGCGTCGCTCTTTTTGACACTGCTTTTCTTTACAGCAGTCCTTTTGCTGCTTTTAGATTTTGAAATCTTTGATGACTTACTATTATCTGCTTCCGCCTTTTCAGCCTTAGTCCTCTCTTCAATCTTATCAGCAACTCTGATTTCATTTATCACATTCTTATCATCGCTCATAAGAAGATAAATGCATTCATATGGCAAAAGCTTAAAATCATAGCTATCCATCTTACGGGCATCAATTACGGTATTGCTCTCCTTCTTAGTACCGCCGTATTTTTTCCAGGCTGAATCAAGCTTAACTACCCAGGTATCTTCGTGCTTAAATTTCAATTCATATTCCTGATTTCTATCAGAAAAATTGAAAATAGCAATTACCTTATGCTTTTCTCCATTTTTGCGGAGCATAATATAGACGCACTTTTGCTCCTGATGACATTCTAGCCACTCAAAATTATCTCTGTCATAATCATCCCAGAGGGCTGAATGCTTTAAGTAGAATTTATTTAAATCTGTCATAAAAAGAGCAAAATTTCTATGAGTCTCATAATCCAGAAGATTCCAGTCCAGTTCGCGGTTCTCATCAAATTCACGGAAATGGCCGATCTCTCCGCCCATGAAATTCAGTTTCTTTCCAGGATGGGCATACATGTACATATAAAGAGCCCTCGCCTGATCAAATTTATTATCTCCATACATTTTCTGGAGAATAGTCGCCTTGCCATGAACATTTTCATCATGAGAAAATGGAAGCAGGAATTTTTCCGTAAAGAAATACATCATGGAGAAAGTCAGCTTGTGATAGCACTGAATTCTCTCCTCAGTAGTCTTCTTAAAATAATCGAGGGTATCATTCATAAAGCCCATATCCCACTTATAATCAAAACCAAGTCCGCCTTCCGAAACAGGTTTTGTTACATCCGGATATGCTGTTGAATCCTCGGCAATAAGAAGTGCATTTTTATGGAATATCTTAAGTCCTGCATTCATATCTTTAAGGAAATTAAGAGAATTAGGATTAACTCCTCTATTAGAATTTCCCATCCAGTATATAAGTCTGCTTACAGCATCCATTCTAAGTCCGTCGAAATGATATTCACTGAGCCAGTAATTAGCACAGCTCTGCAAAAAGCTTCTTACTTCTCCTCTTGAATGGTTGAAATTATAGCTTCCCCATTCGCTATGCTCAACGTCATTTCCCGGATATTCATAAAGGTAGGTTCCATCATACTTTGCAAGTCCGTAATAATCTACAGCAAAGTGAACCGGAACAAAATCGAGAATTACACCTATTTCATTCTCATGGCACTTATTGACAAAATACTTCACATCATTTACTTCGCCATATCTTGATGTAGGGCAGTAAAATCCCGTATTCTGATATCCCCAGGAATTATCAAGCGGATATTCGGATATAGGCATCAGTTCTATCGCATTATAACCATGCTCCTTAACATAAGGGATAAGGATGTCTGCAAGCTCTCTGAAATTATACCAATCAGTCTGACCTGGTCCTTTTTTTCTAAAGGAGCCGGCTGCAACCTCGTAGATATTAAGCGGCTTTGTATTATCAGCCAGCTGATGAGTCATCCAGCCCTCATCATTAAACTTAAAATCATCCATGTCACGGATAATGGAGGCACTAGCTGGTCTAAGCTCACTTCCATAGCCGTAAGGATCACAGTGATCAACATAGCTACCGTCTTTGCTATATATCCTGAATTTGTACATCTGTCCGGGTTCTGCATCCTTAATTGTAATTCCCCAAAAGCCACCGCCATCCTCTCGGCTCATATCATATTCACTCCAGGAATTGAACTCTCCTATAAGTGCTATTCTTGCCGCATTTGGCGCAAACGTTCCAAAATAAGTTCCCCTGCTTGAGTAGTGCGCTCCAAGCTGTTTGTAGGCATCAAACGAATGTCCCATGTAAAACTCATGCTTATCCATAATTGTCACCTCCGTACCACTTATCCTTCACTCCATATTCCTCAGAAAGATTTATTATATCCCTTATTTCAGCTATCGGTATATTTGTATACTCTGAAATCTCCTCGATGGTAGGCAGCTTATGTCTTTGTGCTTCAAGAGTCGCCGCTGCACTTCTGATGAGCCCATACTTTGAAACTACAGCATCTGTCTTTTCATGCTCATCATCATTTATATCGATTGAATCTTCCATAGCCTTTTCGATTCTCTCACTTACATATCTATCTACCTTCTCTATTACTTCCTCCGCATTTACCTTCCCTATTATATTTTCTGCATTTTCAGTAATCTCATTAAGCGCCTCTATAAGTGCAAGATTTCCCTCACCTATTAAATCACTTATATATCCGCCTTTAGACGAATACTTTTCAGCAGTCTTTATTACTACCTCCATATACGATGTCGTAAGTTCATTTATTACTGTTTTTTCACCCGCTGCAAGTCTGAACTTAAGCCCTACCGCTTCTGTCTGTGTCGGAACATACACATCCTTCATATCTTCCTTTAACATTTCTATCAGCTTATTATTTTCTTCCGCAGTGCCATTTGCCGCTTCATCTGAAGAAAGCTCCGATTCCACATCAAGAACAAATTCTTCCTCTGCCTGCTTTAGATTTTCATCGAGATCTTCTTTTTCATCAAGAGCCTTAGTCGTCACTGATTTAACAGTTTTTTTCTCCTTTAAAAAGGAAGGCTCCATATCTATTTCCATCTCACTGCCAGGCGCAACACTGACCTTTACCTTTTCATTTCCGATATATTTATATCCCTTTGAAACAACATAATTTCTTATCATGGCAAGCTGCTCATCAGAGAGCTCCATGTCATCAAAGCAGTCTGAAATGTCCTTATCCGTAACCTTACCGCCATTGTATGCTGCTGTCTCATTTAACGCTTCAAGATCTTCAAGAAATTTTGTCTTATCATCCATATAATCACTGCACCTTCATTTATATTATTAGAACCAGATATCATCAATTATGGCCTGCATGGATTTTATTCCGTTATACTCATTCATGCCAGGCTTATACACTATGGTAGCATGTGGAAGCTCAGCTTCATTTAGCTCGTAATAGCGATCATACATTTTACCAAGCATCTCCCCTCCATAGACCTTAATGAATCTATTCTCGACCTTTTCTTTTTCACCAAAATACAGGCCTTCAATCACCTTTCCATTTTTCTTTAAAACAAGCTTTATATACTTCTTTATTTTGCCAATGAGCTGAAATCTGACTACAGCTATTTCCCTATCTGCAATTACCGGCTTCGGATTGGACTGACCTGTCGGCTCTATCATCTCAAGCTCATTTATGAACCTCTCACTTATTTCCGAGACCGGAAGGAAAAGATCAATCGATTTTTTCGGAATAAGATCATCCTTTGTAAGAGGAGAATTTGCATTTAATAGCTCAACCAGCCTTTTATAATTCTCTTTTTTTACTGAAAGACCCGCTGCAAGCTCATGTCCTCCGAACTTCTCAAGCACTTCCTTGCACTTATTCAGCTCTTCAAACATATTATAGCCCTTTATCGATCTTCCCGAGGCCTTAAGCATAGGGATTTCTTGACCATTTTCGTTTTTAGCAACAGTATCAGTAAATACAAAGGTCGGTCTAAAGAATCTTTCCTTCAGCTTTCCTGCTATGATACCTATTACACTTTCATGTACATTCTCAAGATATACAGTAAGTACAGGATTTTCAGGATTCCATTCCTCTTCCATCTTACTGACTGCAAGCTCTGTTCCGTCTATTGTCTGCTTCTTTCTTTCCTCATTTAGCCCT
This sequence comes from uncultured Eubacteriales bacterium, assembly GCA_900315015.1. Lineage (GTDB taxonomy): Bacteria > Bacillota > Clostridia > Lachnospirales > Lachnospiraceae > UBA9722. Next base: position 5,047 of record OMXJ01000003.1, on the reverse strand, counting down.
GCCGCATATTCAGCAAGCTCAGCGCATTTTTCATTATTATCATCTAGCAAAAGCTCAACTCCAGTTTCTGCGCTTGCCAATCTTCCGCAAGCATTAAAACAAGGCCCTAAAACAAATCCCAGGTGATAAGCGCTGACATATGGACTATTTAGCTTTGCTGCATTTTTTATAGCCATAAGTCCTAAATTTGCCGTTCTCCTAAGAATAGGCAGAGCCATGGATACTATTGCTCTATTTTCATCTAAAAGTGGAACCACGTCACAAACAGTTGCAAAACCTGCAAACTGAAGGAGATCCTCATAATCTGCCGCTCCTGTTGCAGTTCCTTTTTCTGTAAGCTTTAAACTATTATTGTCCTCATAATAGCCCATCATCTGATAAAGCCTTACAATAAGCTTAAAGGCAACAGTTGCACCGCATATATGCTTGCAAGGATAAGTATCCTCCTGCTGCTTTTGATCTATGATTGCATAGACCTCGGGGAGTATTTCAGGCGGCTCATGATGATCTGTGACAACCACTAAAATTCCAGCATCTGTCGCCTTTTTCAGCGGCTCTACTGCTGATATTCCATTGTCACAGGTAATTATTACCTCTATGCCATCTTCAATAGCCTTATCAACAAGCCTTTCGTTAATTCCATAACCATCTATTACTCTATCAGGAATACCATAGCTGACATTTGCACCAATGCTTCTTAAACCTTTCACTAGAATGGTCGTAGACATTATTCCGTCTACGTCATAATCGCCTATGATACGGATGCGTCTTTTGGCTGCAACCTTTCTCATAAGCATGCTACATGCCTTATCCATATTCAAAAGCAGCTCAGGTGCATGAAGACTTTGAACAGAGAACTGAGTATACTCTTTGAATTTCTCTAAGGTATCAATTCCTCTGTTTGCTAAAATAACAGTCATTTCTCTGCTTACTCCAAACTCGTCTACAAGCTGCTTTGATACATTCTGTCCCTTAATGGTATATTTAATCTGAATATCATTATCAATCATTTATTAATCGCCCTTAATTTCACTGTGATAAAAAACAACACGTCTCCCACACTAAAGTAGATTACAGTCTATACCATTATACCACATAGTCTTCTAATCGTCAAACATCTACTATACTTTTTGAGGTTTATATTGTCATTTATTAGCCAGCAGGAAACAATGCTTTTAAGAGCTCCTTGCATCCTGAATATATATCCAAATAGGCAGTCTCAAAATCTCTAGTGTACCAAGGATCTGAGACATCACTTGATGATCCTGTATATTCTAGCAGTTTATGTATCTTATCATCTCCTTCTTTTATTCTTGTCCCAAAAATCCTTTTCATGGCATGAATATTTTCCGAGTCCATGCCAATAAAGAGGTCGTATTTATCATAATCGTCACTACGAAGCAAAGTAGCTTCCCTATGTTCATATTTTACACCATGCTCCTTCATTATTCTCTGGGCAGGCGGATAAATATCGCTTCCATGGTCCCCCCATATTTCATCTGTATGGGTTGCCCTGGATTCAATATGAAATTCCTTTTCTTTTCCGGCATCCCTTACCAATTTTTTCATTACAAATTCACCTATTGGTGAACGGCAAATATTGCCGTGGCATACGAATAATACTCTTATCATACCCTGAAACCCCTTATATTTCCTAGCTTTTCACCATCTTGCCAATTTTGAAAAATCGGCAAAAAGTGGCATATTTTGGCATATTTTAGAAACCAAAAGGTGTATAAAAGGTGTAAAAACAGCTTCTTCTGAACCCCCGATATTTACAGGGGATTCCCTTATTTCAGCTTTATCTTTTATCCGATATTTATCCTCTTGATTTCTTCCCTTGCATCCGAAAAATTTACATGAGCATAAGTGTTAAGAGTAACACTTATATCCGAATGCCCCATAAGATACTGTAAGGTCTTTGGATTCATTCCTGCTCTGGCTATAGCTGAACAGTATGTGTGCCTGCACACATGAGGTGTAACCGCAGGCATCTGTGCCTTATATATCTTATTGTGCTTTTTCGTTATGGCGCTGAAGTAGTGTTCCCAGTGTAATGAATATCTTACACTTCCATCCTTATCAAAGCTAAGGAATCCGGAATACCCATCAATGACAGGCTCTACTTTCGGAGGCTTACGGCCAGCAATCATTCTCTTAAAGCATGCCTCTACATCTTCCGTCATAGGGATCACTCTTGTGCCGCTTCCGGTCTTTGTTTTTTCGATGTAATAACCGGTACTACCTTTCTTCTGTAACTGATGGTCGATATTAATCTTATGAAGTTTAAAATCCAAGTCAGACAGCGTAAGACCACAAAATTCCGATACTCTCATCCCGGTCTTAAACAGGATATAGATTCCATCGTAGTACCTTGAATAATGAGGATCATCCTTTACGAATTTTAGAAATCTTCTCTCCTGATCATTAGTAAGGGCTTCCCTTGTAACACTGTCATTTACGACAACCTCTACAAGCTGAAATCCGAATGGATTCTTGCGTATAAGATCATCATCAACCGCAAGCTGAAATGCTGGTCTTAAGACTCCCCTTATGGAATGGATAGAGCTGTAACCCCTGCCGTCCACTTTCTGAAGCTTAATAAGCCAGCACTTGGCATCCGAAATCCTTACTGTATCTATCCTTCTTTTGCCAAAAGGATCTTCCTTCAGGATGTTCATCACAGTACCATATCCTGTCTTTGTAGTCCTTCTTACTCCTGTCTTTGTAGCCACATACTTCTCAACCAGTTCAAGAACAGTATAATCTCCTCCGTTCGGAACTATATGGTCAAACAGATCAACCTGGACTTTCTTCTCCATCTCCCTTAAGGAAAGGCATCTGCGGTCCTTGTAAGCCTCATCCGTCATCGTCAGTCTCCAGCTATACAGATACTTTTCTTCCCCGGCACTATTTACATACTTAAAACGGTATCTTCCGTCCGCAAGCTGAACTTCGCCATTGTGTAATATTCTTCCTTTATTGTCCTTTCTTTTATCGCTCATTTACAGTCTCCTTTATCATAGAAAAATAGAAAAGGAAAACCGTCCCGATAGGTGTTCATTATAGCATAACCAGGACGGTTTTTCCACTAGAAATTAATAAAACTAAAACTATAAGTATACTGACAAACAAACGTTTTTATCATACCATTGCTGCCACATCCAGATAATCATCAAAAAGCTTCCGCTTAAAGCGTATCCGGTTTCCTACTTCAAGCAGGAAATTATCTCCCTCATGCTCATAAGCCAGCCTCCTGAGTCTTTTCTCGCCGATACCATAATACTCGGCAGCTTCTTCTATGCTCAAGGAATACTTGTGCCATAAGGGAACCATATTCAAATGTTTCTCTTCCATACATATAACATCTCCCTTCTGCACTACCGCTGTAAATTGAGCTCTCACTTTAGCCCCGCAAATCTGACAAACACTAACCTCTGTAAAGGCTCTTTTACCTATACAGAAAAATCATAAGCATAGCCTGTTCTCTTACCCCCTCCAATCTTCTGATCTGCCCATATCATAACACAGATTTTTCCAAAACCTTCAAAACAGACAAAACGCGGAATTTTGTGACAAAATTGTAAAATCCTCTTCCTTAAATGATTGAAATCTTTCTCCTGAAATGCTAAAATATTCTTATATATTAGAGCATTTTCAAAGAAAATCCGGCCGTTTTCTAAGCACACGGCATTCCATCAATCCATCCATCAAATCAATACCATCAAAACACAGAAAGGCGTTAAGATGAAATTCATAACCAGATTTCATTAGACGGATGAAGGATAAAGGATATGAGATAAAAGGTGAAACTTTCGGAGAAGAAGCACTAAAATATATTGCTTTCCGTCCTTACGGCAAAGACCGTTTTGTGAGAGGCAGGGCGAGCACTTTAGGTCCGGAATATACAAAGGAAAAGATACTTGAACGAATAAGTGAAAAAACCGAATTACTGCTAAGTGAAGTGCCTGTACAAAGCCGTGAATACAATACAAAAAGCCTGCATGATTACCTGCGTTCATACGAGTCACGTAAGCGTACGGAAAATGTGAGGGCAGATGACTCTGACATACCTACTACTCTTATTGATACATCAGACGAAAAATTTGCCGAAAGCCTCGGTCTTGCTAAATGGGCTGACAAAGAAAATTTCAAGCGTTTTGCAGCCATTTATGTAGAACTTGGCAATCTCGGATTACAGTCTCCGGAAGCTTTGGACAACCGCATCCGGGAACTCCGCGAACAGGCACATACTGAGAAGCGAACCGTCATAAACCTCGAACGCGAGATAAAAGAATTTAAGATGATCTTCATAAACGCAGATAGCTTTCTCAAAAACAAGAAATATGCTGAAGAATACAATAACGCAAAGAATAAAGACAAGTATTACCGCAGCCACTATGAACAGCTGGATTTATACTGGGGATCCGCCGCTTATCTCAAAAATTCCGGCATAGATACCAAGACTCTGGATATGAAGAAGCTACAAGCGCATTACCTTAAACTGATAGCCGATAAGAACACTCTTTCCGAATCATATCCTGCTAAAGAAGCTGAATGTCAAAGACTCAAGGAAATGCGTGACAGTTATAATCAATTCCTTTATGGTCCAAATTCTACCCAGTCTGTCATTCATAAGCATAAGGATAAGGATAAGGATATCTCTATCCAGCTTCACTCTATCCAAGCTTTCATTCACCACTACACCATTCTGAATATAAAGAGCGTATTTATATTCTGCCACCCTAGTTCTAAAGAATATTTCAAATTCTGTAGGGTTATTTATTCCTTCTTCAGAAAACATAAACGGCTTGACCTGAATGTAATCTGCAGCCAGATGGGCAAATCTCCGGACTGGATGCCGGCCATCCTGCTCCGCGCCGACGGGTATGAAACCATGTTTTACAAGAAAGACTAAGGCTTCTATATCTTGTATTTTACCCTTAACTCTTGTAGTTCCTGACCAAAATCTTCTCCGCTATTACGGAGCAATCTCTGATTTTGATGAATATTCATGGTGTGCCCGGCTGTATCGAGTACACATCCG
>OMXJ01000001.1 GCA_900315015.1 uncultured Eubacteriales bacterium | reverse complement strand
TCTGAGAGGCCGTATGTTTGTACAGTTCATCTCACTGTGCTACTACGAGTATTTCAGTGAAGAGATTCGCAAACTCAAGGCGGTTCTTGACAGTGAAATCAATGGTGGAAGCCTAAAGAGCGAAGCTCTCAAGACCACCAAAAAGCTTAGAACCTGGGTCAATAATACGCCCTTATATCTACAGCTGCAGTGGTTTGATACAGTCGAGCAGGTAGAGATATCGACCAAGCTACGTAGCCGTAGATGGAATACAGAAGTGACCTCTTGTGATGCGCTCTATCTTGAAAAAATAGGCTTATATTAGGAGTGCTGATTTGAGTACACATTTAACGACTTTAGGGTTCAAAAATAAAAACACCCATCAAGCTTATAAGCCTGATGGGTGTCCGCGCGTATTTATTTAGTTAATCACTTTTTGCTTCCCTTGTATGCACTATTGTTAGGGTTACACTGGTTAGCATGGTTATTATTTGCTGCCTGATGAGCTGTATTATTAGGGTTAGACTGATTTGCATGGTGATTCATCTGTGCCTGTGTATGAGTATTCCCTGATACCTTAGCCATAGCTTTCCCTCCTTTATCTATATTTTTGTAATAGACCTGATTTACAGCTTCATTGAATACAATAAAGGATGGGTGATTTTCTTCCTCATTTTCCTTTTCGTATGCATTCTTTTTACTAAGATATACCTCTTTTAAATCTTTCCAATGATTTGATTTTCGAATTATCTTCGATTTTTCTAATACATTTCCTGAGTTTGGTATCTCATTCCATATATAGACTCCATTCTTACGAACCAACCTGTTATAGTTTCCTTTAATTTTAGTGACTATACCAATATCAATAGATGCTGGATAATTCTCTTTCCTGTATCTTATTGCAGCTGTAGAATCACGTCTGTGATCAAAACCAGCTTTAGTAAAATACTTATCAAATACACCTATTAATTCTTCCTTAAGCCCTTTCAAATTATTCTTATACCTTTCGGGTATTTTAATTATTTCTACATTATAGTCATAATCAAATTTTCCAGAGCTATCCATTGTAACAAGACCATTCCCAGCACTGCCAACGGAATAAATCATGGCTTTGATTTTAATTTTTTTTATTATTTCCTGATGTGCTTCAAGAATTATCTTTGTGAAGGGGGTACGATACTTTTTTACCTCTTTTTTTAATAAGTATTTGTACATAAACTGATTCCTTTCTTGTCCCAGGCCACCATTTAATTCTCGAGCATTAAATCGTTACATTATACACCTTAATTAGTGTTTGTCAATTAATATAATATAATATATTTTTTAAGACTTATACTGGTATGTCGCGGTCATCTAGCTCAGACAGAAAATTTCCCACAAGCTCCATGGCCTCTCCTGATGGATTTGACCTATCATAAACGTCTCCTGCTATTAAAACCGCATCCGGGCGCTTTTCATCGCACCTTGCCAAAAACTTTTCAACCCAATCCCTCTGATCTTCAAGCATTGATCTTCCGTATATGCTCTTTCCGATGTGAAGATCTGCAATATGATACAATATCATTTTCTTAACTCCTCCTTTTTTTTAATTCTATAAAAACTATCTGCTTTCACTTTTTGGAAATCCCATAATTCGATTAATATCATAATAATTGCTATGCATCTCTTCCCAGCATCCATTACAATATTTATATCTGCTATTCCACATAATTTTCTTCCCGCAATTAGAGCATTTTCTCTCTTTAAACTTGCAATTTGCGAGATAAATGCTAATCGCCTTTGAGATTATATTTTTGCTATGCATTATTTCTTTCAATGATTTTTCATCACCAAAACGCGAACACAGCTGGTATTCAAGATCTAATGCTTTATACCTCCTTTCAGCTATCTCTAATTCATTTTCATTATTAATATGATTTAAGATTGTAGTACAATAAAAAGAAACATTTCTTCCCTTGCAATAATCTATTAATACCTCTTCCCATCTATTTATAAATTCCCTATCTTTTTCATCAAAAGGAATGGTAATAGCTTCGTATATTGTTTTTTTATCTTCTGTAATTTTTTCCGCAAGATCTGCTAATTTATAGAGTCTTTCCGTAGAGCTTTTCTCATATTCCTCTGATATTTTCTTTTTTTCCCATTTTTTTATGAGCACAGATAGTTTTTCATCTACATCAATAAGATTTTGCGGAAAATCAATTCTTGCTTTTTCTATTACATTTGATTGTTTATCAACTGCTTTCTTAATTTTTTTAGCCTTTGAACCTATTTCATTATCTATTCCATAAAAGCCAATATCGTATATCCCTGCTCGACCTGCTCTTCCAACAATTTGCTTAATTTCGCTTGGATTTAACTTTCTAATTTCAGTTCCATCAAATTTAGATGCCTCCATCAAAATCACACGTTTAATTGGAAGATTCAATCCCATTCCTATTGCATCTGTAGCAACTAGTACTTCGTTTTCCCCTGAAGTAAACTTTCTTGCTTCTTCATGACGTACATCATACGGCAATGCTCCATATATTACACTGCATTTTATGCCTCTCTTCTGCAATTCTGCAGCAATTGCATGTACATTTCTTCTTGAAAAAGCTATTAATGCATCTCCTTTTTTTGCTGAATCAGGGAATATAAATGGCTGATTATCATATTCAAGTGGACAAAGTCTATCATGATACTTCACTTCAAATTCATCGCCGCATTTCTCGATAAGCTTAATCAAGAGATCTTCCGCTTCTGGCGATGCGCAAATATGTATTTTATCTGCTTTTAAACCTAATATTGCATTTGTCCATTTTCCGCCTCTATATTCATCCCCGATCATCTGAGCTTCATCTATAACTGCGCAGGAATAATGAATACTAGTATCAAGCATCTCAATTGTCGAAGCTTGAAATTTTGCATCATCTATAAGTATTTTTTCTTCTCCTGTTACTAAATTACACTTAAGCCCCATATCTTTAAATGCCTCAAATCGTTCAAAGGCAAGCAGTCTTAATGGGCCAAGATATATACCACTTCCGATTTTCACCATATCAGAGATTGCCTCATATGTCTTTCCCGAATTAGTTGGTCCGATATGAAGAATGAATTTCCTCTTAAGCTTTCTTGCTTCCGGGTAAAGATTTTCTATGACCTTTGGAATACATTTAGTAATTGATTTTTTCACAATTATATTTTTTTCCTTTTGCTTTTCAGCTATAAAAATATGCTCTTTTTCTTCCATCTCAAGAGCCTTTGAGATTTTCATCACTTTTTTGCTCTTGTAAGCATAACAGGTATATTTTTTTCCTGAGATTCTACTCTCATAAACTGCATCAGGATTTATATCATATCTTTCTAGCGCTGATTTCATGGTATTTGCTGAGACTCCAAAAAGATTTGGAAGCTCCTTTAAGCTTATACCAAATTCAATAATCTCTTTTTCATAAGTTTCTAGAGTTTGCAGATTAAGCTTTCCTACTAGCATTTCACAAATTTCAAATTTTCTAGTTTTAGTGGATATTTCAAAACCAAGCTTTTTTGCTAAACTCTGCAGTTTTGATGATTCTATTTTAATGAATGATTTAGTATCAGCTAGGATTTCAACCAATTTTCCTTTGATTTCAGTTTCAGACATCTTTGTATATTCTTTTCTCTTCATTTTTCTTCTCCCTATTACTATTTTTTCTCTAGTATTATGTACTATTGTTAGATGTTTTAATCATTACTCATAATATAGCAATAAAAAACAGATCCGGTAACATTATACCACCGAATCCGTATAAAAATATATACATATATATTATTTTTCACCTTCCCTTTTCTTTTATTCAAAGAATACCCACACGTTAATCTATCGTTTAAAATATTGACAACGGGCTTTGAAAATGGTATAATTATTCGGTGGTTCGTACATACGCTTATCTAAAAATGTGCAATGTATGACCTGCAAAAATTTTTAAATACTTGAAAGGCGGTGGATTTTTTGAATACAGACAGTGGCGCTAATGCGCGATGTTTATAGGCTGACCGGAGTTTTTTCCATACCTCCGGATGGCAGGAAGGAGGAATAAATGGAAAAAGACGATATCATTATGCCTGTTAACGGTTCGGATCCAGAGAAAAAAGATTTTCATTCTGAGACCGCTGTTTCCGAAAACGCCGGCGTAAAACCTGATTATGTATCTGAAATCACAGCACTTATAAGAAGTAACGAGACGCCAAAGGTAATGCTGTATAAGCTTGAGGACTACCACTGCAGTGATATTGCCGAGGCTATGACACATTTTACTGTAAGGGACAGGCAAAAGCTTTACCGCGTATGCAGACTTGAACTTCTCGCTGATATTTTCGAATATCTCGACGAGGATAAGGCCGGTGCATTCCTGAACGAGATGGATATACACAAGGCCGCTGATGTCATATCAAAGCTTGATACGGACACTGCTGTTGCAATACTGCGTCTTACCGAAAAAGATAAGCGTTCGATTATAATCGACCTGGTGGATCCTGATATCAAAAATGAAATAAAGCTTATTGCATCGTTCGACGGCGATGAAATAGGTAGCAGAATGACCACCAATTTTATCGAAATACGCGATAATATGTCTGTCAAGGAAGCAATGAACGAGCTTATAAGACAGGCTGAAGAAAACGATAACATCTCCACCTTGTTCGTTGTTGACGAAAACGGCGAATTTGACGGAGCCATAGACCTTAAGGATCTTATAACGGCAAGAAGCGGCACACCCCTTGATAGCCTTATAGCAACATCATTCCCTTATGTTTACGCTAACGAGCAGACTTCCGATTGTATCGAAAAACTTAAAGACTATTCCGAAAGCATTATTCCGGTGCTAGACGGAAGCAATAAGCTGCTTGGAGTTATAACATCGCAGAACATAATCGAAGCCGTTGATGATGAAATGGGCGAAGATTATGTTAAGCTTGCCGGTCTTACTGCCGAAGAAGATTTGAACGAGCCCATTTTGCAGAGTATGAAAAAGCGTTTGCCTTGGCTTCTGGTCCTGCTTCTTCTCGGATTGCTTGTTTCTACTGTTGTTGGCGCATTTGAAAAGGTTGTTGCTCAGATTACGCTTATAATGGCTTTCCAGTCGCTTATTCTTGATATGTCAGGTAACGTAGGCACACAGTCTCTTGCTGTCACTATAAGAGTCCTGACTGATGAGAACCTTACCTTCACTCAGAAACTCCGGCTCATTTCAAAGGAAACCAGAGTCGGTTTTTGCAACGGAGTGCTTCTAGGCTCTGCTTCCTTTTTGTTTATAGGACTTTACATTATGTTAATAAAAAAGAAAGCTGCGTCGTTTTCCTTTGCTGTTTCAGGCTGTATAGGCGTATCAATGATTGTTGCTATGCTTATATCTAGTGCCGTAGGAACCCTTATTCCGCTCTTCTTTAAAAAGATCAAGGTCGATCCTGCCGTTGCGTCAGGTCCCCTCATAACAACAATAAGCGATCTTGTAGCGGTCATAACCTATTACGGTATGAGCTGGATACTGCTTCTGAATGTAATGAAGGTCGCATAAATCACAGATAACATCTTTTAGCTTAAGCTCAATTCTATATTAAATACTAAAAAGCGGTCTGACGGGTTCCGTCTGACCGCTTTTTATTGCTTTTAGTTTTTTCCCTCAAAACTCATAAAAGATCAGTTCTCTTCTTCACGCTTACCTGATACGATTACTGTTCCAAGTATTAATGCAATTAAACCAAAGCCTACGTAGTATACTATTGGAGTTGTACCTGTCTTTGGAAGCCTATCATCTCCTCCAACATTTCCATTATCATCTACATCTACATCGCCCATAGGATTATCATCATCAAAAAGATCAATGAGACCATCATCAGTTGTTGTGGTAGTTTCCTCTGTTGTAGTAGTTGTTACCATAACAGTTTCTTCACTTGTTGTGGTAATTTCCTGTACAGTTGTTTCCTCTGTCACTGGCTGAGTAGTTGTAATAGGCCTTGTGGTAGCTGTAGTAGCCGTTGTGGCTGTTGTAGCCGTTGTTTCTGTTGTTGCTTCGGTTGTAACAACCTGCATTGTTGTCTCAACTGTTGTTGTAACCTCTGGTGTTGTTGTTACTATTACAGGCACTGTATATGTAATTATAGGTGCTGTAAATGTTATTGGTGCTGTTGTTACAGGCTGCTGAGTTGTTGTAGGCATCTGGGTTGTTGTAGTTGTACCTGTTGTAGTTGCCTGTGCTGTTGTTGTAGGTGCCTGGGTTGTTGTTGTAGTTGTTGTAGGCTCCTGCGTTGTTGTTGTAGTTGTTGTAGGTGCCTGGGTTGTTGTTGTAGTAGTTGTTGGCTCCTGCGTTGTTGTTGTAGTTGTTGTAGGCTCCTGCGTTGTTGTTGTAGTTGTTGTAGGCTCCTGCGTTGTTGTTGTAGTTGTTGTAGGTGCCTGCGTTGTTGTTGTAGTTGTGGTTGGCTCCTGGGTTGTTGTAGTTGTTGTTGTAGTTGTTGTTGACTCCTGTGTTGTTGTAGTTGTGGTTGGCTCCTGGGTTGTTGTAGTTGTGGTTGTTGGTACCTGCTCCTTTACATTTGAAATGTAATAATCAGCACTTACCTTTTCTGCTGAAACAACATTGAGTCCATATGTCTTTCCATTATATACTACGCTGCTAGGAAGTGATGAAGTATTTTCATTATACTTAAATGCATAGAAACTCGGCTCTGAACTTAATTCATAACCTGCTGGTGCTTTTGTTTCCTTAAGCATATAGATAATATCTCTCTGAAGGTTATTAAATACTGCCTTTCCATCAGCTCCTGTAGTTGCTGTAACTGAAGATGATTCTACATATCCTTCTGCTGCCACTACCATCTCGAAGAGCTCAAACTCTGCTCCGCTTAATACCTCTACATTTGACTTTGAGTCATGCTTTACAATTTCAAGAGTAGCACTCTTTACCACTGAAGATGAGCTTCCTGCACTATCAAAAACTTCAGTATTGAACTTCTTTACTACACTTTTAATTACGCTGTCATCAGCCTTCAATGTGGCTTCATTTGCACTATTATCATCGCCAAGTGTTGAACCTGGTGCAAGATTTACTCTTACTCTATAAGTAAGAATATATGATGTACTGTCCTTAAGGTTAAGCGTCATCTTATGATTTGCAGAATCGTATGATACTACTCCGCTTACTGGTGTAATACCATTTAACTTAATAGATGCTACATCAAGATCATATGATGCGCTTAATTCATCGATTAAAGTTAAAGTATCTCCTGCTGGATTCATGTTTAAAGAAGCTGGATTGATTGTAATTGTATAATCAGCGTATGGTGCAGTTACTGAATTATAATTTCCAGTCTTTGTAAGAGGCTCTGGCATTTTATAGTCAGCTGACTCATCCTTATCTTTAATCAAGTATCCATTGTAATAAAGACCTGCATGGTTGGTATATCTTACAACATCTTTATGCTGCTCGTCTACCTTAAGTAAATATTTAAGAGAAACCTTATCATTTCCCTCTGTCTTTAAATACTCAATAAGCTTTGAAGTAAATTTAAATGTAACTACATCTATTCCATTTTCATTTTTTACATCTACTGTTACATAATCTGATACTGGTGCATTATTTATTACTGAATTACCCTTAATATATAATGATCCCTCTACATATGATGTATTTGCTGGGAATGTATCAATAATATATCCATCTGTATAATCAGTTCCTGCAATATTATAAACCGGAATTGTCCAGCTCATAAGTCCCTTATCTATTACACTTTCAGATGGATCATACCACTTACTGAATGAACCCTTAAGTGTTGTTACATCTGCCCACGCATTGTGACGCTGTGGATCAGGATCAGTCGTTGGATCCTCGGCACTATATACATTTGCCCTTGAAGATACCCATCCCTCATATCCTGAAGAGTAATACTTTTTATTATCACTAGCTACCTTTTTAGCCGAATCCCATGAATACATCTCATCAGTTACTCCAATAGGGTAGCTTAAGTAAATTTCCTCATTATTTTTCATTGATAGAATATCTACTGTATACATTCTATCATTTATCTTTGTGTAGGTATATCTTGATTCATCAATTAATTTGCCATCTGCATCAGTTATTACCGGCGCATCAAGCATTGATGCTCCTGGCCAGATTTCATCTGTTAATTTAATTGATGAGTTATTACCCTTGGATATAACTGTAACATAGCTCATATGAGTATGTCCGCCAAGGTCTTTTCTATCTATTGACTTCTTTACATTTATTTCTGGTGTAACTGATGGCTCAACCATATGTACAGTAACACTTACCTTTACCTCTGGAAACTCTATGGTAAGGTCCTTTTCTCCTGTGCCATCGTCTAATACCTTTCCTTCAAAAGAAAGCTTTCCCTTTCTTTTTGTTCCATTACAGAAGTTTGCATCTGTATAAACAACGGTAATGTCATTACCTGAAATGGTATATTTTCCAACCGTTTTTCCACCATCTAGTATTGATCCACTTGTCGGTGTAAATAATACTGCATCTGGAAGCTGGTATGTATATTCATCATCTACATTGATTTTTTGATTGTCATCAAATGTCCAGTTCATCGTTACTATGATCATGTCGCCATACTCAAGTGTAGGATTAGCTTCCTTTAGAAGATCTGTCGTGCCATTCTTGATTTCACTTATTTCAAGTGAATCAGTGACCTTGCTTAATGGCATTGTCTCCTTTGCTCCTAATTCCCTAAGACCTTCTCCTGTTATCGCACTATAGCCAATATTTACCACTACCATTACGACAGCAAGAATCATCGCCACAAGACTTTTTTTAAGCCTGCGGTTTAAAACCATCTTTTCCTTCATTAAATTATCCCCCTAAGTTGTATTTAATCACTGCTCACCTCTTTTACAGTGATTTACAACTTCAATTATATACTATTAAAAGCCATTTACAACTAAAAAAAATGTAACTACTATTAATTAACAAATAAACATTCTAAAATAATATTAACATTTTGTATGTTGTTTTTAAGATAAATATTTAAAATTTAGTCTCATTTAGAATTCTGTAATATCAGCCTTTGCCATCTGCCTTCCTTTTAATAACATCATCGGTACTACTACAAGTACGTTTGCTATTAGGAAGCATTCAATTCCTAATTTTGAATAGTAAGGCAGATACTGTCCCTTCGGCATATAATAGAGTTCATTTAAGATAAAGGAGCTTATAAATATAAGCGCAATTCCTATTACTACTGCTACAGCATCCATAAGTAATATCTCAGCGCAGCATTTTCTCTTTATCCTGCCCTTTTGTATTCCTAGCGCCCTATATACTCCAAATTCATAGGTTCTCTTTATATACTGTCCTGTTATTACTGAGTTTGTCGTTACAGCCATTATTATGGAAAGAAGAACACTTCCTAATAATGTTAATGCCTTAAAAGGATCAAACTGTTCATTAATTAACTTCATATTGTTATCATATATTCTAATCTTTCTCTCTCCTGCTATTTCACTTATCCTATTTCTTATTTCCTCTGCATTTAAGCTAGAGCTCATTATGTTCGCTCTGTATAATTTTTCACCACCATCATATACACTGTACAATACAAAGCTGTCAGTATTTTCTATCACTGCATCTATGGTAAAATCATCAATTTCAATTTTTGTTAATTCACTTGCTTCTATTACATCACCCTTTTTGTGGTTTATGTTCCTTAAATGTGTGTCTCCCATTATTATACTGCCGTTTTTTACATCTGTAAGGTCACATTCTATTCCCATAAGCTCAAAGGCTCTTGCTAAATCTTCTTTAGAATTGAATAAATAACTACTTGATCCCATTTTAAATCCCAGGGTACACGTCCATCCAAGTCCACTTATGCCATAACCGGTTCTTTCAAAGCATTCAAGCTCTTTATCCTCTTTTATATCTTTTATTACATCCGAATAATCCTCTAAAGAATCTAAATCATAAGCTTCTACCATTACAATATCTTCATTTGCTTTTCTTGCTCCATTCCAGTACCAATCAAGGCTTTCAATGTAATTTCCTGCTAGTAATAGAAATGTCGTCATTATCATCATAAGGATTATGATCATACTTCTCATTTTATTGTTTTTCACATAATACGCTGCGGAAAAAGGTTTCATTTTATCTCCTCTTTTCTATTTATGCTGCTTATATTACCGTCCCACATTTCAACTGTCATATCTACGTCTGTTAATATTGAACGGTCATGGGTTACTACTATTACCAACTTATCCTTTGCATAGCTCTTTAATATTTTCATGACATTAAAGGCATTTTCATGATCTAGGGCTGCTGTTGGTTCATCGGCAAATACTACCTTTGGATCATTTATCATCGCCCTTGCTATGGCAACTCTCTGGCACTGACCGCCTGATAGCTTTGATGGCTTTTTCCCGAATTCTTTTTCTTTTATTCCAAGCGATTTAAGAAATTCTGCGGCTTTTTTACTAGCTCCATTTTGATTATTTGCTGCAACTAGTACATTATCCATTGCGCTCATATATGGCACAAGATAATGCTTTTGAAATACAAAGCCGAAGTCCTCTCTGCGTAATCTTTCACGTTCCTTAAGGGATATGCTTTCTAGATTTTTTCCGTTATATATTACCTCTCCCTCAGTAGGCTGCTTAAGTGTTGATAAACAGTACATAAGAGTACTTTTTCCGCTTCCACTAGGTCCAACTATTCCTACTATTCCTTTATCTGGAAGAGATAAGTCAAAACCGTTTAGGGCATACATTTTTTCATCCTTATCCATATCATATATCATGCTGATTTTCTTTACTTCAAACATTTTCTTCTCCTTTAGTCTTCTATCATGTCGATTGTTTTGATGCTGTTTATTGTCATTACTGCTGGAATCTGTAACAGTCCGATAATACAGATTATCGCTGTCATAATTTTACTTATCTGATTTAAATCTACCAGCTTTCCTATTAGTCCCATTGGCTCTACCGCCGTCTTATTCAGGAATATTACTATAACACCTGCAATCATGGCTCCTATTATTATTCCTGCTGCAAATATTATAATCATTTCACGCATCATCATTGCGTAGATGCTCTTTTTTGAGTATCCTATAGATGAATACAGGCAATATTCACTTACTCTGTTTCTCATAAATGATACATAGGCTACTATTACTGAGACTGCAAGAAAGATCATTACTACTAGTATTATTATGTCCATTGAAGAGTCTATGGACTTTACTACGTCGTCATCATAAAATGCTCTATAGTCATTTGCGTCTATTATATCTTCTGTTTCGCTTATGTTTAGATCCAGTTTTTCTGCTATGTCCTTGAACTGCGTTATAGGTTCATCAATGCATATTACTGTATACCAGCCACTGTTTGTAAAACCGTTCGGCATTCCAACGCATATCATGTAATCCGATTCTATGACTCCGCAAACCTTAAAGGTCTCTCCGTAAAAATCTTTCATATAATAGCCACCTATTTCATAGTGCCTGTTTGCGAATACATTTTTATCTACTAAAATATCTCCTGGCTCTTCCGGCATTTTTCCATCTATCAGCTTTGCATTAAAATGATCAATATAGCCCTTTATTTCTTCTTTTTCTAAAAGCGGAGTTTCATATACTACCATTCCTATGATGCCTGCATATTTTGTATCTATCTTTTGAGCTCTCTTTACAAATTTTACTCCGTCTAGTGCTCTCATTTTGTTTTCGGTTTCTTCTACTGTTTCTTGATACTTTTCCACATATTCTTCATGCGTGGCAAAGTCTTCCTCATTTATTCCATAGGCTGCATCACTAAGATTTGCGTACAATACTTTTTTAGGCATCTCTAGCATTATCGTTTTAAAACTTTCCTTTGTCGCTGACAGAAGAAAATTTATTACATACATTACCATGATGGTCAGGGCGAAAGCTATTATAAGTACAAAACAGGTGCGTTTGTTATTTCTGATATACTTTACCGCCGATATTCCTTTTTTCATATATTTACCCTTTCATTTTTGTTTTTCTTGATATTAATATCTTACGCCATTATAATACTAAATTTCTTTGCATAAAAATAGTGACCAAGGTCATATTTTTCATATAAAAAAGTATTACCATGGTCACATTTTGCTGTCTTTATATTAACGCCTTTATTTTAACGCCTTATTATAACGCCTTTATTTTAACGTCTTTTTTTTACTTTCAATAATAAGCTTAGCTTTTTACATGACATAATTTCACTAAACTTTTTACTCATGAAGTGCTATAGCTAACTGAACTCTATCGTGTATTCCAGTTTTATCATATATTACTGAGATATAGTTCTTTACGGTTCCTTCAGATATGTAGAGCTTTTCTGCTATCTGCTTATTCGTGCAGCCATCGGCAAGTAAATAGCATATCTGCTTTTCTCTTTCTGTTAGCTCTGTAGTAATGTCCGGCTTATCATTATTGCTTACAAGAGCTGTCAGTCTTTGCATTACCTTACCATCTAGCACTGTAATTCCGCCCTGGAGCTGTTTTATTGCTCCGAGTATTGCATCCTTGCCGCTATCCTTTAATAAATATCCGTCTGCTCCTCCTGCGATTGCTTCAGTGATATTCTTATCATCATAGAAGGTAGTAAGTACTAATATCTTCACCTTCGGATATTTCTTCTTAAGGCGTCCTATCAGTTCTATTCCGCCCATTCCCTTCATATTAAGGTCCACAAGTGCTATGTCGCATTCCTTTTCCTTTAATATTTCAAGAGCTGCCATCCCATCATTGGCTTTCCCTATTATTTCATAACCATTCAGTGATAGTATGATTTCCAGGCTATCTAGTAGCATATTTTCATCATCTACTAGGAGTATCCTTTTTATTTCACTGTTCATTAACGCTTCCTTCCCTGATTAACGGCAGTTCCACTATCGATCTAAAGCCTCCTTCATTTTCAAAGGAACATTTTCCTCCATAACGTTTCACATACTGCTCTATTTTCTTTAGTCCGAATCCGTTTTTTATTTTTATTTCTCTATTTGCTTCATTAAAATCGTTTTCACCGTTATCTTTTACTACAAGTCTTATATGTGCGCTATCGCCCTCTAGCAATACATAATATTCATTTGCACCGCCATGCTTTAGGCCATTTGTCAGAAATTCTTCCAGCGCTCCTGTCAGAAATTCTGCATTCTCATGACTGATTTTGCTTCCGACATTTTCAGTTTTATACACTTTATCCACCTTTATCCTGCTATCCATGACAAAGTTTTCTATTATTGTATCAAAGTTACTGATTAAATCCGTTATTTCAAGCGGCGCGCCTGTATCATCTAAGGCTCTTACCGCTCTCCTTATTGATTCAAGGCTTCCTCTCATCCTTTCATTTGCATCGTTCATTCTCTTTCTAGCTTCGTCCGGCTTTACTTCATAAAGCATATCTGCTGCATCAAGAGTCATTATTGCCGCTGTTATGGAATGTCCTACGCTATTATGTATGTTCCTGCTGATATTCTCCCTCTCTACCAGGCGGGCATTCTGCTCTATAAGTAGATTCTGCTCGGCTAGCTCGCGGTTCAGCTTTTTTTCATGCATTTCATTGATGCTGAGTTTTGCAATCTTGTTACTATCATAGCTTTCTTTTTTTTGCATATATATAATGCTTTTCTTTATTCCTTCATACAGGGCTATTATGCCTATTAGAAAGATTGCATATAAAAAGGTACTTGCTATTTGAACGCCGCCGAAATCCCCTTCGATATTTGCCCTGATAAGTGAATATGCTGCGTAGCCTGCCGCCCCTATAATACATTTTTTTACAAAATTTACTTTATCCATCAGTGTTACTATTGAAAAGGTAATAAAGTTACCACCAAACACAGCATAGATAAGCATCAGCACATGCTTTGCAGGAAAGACCTTTACATCCATTTCTTCCGCCGTTACTGCTATCATAAGAAATCCTGCCAGCATAATGAGCAGATAGTTGCTCTTAAAAATGAGTAACGATATCAAAGTCTGAAGGATGATTATGATTAAATTTATGTATATCAAATAAAGCCTCCATCCTCATATGCTTTTCCATATTTACATGAGGCTCTCGTCGTATACTGCCCTTGAGCCGCCTACGTACTTTGCTCTGCTTCTCGCGCAGATTATTCCTGCTTCACCGATCTTCTTTACACTTATTCTGATTGGCACTACTACAGGATGAATATGCATTCCGATTAATGTTCCGCCTATATCTATGCCAGCCTTTGCCTTACACTTTATATCCTCAACTACCACAGCCTTCTTAAATTTCTGATATGCTGCTGTTGCTAAGGCTCCGCCTGCATGATTTGGCTGAGGTATTGCGTTTACCTGCTCTAAATCATATTTATCTGCACATTCTCTTGATACTACAAGTGCTCTGTTCAAATGCTCACAGCACTGCGCTGCAAGGTAGATTCCTGCTTCATCAAGAACTTCTTTTGCTCCGTCAAAGATTGCTACTGCAACCTCTACGTTTGTGCAGGTTCCTATTTTTTCTCCTAATACTTCACTTGAAGAGCACCCTATTACAAAGATGTCGCCCTTTTTTAGCTTTGCTGCCTTTACTACCTCTTCTACGGCCTGCTTGGCCTGCTTTTTAATGTCTCTAAGTTCCATAGTCCCTTCCTCCTTTTACATGTCAGTTTTATAATAGCTATTTTTTAGATAGTTAAATTTTAAATGCATAAGAATAGTTTTTTTGGATAGTTAAATTTCAAATGCACTAAAATAGTTATCTTTTAAATATAACAGTTCACATCCTTAGCATTAAGCTTTCCTGTCTGAGCGTATGTAACGCATCTAGAACCACCGTTACACTTAGTAAAATACTTGCATTTAATACACCCTTCAGGAAACCTAGGCTTTGATAGCTTATTCATAATTTCGTTATGATCTATCAAATCAACTAGTCTTCCTTCCTTGTAGATACTTCCGATACATTTTACCACAAAGAAAACCTTCATTCAATAACCAATTTACTCATAAAAAAGGACTATTGCTTCGCATTTAACGAAGACAATAGTCCTTAATACTAAAAATCATTCTTAAACTCACAAAAACATAGTCATATACAGAGGCAGGTGTATGATTCCATCCTTCTGCATCACGTCTTTTGTATAGAGAATATACGGCGTACCAATCTTTCCGGAAAATTTGCGTTTGAACTTGTCAAGTGAGGAGTGCGAACGGTAATTTCCAGACTTCACTTCGATAGGTGAAATCTTTTTGCCTTCCGTTATCAGAAAATCAATCTCCATATGATTTTCACGGTCAGCACTGTCACTACGTGAATAGAAATATAACCTGTGCCCGTTAAACTTAAGCATCTGAGCCACAACGTTCTCCATGATCATACCCTCGTTTATATCGAGTTTATCAAAAAGTATTGCCTTATACAGCTCATTATCGGTGAATGATTTATCCATAAATGTATGAGTCACGAGCAGACCTGTATCAGCCATATAACATTTCATGGTTGCATGATCGGCACTGAGCGCAAGTCCGATATTCGGATCTGTGGAATTAAAGCAGGTATTTACAACCATTGCTTCATTCAGCCAGATAAAGGAATCCTCATACGCACGGAATCTTGCATACTTGCCCAGAGAGGTCACTTGGTATTTCTTTTCTTTCTTCGAAAGCTGCCCAGTGATTCCGTCAAAAACTGCATAAACCTTATCCTCATAACCAGCCGCAAATTTTGAAACATCATCACGATACAATCTCAATATTCTGCGCTTTGCTTCATCTGCAGCTTCAAAGTTCTTGCCGTCAATATATGCCAGAACAGCCTGCGGCATACCGCCCACAAGCATATACTGTCTGAAATCATTCATTATTTTCCTGTGCAAAGCCTGCCCCAGGGGCATTTTCTTATCAAAACAGCTTTTTATGAGCGGGACGGTGGCTTCATCGCCCATAGCCCACAAAAACTCCTCAAAATCAAGAGGGAACATTTCAATATGTTCCTCTTCGGACGGTATAATTATATTCTCGGTATTCTTCTTTAAACGAATAAGTGAACCTGTTTCAAGATAGTCATATCTTCCATCTGCTACAAGATATTTAATTAGCTGTCGTGCTCTCGGAAACTGCTGAACCTCATCAAAAATGATAAGAGACTGTCTCTTGTGAAGAACCGTTGAGTAATACGCAGCGAGTTTGGCATAGAACAGGTCAAGGTCAGAGCTTTCGTTTGTGAATAGGTCGATTATGTCTTGTGACACATTACCAAAATCAATGACTATGTAACTTTTGTATTCCTCTCTTGCAAATTTCTCTGCAATGTAGCTCTTACCCACACGCCTTGCACCGTCTATTAGCAAAGCCGTCTGTCCATTACTCTTCTGCTTCCATTCAATCATTCTGTTGTAGATTTTTCTTTTTAGCATTTTTTCTTCCTCCAAAGATGACCGTGTATTGGCTGTTCATTGTTTTTATAAAGGTACAGTTTTACCAGTCCCTATAGAGAATATAACACATTTGTCACGAAAATGCAAGTTAATAAATAAAGAATCGTCACCAAAGTGCAAGTTCATAAATAGAAAATCATCACCAAAATGCAAGTTCATAATTAGAAAATTATCACCAAAGTGCAAGTTCATAAATAGAAAATCATCACTAAAATGCAAGTTAAAAACTTTCATAACACAAATTATTTCATTTAATCAACAACTATTCATAAAAAATGACTATTGCTCCGCATTTAACGAAGACAATAGTCCTTAATATCAAATAAAAAAATCTATTCTATAAATTTCTCAAAATCTTCATTACCCCATCTTCATCATTTGATGCCGTTTGATGCTTCGCCATTTCCTTTATTTTTTCGTGGCCATTTGCCATGGCATAGCTCTCTTCTACTGCAGCTAATAAATCATAATCATTTAAATAGTCACCAAAAGCCATACTTTCTTTTGCTGTAATACCATAGGTTTTCTGTATCTGCTTTACGGCGCTTCCTTTATTAATACCGGCATTTGCTATGTCTATCCAGCTGACTCCTGATAGCACCGGCGCTACAGTTTCTTTTTCCACTAGTGCGGTTATTTTTGCTAAATTTGCTTCTGCCTGCTTTCCTTTAAAGAATATAGCTACCTTTACTATATCATCATCTGGAAGCTTGTCAAAGCTTTCTATCCATTCCTTTCTAACATAATACATGAAGGTATTGTTCTTTACTTCCTCATCTGTGGTGGTATAGTAGGCGCATTTTACTCCGCAGGCTATAGCATAGGCCAAGTCTTCTTTATCTCCTGTTTTTTCTTTGTACTCTGTATTTATCTGCTTTACTATATCAAGGCTCTTTTTTACTGCTTCCTTTTTCATCGGATCCTTATATATTATTTCTCCCTTTGCAAAAACAAGTGCACCGTTATCAGCTATAAATACGAGTTCATCTCTTATGGTTTCAAAGTCTTTTTCTAGCGTGTAATACTGCCTTCCACTTGCTATTACTATTTTTAATTCATCATGCTTCTTTACCCATGGTATAAAGTCCCCTGGCAACTGCTTTTTGCTATCTAAGAGGGTTCCATCCATATCTAATGCTACTAGCTTTATCATATTTTTCCCTTTTTCTTTTACATTTTAAAACTATTCTATATCATTATTAAGAATACTATTTATTATAGTTTCCTATTTTGGTTTCCTATTTTGGTTTCCTATTTTGAATTCTTATATACAGTAACCTTGCACTTTACAGTCTTTCCGTTTTTTGTGGTGGCTGTTATTACTGCTGTTCCTGCCTTTTTTGCTGTTACAATGCCATTTTTAACTGTTGCTACCTTTTTGTTGCTGCTTTTCCATGTTACTGACTGATTACATATTATTGGAAGCACTGTTGCTGAAAGCTTTAAGGTATTTCCAACCTTTATTCCCTTTTTATAGGTATTTAAAACAACGCTTTTTGCTTCTGTTATTTTTATTTTACCCGCATCTGGAAGTCCATAGCCGTAATATTCATCCCAGCCTTTTTCTCCTAAATCCGTGCAGGAATCTTTTATTCTCTGCTCCACCTGCGCCGGAGTAAGCTTTGGATTCATTACCTTTAGCATTGCGGCAAGTGCTGTTATATGAGGGGCTGACACGGAGGTTCCTGTTTTTTCCCAGTATCCTCCTAAATAGCATGCTCCGAGCACATTAGTTCCTGGCGCTGATACATCTACTGTTTTTCCGTAATTTGATGAACGGTTTCTTTCTATGTTTGAATTAATATTTGCTGTTACTATGACATTTTCTTTATCTGAAGGCCTGAAATTTGCAGTATTTGAATTATAATTTCCAGATACTGTTACAAAGGTAACACCCTTTTCATTCACTGCATAATCAATCGCATCATTATAGGCTTTGTTAACTTCATCCTTTTGCAGTAATATACTAAAATTTATTACATCAGCCCCATTTTCTGCTGCATATTCTATTCCAAGAATCTGATTAGTATAGTGAGCTTCATTATATTCATTTAGAACTTTGACCGGCATTATCTTTATGTTATTTAGCCCCTTGGTGCAGTCTGCTATTACACTTGCCATAAAGGTTCCATGTCCAACATCATCCTTTGGATCAGCGTCATCATTTACAAAGTCATAGCCATTATCAGTTAATCTCCCCTCTAGGCTTTCATGCTCTGATACACCTGAGTCTAAGAGTGCTACCACAACTTCTGTATCATAGATTTTAGCTTTTTCTATCAGCTCATCTACCTTTAATGAGACTGCTCCCCATGAAAAGTGCCCATTATAGGCTTCTAAGGCTTCCTTTACTTTCTCTGAATCACTATCTACTCTTCCTAGATACTCCAGATATTCCTCTAGCAGTTCTTCTTTGCTTTTTTCTTCGCCTTTATCTTTGCTACTTTCTTCGCCTTTATCTTTGCTACTTTCTTCACTTGAAGCTGCTACTGCATCATCCATTTCAGCCCAAAGCACAGCTTCCATTTCATTTATTTTTTCAAGGGCTTTTCTTGTTTCTTCTACTGTTTTAAATAAAAGGACATATCTATCTCTTGTTCCTTTTACCACCATAGCTGGAGATAAGCCCTCTACATCTATTTCTGAGCCATTTGTCTTTACTATTACACAAAGACTAGAAAACTCGCTTGCATATTCTCTTCTTACTTCATACATTTTATCAAGCGCTTTAGCAAAGGCTACTGTACTATCCGTCGCATCTAAGAATTCATATTCTTCTACATCTAAAGGCTCATCAAATGCACTTATATTAACTATATCCGCTTTAGCCTTTACGGGCGTCAAATTAATCAGCATTACTGTACTAAGAGCTAATACAAATGCCCTTTTTATATTTTTATTCTTCATTATTTTCCTTCATTCCAACTACTTTTCATCTACTTCTTCAAAAAAGTCGCTCTTTTTATGGCATCCTTGCCAAATTTTTCTCTTAGTGAATCCACTGCAGCATCTAGCTTTTTCATTTTTTCATTATTTTTAGTCTTGAAAAAATCCATCTGCTCGTATTCGCCCGAATCAACCTTTGCTGCACTTACTCCAATAAGCCTTATACCGACATTCTTCCACTCTGGAAGGCTTCTTATCTTTTTATACATCTCAAGAACACCTTCATAGATGTTATTGGTTATGTCAGTTGGCTCCGGAAGCTTTTTCTGCCTCTGGATATTTTTAAATTTATTGCTGGTAAGCTTGCAGCTTACTACTGCAGCTGATACTCCGTCTGCTCTTACTCTTGCTGCAACAGCCTCTGTCATTTCAAGGATTATATGCTCTGCTAATTTATCATCATATAGATCCTCAGGAAGCGTAATTTCATGGCCATAGCTTTTGGCGGCTTCTCTCTCCTGCCTTACAATGGAGGAAGCTCTTCCATTAGCCAAATTCCAAAGGTCTCTTCCATGCTCGCCAAGCTTTCCTACTATTAGCTCTTCTGAAGCGTTTGCCAGCTCACCTATTCTTTTTATGCCTATTTCACCAAGCGCCTTGGTAGTAGCATCTCCTGAAAACAGAAGATTATCTACCGTAAGAGGCCATATTTTCTTTTCTACCTCATTGCTGTAGCAGGTATGCACCTTATCCGGCTTTTCAAAGTCTGAAGCCATTTTTGCAAGGGGCTTTACATCTGATATCCCAACATTTACGGTAAATCCCAGGGTATCTTTTACTTCATCCTTTAACTTATATGCAAATTCTTCCAAATCTCCATATATACCCTCCGTTCCAGTAAAATCACAGTAGGCTTCATCTATGCTCACCTGTTCTACCACAGGGGCATATTTCTTTAATATGGCTATAAATTTCTTTGAACATTCCGAATAATACCTATGCTCTGATGGTACAACTAGTAAATCCGGGCACTTTCTTCTTGCAGAATATATGCTCTCTGCCGTTTTTATTCCATATTTCCCTGCAGGTATTGATTTAGCAAGGACTATGCCGTGCCTGGTATTTTCATCTCCACCTATTACGGAAGGCACTGTCCTTATATCTAGCTCTTCGCCGTTCTTTAGTCTCTTTACTGCGCTCCAGCTAAGGAACGCTGAATTTACATCTACATGAAATATTACTGTTTTACTCATGACATTCCCTCGCTTTCTTTTTTTTTCAGAATCCATTATATACCTTTGGTATTATTTTATGCAACCTTTTTACAAAAAGAACCTGCACTTTCTATGCAGGTTCGTTTTCTTTTCGCTGTTTTTACTTTCAGCTGTTTTCTTTTCGCTGTTTCTTTAATATAGCACTTCGTGATAGGATACTACGCTTAGCTGCTTTCTTTAGTTGTTTTATCTTGCTGCTTTTCATATATGCTGATTTTACTTTCCCGCATATTAATTTACTATACAATCATATCTTACTACTTTTCCTTCAAGTGAGTAAGAAGGCTTTTTTCCTGCAAGAAATGGGCCTTTTAACGGTCTTTTTATCACGATTCTTTTAGGCTTTAGCCCCATTGCAGCTTTAAGCAGGGCTTCTTCTTCCTCACAAGGCTTTTCTAGCTGATGGATCAGCTGGAATTTCTTTTTTACAAGTCCTGTTTTTTGCCTTTCCGGAAACATCGGATCTAGGAGTATTACATCAGGTGCCATGCCTTCAAAGTTATTCATAGCTTCTATGCTATCAGCGCAGATAAGATGCATTCTGCTTACCGCTTCCTTTAAGATAAGATTATCTCCTGCTTCCTTAGCTCCTTTTTCATAGCTCTCAAAGCTTTCATATTCCTTTACATCAGCAGTTACCTTATGTCCCTTTGCTCTTTCAATGGTATCCTCTAAAAGAGCCGCTATAACCGGATCTTTTTCATAAAGAGTCACTTCAAAACCCGCTGCTGCAAGAAGAAGCGAATCTTCTCCCATTCCTGCCGTTGCATCAATTAAAGTAAGCTTGCTGCCTGCTTCTGCTCCCTTTAGCTTCGCAGCCTTTACCACCATTTCATGGGTAAGGTTATTGTGCTTTAATCTCTTTATCATCTTCTTAAAATCACCTTGCATGCGGTTATTCCCCTGCGCAAGGTAGAGCCCGCTTTCATCATATCCAAGATAAGTTTCTTCCTCTGAAAGCTCATCAATTTTAGTAATGAGCTCTCCCTTTACCTTTTCAGCTACTTTCTCTGCAGCTTCTCTATAGCTTTCATTATTTATATATACGTACATATAATCCTTTGCTTTTACATCGCTTTGTTTCATTGCTTTATTTCATAATTTACTTCACTGCTTTATCGAAACTACTTACTATATTATATATTTCGTAAACTTACCACAGATTACTTTTACATATTTTTTTCCTTATGCCTTTTAAATGTTCTTACATCAGCTTTTCCAGATTTTCTTCGCTATATTCAATCTCCTTTGAATAGTTCTTAGCAAGAAGCGCTAAATCCTCAAAGTCGCACTGACCTGTTAATTCTATCGTGCACCTTGCTAATAGCCAGATCATATAGGTTGAAAGCACCGCAAACTTTATCTTTCCTGCCGCATCAAGGTCAAATACTGCTTTCATAAAATACCTATATATGAAATAAGATGCAAGCCTTCTGAAATAAATCTCATATTTTTCGGAGTTTATTTCATCAAGCCACTTAGTATCTGAAATATGCATCCTGTTTACCTGATCGCACATTTCAAGAAATGGAATCCAGGAGGTGCTCATTGGCTCTAAGGTCTGAAAATATGCCATCAGAGTACTTCTGACTCTTCCATCCATTAAGAACTGAGCTAAATCATCTTCTTCTATTATTCCATCATCATGTGCCTTTGAATCAGCGCCAAAAGGCGATTCTTCACTAGGATTTTCACCAAATGCTGCTTCAGAATTTGTCTCGCCAAAGATCTGTGCATCCTCTGGAAGCTCGGATATTACCTTTTCCTGAATTTCTTCCATTTCAGCGCTATATTCATCCAGTTTTAGTTGGAGAACTTTTCCATATTTGAGCATCCAGCTAAGTAAGAACTCCAAAGGCACCTTTTTTTCACCGGTCTCATTTAACTTTTCTAGTATCATGTCCCTGGCCTTTTCTAAGGCCGTAAAAACCTCCATATCATAATCCGGAAGGTCTTCCTCTTCTTCTATTTCCGTTTCCTCTAGTGAAAAATCATTTGATAGTATTACTCTTGCTGCTTCTTCACACGATAAGCCGATTCCGCCTTCTTTAAGCTCTCCGAACCACTCATAATATCTTGGATGATCACTGCATATCTGGCACAGATGCTCTTTTCCGAGATTTATGTATATGTCACATAAATTCTTATCATTAAGAAATGGACAGCGTTCCTTTTCATCAAGCACAAAACAGCCATCTTTTATGTCTTTTTTTAGTCTTTCGGCAAAGGGCGTATCTACGCTGTCATAATAAGCCTTTGTTTTTTCATCTATATCTATTTCCCAGCCTATACAGCAGCTATCCTTGCATTTATCCGCTATACAGTGGAATTTATCCATATAAGACGGGGTTCTATATCTCATACCTTTTCTCCTATTTTGCTTTTCAGAATACTAATCGCCTTACCTATGGCATTCTTTTCGCCTTACTTTTGGCATTCTTTTTGCCTTATTTTTGGCATTCTAATCGCCTTACTTTTGGCATTCTTTTTTGCATTACTTTTTAGCATACTTATTACCTTGATTTTAGCCCATTTAGCCTTTAATTATCCGAAAAACTGTACTTACTTATATCGTAGTTATTTACATCAACGCCTGCTCCGTCATACTGCACTTCAAGTGCATTGTCTTTTTTAGAATAATAGAGTATGAAGCCTTCATCCTTAAAAAGAGTTGTGTATACTGCGGAACCGCCAACTGCTGTCTTTGCTGATGCACAAGCGCTTTCTGCTATGCTCTTACTACTTGCCGCACTTGATACTACGCTCCAGGTGCTGGTATTGATTTTAAACTTGCAATCTGCCGGCATTTCTCCTGAGGCATTAAGCTCGCACTCTGTTACTGCCATCTGAAGTGCTGTTTTTAAGGTTCCTGCCTGCTTTATGTCATCCTCATACATGGTCTTGGATAATCTTTCCATTTCACCACTTGACATTTCCTTATCACTGCTCTTTGGGGCATTATTTTCATTGTACTTTTTTGCAAATACATATCCACAGGCTATAATTACTACAATTAATAATATTATAACTAATTTCTTCATCTTTTCTTCCTATTATACCCAGTCTGCTGACCATGCCGGTATCTCAACCGGTTTCTTCTTTAATAGAGCCTTCTGCTCCTTTGTAAGATACTTTTTATCAATTACTGCCTCGAAAACATATTTCTCAAAATACTTTTCTGAGCACACAAAGAAACCGTCCTTTCCTGCATCCTTGCCCCAGCTGTTTTCTATCTTCCAGCGAGCCGGCTTTCCATTTTCATCAAAAGCTACTCCTGTAAGTACCATTGCGTGATCTGCAAGACCTGCATGGGCTACTATAAGGTCGCCCTTCTCCTCTTCAAAGTTTACGCCGCCAAGGATTCCTGAAAAGTCAAAGCTGTCCTGATCCCATATGCCGTTCTTTCTGCTTCCGAAAGCACCTGAATCGCAGGCGAACCATACAGGAGTACCGCCTTTAAGCATCTTTACACATAGTTCTTCTAAATCTTCAATTTCAAGATTCAAATTCAAGATATCCTTATCTGCCATGCAGCCGATATAATGGAACTTGTAATAAAGGTTCATTTGAAGAGCCTTGGTCGGGTGGTTAGTTATTGTAATATAATCCTTTAATACATTTCCACCTGCATACTTATCCCTGAATTCTATAGGGGTTATGTCTCTTACTTCATTGAACTTCTGCTTTCCGTTCTTTCCTTCCTTTTCCTTCCATGCATAGGTAAAGGTCTTTGGAGGCTCTCCGAAGCATATTACTAACATTCTATAGATGTCAAGAAGCATCTTTTCCTTTTCCTTCTCAGCTTCCTTCTTTCCCTTTTCATTTGCAAGGTCACGGAGCCTTGATACATCCATTTTTAAGATTCTCAGAAGCTTATCATTCATCTGTGCTGTATTTTCCGACTGATAGGTTTCCGGGAATACGCTCTTTGGAACGATTCCATACTTTTCTACAAGGTCTGCTGCCTCATCAAAATATCCGCCGTCACCAAAGCCTTCACGGATATACTCTGTCATTCTGGCCTCTTCGTCTAGTTCTGCATTATCGATTGCCATGGAAAGCATGGTGTTTGACTTTTCAAGCTTGTCATAAAATGACAGATAATTTTCTGAAATTTCAAACTCTTTTACATTCAGGTTCTTTGCTGCCTTTTCTCTTAATATATTAAGTGCTGCAAATAACCAGCATCTTCCGCTCATTCTCTGAGCTGTAATTCCATTTACATCTACTTCGACTTCAAATGCACCATTAAGTTTTGCTGCATTTGTTGGTACAAAGGTTATATCCACAAGGGCAGAGCTTGATGCAGCTGCCTGAAGTGTCTTTACATTGCTCTCCTTTGCTACTTCTTTTCTGAATTTATCAATTGTTGATAATGTTAACTTGCTCATTACAATTTTATCCTTTCCGTTACTACCTGATTTATTTACATTTCCTTATATTTTCTGATTAATCATCCGATGCATCTGTATTTCCAGATTCATTTGTATTTTTAGCTATATTCTCAGACTTTTCATTCTTTTCTCTGCTATCTTCAAGTTCCTTTAACAGATTTTCATGGCCTACATATTTCATTTTTGGGAAGGCTCTAAGAAGTCTTCCTGTTCCAAAGAATTTATGTCCTAAGATATCCTCGGTAAGCTCCATAGAACGCTTTTTAGCTGCTTCATAGCTTCCCATTATAGGATTTATTACCTTTTCCTTTACTGCTACAAGGGCTTCATCTCTCTTTGCTGCAGTTTTTTCCTTCTTAGCTTCATAAACTGCCTTTGTAATAGCTACAGCCCTTCTTACTGTGCCAGCAGTCTCTTCCTTCTTAACCTCGTAGGCATCCTTCATCTCTGCCTTTGCAAGAGTCATCTGAAGCTTTGCTTCATCTGTAACTGTCATAGCCTTGAGAGTTGTTCCTGCAAGAGTATCACTTAATCCATCACTTATTACGCGCATTGACGCATTGAGCTTATCAAGCTCGGCGATCTTTTTGTTAAGTCCTATTACAGTAAGTACTGTAAGTATAAAGTCGGCTATGTACACTACTGATAATACGCCTATTATTGGCCAGCCGTACTTTTGCGGCGTAAAGTCAACAAGCGCATCTACTAAAGGATGGCCAAATTTAACTATAAGAACACATCCTATTCCCCAATACACTGAGAAAAGCGGACATATGTAGCCTCCTAGATTTAGCGGTACGTCGCTATAGTCCCACCAGCGCGCATGGAAGAAATGGAATAACATCCAGCCGGCTACAAGCTCTATTGCGGTTGTAAGTAACATCCCTCCAAGGAATACGAAAAAAGTATTTGGATTTCCATTTTCATTCTTTGGCAGCTGATTTACCATTCCCACTACTGCGAGCATTCCGAAGCCATATACCGGACATACCGGTCCGTTCAAAAAGCCTCTATTGATAATTTTTCCCACAGAGAGTGCATGGTATATTACCTCTATGCACCAACCTACGAAGGAATAGATTATAAAATACATGCATACTTCATATATTGACATACCAAGTATCATACACTATACCTCATTCTATTATTACTGTTTTACCCTGCACATTTACTATTTCAGTAAGATTCTTACCCTGAGTACTTTCTTATTACGCAATAAAGTCCACCCGGGTTTACTTTTGACTAAAATCGCACCCGCTTACTTTGCGTATTTTCCTATTACTCCAAGGATTACCTTTACTGCTATGTCCATGCCTTCTGCAGTAATGTGCTCGTATGGTCCGTGGAAGGCATAGCCACCTGTGCCAAGGTTCGGGCATGGAAGTCCCCTGAAACTTAGCTGGGCGCCGTCTGTTCCGCCTCTTACAGGGGCTTCATCCGTTTCCATGCCAAGCTCATGCATTACTTTTCTTACATTTTCTACAAGGTGCATGCATGGAGCTATTTTTTCTATCATATTTCTATACTGCTCTTTTATGATAAGCTCTACGCTTCCTTCACCATATTTTTCATTCATTACCTTTTCAATATGCTTTAGGATTTCCTTTCTCATTTCCATCTTTGAGGAGTCATGATCACGGACAATATAGCTCATTTCTGCGCTTTCCATTGTACCATTTATATTGCACAGATGATAAAAACCCTCTCTGCCTTCTGTGAGCTCTGGGATATCGCCAGATGGAAGCATATTTTCAATTTCTACTGCCATTCTGACCGCATTCTTCATCTTGCCCTTTGCTGAGCCTGTATGAACTGCTGCGCCTTTTATCTTGAATTTAGCTGATACAGCATTAAAGCATTCATAGGTTATTTCATTTTCAGGGCCGCCGTCTACCGTATAGGCATACTTTGCACCGAATTTTTCTAAGTCAAGATCTGCTGCTCCGCCTCCGATTTCTTCATCAGGCGTAAAGGCTATGCATATTTTTCCATGAGGAAGATCTTTTTTTATGATTTCCTCGGCTGCTGTAAGGATTTCTGCTATTCCTGATTTATCATCTGCACCAAGAAGAGTGGTTCCATCTGTCACTATAAGAGTTCTTCCCTTAAGTTTCTTCATTTCCGGGTAAAGCTCGGTTTTAATTGATAGACCGCTCTTTCCAAGCTCTACATCTTCTCCATCATAATTTTCTATTACCTGAGGCTTTACATTTTCACCGCTTGCATCAGGTGCTGTGTCAAGATGAGCAATAAAGCCTAAGGCAGGCTTTTCCTCATAGCCCTTGGTAGCTGGTATCCATCCATATACATAGCATTTATCATCTACGTGAGGATTTTCGATTCCAAGCGCCTTCATTTCCTCTACTAAAAGCTTTGCTAAATCGAACTGCCTATTTGTGGATGGTACTGTTCCTGTGCTTTCATCACTCGTGGTATAGACCTTTACATAGTTCAATAATCTTTCGTATGCTCTCATTTTTCTACTTCCTTTTTAAAATAATAATAAGTTGCTAAATTTGATTTTTCTGCTATTTTTTAAATATTTAAATCAATTCCTGAATTTGATTCTTCTATAACTTATATATAACACCACCGTACTTAATATCCAGGTTATAGGATATACCCAGTAGGTCGTCTGAATTGATTTTCCTATTACTTCTGCCGTTATCTTCAGTATTGCTACTCTTACAACGCACCAGCAGGTCAAAAATACTACCATTGGCAGTACCGGCTTTCCTACACCTCTCATTACCGCCGCCATAAAGTGCGTAAACGCGCAGCATATAAAGAACGGGCATACCACCCTGGCTCTACCTGCTCCAAAGGCTACAACCTCAGCAGTTGCATCAAAGAGAGCTATTAACGGCTCTGCAAAAATGAAAAGAAGCATTCCGAGGGTTTCTGCTGATATGACAGTTACCAGCATGGTAAAGGTAACTCCCTTTTTGGCTCTTTCGTATTCTCCTGCACCTATATTCTGACTTACGAAGGTAGTTATGGCCATCGAGAAGCTTGTTATAGGTATGAAGACAAAGCCTTCTATCTTTATATAGGCTCCTATTCCTGCTGTTGCAAATTCTCCGAAGTCATTTATGTAAGACTGGATTACAACGTTTGAAAAGGCCATTATCGAATTCTGAAGTCCCGTCGGAAGACCGAATCTTATTATTTCTACAGTCTGCTTTTTATCAAACCTGATCCTTGAGGGTTTTAATCCATAGGCCTCTTTTGTCCTCATAAGATTTATCATGCAAAGTATTGCTGATATAAGCTGAGAAACTGCTGTTGCAAAGGCCGCAGCTCCAACTCCAAAGCCTAAGAACTTTATGAGCACTATATCTAACACTACATTTATCCCAGAGGATATTATCAGGTAATAAAGAGGACTCTTTGAATTACCTGCAGCCTGCAATATTCCTACAAAGGTGTTATACATTACAAAGCCTAGTGAGCCTGCAAAGTATATTCTTACATAGGTAACTGATTCTTCAAAGGCGTTTATCGGCGTTCTCATAAGTGTCAATAGCTGAGGCGTAAATAAAACGCCAAGTATCGTCATAAGAACTGAAAACAAAAGTCCGAGTGCCACTGTTGAATGGACTGCTTCTTCTGTCTTTACAGGATTTTTTGCACCTATATGCCTTGCTATTACTACACCTGCACCTATGGATATTCCATTAAAGAAGCCTATTGCCATAAATAAAAGGCTTCCCGAGCCGCTTACTGCTGCTAGTGCATTACTACCGATTTCATTTCCTACTATAAGGGAATCCACAGCATTATACAGCTGTTGGAATAAATTCCCTATAAATATAGGTATGGCAAATTTAGTTATTCTTTTTTGTATCGAACCTGTCGTTAGAAGGTTCTTGCTCATTTCTCTACAGTCTTCTTCCATTTTTCATCACATTTTCTTCTTTTGCTTGTCTTAGAAAAAGCTGTTCCTTCAGCTTTTCCAGTTATTATCTTAACTTTTTTTAAGGAAGTTCTCCCTAAAAAACAATACCATTAAATAATTATTATATCACAAAGCCTATTAAAACACAATGTAAAACCTTTATAATTGCCCAAAAAGACCACTATCAGTTCCATTGGGTTACTGGTAGTGGTCCTTAGTTGCTACTTAGTTGCTCTATAATTGTGCTTTAGTTTCTCTTAAATACTGGAATACTGTCGATAGGCGCTGGTGCTACGATTGTCTTTCCACCCTCATACTGCTTTCCATCGCGGATATCTGTCCAGGTTCCTGCTGGAAGATATACTTCTCTCTCGAAGGTTTCTGCTGAGAAGATAGGTGCTACAAGGTAGTCTGGTCCGAACATGTACTGGTCTTCAAGCTCCCAGCACTTTGAATCCTCTGGGAATTCGTAGAACATTGTTCTCATAAGTGGTGAGCCATTCTCATGTGCTTCCTTGTAGATCTTTTCAAGATATGGCTTAAGGCTGATACGAAGCTCGATAGCCTTCTTCATGATTTCCTCACATTCCTTGCCATAGCTCCAGATTTCGTTTGGCTGTCCTGTGTAGAGGTAGCCTCCGCCGTAGTCGATGTTAGGATCGTCTACAAGTGCTGGAATGTTATGCGGATCTCTGTCGCCGTGAAGTCTCATAATTGGGAGGAATACGCCCATTTCGAACCATCTCTCAAGAAGCTCTATGAACTTTGGATCATTTACGTCACCGTTCATGAATCCACCGATATCTGTGGTCCACCATGATATTCCTGCAAGACCGATGTTAAGACCTGCTGAAAGCTGATCCTTGAAAGACTCATAAGTACTCTGTACGTCACCTGACCAAAGAAGGGCGCCGTATTTCTGGCTTCCTTCCCATCCGCATCTAAGAAGGCTTAATACCTTATCATTGCCCTCTGCAACCTGTCCCTCATAGAATGCCTGTGCATAGTACATTGGATAAAGGTTTGATACTTCAAGAGCTGGTCCCTCATAGTAACGATAGTTGTCAAAGTCATATACTGCAAGATCAGGCTCCGCATTGTCAAGCCAGAAGATGTCAATACCATAATCATAGTAGTTCTTCTTGCACTTTTCCCAGATGTACTTTCTTGCCTCTGGATTTGTCAAGTCGATTTCTACGCAGTCGCCCTGGAAGTCATAAGTCTCGATTGTTCCACGCTCTGTACGCATAAGAAGTCCCTTTTCGTACATTTCATAGAAGTTCTCGCTCTTTCTGTCTACTGATGGCCATACTGATACTACTACTCTTGTTCCCATTGCATGGAGCTCATCTACCATAGCCTTTGGATCTGTCCAGTACTTTTCATCAAAGCGCCAATCACCCTGACGTGGCCAGTGGAAGAAGTCGATTACGATTACATCGAGTGGAATTCCCATTTCCTTGTACTTTCTTGCTACAGTAAGTACCTCTTCCTGTGTTCTATAACGAAGCTTGCACTGCCAGAAGCCAAGTACATCGCTTCTCATGATTGCTGGACGTCCTACAGCCTCTGTAAAGTTTGCGATGATATCCTTTGGTGTATCACCTGCTGTAATCCAGTAATCCATTTCCTTTGTATCTTCTGCTACCCATGTGGTGTAGTTCTTTCCGAAGGTTGCACGTCCTACTGCTGGATTGTTCCAGAAGAAGCCATAGCCAAGGCTTGAAAGTGCAAATGGCACTGAAGTCTGAGAGTTACGCTGAGCAAGCTCAAGTGTACATCCCTTTAAGTCAAGGTAATCCTGCTGATACTGACCCATACCATAGATCTTTTCACCATCATTGCTCTCAAGGGTATAAGTAAACTTATAGTCACCTGCTGTATATGGCTTATAATCTCTTGCGATTATCTTTAAGCAGATGCATTCCTTTGAGAGTGATCCGCCGTAGCTTCTGTAATATTCACGAAGTATCTTCTTTCCGTCCTTATAGAAGGTGATTACACCTACTTCGTTGATAGTACACTTGATTTTTCCGTTTGTGATCTCTGCGGTTCCCTTTTCTGAATCGATTGCTATATCAACCTTTCCTGGTGTTACCTTTTCTGTAAGAGCTCTAGCTCTTCCTGTGAACTGTGGGTATACTGTTGAACGTACGCGGAGCGCGTCTGTTCCCCATGCTTCAACTCTAAGAGTTTCATTACCCTTCTTACCGATTACGGCATTTCCTTCCTGTGTAAAAAACATTGGATTACCTCCTGCAAATTATATTATTTCTATTTTTCTATTTCAATCTATCCTTCAGCTTTAGTTCATCTATTTGAATCTATCCTTCAGCTTTAGTTCACCTATTTGAATCTATCCTTCAACTCTAGTTCATCTATTTGAATCTATCCTTCAGCTTTAGCCCTTTGAAATATCAAGCTTCTGTAAGTACGCAGGCATGAGGACGAATCTTTACTCCGTGGAAATCCTGTTCGTCTTCGCTAATATTAAATACAGCTATGTAGCGTACCTTTGTCTTTGTGTTTACATTTGTCCAGATTACTATCTTTCCGTCATTGAAGAGCTGTTCTGGCTGTCCACCGTACATATTAAGTCCGTTCAGTGTTTCATCCTGAAGAAGGGCAAGCTCATCCTGATCTAAAAGAGTAAGCTCTCCGCCTATCATAAGCGGTGATCTGAATATGCACCAAAGTGTGTACATTGTAAGTCTCTCATCAGGTGTAAGATTTGACTTATGCTCGCAGCCATGCCCCTTACACAGCATTCCGAACGGAAGCATGTC
Source organism: uncultured Eubacteriales bacterium (assembly GCA_900315015.1). Lineage (GTDB taxonomy): Bacteria > Bacillota > Clostridia > Lachnospirales > Lachnospiraceae > UBA9722. The sequence continues at coordinate 197,158 of OMXJ01000001.1, read as the reverse complement.
ACAATCAGGCCAGTTTCCTCCGCCTACATGCTTCTGCCATATCTCACATCTTCTGAACATATCCTTAAGAAGATCCCAGACATCCCAAAGATCGTCTGTAATTCTCCACATATTGGCATTTCTTTCAAGGTGCCATGCTTCTTCTATAAGTGCTGGTCCTGGTGAAAGTGAAAGTACGATTTCTCTTCCGCTTTCTACAATTGCACGGTGAAGAAGTTCTATTTCTCCTCTTGAACCGTAAGGATTTTCGCCCTTTATATTGCAGATATCATCACACTTAATGAAGTCTACGCCCCATTCTGCATACATATCAATTATTGACTTATAGTATTCAAGTGCTCCTGGCTTTGTAGCTGATATGCCATACATATCCGGATTCCATGGACACACTGGTGATGGATATGCAATCTGGTTTGCTGTATAGCCTGTTCCTTTAATTGGCATATGCTCATGCACTGCCGCTCTTGGGATTCCTCTCATGATATGGATTCCGAACTTTAAGCCAAGATTATGTATATAGTCTGAAAGAGGCTTAAAACCAAGCCTTTCTCCATTTGGTCCTACTGATGATGGAAAACGATTTGGTGCTGGCTGAAAACGGCCATATTCATCTATCTCGTTTCTTTCAAATGGTATATACTGATAGTTTTCTCTATCTGATGCTGCATTTGGAGCATACCATTCGATATCTATTACTACATATTCATAGCCCGCCTGCTTTAGGTTCTTTGCCATGAAATCTGCATTTGCTTTTACCTGTTCCTCGTTTACGGTTGTGTCGTAATAATCGTAGCTGTTCCAGCCCATTGGCGGACGCTTTGCGAAATCATTCTTATTGACACTTCCATGTCCTTCTGCGTTTGAAAAAACTGTTGCCACTATTCATTCTCCTTTCCATGCTCTACCCTGGTATAGTGTATCTTGTTTTGATTTAGCTTTAGGCATATATTCAGCCATGAAGCACATATACGTTGGTTCCACACTTTACTTAAAGCATAAAAATACATATACATTCTAGCACAGCTATAATTTTTTTAATACCCTAAAAACTATACTTGTTTTAGCATACTTTTATTCATTTAGGAATGTATTTTTCTTTCTTTGGAATGTATTTTTCCCAACTAATATATTTGCCCATCATCTTATCATTTGCATAACTTCTTCAGTTTCAGCACCGTTTCTTCAACATTTCTCTTATGACTATTATATTACCACATAAAAATCCCCTCCTTACTGGTTTGCCCAGTAAAGAGGGGACATATTAACGAACAGGCTTTCCTGTTGTTTTTTCAACTATTTTCTTAATTTTTATGTAAAACCAGTCTACTATCATACCTATGGCGAAGGTACAGATTATTGTTCCTACTCCGACCTGTCCGCCCTTTATGGCTCCTACTGCTATGGCAAGTACTACACAGAGTGCATCCCAGCTTATTTTTGCAACTCTGATTCTCACGCCTCTTTCCTTGAGTGCCGATAATAAGTCATCTGTTGGGTTCGTTGGGAATATTGCCACCATATAGCAGGCTACTGCAAGTGCTGCAATTACCATGCCTATGCACAAAAGCACAAGTGAATTAAAGAAATTTGTTCCCTGCACATTTGCAAATACCTTCTTCCAGATATCAGTAAAGAAGCCTATCACAAAGGATGAAACAAATGTTTCAATATGCGGATAGCTTTTTCTTACTATCGCTGCTATTATCAGAACTATTATCGAAGTTGCATATATTGCTATGGAAGTATTTATACCCAGCTTATCACTAAGCGCATAGTTTAATGCATCATATCCGCTTGCTCCTAGATGTGAATTGATTGTAAGCACTACTCCTAATGGCATTGTTACTAGTGCAAATATGTACAGAAACAAATTTTCAAACCATTGCAGTGGTGTGAATTTCTTGCACTCTAAGAACATTTCCTTTAAGCTCATATTATTCCCTCTTAACTTTCAGACAGCTACATTCTAACATTATTTTACTTTTCTTGCCATCTTTTTAATTTTCAAATCAAGAGTATAATTCATTTCTTTTTAAATTGCAACTACTTTCTTTTAGATCTTGCAAAAAAGCAGAAACGATTATTCTACTTCTTTAGGCACATTCTTCTCATTATATACTATACCTGCCTCCTCACGAAATTCATTTGGCACTTCACAACCATCTAATGCCTCATCTCCAAGTCTATATTTATAACCTACATAATACGACATCATTTCATTTTTTTCACATTTAATACAAACGATAAAATATTCATTATCATATACTTTAGATTTAATACTATCTTCACCAAGACAGGTCCAGAATATTTCTAAAAAAGCTTCCTTATCAGCTAAGCTATCCTCAGCATATATAAATGAATTATCTTCCGTATCTAAAACAACAATTCCATCATTAATACAATCTATTGTAGTTAAGTACTCGTTTACCGCAACCTCCGCCGCATTTTTCAGTTCTAATGCTTTATTAATATCAGCTGATTTGGCAATTTCCATATTTTTTTCTGAAGTTTCTTCTGTTGGTTCTTCATTTTCAATCACCTGAGTTATCTCTATTTCTTCATTTGTGTTTATTTCCTTGCCTGTCTCAACATCTATTCCTTTTTGTCCACACGCTATCATTCCAAACATACAAATCGCTATTAGCGCCACCATTATTGTTTTCTTTCTCATATCTATCAATACCTCCAAAATATCTATTTTTGCCATTTTCAAAAAATAAAATGTAAAATCAACATAAATGAGACCTTATTTTCGGTCTCACTCATGCTAATTTTTAGTAAAAACTTATTTAAATCTTCTAATAATACTTATTACCGTTCCGAGTGCATCTGCATTTCGAGCTTGTTCAGCTGCACTCACTGCCGCATTTACTGCAACCATTTCCCTCCTCTCTTTTTCAAATAAATTGATAGCTTCTTTTACACTATCGGCCCTTCCATTAGTGATATAACCTGTTATAATAGTAAGCGAATAATAATAACGATAATTAATTGATATCCATGACAGTCTATCATCATTTGATAATTTTTTTTGCTCTTGATCCAATTCTTCAATTCTTTTACAACATTTTTTAAATCTCTTTCTTCTATAGTAAACCCAATAAAAAAATGTTCCAGATAATCCCAAACAAATAAATGCACCTGTAAAATCCAAGTCAAACAAACCACAAATTCCTAATATCAAACAAAAAACCATAAAAGGACCGCCCAAAATACACATGCCACGTATTCCACTCTTAGCCTTTATTTTCTCTAGTTTTTCTGTTTCCTCGCAAACTTCTTTCATTTTTGCAATTACAGGCATAGATTCCTCAATTGCACTCATAAGATTATAGTCTTCCATTTTTCCTCCATTATTCTTATTATTTATTAGCATAAATAGTCTTCCGGACTGACTATATACTTCAAATTACTTTTTATTTTTGCTTATTACGTTTATCTATAGTCAACAGATAATATATCCTCATCTTCCTTACAAGCATAAATAACAACCCCATACCCCCTACTTTATCCAATCTCCACGAATATAATAAACTTGTCACTTGGTATTTCCAAAAATGAATAAATGGAGTTACCTTTAATAGTGAATTTCGTGGATTCATAAAATAATTTTTATAGTTATAATTAACAGAAATTCCCAAAAGCAAAACAGCTACGTAATAAAATATAAATATGTCGCCGAGTCTATGTATCATATTTAAACTTGTCGGATTCTTAAACCATAAATATTTTGTAAATAACATTATAGCTATCATAACCAAAAGTATTGCGAGCCATTTATATTCACCAAAATAATATCTTCCCTCCGAATATTGTTTTATAATCTTCGGAACATATTCAAGTACTAATAGCATCGCAGCTAAAATACCACTGAAATAATCAAAAGTTACCAAAACGAATACTAGTAAAACTTTTAGAATTGTTATACCTTTTACTATGAGCATAACTATCCCCAAAAATATATTAAGCAGAAATCGATATTCATTCAAACCCACAATATAACACCTAATACTATTGTAAATATAATACAACAAAATTATATCCACCAATATACCATTTTTAATTTTTACATTTGGACATATTGATAGATTCCAGACTACAGCTCCCATAATCAAGAAAACACTTCCTAATAAAAGGCTATTTTTATTATTTTCTAAACTATATGCTATATATTCTCTTTTCCCTATTTTTTCAAATCTTAGTATTACTTCTTCTAATGATTGGTATCGATTTTCCGGGTAAAAACTACACATCTTAAGAACAATTTCTTTCAACTCTTCTGATCCGTTTTTAGGCTTAGGAAATACATTCCCTTTTGCATACTGCTTTTTTATATTCGCATGATAACTATCTGAATACGGATATTTCATTTCATTCAATAGCAAATATAAAACAATTCCTAGTGAATATATGTCAGCAGTTTTATCGTATCTTCCGTCCGTACAGTATTTAACCTCTGGTGCTCCATACCCATTTGTATATACTGTAGTCTCCGCAAATCCACTACTTGTTATTTTAGAGCTACCAAAATCTCCTATTTTATAACATTTATTTGTTTCTGAATAAAAAATATTTTCAAGTTTTACATCTCTATGCATTAATTCATCACTATGCAAATCTTGTAAAGCAATTCCTACTTCTTCTGTCAATTTCAGAATCTCTTTAATATCAAATTTCTGAAGTTTTTTAGGATATAACTCTATTTCCCCATTTTTCTTTTTCTTAATTACAGGCTTTGCATATTCCATTGCAAGAAAATATAAATTTAAAAAATCACCAGATGCATCACCACCATCTTTATTATCTATTACCTCAACTTTTTTTACATCATTATCTGATGTTAACCACACTCTCAACTGAACATACTCATATACTTTCAATACCGAATCATTATCTTTTTTCTTTATTTTATCGGCATTCTTTCTATACTCTTTTTCATTTACTACATTACCCTCAAACCCTGATACTTTTATTGCATATTTTTTTTTCTTTCTTTCTCTATCAGTCGCCGCATATACTCTCGAAAATGCACCTTTACCAATTAAATGTATTTTTCCACCATAATCAAAAATCGTAAACTTACTGAACGGAAGATTGCGCTTTTCTAATTGCTGCAGAATTTTTAAAATATCTGATTTATCCCACATAACAATTTCTCTCCATAATAATCACCTAATTATGATTTTTCATTTCTTCTATAACTTTAAATTCAACTAATAATTCTAAACTCGTAAAAATCACTCCACTCAAAAAAACATGCATACGCTTTATAACATCGGGAAAATCAATTACATTTGTCTTTTGCAATAATGCAAGAATTGCCCCTACAGCCACCATACCACCGGTTGTTGAAATATGTTTTATAATCCTTTTCCTTTTTTTACCTATAAGAATTCTATCTGCTATCATTTTGAAGTTTCTACTCCATCTCATCCCAACACATGTGATACCCAAAAATATCCATCCTATATCAAGCCTTGAAATAATATCAAGCATTTCTAACATTCCATTTTTTTCAATTTGCATCCATAGTATAATTGCAAATGCCCCAGATGCTGTTATTACCGGTGTTCCCAGTGTCAAACAAACAATTACTATTACATGAACAAATGTCAAACCGACTGTAATTATGGATTTCACTGTTATAAATAGAACAATCACACCGAATATATAATCAAAGGTATCAATTAATTGAAAGAAAAACTCCGCCAATAATAATACAGGTAATATCCACAAGTATGTACTACTTATTATCTCTATTTTTTCTAATCTCATACTTTTCAAACATAATACCCAATTAATTGTTAAAAATATCAAGAAGAATATACTTAATTTTATATATTGTTTCTGTACTTCATTTTTTTCTTCATCTTCTGATGAAGATTCATAATCCAATGATGACTCTTCTTCGCTATAATCATATTCGCTTTCTAATTTACTATCCTCATCTGATAATTCATTGTTTTTTTCTTCATGCTCCGTTATTATGCTATTGGATGTTTTCAATGCTCTACCGATTCGCATAAAATCAAAATAGTTTTTTTCAGGTTCGTCAATGATTTCTTTATAGGGTTCTCTATAGGTTTCTGTAACAGTTTTATACTCTTCTGATTGTTGGTAGGTCAAACCACTTTCATCATCTTCATTAATTTTTTCAAAAGCCTCTATTACGTCATCCATGCTCTGGTATCTATCCTCAAGGTAATACTCAGTCATTTTTCTCACAATTCTAGTGATTTTAGGAGAGGCATTAATTGGCGCCGGAAATGTACTATTCGGATCATATTGAAGATTTACCACAGGATGATAAGAATCTGAACAAGGAAATTTCAAATTATTTAACAATAAATAAAGCATTATTCCAAACGAATAGATATCTGCTGCATTTGAATACTTATCCGTAAGATTATTCCTTATCTCGGGTGCTCCGTATCCATCAGTATATATCACTGTTTCTGCTTCACCCGATTCTATGCATTTAGCAACACCAAAATCGCCTAATAAGTATTTTTCTTCTTTTTTACTCCAAAACACATTTTCAAGCTTAACATCTCTATGGAAAACCCCAAATTCATGCGCTCTTTTCAAGGCGTTCCCTATTTGAATCGCAAACTCTATTATATTATTTTCATCTTTAAGTTTTTCGTCATTTAGTGATTTATTATTATACTTACCATGGTTAATAATAGGCTCTAGTTTTTCCATTATTACGTATTGTAAACTTATTATTCCTTCTGTCTCAGTATCATTATTATCATTAATTTCATCTCGTATTGATAGAACTTCAAGTTCCTCTCCTTCTTCTTTTTGCTTCAATAATATTTCTCTTGCAAATAGTATTTCGACTATATTAGTTCTTATTTTAGATAACTTATTGACTATTTCAACTGTATTCCAGAAATCTTCAGATTTTTGCTTATGCTTATTGAATCCTAAAATTTTCAAAGCATAATGATTTTCTTCATTATTTCTGCCTACCACCTCGTATACAACAGAAAACCCTCCGTATCCGAGCATTTTAGGGACGCCCTTTTCATAAAAAAATTTAAAATCAGGTGCTAATATTCCTCTTTCATTCAAATGAATCAACAAATTATCAATTTCACTTTTTTCCCATTCTATCATGGCTGTACTTATTCTCCTGATACTTCAATATTTCCCAGCAAATAAGTGAAATCGCCCATATAAATAGCAATTCCATTTTCTTTTTCTAATACAGTACCTTTTTTAGGAGAATCCATTCTGATTTTTTCATTCCCATCATTAAAAGTAATGTGTGAATAACCTGCAGTATCATTAACTCTCCATGCGCCTTCAATAGATGATGTTATAAACTTAGCCCAGACTGTCTTGCTATTTATTACAGCTTCACTGCCTCCACCAAAAATCAATGTATCACCATTTTTGAGAATCACCGGTTTTATTTTCCCATGTATTCCTGGCTTTATCTGTTTATTATTATATACTGTACCATTCTTTCCGTTAAAATCCATATAGAACCAATTCCCATCTATATTGGTTAACTCTCCATGCTTTCTGCTCACCGTAGAAAGACTAAGCTTAATATCTGGATTATTTTCAGTAGTTACTCTTCCCACTGTCCAAGATAGCTTATCATCTAAATTATATGTAAATATTTTTCCTTTTTCAATTACTATTAATTTGTTTTCTACTCTATTTTTCATCGCTGATCTCCGATATTTCTGAAATAAATAAATCAATTTCATTATTATTTAATTTCCCTAAAACTTTTTTTGCATATCTACATAAGTCGTCTGGGTCATAATTTTCTCCATTTTTATCCATTAAATTATGCAAACTAGCATCCTCTAGAATAAATATTATTGCGCTTTCAAATAAATTTTTTGCACAAAGTGGTTCCATATGAGCTAAGCTTAACATTTCATCAATCTGTTCATGATCCATTGTTAAATGAAGTCCAAGTGATATTATTTTATTTCTCGTAGGATACCACTTTTTCTGCCTTATAGCTGATACAACTTTTATTAACGACGATGACCATCCCTGACCGTAAGACAATTCATTGACACTGCCAGCTGAATTTGCCATAATGTTTGCTAACGCATAAGAATAAAACTTATTGAATGCTATTGAAAATAGTGCAATATTTCTTTCTATGAAATTTTCTAGTTCTTCCTCACTTTTTACCTTCGACAGCTTAATATCAAATTTAGATGTGCTTATATTTTCTGCCTCTTCCTCCTTATCGTGAATTATATTTAATTTTATACTATTTAAGATACTGTTATACTTTTCAATCTTATTAGTAATATTCTCTTGAGACAAAACATACATACAAACACAATCTTCTAATGTCTTTGAATACAATCCTGGATATCTTCCATATCTTTGAAGCCATATATTCATTTCTTCGATATTATATCCTGCTGCCATACCAATTTTCAAAAATTGTTCTCTGTTCTTAGGAATTGATCCATTACACCATTTAGATACTGTAGGACGACTCACACCACATATTTCTCCAAAAGCTTCTTGGCTACATCCTAGTTTATCTAGCATTCCGCTGATTTTTCTTGAAACTCGAGTTTGCTGTGTACTGAGAAGCGGAAGTATTTTTTCCTTGAGTTCATTTATATTTTCACATCGCGATATTTCTTCTTCTATATATTGAGTTTCCTGTTCATCCAAAAAATCCGTTTCTACTTCCTTGATATCGTCAATCCCATTTGACTTTTTTTTTGCTGTTATTTTTACTGTCTTTTTTTCATCATTTATCCATGATATTTTCTTATCTCTTTTCACGTTTTACAGCTCCCTTTGCTTATTTTATTATTGTTACCTAAAATAGCCTGTTTTTTCACTAAAAGTCCTGAATAAAACAGGAACTATTTTTATAGAAAATATGACCATAAGCACAAATACTATATTTAAGATTGCTTTTTTTATAAGAAGTTTCTTCATTGCTTTTTCATCTCCCCCAATAATCGAACATTTAACAATGCCAATTATTAGATCAAAGCCTCTATCAAAGCCATCCCAATCTATATCTTTACGGGTAATTATACTTACGCTGAATACAAATTTTGCACACAAATATGCCGGAATAATTATTATTCCAAGCATACATAATATTACAGCGATTGATAAAACAAATGATTCTAGACCACTATTGGTCCATATATAATATGTCTTATTTCCAAAAAAATCATTCATTTTCTGATTAATAAAAGAATACCATTTTTCCTTATTGAGTACATAACTTAGTGAATAAATCAAATTTTCTTTTTTCATTATAACAAAATTAGTGACATAAAAAACTAAAATAAATATTACATTGCTCATTTTAATTAAATATTGCATGAAGAATTTAAACACTTTAAAAATATTTCTAAATAACAAAACCGGCCAATAAGCAAATACAAACAACACTTTAAGATTCGGGTATAACTTAACCTTATCTTTATACTTTTGTTTTTTCAGTTTCTTTCTAGAAGATTCTTTAGAATTATTATTCTTTTTATTTGCTTTATTTATAATAGAATCTATTCCAACATTTGTCAATCCAAAATTATCACTGCTTATTTCATAATAAGATGTAATAAACTCATTTAAATCATAAAAATATTCATGTTCCTTTGCTATAAGCATTAGACTATTTAAGACTTCTTTAGTCACCTTTGTAATCAAAAACATATAAGGTGTTAATTCTGGGTACTTTAATTGAAGTACAAATTCTGCAAAATTATCTTTTACATCCTTTTTTTCAAGCAACTCATTCAAATTATTAAACATATCAACCAATGAAATAAAATCACTGCCGTTTTCTTGTCTAACTGAGTATATTTCTTTACCTTCTTCTTGAATCTTACTCTTAAAAGCATCATAAGAATCATATTCATCTAATTCAAGAAATGAATCTATTCCCTCCTTCATTGAAGGAAATTTAGATACAACAGTTTCACTTTTATTTGCATCCTCAAAATGATTGATACACTTTCTCAGTAACATAATTGTTTCTTTTTGAAACAAATTTACAACAATACTCTCGCCATTTTCACTATCTTTACTAGATTTTTTTTGTTCTTTACCTTCTTCATCCTCCTCTTCTACTTTTCCCAATCCTTTGACATTAAACTCTTTTTTTAAATACTCTACAATTACCTTTTTGTTAAGTTTTTCTTTTGGAAAATAATCAAAGTAAAAATCAACATCTTTCTTCGAAATATTTTTAGATTTATTAATCACTCCAAAGAATTCTTTAGCTAAATCTAACTCTCCAGGCGAATTTCCTTTTTTCTCTTTATTCAGATTATAATAATTATAAAGCTCATTTCGCAATTTTTTATCTCTTAAAATCTTTTCATACTTATCGGCTTTATCTAATCTAGTACTATCTCTTGCAGCAGTTTTCTCATTCGCTCCATTTTTACTTTGATTCCATCTTCTTCGCGTCTCTTCTATTTTTATTTCCAGTTCCTCATCTATAATGTTCGGATTATCAATACGATATAATTTAAAGATGTTTTCTTCTTTATCTATATCTAAATGGTATTTAGTAAAAATTAATTTTTGGATATTAGACATATTGTATTCCTCGCCGTGACACTTCTATTCCATTTTTTCTTTTTATTAACCTTAATAGTAACAATTTATGTACTATTTTTATTTACTTTACAGCTAATCAAAGCCGTTTCGTATAATTTATAAAATACTTCAAATATTTTTTCTTCTATTAATTCCAAAACAAATGAAATTATTACTATTATTTTTCGGAAAATTATAACCAAAACTCCCCAAGCAAGAAATAGTCCAACTACGCAAATTACTATATTTTCCTGAATATCCGTCATAGAAGCAATTGAATTACCTATCATTATACCTTTAACAGATTTAGATGTATTAGAGAAATCTAAAATCAGATACAAAGACACTAATACAGCAAAAATTCTGCATAAATATTTGCCTATTTTGTTTGTATTATCTATAACTTCTATTATACCTTCCAAGATTGCATGTAGCAAAACTATTATATTCATTGGAATAAAAACAATTATACCTAGAATTGAACATATAATACTTTTTAATGCAGACACTTTTTTCTCCTTTATTCTATTTTTGCTTCATTCATTCTCTGTACAGCTGCTAGTTTTTCTGATTCCCCTAACGAATTAGCAAGGTCAAATGTGGCATCAAGCTTAGACATATAGAGCTGTTCTATGGCAATTAAATGTAAAATTCCTGAATTATCCAAACTCATGGTAACTTCAACTATTGTTCCCTCTGGTACTTTATCTATGAAATGCATCTCAGATTGTAATATTGGTCTTTTATCTTCTATATCTATTCTTTCAGCTGTTGATCTGCTTTCATAGATTTTAATAACTATTCCCTTTTGTTCATTTTTTATTGTAGCATACTCTTCTGTTACTTTTGCTGGGAGTTCATCATTTATCATAAGCATATTCGAAATATAACGTTTTTTATTATATACATCATACGCCTCAATGCCGTAGGTTCTTGATAAAACATTGGTAATGTTCATTTTAATACCACCAATGGAGCTTGCCTCTGAAACAGAAAATTTTCTGTCCATTTCTCCGGTGAATACGTTTTCATCCTTTAATTGCTCAACAGTTTTGCCTGTCTTATTAGCTTCGTTCATTACAAAATCATTAAATGCTTTTTCATTAATTGCAAATATTGCCGCTCCTTTAGCTACTGCCTCATCCGGATCAGCTAAAACTGGAGTTAAATTATATTCCTTTTGAAGCATTGCTGAAACCTGAGGCATCCTTGACGATCCACCTACTAGTAATATCTTATCGATTTTATTTATTGAATACCCCTTCTTCTCCGCTACCGTTAACACATCGTCTAACAAGTTCTTGGTTCGAATTAATAGTTCTCTTGTTATATTCTCGTATTCATCACGAGTTACTTCCATACGCATTCTTCCGGCTGGTCCGTTAACAGTTACATTTACCTTTTCTCTAGTAGTAAGAGATTTCTTCCACACTTCTGCATCTAGATATAGTGTAGCCATCATCTCTGGATCTTCAGAAAGATCTTCTCCAAATTCTTCTGAATATTTTCCGTTTATATATTCAATGAACTTTTCATCCCAGTCCTTACCGCCAAGTTGGTCATCACCGCCTGTACAAACTACAGTAACCGATGCCCCCTTTATGTTCATTATTGTTATATCGAAAGTTCCTCCACCAAGATCATATACAAGAACCGTCTCTTCCTTATCTGAGCCTGAAATACCATAGCTTATTGCTGCAGCCGTAGGCTCATTAATAATACTAAGTACGTTAAGTCCTGCAAGTTCTCCTGCTGTTTTAGTTGCATCTCTTTCCTTCAGTCCAAAATATGCCGGGCAGGTTATAACTACATCTTTTATTTCCTCCCCATCTTTAATTATCCCTTGCTGCTTAAGATCATCATTGGCATCATTTACTACTTTCTTAAGTATCATAGCTGATATTTCAGGTGCATGGTATATAGTTCCACCTATTTCAACGGTATCCTTTTCTTTTCCCATTTTTCTTTTTATAAACTGTATTGTCTTTTCAGACTCAACTTCTATAGATCTCTTCGCCTCATTACCTACAATAATATTTTCTTTCGATTCCATGTAGACTACAGACGGGGTTGTGTGCTCTCCATCACTATTTTTCAATACTACTGGCTTTCCGTATTCATCAATATAGCTAATACATGAGTAAGTTGTTCCTAAATCAATTCCAAATACATGTTTGTGTCCCATTATTTTTCTCCTTCATATTAATTACTTATTTTTTACATATTTAAAGACTATTACCCTTTCAGGTAATAGCACTTTCTCACCTTTTCTATATCCTTCCTCTATACTTCTTGCGATTCTTTTGTCTTTGCTTTTATCTTGAGTTTCTTCTATCTTTGCTTTATGAATTACCGCGTCAAAAAGCTCTCCTGGTTTAGTCTGATAAGAATCTATATTTTGTTGCTGAAGTACATCGGTTATATCCTCAAATATATAAACATATTCTCTCTTTAAATCATCTACTGACAAGCTCTCATAACCTTTTGACCTAATCAACTTATTCATATCATTTCTTATCTTAATTATTTTTTTCATCACTTCTGTAACATATCGGTCTGCTGAATCTTGCTTATAATATTCTAGTTCTTTATGAAGCTTACTAATCATTTCATCTTTTACTTCAATCTGATTTTTTATCAAAGCCTCAACCATCTGTCCCTGTTCTCTTGTATTAAGCAGTATTTCCATCAATTTTTCATCAGATGTTATATCAAGCTCTTCACTTTCTTTATTATCTTCCATATGCACCCTCCTGCATTATTTTTTTTTATTATAATTCATTTTAAATCTTATGTTTTTACCCAAACTTTACATTTTGATTTTTTTAATTTTGACATAAAAAAAAGCAGAAACGCTTAAGTACGTTTCTGCTCGTAATAATTATGATAATCACTCCTGCTCTACAAGTTTATCGAGGATTTTTGCTTCTTCTGTCACCTTCTTTAAGACATTTCTTACAAATTCAAAGTCCTCATCCATTATACCGTTAACTTCTGCTAGAACAAGGGCTTCCTCGTTCTTATCCAGTAATGCAAGGCTCCAGATTTCTTCATCGCCCATATCCTCGTTTTCTGCTCCCTCGTAAGAGCCCGGACCATCTTCTCCTTCTACAAAATCGTAATCATGTCCTAAAAGCTCCTTTAAAGCATCTTCAAAGTCTCCATCGACTTCTATTTCCTTCTCTTCCATCTTCTTCTTGTAAGGAGTGCTTGAAACATAGACACCTATTTTACCAGCTTTTCTGCTAAGTCTTATTGATGCGTCCTGATAGAGCTCCACACTACAATCTACAGCTATTTCTTTTACTTCTGCTAGAAATTTAACTTCTTTTATTTTCATATATCCTCACATCTTCCTTCCATTTCTTTACTGTTTTCTATTTTCAGATACCAAGACACCGCATTTACATGCAGCATCTCTTTCTAGTTTTAATAAGCCTTCAAGCCTTTTAGTATATCATTTTTTTTATCTCTTCTAATACGATTTCAAAGGCCTTCATGCAGCTTTCATGGTTATTTTCAAGGAATGCCTTATTTTCACTTACTGCTTCTTCTTCTGTTAAGGCCTTTGCCGCTGCTTCTAGCTCTCTTGCCATATCTGAGAGCTTTTCTGCTCCTACATTACGAGAGGTTGATTTTAAGGCATGTATCTGGATCAAATAATCTGAATAATTCTTATTGGCATAATACTCATTCAGCTTTTCTTTTCTTTCCTTTGCCTCCTTTAAATATTCCTCTAGTATTTCCATATAGAGTTCTTCGCTTCCGCCGCAGAAGTTAATTCCGGTTTCCTTATTTATATATTTTACAGATACTGCACCGCTCTTTATATCATTTTCCCCGCTCTTTATTTCACCGCTGCTCTTTACTTCGCCGCTGCTCTTTACTACGCCGTTGCTCTTTATCCCATCGCTACTCTTTAGCTCAACGGCGATCTTATCTTCACCGCTATTATATTCCTTACCGCTGCTCTTTACCTTACTGTTTCCCTTATCAGTATCTTCCTCATTTTTCTCTGATTTTTCCACAATCAGCTCCTTTGGGAGGTAGGTTATCAGCATCTTATCAAGGCTTCCTGGAAGAATAGGCTTTGTTAAGAAATCTGTAAAGCCCTCTGATAGATACTCTTCCCTTGCTCCTACTATTGCATTAGCTGTCAGCATGATTACAGGTATTTTCTCAAAACGTTCCCTGTCTGTTTCTAGCATTTTATGGAACATTGCTATTCCGTCCATTTCCGGCATCATATGATCAAGGAAAATTATATCGAAATCGTTTTCCTTAAGTATCTTAAGACCTTCTGCTGCGCTTTCTGCAGTTTCAATCTGTATTTTGCTGCGCTTAAGCAGGCCTCTGAACACCTTCAGGTTGGTAGCATTATCATCTACTACTAAAAGCCTTGCATTTGGCGCTTCATAATTCACTACCGGAAGGTCTACTTCTTTTTCTTCTAGCTTCTTATAATCTCCCATCGGAGCGCCATCAATTATTTTCTGCTTTAAGATAAAGGAAAATACCGAGCCCTTTCCATATTCGCTTTCAACCTTAAGTTCACTATCCATAAGCTTTAATAGCTGGATAGTTATGCTAAGTCCAAGACCTGTACCCTGTACATATCTTGTCGATTTTTCTTCTATTCTTTCAAAGTCTGCATATAGTCTAGGAATATCCTCCTGCTTTATTCCGATTCCGGTATCCTTTACTTCAAAGTATATTTCTGCATTTCCATCTTTTATTGAATGGCAGCTGACTAAGACCTTCACGCTTCCTTCCTGAGTGTACTTTACAGCATTGGTTGTCAGATTAGCGAGAACTTCCTTTATTCTAAGATCATCTCCCCAAAGCTTCACAGGTATCTTTTCATCTACCTTAAATTCTACCTCAAGACCCTTTTCCTTTGCCCTTACCTTTGTAATATTCTCAACATCTGTAACGATGGATTTCATGCTATATTCTACCGGGTCTATAAGCATCTTTCCTGATTCGATTTTTGAGGAATCCAGGATTTCATTTATTATTTCAAGCAATGAATTTGCTGATACTAAAATGTCGTTTGAAAGTTTTTTAGTCTCCTTTTCCTTAGTTTCCCTGATAATAAGCTCTGTCATTCCCATTACTCCGTTTATAGGAGTTCTGATTTCGTGGCTCATCTTCGCAAGGAAATCTGATTTTGCGCGGTTTGCCTTTTCTGCCGACTGCTTTTCAAGCTCTAGTTGCTCTATAAGGTGCATATCAGGACTTTCTATGGTGAGATAATATGCTATCACTATGAAAGTAACTGCGCAGCTTGATATTAAAGACTGCGGCTGAATCATCATTATTGCAAGAACAAGGAACTGCACTCCATAGGCTAGATATAGCAGTCTTCTTCTTTGAATATTTATTTTTCTGTAATTTTTAAATACCAATACGCAGGCCATTACAAAATACAAAATTGTTGCTACATAGGCTATATAGGCGGCAGGTCCCATTGAGTAATTAGTTACCTCGCCTTCTAAATAATCTAGCGGAAGCACAAATATCAGAACCGCCATAATTATCCACGATATCGCCCACATTTTTGCTGTTTTATAGACTTTTGCACTTGTTCCTTTAACCATTATAAGTGAATAAACATAAACTAAGTAAAGGAACAAAGTCATGCTTGCTAGATAGATGTCATGCGCTAATCTGTTAAATACAGGCGACACCGCTTCTAGATGATTTACCGTATATACTGTAACAATGTCAAAAATCATATACACGATTCCATCAACTAAAAGCACTGAATACACCTTATGCGAGTCGGTCTTCATTCGCCTTGCCATAAAGTAATTTAGCGCTATATATATTATTATCGCCAATAACGTAATCTGCATTTTTACCGAACTTAAAAACATTTATTCCTCCTATAAGCCCTAATTTTATTTCGACACTATATAGTACCACATTTTAATATTAACTTCAATAACCAAAAAAGCCTTCCGATATTTACCGGAAGGCTTTAGTTGTGCTTTATTTGCGCTTTAATTGCGCTTTAATTGCGCTTTAATTATGCTTTATTATCTGGATTGCTGTCAGCGCTAGCATTTACTTCATTTATCCTAACAACTTCACCGCTCATTTTTGAGTCTGCTGCTGCCATTTTCTTCTGACCGCTTCTTGTATAGATAAATATTCCAACTGCTGTTATGACTACAAAAGCGATTATACCTGCTATAAGCTCTGTCTTAATGAACTTATGGGCGTACTGACGATATGCTGGTAATAAGAGCATAAATATATATAGCAAGGTCGGTATTATGTAATACTCATAGAAAAGAGAATCTAAGAAATAGGTGAAAATCATAAGCACAAAGAAAATAATAGCTACGATTATGAAGCTTACCACATTATTCTTTAAGATAAGTCCGTTTATCTTTTCTATTTCTGCTACCTTTGTCATAAGAGACACCATGAAAGGCGTCAGCACTGCTGCTAATAAGCCCGGGAACATATGCTTTCTTAAGATCGCATTTGCTGCTACAAGTGCTAGTATTGTCGCTATTAGTGTAATATATGGCTTTCCGAGCTTATTCTCTAATACTCTTCCTGCTACATATATAAGTACTGGTACAATTATTCCCACTACTATAAAAATAATATGCTTTTTAAGAGCTGCTTTGAATTCCTCTGGCTTTCTATCTTTTCTTGTTAAGTCATACCACTTGCTTCTGCTATACAGCTTATCAAGATGCGTATAACCATCGAATTCTCTGATTTCCCTCTTTACTAATAATACTATTATTGTAAGTACTGCGATTGCGATTTCTACATATATCCAGTACATGTAATTATCACTAATAAGCGCTATTTTTGAATATAGGCCGCCGGCTACTATGAGATTCACTATAGGATATAGGAAGGCAAATAGAGGCGATCCATATAAACAGCTAATGAATATGTGGAATATCAGATAGCCTATTGCTAATATCATTGTTATTGATACAACGGTCTTTGCCGTTTCTGATAGCTTTCCTACCTCCTGGAAATTCTTTATCACTAAAATCAATCCATAGGTAATGGCTGGCTCTGCAAGAGTACCAGCTAAATTGTCCGCAAAACAATTGTACATCGAGTTCGACAACGTAACCAAGCATATCATGAAGGCTATTCCCTTGAAATAGTCTTCAACTATGACATTGCCAAAAAGGCCCGCGTTATTTTTTACCAAAAAGCTGTGTATAAAGTTGAACATTACAAAGGTAAACAACGGATAAAGCATAAACAAGCCTATTGCTTTCCAGCTGCGCTTCTTTTTCTCATGCGCACCGGTCCTTATTCGCTCGCTTTCCTCGTCATCCTCTTCTTCCTCTTCATCTTCCTCTTTTACAGGCTTCTTTTTCTTTGATGACTTTTTTACTTCTTTTATTGCATTTTCCTGCTCTGCTTCTTCTCTTTTAGTTTCTTCCTTTGCTGAAGAAGGCTCAAGTCCGTCTGTGAAGCTGCTCATGAATGAATCTGCTATCATAAAGTCAGCATCCTCTGCACTCATCTTCGTTCCCTTATTTCCAATAAAGGTCGCTCCGTCAAGCGATTTGTCAAAGTGCTCAGATGTCCCGTCCTGATCATTATAGATAGTAAATCCGTCCCCATTTAAGTCTTTTTCTAGTCTGCCCATACCTTTTCCTTAATAGTTGTTTTGGCTATTTTTAATTTTTCTTAAATTTATAAACCAGCGGTCATGATACTTTTTCCGCTATTTATTGGCATAAGCCTGATGCCATTCCGTAATTCCCCACCTTCTATTATAAAATTTCTTTGCACTTTTGTCAAATACTAAATAGACATTGATTCTTAATCCCAGGCAGCTTCGGCTTTATTATAGTAATCCATCAGTACCGGCTTTGTCAGCTGATTTATTGCTACATTTTCTGATACTTCATCCTTTCCGAATTTAAAGAGGGCTATGACATTATCTTCTGTAAGATATTTGGTTTCTACATCAAAGCTTATTTCCTCTGTTAGCTCACCGCGGCTTGCCATATTAAAGCCCCAGTCACCAAAGGCCGGAACCTCCAGGTGATAAGCTTTTACATTAAAGCCTTCACTCTGTATCGTCTTGTTTATGCACCAGAAGGCATCCTTTGCATAGTAAGGGCTTGTTGACTGGACCACCATTACTCCTTTTTCTGTTAACGAGCCTTTGCACATTCTATAGAAAATATTTGAATACAGTTTATTTAAGGATTCTGAGTTCGGATCTGGCAGGTCTACTATTATTAAATCATATTTTTCTTTGCTATTTTCAAGATATTCATAGGCGTCCATATTATAAATAGTCAGTTTTTCTGATAATAGACTGTCCTTATTTATTTCCCTGATATCCTTATTGGTGCTGCAGATCCTTATCATCTCTGAATCCAGATCAACTAAGTCTATTTTTTCTATTTCATCATATTTTAAGACCTCACGCACTGCCAGGCCGTCTCCTCCGCCTAGAATGAGCACGCTTTTTCTTTCCTCTAGTTCATTCATCGGTACATGCACTAGTGCCTCATGATAGCGATATTCATCCGATGTCGAGAACTGACAGTTTCCATCTATATAGAGCCTTACATCATCCTTATGCTTGGTCATTACTATCTTCTGATACTGCGTCTGTTCTATCAATATTACCTTATCTCTATAAAGGCCTCCCTCTATTGACTCTGATATGTTGTCCGCAAATATCATTCCTACACACATAAGTCCTGCCAGCACTGCTCCTAGAGTTCTATAGATAGTTATCTTCTTTACTCTGTCTCCGAATCTGAACATTATAAGCATCGCTGCTACTATATTCATAAGTCCGCATAGAAATGAGGTCGCAAAATAACCGAGCTTTGGCAGCAATATAAGCGGAAATGCTATGGAGCCTAATAATCCTCCAATATAGTCAAAGCTGAATATTGAAGACAAGGTCACCTTCAGATTATTTTCATCCTGCTCTATGATTCTTGTCATTATAGGAATTTCCGCTCCTGCAAAGGTTCCTATGATGATTATTTCTATGTACATGACAACCGCGTAATTTGATACATAAATATTTGCAAGGAAAAGTATCAGTGAGCTAATTCCGCCTATTACACCGATTCCAAGTTCTATTGTCACAAATACATTGAATAAGTTTTTTGTAAAAAACTTCGATATATACGAGCCTATTCCCAGCGAGGCCATGTAAAGTCCTATCGTGATGGAATATTGTAGCGTACTGTTTCCTAACAGGTAAGAGCTTACTGCACTGATTATCAGTTCATAGCACATTGAACAGCCTGATATTATTAATGTTGTCAGCATCAGAAGCCTATACTTTTTACTCATATTGATTTCCTTCTTTACTTCTTTTCTAATTGATTTCCTTCTTTACTTCTTTTCTATATAACAATTTTGTTTTAAAACTAATTTGACCCTACCGCCTTAAGAGAGGTAGGGTCATCTCACTTGAATTTACATATATTTACATAAAATTCACTTTCTGCAACTCAACACATTACTACTTCATTACTGGATAACGCCGCTTACAACAAAGGCTACTCCAAGAAATATTCCAAATATCATAATTCCTGCTGCCTCATTCTTGTTCTTGAGTTCTTCGTTGAAGTTGAACTTCTTATTTACGATATCTACTGCAAAGTAGCCTACTCCGAAGGCTATTATTCCAACAAGTGAATAGATTAAAGTTTCGATTACTCCCTGAAGGAGATCTACGCCCTTTGATGCTTCAAAGGAAATGATTGCTGAACGAATAATAAAACCAAGTCCTGTATATATTCCTGCTGCTACCCAGCCTACCGCCTTATTTCCCTCTTGTATTTCCTTTGGGAAATCAAGTGGTATAATAAGATCTATCAATAAAAATCCTATCATCATTACTGCAAGTCCTACTAAAAGATATACTAATAATTCAACCGCTATCATATTGGGCCTCCTATGTTTTTATATTTTTATGTTTTTATGTTTTTATATTTTTATAAATGCCACACGGGCGAAAACCCATTACCTTTAGGTGATGGGATAAAGCCCGCCTTGCTTGCCATAATGCCGTACAATGTACGGTTGTGCGTATCCTTATACTGTTACCATATAAGGAATTCGACATCACCTCGACAATGATATAAAGGCTTTTTACGTATAACTCACTGGGCTGTACTTACTCCGACCCGACTTAAAGTTATACGACAGAACAATGGTCTGGTGCGTCAACCAAAGGTGTCATTTTAAAATGCAATTTCCTTATATCAGCTACTTTCCGCTGCTCACACCGCCACTAGATGAATTTCTGCTATTTATGCTGCTCTGTCTTACTGAGGATGAATAGCTGTCAAAGTAACCATTTCCTATGTTATGTACCGTATCACCGCTATAGGATGTATATGCGGATGGTGAATGATATGTCGACGAGTCAGCTGAATAGCTCGAGCTATAATAATGACTTCTGTACCAGGTCGTATCTGAATCTGAGCTCTTATAAGGCGCATTATCCGAGGTATAATTATATTTTCGTTTTGATACCTGAACATATACTTTTTCCGCATTATCCTCCGGGTGATAAATCAGGCAATATTCTTTATTCGTAACTATCGCTATCTCTGAATCTTCCACTTCATCCTTTTGAGTAACTGACTCAGTGTCGCCTTCTATTCCGTCTATAATGCTTTTTGCAACGGTATCTGTCGTTGTAGCCACATAATATTCATATACATCAGCCTTTTGTTTTTCATTTCCCGTTATCGAGGTCACGAATTCATATAGACTTGACTTTGACACAAACTTAGCTATTGTCTTTTTACTTAACGCAGGACCTACGGTACTGATTATTCCAACGAGTATAAATACAAAGGCGTATGCTATTAGTGCTAATCCACAGCCCGGTGCTCCGCTTTTTGGCTTTTCATAGCCTATTATTTCTATTTCTTCTAAATCGAGGTATTCGCCCTTTGAATATTCAGTTCCATCATCCCATATTTCTACTGAAAGAGTTAATTCCTCTGTACTATCTTCAAATTCAACAAATCTAGCTGAATCTCCGCGTTCTACATCTACGTCGCCCTGGGCACGTACAACCACCTGAGTTCCTTCATCTACCTTGTGCCACTCAGGTCCTATATTTCCCCTGACATCGTTAGCTGCCCAAGATACCGAATACTCCTTGTAGACCTCGTCAACTGACAGCCAGCGTTCCCCTTTTTTAGTGGAGACTCTGTATTCAGTCCAGCGGTTACCATGATCCATTCTATTTTCATATTCTATAAGACCTATGACTTTTCCTTCTAGGCCATCTAGCCTTAGTTTGGTTCCTACTTGTATATTCATTTTTTTCTCCTGAATTTACTCTCCTTTATTAATTTCTCGCTCTATGGTCCTTAAGGTCACTTCCTTAGCCTCAAAAAGTTCCTTCAGCTTTTCTGCTATTCCCTCTACCACAGTATCCGTGCACGAGAATATGTCTATTGCTGCATATCCATATTCCGGCCAGGTATGTACCGAGAAATGTGAGGTTGTTATCACTGCAAAATAGGTAACTCCTATAGGGCTAAATTCATGAATGCATTCTTCTACAATTTCAGCCCCTACATATTTGATTGCTGTATGTGCAGCTTCCCTTATTCTTTCTGGATCATCGATTATTTCTCCGCATCCATGAAGATCTGCAATCAGCTGTTTTGCCATTTTCTTCTCCTCTTATTCTCTCTTTTTTCCAAACAACATGCCTGTAAGCTTGTGCAGAGTGCCATACGTATTCTTTGATAGCTTTCTTTGCGCTCCGCACTTCTTACATACATCCGTATCTGACCTGTTGTAGGTATCGCAATAATCACACAGCCAGTCTGGTTCGTTTGTCGTTTTTGCCTCTTCTTCCCTGGTAAGTGTTGCTGCCTCAAGGTCGTCCGGCAGATAAAAGACAGTGTCGATTCCCCTTGCCTTTCCGCATCCACTGCAGGTATCATACCTTGCCTTTATCCCCTTTGTTCCGCAGTAAGCACAGTCCCAGAGTCCTTCAACTCTTTTTTGTAGCATATCTGTTTCACCTTACCCTTCTTAAATATGTTATCCAAATTAGTAGTATTAGTATTTTTACTTCTACAACATATTAATGTTACCATATTATGCCTTTTTTATCAATAAGAAATAACGAAAATAAAGCCTTCATTTTCGCTTTATTAGAAAAAACTTCACCCACATAAAATACCCTCCTTACTGGTTTGTCCAGTAAAGAGGGTACATATCATATCTCCATACCGCTTTTTTTGATAATAATTACCCTAGATTACTCACGGCGGAGCCGTGAAAGTGGCTGAAAACCACATAGTTACTATATTTTAACTGAATATTGCGAAAAATTAGAGTATTACTATATTAAATCCTCTAGTGTTTTGAATAATACATCCGGTTCTACCGGTTTACTTAGATGTGCATTCATCCCAGCCTGGAGACTCCTTTGAACATCTTCATCAAATGCGTTAGCTGTTAGCGCTATGATAGGAATTGTTTTTGCATCGTCTCTCTCCAGTGCACGTATAGCTTTAGTAGCTTCCAGACCATCCATTTCCGGCATTCTCATATCCATGAGTATTGCGTCGTAATAACCTGCCGGTTTTGATATAAACTTATCTACAGCAATCCTTCCATTTTCAGCTGTATCAACTGATATATCCTTCATCTCAAGAACCATCGACATTATTTCTGCATTTACCTCCACATCCTCAGCAAGTAACACTCTTCTGCCTGCAAGTTCTTTTTTCTGTTCGATTTTAGATTCATTCTTTTTTCTAAATGCCTCTTTGAATTCATCAATCACATTTCCGGCAAAGAGTGGTTTAGAAACAAATGTATCTATTCCTGCCTTTCTTGCCACTTCAGCTATTTCATCCCAATTATAAGAGGTTAGAATAATAATTGGTGTATGATAACCGACTATTTCACGTATCCTTTTCGTAGTTTCTATTCCATCCATCTCAGGCATCTTCCAATCCACCAGTATCAGGTCATAGTCTTCTCTTCTTCCATGCTTAACTCTGACCATTTCTATGGCTTCCTGACCGGATGTAACTGTTTCACACTTTATTCCGACCTGACCCATGATTACATTTGCATGCTCACAGGCAATTGCATCATCATCGATAACAAGAACACTAATATCGTGTACGTCTATCTCTCCTTTAGTCAATTCATCCCTTTCTTTCTCTGACTCGTGAAGAGTTACTGTAACTATGAATGTCGTCCCAACATTCTTCCTGCTTTCAACATTAATATGACCATTCATCAGTTCCACCACACTCTTGGTTATAGACATGCCAAGCCCCGTACTTCCATACTTGTTTGCCACCAGAGCATCTTCCTGAGTAAATGGTTCAAACAAATGTGGCAGATATTCCTCACTCATCCCACAACCATTATCTTTCATGGTAAATCGAAGAGTGACATTTTTATCATAGTGATTTATATTTTCAACCAGAAGAGAAATTCTTCCTCCTTCCGGTGTAAACTTTACTGAATTTCCAAGAATATTTAAGAGTACCTGTCGAAGTTTTACATCGTCTCCAATGTAGTAGTCATCTACATCACCTTTCATATGGCACTCATACTCAAGTCCTTTATCCTTACACTGTCCTCCGATTATGGTATTAACCTGTTCCAGCATTTTTGAAAACGAAAACTCTTCTTTTTTTACCACCATTCTGCCTGATTCTATACGAGACATATCAAGTATGTCATTAATAATTCCAAGAAGATGATTTGCACTGGTACCGATTTTCTCAGAATGCTCACGTACCTTATCACTTATTTCAGAATCATTGAGTATTATACTGTTCAAACCAATGATTGCATTCATCGGTGTACGTATCTCATGACTCATATTTGAAAGGAATGTTGTTTTTGCCTTATTGGCCTGTTCGGCTGCGGAAAGTGCTTCTTGTAAAGCCCTGCTCTGTTCCATAGTTTTTCTTGTTTCACTGTCTACATTTACAAAGCATGCACCTACAGCATGAACTATATGATCCTCTCTGTCCTCCGGATGTCTGACTCCTGCAAAACGTATTTCCTCATATGAATCCACTCCATGGCGATGAACCATATAACGATAAGCTATTACTCTCTGAGTTTTAAGTCCTTCACGTATGCTATCCGGCTGAACAAAATCTATAAATTCCTGCTTATATTCATCCTTTATAGTGCTACTAGCATACTTCTCCAATTCATACAGATAATCAAACCTGTCACCAGCCTTTAGGCCATTCTTTATAGCCGAATGCTGCTGGTAGCAAACCCCTTCACCTGTTTCAAGATCCAGATAATAAACACTCCAATAGTCCGATGCCAGTGCGGTAATAAGTCTATCCTGCTCTTCTCCAAGCTTTTTCTGATTAAGCAATTCTTCCTGAAGAGAAAGTCTGTTTTCCAGTTCTGCCTGCTTAATACGGTTCTCTGTCTCAGCAGTTTCCTTTTCAAGAACAAGATTTGCATTACTGCGCATCTGCCTTGCTATTATATAAAACATAATAAGTAGAATCGCCGTAGCCAAGCATGACTGAATGATACTTCTAAGTATCGTAGCATCCGATATGGACTTTATACGTTCACTGATTACATTTTCCCTTATAAGATATGTCAGCATCCAGTCTGTCCCTTCAATCGGGACATATGTAAGGGTTTCCTGTATACCATTATAATTAAATGTGATTACACCTCTCTTATGATCTGCAAAATCTTTTTTCACTTGTTTCAGAGAATAATCCTTATCAAACTTTGCTATCTCCAGTGCTTTAAAAAGATTATTAACATTTGCCTGTCCACTAAGGACTTTGTTACTCAGAGCTATTCCTTCAGAAGAATACAGATTACAATATGTGGTATTTGACTCGTCAGATGCTACAGAAACACCCTTCAGCATTTCATCCATCTCTATCTCCATAAAACAGACCTTAAGCTCGTGATTTTTAAAAGAAACAGAATTAACAGGTACCGCAATAATTACCGTCTTATTTTCTTCATTTATATCCTTAACATATATCTCCGCTTCTGAAAGCGTTTCATGATTAAAAGGATACTTGTCGATATCAGTTTTAGTTCCTGTAGAAGTATATATCAGTCCACTCTCGTCAACAAAAGCAAACTTATCTAACTGAAAGAGGTTCTTCATTCTGCGCTGAAATGCCTGCAGATGCTCATCATCACTAAGATCCTCTTCAGAAAGGGAATCGATTGCCCTGTTGATAACCTCTATATTATCATTCAGATTCTTCTCTACAATTTCTTCGCGTCTGCCTGCCAGCTCATCTAAATAAAAGAGGCTTACTGATTGAACAGCCTTTTTTGTTCCATCTGATGCGCTATGTCCCATCCACAAAGTACCCACTATCATAATGAGCGCAACGAGAATGCCTCCAATTATTCCAACACGTATATTCATTTTACTGGAATGACTAATCATTTATACTTTCTTCCCTTTCCATTGCTCTAACAAATAAGTCAATAACACATTAGGACTCCGTTTCGTTTCGCCATCATATACATCGAGACTATGACATAGTCCCGATGTATATTAATCTGAGTTTGGCTCGTTATCACTCATATTCTACTGTTGCTGTTGGCTTTGGTGTAAAATCATAAAGTACTCTGTTGATTCCTGGTACTTCATGGGTAATTCTATCTGTAATATGACACATTAACTCGTATGGAATATTTTCTACTGTTACCTGCATTACATCCACTGTATTTATTGCACGAACAATACATGGCCACTCAAAAGCTCTCTTGCCGTCCTTTATTCCAGTTGACTTAAAATCAGGTACTACTGTAAAGTACTGCCATACCTTTCCTGCTAGACCATTCTTTTCAAATTCTTCACGAAGTATGGCATCTGATTCACGCACTGCCTCTAGTCTATCTCTTGTGATTGCACCCGGGCATCTTACTCCTAGTCCTGGTCCCGGGAATGGCTGACGATATACCATATTGTCTGGCAGGCCAAGCCTTGTTCCTATTACACGAACTTCATCTTTAAAAAGAATTCTAACTGGCTCTACAAGTTCAAAGCTCAAATCTTCTGGAAGTCCTCCGGCATTGTGATGTGCCTTTATTCCCTGTTCACTTTCAAGTATGTCTGGCCAGATTGTTCCCTGAGCAAGGAATTCTACTCCATCTAACTTTCTTGCTTCTTCTGCAAATACTTCAATGAATTCTCCACCGATTATCTTTCTTTTGGTTTCTGGATCTGATACTCCTGCAAGCTTATCAAGGAATCTGTCGGTCGCATCTACATATACGAGATTTGCCTTCATTTGATTCTTAAACACCTCAATTACCTGCTCTGGTTCTCCTTTACGAAGAAGTCCATGATTTACATGTACACATACAAGCTGCTGCCCGATTGCCTTAATCAGCAACGCTGCTACCACTGAGGAATCCACTCCTCCTGAAAGTGCAAGCAATACCTTCTTGTCACCTACCTGCTCCTTAATGAGCCTTACCTGTTCTTCGATGAATGCGTCTGCAAGCTCTGGTGTGTTAATGCGCGCCATATCATCTGGACGTCTGATTTCTGCCATTTTTTGCCCTCCAATACATTTTTTATTTACATAACGCTTAGGAAGCTTTCTTCCTAGCTCTTATGTTACCACATCTAGTTATATTTAATATCATACATCACTATATGCATCTAAAATATTGTTATATATTTTATTCCCCTCAGAAAGCATTTTTTTTATCACTTCTTCCTCTAATATTTCATCGGAGATACTTAATACAGACTGCTCCTTTTTATTTACTATTCCGTAACCATACCTTGTATTAACTAATACATATTCATCTTTCTTAGTTGTCCATAAATAATTGTATTTATCAATGTTCGTAATGTCACCTTTAATTCTTTCAAAAAATATAAGTACTCACATCTATAACGATTATTTTACCCTGCGCCTTTTATTATCCTACATGTCTCTCAAATCTCTTAAATCCTAATATTTCGTCGATCCTCTTCATTGCATCCTCTGGTATTTCTACCTCTACTGCAGCTAAATTATTCTTTAACTGGGATGCCTTTGTTGCTCCTGCTATTACACAGCTTATCATAGGTTGTTTTAATATCCATGCAAGTGCAAGACATGGCATGTTTGTTCCGAGTTCCTCTGCTATTTTTGAGAGCTTCTCGACCTTATCTAAATTCTCGTCTGTAAGCAGTGCATTTACCTGGTGATCACCTTGAGTAATTGCTCTTGAGCCTTCTGGATACGGCTGTCCCTTCTTGTACTTTCCTGTTAGAAGTCCCTGTGCTAATGGAGAAAATGGTGTGATTCCAATTCCATACTGCTTACATACATCCATTATTTCATGCTCTATGTAGCGGTCCATCATATTGTACTGAGGCTGAATGCAGGTCATAGGATAAAGCTGATACTTTTCTATAATTCTCTGCGCCTTTTCTAACCTTGCTGCGCTCCATTCTTCGCTTACTCCATAATATAAAATTTTCCCCTGACTTACAAGGTCTGATAAGGTGCGAAGTGTTTCTTCCATAGGTGTTGTATTATCAAATCTATGGCAGTAATATACATCAATATAATCAAGGCCTAAATTCTTTAAAGTCCTATCAATATTTTCAGTAATGTGCTTTCTTGATAACCCCCATTCATTTGGTCCTGGTCCTACTGGAAAGAATACCTTACTTGATATTACATATTCACTTCTTCTATGATTCCTAAGTATTCCGCCCAAGAATTTTTCTGCTTCTCCCCCTGAATATGCATCTGCACAGTCAAAGAAATTCACTCCATTTTCAAATGCCAAATCAACTATTTCTTCTGCCTTACTTTTTGCATCAGCGTCCCTTAAATCCGTCATCCAGCTTCCAAGCGCTACTTCGCTTACTTTAAGTCCTGATGCCCCTAAATTTCTGTACTTCATACATTTCTCTCCGTAAATTAAAATTGCCGTGCAGTATTCTCCTACACGGCTCTTATTTTACCATATTTTTTGATTTTACTCAATCAATTTATCACTTCTTTTTTTATGCTTTATATATCATAATAATCAATGTTTTTTCAGTTCTTGTACCTGCAGCCTGCAGTACAATCTACATAATTCAGAAGCAGATCCCAATTAGTGTATATTTCATAAAAGGCTACTCCTACTCCATTTTTAAAATATATCCTCAGACTGTTATACTTTCTGAGGTTATTTTTTTTGCCATCATCCTTCTTAATTATTTCGCCATACTCTATGTCATCGATATCAAAATGATTTGTTTTTATAAAATATTTAGTAACTGTTATTTTTTTATCCTTAACTGATAATTTTTTTCCGCATACATCTATTACATTTGCTAAACACGCTAGTACTATCAGTCCCATCAGTGATATCATTATAAAATTAGCTATATAATAGCTGCCCCTAGCTAAAAGAATTCCCCTTAGCATAATGCAGACAAGAGTCATAAATACAAGTATGGATATATTTACGATTTTCTGTTCTTTGGTGGCACTTACGGTAAAATTTTCTTTTGTGATTTTTTCGGCTTCTTTACTCATATTCATTCCTCCTTTCTTAATATATACTTTTTTTATACTATAACAGTATAACACAAATTCTTCCAAAAGAAAAGGAAAATCGTACTGGAAATTATTAATTTTTTCTGATACGATTTATATTTTTAGCATTATAATTAATAACTATATTATTGTATCTTTACTTAGCTAATGTGCCATTTACGTATAAATGGTAACCGCGTGTTTTTTCTGTGAACTTTTTTCATTTTTTTGTAAAAAATAAGACGACCGTAGTCGCCTTATTTTTATTTCTTTTTATCATTACAGATTATTTTATTACTAATCCATCCATTCTACACTAGTTACATAGATTACCTCGCAGGCATGATCTCCGTCATCACTTCTTGAGGTACTTGAGCTCCACGAAAAGGTCTTTCCGTCAGTGCTGCTGCCCTCTATGCTTACAAGATATCCCTTTAGTCTTACAT
This sequence comes from uncultured Eubacteriales bacterium, assembly GCA_900315015.1. Lineage (GTDB taxonomy): Bacteria > Bacillota > Clostridia > Lachnospirales > Lachnospiraceae > UBA9722. Next base: position 167,619 of record OMXJ01000001.1, on the reverse strand, counting down.
AATCTCCTACCTTTATTTTATTTACCGATCTTCTAACATTATCATCAGCTGGTATTATGTGATTGTTTGAAGAATGCTGCGTAACGCCCGCTACTCCTCCTACCTTATCTATTTCCTCATAGGTTTTTACGTTCCAATAATACCATCTTCCCGACTGCCTCCAGTTAAAGTCTACCACATTATTATAGGCTGCTACTGGTCCCCATGCAAGTGCTAGATCCTTAGGAGATATTTTATCTCCTACATTCGAACTAGAATAATTATGCGTACTTACTACCAGTGCCTTTATATCATATTCGTAAAGATAGGTTACATTCAGTGTATAATCCCCTGAAAATATCTTTGTCTGACCTGTGGCCTGTGTCTGTACCGGGTCCGGAATTCCTGACACTCCTCTCCTTTTTCCCTGCCCGTTAAACTGCCAGATTGCTATGCCGATTATTAATATCGCAAGAATTATTTTAAATCCTTTACCACTTTTCCCGTAATTCATGACTTACTCCCATCTGCTTTCCCGTGAAGCCATTCCCTTTCAGCTGCAAGTGCCTTTTCTTCTACAGAATCATTAAAGAAGGTTTCCTTTTTCTCTTTCTCCATTTCTGTATTTTCTTCTAGGGTATATGGTTTTTCCAGGCCTGCGTCCTTTAGTGCAAGTGTTATCGTGTGTCTTACGGCTCCCTCTTCTATAAGGCTTTCTGCTCCTAGTTTTTTCAGCTGATCATTAAGAGAACCATCATGCTCTGTGAGGTAGAATTTTATTCCTCTATTTTTTAGCTCTTTATGGAACATAACTAATCTCTCTGCCGCGGTTATGTCTATATTTCCTATTCCTCTTGCATCTACTACTATCTGCTTTGTATCCTCCTTTAACGCCTCTTCGATTTCTCTGCAGAACAGATCTATATTTGCAAAAAACAGATTTCCTCCAAATCTATATATTACAGTATTTTTTATTGGCTTTGCAGTACTGTTTCTTTTTAAAGAATGAAAATTTCCGTGTCCTGGTATTCTTCCCATTAGCGCTGTTGGCGGATTTACGGCTCTTATTGCTACTTCCCAGAAGGAGAGCACTACGCCTATTATAACGCCGTTTATTGTGCCAAATAACAGCACTGCAAGAAGGGCTATCATGAATATGAACCATTCGTTTCTTACGCTTTTCCACAGTCTTTTAGCTAAGTCGAACTCTAATATTCCTATAAGAGCTGTTATTACTATTCCTGTGAGAATAGGTACCGGCAAATACTTTATAAGAGGTGTTCCTATGAATAACACCAGCACCATTGTCAAGGCTGCTGATACCGACATAAGCTGTGATTTGGTGCCCTGTGAATCTGCTATTCCGCTTCTTGACACACTTCCATTTATCGGACAACATCCTGTAACTCCTGCCGCTACGTTCATTGCTCCATAGGCTAGTAGCTCTGCATTATTATCCATTGGAACATGGTATTTTTTTGCATAGTTTCCTGATGCTAAAAGTGTCTGTGCCATTATTACGCCTGCTATTCCAAGTGATAGCATAATCAGTTCTAAGAAATTATCCCCTGCTACCTTTATGTCCGGTATTATCAGTTTTGGAAGGCCTCTTTCTACCGGCGCCATAAGCTTTACTCCGTATCTGTCAAGCTTAAATAATACTTGCAGCATACCACCTATTACAAGCATTATGATTGTCATGGGAACCTTTGGAATCAGCTTTTTACATACCAGGATTATTACTACCGTTCCTGCACCTAAACATAGGGATAATAAATGAAAGTTTTCCCTTTGATTCCATATATGCTGCAGCAATACTATTATTTCGCCTGTTCCTGGTGTTCCTCCAAATAGTTTTGGCACCTGCATCATTATTATGGTAAGGCCTACGCCTGAGATAAAGCCTCCCATTACAGGCGTTGAGATGTATTTTACTATTCTGCCTGCCTTTAATACGTAAAAGGCAAAGAACCATAACGCTGTTAAAAAGGATATTACCGGCACTAGTCTCATGGCTTCTTTTGTTTCCGCCATTATTCCAAGCTGAGCGAGCATCCCGCCTACCATTACCGCCGGCATTGCATCTACTCCTACTACGAACTGGCGTGAGGTTGTTAGAAGGCCGTACACAAGTATTGGGAGAAGTGAGCCGTATAAGCCATATATTGAGGGCAGTCCTGCAATCTGCGAGTATCCCATTGATATAGGTATTGATACAAGCGCTACTACTATTCCTGAAAATATGTCCTTAATGGCAGCCTTACTGGAATATCCTTTTTTTATCTGTGAAAATAGCCTCATTCATACTTCCTTTTTGGGTTATTTTTTTGCTTTAGATTTGTTTTTAGCTTTTAGTATTATACTCTGATTACATTCTAATTTACTCGAAAGGGAAGGTGTAATCTAACTTGCATTCATCCCTTAGCATAATAAGCTCCTTTTGTATTGCCTCTCCTACCGGCACTCCCTTATCCTTGCGGTCCAGGTAATTCAGATATTCCTTTTCACCTGCCGTATAGATTCTTTCAGCTCCTGGTGCCTTCTTGGATGCCCTGAGCGCTCTACAGATTTCTCCTGCTGTTTTCTTAAAGGTTTCTGCTCCCATAAAGAATTCAGGATTTATAACAAAGAAGAAGTGACCTAAACGGTACATTTGCGGCTTTCCTTCTTTTGATACTCCGCTCAGTTCCTTCATGAAAGGTCCTCCCGCTAGAGCTGCCGAGAGTATTTCTACTACTGCTGTGATTCCATAGCCCTTATAGCCTGCATTTTCTTCTCCTGGTCCGCCAAGTGGAAGCAGTGCTGCGTGTCCTGATCTCATCTGCTTTAGTATTTCTGCTGAATCGGTCATATCTTCTCCATTTTCGCTGATTACACAGTTTGATGGAGTTGGCTTTCCCTGTCTTTTATAGAATTCTATTTTTCCATTCTGTATTATGCTTGATGCGCAGTCAAGATTGAACGGAAATTCTTCATCTGTTGGTAATGTGAAGGTAAGAGGATTCGTTCCCATCATTGGCTCTACTCCGTTGGTCGGTGCTACTGATGGCCTTGCATTGGTTCCTGTTATTCCGATCATATCTGCCTTTGCTGCCATGCCTGTCCAATAGCCTGCTATTCCGTAATGGGTCGAATTAAATATGGTTCCTCCTGCCATTCCATATTTCTTTGCTTTTTCTATCAGCATTTCCATCATCTTATAGCTTGCTACCATTCCCATTCCATTGTGTGCATCCATTACTATGGTAGTCGGTGTATCTTTTACGATTTCTATTTCCGTTTTTGGAAGGAGAGTTCCTTTCTTGATTCTATCTAGGTAAATAGGCTTGAAGCGGTTGCAGCCATGACTTTCAATTCCTCTTTTATCGCTTTCAAGCAATACGTCTGTACAGATTTTAGCATCTTCCTCTGGTACTCCGTACGTTTTAAATACATCTACCATAAATCTCTGCATTAAATCCCAACTTACATAAGGTCTTGTTTCTTCCATACGCCCTTCCTCCTAGTTTATTTACCAGTTTTCAGGCCTTTCATTTATGACCTGAATTCCGGTTTTTTCTTTTAAAATTACACTTTGTTTATTCTCTATTATACCGCATTTTTACAATTTTATCAACTGAATTTGCTGATTTAAAAAGACAAGCCACGCTTTCACGTGGCTCCTCTTTTCTTGGGGTTATATATGCAACTTATAGATATATGCTTTTTTGTTTTTGCTTTACTACGCTTTATTTTACTGTTACCTTAAGGTTTAAGGTCTTGGTCTTATTATTCTTAAGCGTTACTACGACCTTTATTGTTGCACTACCCTTCTTTACTGCTTTTACCTTGCCCTTTGAGCTTACTGTTGCTACAGATTTGTTTGATGAGCTATAGGTTATCTTCTTGATATTATCCTTATCTACTGTTTTTGATAGGCTGATTGTATAGCTCTTTCCTACTGTTATTGTTTTACTGCTTCTTGTAAGCTTTATTGAAGACCTTATCGCCTTTTCTGCTGCTGTTGTATCTGCCTTATTTAAAAGAATGTAGAATTCTTCTCCGCTAGCTCCGCTATTTCCAACATTGCTAAGTGGTTTAAGGCTAAGTGTCACGCTTCCATCCTTTGCTACCTTGAAGGTATTGTTTCCATACATTGTTACATCTTCTGAGTTATTTGAGGTATAGAATGGCTTAAGGGTTGTTCCATTTTTAAGATTTGAGGCATATACTGCTGCTGTATACTTTATTGCTCCAGAATAATCCTTTGCGTATACCTTAAGCTGTACATTATCACCTGCGAATTCCTTGATCTGTGCTACAAGTGTTCCTGGAATGGTTGCTGTTACCTTGCCATTCTTTTCTTCTGCTATGAGATAGATCTCAGCATATGCGCTCTTTATGTTACCCTTTGAATCCTTGCTTATCTTTCCTTTTACGCTAAAGCTAAGATCTCTTCCATTCATTATCTCAAATTCTTCAATATCTGACTTAAAGGTTCCATTTTTCTCTGTCTTTAAGGTTTCTACTGTATAGGTATTATTACCTGATGAATTTATTATGGAATTCTTTGTTACTGTGGTATTTACTCCTGCTCTTGTTGTTGTCTTTTTGACTGATGAGGTTGATTCATTATCATCAACAATAAAGAAATCTGCACTTCTGCTTACTGATCTCTTGTTCCAGAAGGAATCATAGTCATCATAACCGCCATAAGAGTAGTAGTTATATCCGTTATTACTGGTGTTATAATAATCATCTGAATTATTGCTTGAATAATCATTCCAATAATTATTTGTGTCGTTATAATCATCATAATAATTACTTAAATAGCTGCTCCAGTCGTAGTTATTATAATCACTACTGTAGTCATTATTATAATTGTAACCATAGTCATAATCGTAATAATTATATTCTGTGGTTGTGGTTCTCTTTGTGGTTCTCTTTGTAGTTCTTCTTGTTGTTCTTTCTGGTGTGGCCTCTGTTGTAGTTGTTGGCCTTTCTGTTGTGGCCTCTGTTGTAGTTGTTGTAGCCTTGGTTGTGGCCTCTGTTGTAGTTGTTGTAGCTTTGGTTGTGGCCTCTGTTGTTCTTTCTGTTGTAGCCTCGGTCTTTTCTGTTGTTATCTTTGTAGGCTTTATTTCTTCTGTTGGATTCTCGAGAGTAGGCTCTTCTTCAACTATTTCCTGTGACTTAGTTGTTGCGGCCTCTGTCTTCTCCTGTACCGGAGCTGGAGTTACCTTTGCTCCATTCTTGTAGCTTACTATAAAGTAAATTCCGCCGATTTCCTTTGAACCGCCAGAAGTAATTGTATAGTAATTATTGAGCATTACTTCATCCTTTAAATCACCTGTAAGTGCTGCTTCCCATATTTCCTTTGCCAGATCGAAATCTATTGTAATTCCTGCTCTCATTGGAAGGCATATATTTTCGCTTCCTTTTTCAAGCTTTTCACGAAGTCCTGCTATTGCAAGCTGCTTTGAGGTATATGGGGTTGCAAAGTAATTCTTTGTACTTGCTGGATACTTTTTCTTGAATTCATCCGTTGCTACATCACCTGCTCTTACATGATTCTTATCAAGGAAACCATTATCTGGTACCAGGAAGTAGTAATAGCTATCCGGTGTTTTTCCGGCATCCCATGTGGCATCAAGGTTGTACCAAAGATCTCCTATCTTTACGAGATTCCATGCATGGGTACTGCTATACATATATCTTACTTCTAAGCCTGCTTCTGCAGCCATTCTACAAAATAATGTTGCATAGCCCATGCATACTGCCTTCTTATTCATAAGTGCTGAATATCCGGTATAAGTTAAGGCTCCATTTACCATCTTTGTATCATAGCTTATATTTGCAGTCATGTAATTATATATCTTCTGAATTTTCTCTACATCTGACAGATTATCAAGACTTAGTTCTTTTAATACTCTCTTAACTTCCTTGGTAAATTCCTGCTCCTGCTGCTTTGTAATTCTGTATTCAAACCTATAACCAAGTGTACAGTTGTTTATGTCACTTAAATTTTCTCCATAGTAGCTATAGCTCTCGATGGTATTTGCTATGTACTGTCCCTCAGAGCCTTCTACTGCAATAGAATAAATTTTACCCCAGCAGTCATTTATGTCTGTTATTGAATACTTCGTCCATTCACTTTTCTTGAATTTTAACTGAATGGTAATTTCTGGCTCTAATTCACACATTTTTTCTCTGAGCTTATCTGCTGCTTCAACTACTGTTTTGCATACGCTATCTGCCATCAGTGCTATTTCACTGTCCGCAGCCTTTACGCTGGTCACATTTGCTGAAAATAGCGTTGATAATACGAATACTAATGCAAAGGCCATGGATAATTTCTTAAGCTGATTCTTTTTCATTTTACTTCCTTCCTTTAATTCACATATTTATTAAAAAGCTTTCTGCTTTTTATCTATTTGAAAAATAGAATATTGCTGCTATTATTGCTATGATAAGTATTACTGTAATTGCAACCTTTAACTTATCTACTGGTGATTCTCCGCTTACCTTTCCGGTCTGTCCGTTTACTACGAACTGGTACAGCTTTCCGTTAAAAGAAAATGCTGATATCCATACCGGGAACAATAGATACTTATAGGTCTGATTGCTATAATCTGTTGATACATCTACATTTCTTACTGAATCTGCGTTATTTTCCAATTGTATTTTGTTATTAATTTCAACTCTTATCTGGCTATCAATTCTTGATTTGGCTTTTTTCCAGCCATCCTGCACACTGAGTGTATATCTTGTTGCTGAAAAACCTGCCAGATACTCTGGCTTATATTCCTCTGTCTTTTTTGTATCAAATGGTTCTAAGCCACGCATCATTGACTCTCTCTGCTGTGTTGATGCACAGATAAGGAAATCATCTATTTCCGTCTCATAAAAACCGCTTGTATTGTACCAGTCGGTTTCAGTCCTTTCATTTCCATCCTTATCCTTTACTTTTTTGTCTATTCCATATTCTCCTGTATATGTCGATTCTGCCAATGCATCATAGGTCCAATATGGTACATAAACTCCCTTAAACGCACTAGGATATGCTCCCTTCTTCGCCTTGGTCGGACAATAGAACTTTCTTCCAAGCCATGCCTGGAACTTTTCTGCTGCCTGCTTGCTATCTAAAGAAAATGGGATTACTCCTCCCGGAGCCATCACATTCTTATCCTCTTCTTCAATTACCTGATTTGAGCCACAGTATGGACATACATTTGAAATCTGATTTGCATCATAAACTGTTTTTGCCCCGCATGACTTACATTCTACTGTCTTTGTCTGGGTTCCCCAGTCGCATAATGTCTGATCTTTTTCTACACTTGCAAAGTCAAGCTCTCTTGCTACAAATCTTTCGCCTTCCTTTTTGATATCCTTTTCTGTTCCGCAAAATGGACATTTAAGCTTTCCTGATTTTGGATCGAATACCATTGTTGCGGTGCAATTCGGACATTTCTTGTCTGTTTCTTCAACTGTTGAAGTAAGCTTTACATCGCTTCCGTCCTCATTGACTCCTGCCGCACCCGTTGCAACAGCTTTTGTAACATCAACTGAATTTGCCATAATAATAACCCCTTTATTTAGTAAAATTTTACTTTGTTATATGCTACGTTAAAATAATAACATAATTTCCTATAAAAGGAAAGTACAAATAATGAGTTATGGATTTCATTTTTGGTTCTTGACTTTTTTTGCAAAGTCTGCTCAAGCCCTATTCTACTGTGTTCCAGAGCTTACAATTTTTACTTGTTTTTTATTTCCAATCATTATATCGATTAAATCTCTTACATACAATGAGGTTAATTTCCAGCCATTTCAGCTAAGCTGCTACAAAATTATAAAAACGAAGAGCCATGCTTTCGCACGGCTCTTCGTTTCTTGGGGTTATATATGCAAATTTTAGATATTTAGCTAGTTCAGCTTTTTGACTATTTTACTTCTACTTCCTTCTTTCCTTTTTAATCACCTAGTGCCAAAAGCTTTCGCTCTTTGACAATGACATATTATCATAGTTTTTATAAAATGAGAAACACTGAAATTGAATTTAATTGTTCATTTTTGGTTCTTGACTTTTGAGTGTTTTTGTGAAACACCTGTAAATGCTGAATTCCAATAAAAAAAGCAATACAGGATAGCCCATATTGCTTTTATTTATATTATTTTGGCTTTTACTTACAGTATTACTTTTACTTACAGTATTACTTTTGCTTACAGTATTACTTTTGCTTACAGTATTACTTTTGCTTACAGTATTACTTTTGCTTACAGTATTATTTTTGCTTTAGCTTTTAATATTCGGGTTTTTCTTCCGATATTTACTTTCTCTCATAGGTGCAGTAATTATAAACTATATCAAATACTGTCTCTTCTTCCTCTTCTTCAGTCAGCACAAAGCCTTCCTTTTCTAGATCTGGAATATGTGCATCTGCTACATATGAATAGTCGATTTTTGTTATATATGCCTTATTTACCTTATCTAAAAACAGCTTATATATGCTTTCTCCGCCTATGATAAAGATTTCATCATCATTATACTGCTTTAGTACCTCAAGCGCTTCTTCCTTGCCATGAACGATTATGGCACCCTGCTCTTTTGCCATTTCACTTACATTATCATCATTTCTTGTAAGGATTACATTGACACGGTTCTTTAGAGGAAGCCCTCCTGGGAAGGTAGATAGTGTTTTTCTTCCTAATACTACAACATGTCCTGTTGTGAGCTTTGCAAAACGTTTTAAATCTGCTGATATTCTTACTAAGAGATTTCCCTTATATCCGATTGCCCAGTTATTATCTACTGCTGCTATTAAATTCATCTGTCCACCTTCTTTTTTACACTGCTATAGGTATGTTCTTTATCTGCTCGCCTGCTACATAGTCTTCTACTATGAGATCATCAGTTGTAAAATCATAGAAATTCTTTATTTCTGGATTGAGTCTTACCTTTGGTGCTGGTAGCTCCGGACGGCTCAACAATTCTTTTATGGCATCTACATGTCTGTCATAGATATGTGCATCTGCTATGACATGTACAAGCTCTCCTGGTATCATATCATTTACCTGTGCTACCATCATAAGTAAAATGGCATACTGACATACATTCCAGTTATTTGCTGCAAGTACATCCTGTGAGCGCTGATTTAGTACCATATTCAGAACTAATTTTCCGCCCTCCTTATCCTTGGTTACGTTATAGGTTGCTGAATAGCAGCATGGATCCAGTTTTCCGGTTGCCAGGTCATGGAACTGATATAAATTAGTCATGATACGGCGTGAATATGGTGTCTCCTTAAGTTGCTTTAAAACATAGTCCATCTGGTCTATTTTTTCGCCCTTAAAATCAAACTTTTCACCTACTACATATCCATAAGCTGTTCCTATTGATCCATTTTCATCTGCCCATTCATCCCAGATATGAGGCTTTAAATCCTTTATGTTATTTGACTTTCTCTGATATATCCATAAAATCTCATCCATGCAGGATTTTAATGCAGTCTTTCGAAGGGTAAGTGCTGGAAATTCTTCACGAAGATCATAGCGATTTACCACTCCGAATTTCTTTATGGTATATGCCTTTTCACCAGTATCTGGCCAGGTAGGACGTACTGCTTCGTCCCTTGTATCTGTTCCATTTTCCAGGATATCACGGCACATGTGCTTGAATAATGCATCTGCTTTACTCATTCTTATCCCCTTTTTGATTCTCTTTTTATAAATGACCCACGGGCGAAAAAAGCCCGCCTTGCCATAATGCCGTACAATGTACGGTTGTGCGTATCCTTATACTGTTGCCATATAAGGAATTGCCTGTTCTTATTCTTTCTGAATTTGTCTTTTAGTCCTGCCAGATTTCTTCGCCGAGTGAGTTAATGAATGCTGAAAGTTCGTCTGACATCACCTCTGCTTCTGGCTTTCTGATATGGCCTGGGGTTCCAGTTCCGTTATTTGTATAAAGGAAGTGCTGTACCTTTTTGTCATTGAAAGATTTTGCTACCTCATCTATTGCATCATCCCATTCCTTGCTGTGGCAGAGTATTGTGGTTGTAAGGATGAACTGTGCCTTTGGATACTTTTCACGAAGTGTCTCGATGAACTTCTTATAACCATCCTTCCACTTTTTGCTCTTTTCTTCATCATTACCCATGTAGTTCTCTGGATTTGCATCATTCTGACCGATTGCTATTACTACTACATGAGGTGTATAACGTGCAAAATCCCAATCTGTCATAGGCATGATCTGGTCATTGAAACGAAGCTTATTGTAAATTGTTTCCATTCCTACAAAATCCGGTCCATGGAACCAACCTGTTTTGTCAAAGAGTGCTGCTCCGCCCTGTGCTTCATCATAAAGCTGAGCTCCGAGCTTTCTTGCTGTCATGAATGAGTAGCCATACCATGAATTTGAGTAGATGCCTTCATGTCCCTCTGGATCTGGCTTTCCTACATATTCTACTGCTTCTGATACTTCACCTGCACTTACTGAATCTCCAAATACTTCCATGCGTCTTGCTGGAAGCTCTGGCTTTTCAAGAAGCTCTGCTTCTTCGTCCTTTGCTTCTAATATTATTTCTGAAATCTCATAAAAATGAGCTGCATCCATTGGCTTATAGATTGTTATTCTACTTTCCTTTGTTGCATCAAGTCCATCTATTAATACAACTTCTGTTTCTTCTTTTAATTCAGTAATTTCTGTCTTTTTTGGATCTTCGCCATTTACGCTTATTCCTACATAGTTATGATAGCAGTTTCTATAATTCTTTATCTTTACACTGATTTTTTCTGCTACTGCCTTCAATTCTACACTGCTGCCCGGCCATGTGAACATTGGCTTTAATGGGTCTGTAAAATCCACTCTTCCTATGAAGGCTAATCTTGGATCATTCATCTTAATGCTTAACTTTGACATTTTTCTCTCCTTTTACCGCGCGCTTTATGCTTTTCCTGCTGCCTGCGCTGCTTATAATATCAAAAAATATTACATTTTTACAGGGCACTGATTTTTTCTATTATTCTCATCATAAGTGTTGTAAAATGCTTTTCTGTTTTTAATGAGGTCGCCTTTACTTCCTCATGTGATAAAGGCTTATCCTGGAGGCCTGCTGCCTTATTGGTTATGCAGCTGATGCCACACACTCTCATTTTAAGGTGATGTGCTGCTATTGCTTCTATGGCTGTGCTCATTCCTACGGCATCTGCTCCGAGCTGCTTTATCATTCTTATTTCTGCTGGCGTTTCATAGTTAGGTCCTGGAAGCTGACAATACACTCCCTTCTTTAACGGGCTGAATATATTGCTTCCATTATCATCATTTTCTAGTGCTAGTGCTGCATTTTCATAAAGTGTCTCATCTGCTGACTTGGTTATGATTCTCTGCAGTTCTTCGTCATATACATGCGACATATCTGGAAAACGCTCTCCATATTCGAGATTTTCTCCCTTTAACGGTGATGGAACAAAGCTTGATATATGGTCGGTAATCATCATAAGATCACCCGGCTCCATTCCGTCCTGTATTCCTCCTGCCGCATTTGTAAGTATAAGGAATTTGGCTCCAAGTCTTCCCATTACTCTTATTGGAAGTACTACATCTGTGATATCGTAGCCTTCATAGTAATGAACTCTTCCTTTCATGCATATTACAGGCACTCCATTCACATTTCCGAATATAAACCTTCCTGAGTGACCTGATACTGTAGATACTGGGAATCCGGGTATTGCTGCATATGGAATTTCAAGCTCTATTTCGATTTTTTCTGCAAAATCTCCCAGGCCTGATCCTAATACCATTGCTATCTTAGGTACAAAATTTGTTTTTTCCCTTATGAATGCTACAGCTGTATCTAGCTTATCCTTTACTTCTGACATAAACCCTCCATTACTTTAGTCTTCTTCTTTTGCTTCCTCAGCACTCTGCTCTATGTACTGCTCCATCATTTTAAAGAAATCATCTAAGGCTGTATCATTTTCTCTTGCTTTTTCAAGTTCGTTTGATACTTTTTTTCTGAGTTCTTTTACATCATCTGTCTCTCTTAGAGCTTCCATATATGCATTTTCTTCCTGTGATAGTCCGCCTGCGTATATTTTCGGTGCTCCATCTTCATCATACTTTATGTACAATTCATCAAGAGATGGTGCGTAGGTTTCTACTGATGGTATCTCTATGCTGTTTTCTACATATGCTACATAGTCAATAGAACCTGCTCCGGTTTTTAAATGAATTTTTATATCATGATATGCATTTACATACTCTACCCTGCTCATTATTACGTTCTCGTCTATCTGCTCAGCAGTAATGCTTTCTGCATCATATATATAGGGTAATATTTCTTCTACTGATATTACTCTTGCAGCATAGTATTCTTCTATAAGCGAAGTTACATCATTTGGTACAAGCTTTTTAAACTCATTTTCTTCAGGTGATGGTGTTGCTGTTGGTCCTGGAGTCGGAGTTGCTGTCGGCGTTACTGATACTGTCTTAGTTGCTACAGTTGGTATCGGAGCCGAGGTGATTTCAAGAGCTGCCGCATCCTTTGCGGTATCCTCTATATTTTTTTCATCCGTCTTTATGTTCATTGTCCCAACTATTATAAGTACTACTACTAGCAGAAGCGTAAGTGCCGGTGCCATTATAACTTCTGCTTTTGCTGGCTTTTCTACCTTTTTATCTTCCTCTTTTTCTAGAGTTTTCTCTTTGGTATCATCTCTTTCTTTTTCCTGATTTTGAGCTTTAGTATTTGATTCCTGCTTTCTTTGACTACCTGCTTTTACCCCTGCATTCCTTTTCTTTTTGCTCATATTCTTCTTTTGCTTTTCTATCCTGCAGCTGCCTATATTAGATTATTTTATTATTTTTCAATTCCGCTTACTAATACAGATGCAAGATAAAAATCCTGCTCTCCTGCTTCTACTATTCTTATTTCTACTGTATGTTCTACTGATGGATCTAAATCTTCAAAAGCGCCATTATCATCAAGATATAGCCAATTTCCCCAGCCATTTTCAAAGTTTCCATCTAGTGACACTGCATTTGCTTCATCTCCATCTAATATTGCTATCGCATTTGCTGATTTCATTGATGGCTTTCTCTGATATAAAAGTGCTATTCTTGAGCCCTTAAGACCTGTTAAGGTAATTGATGCTCCCTCTTCCTTTGCACTCCAGCCGTTCTTGAAGCAGTCTGATACTCCGTTCTGAACTGCTGTATCTTCTTCAAAGCCATTAAGTTTGGCTGCAAAGTTTGACAGACCTGCTCCCTTAGCTACTCCATTTGTAATAGACTTATTATTAAGTCTTACAGATGAAAGGAATGCATTTCCTTCATATATTACTGATGGAATTTCTGTATCTGCTTCACTTGAATAAGTACCGTCAAGTATTTTGCTAAGATAATAGGTAACGCACTGTGCTGTGTATTCATGTCCGAGATCGTTTGGATGTAACATGTCTTTTGATACATCTGAAGCCTCTATATTTCCCTTTGTTATTTCTACATATACTGAATTTTTCATTGATACTTCTGGCACTGAATAATTCTTTGATACTGCGCTATGCTTAATCTGCGCATTGACACCGTCATTGTACTGCACCATGTTGAGTGTGATGAGCGCTGGTGCATTTTCTGCGGTAAGTATCTGGCGCACGCAGCCCTCATAGGTTCTTGCATAGAAGAATGAATCTGAATCATTTACTGAGAATTCAAGCACTACAAAATCAGGCTTATATGAGAGAAGATCCTCCTGAATTCTTGCTGCTCCAAGTTCTGAGGTTGTAGCTCCTATTCCTGCATTTACTTCTTTAAAGGTTGATTGAGGGAAGGTTTCTACAAACCAGTTGAATACTCTATGAGCATAACAATTGTCATATTTTGATGCTCCTGAGCCCTGGGTTATTGAGCCTCCTATAAAGCCTATTGTTAGTTCTTCTCCTGCTTCTGCACGCTTTAAAAATTCCTGAATTCTATAGCAATTACTTTCATTTACAATTGCTCTTGTTATGAATTCTGGATATTCTGTTTTGTCTACTGTTGTAAAGGCTGATGCTGATGGTGCTTCTGTTGCTTCTGTTGTTGCCTCTGTAGTTGTCTCTACATTCTCAGTTGTTGCCTCTGTAGTTGCCTGTGCTGAGGTTGTAGCTTCCTGCGAGCCATTACTACATGCTGAAAGTGATAACGCCATTGTAGTTGTAAGCGTTGCTACCATAACATTTGCCATAAATCTTTTTCTTAAATTCATACCTTTTCTCCTTCAAATACCTATCCACTATTTCTTATCAGCTATTTCTTATCCGCTATTTCTTATCTGCCATTTTATTTATCAGCATTTTTTCCACTTCTCTTTTCTATTATTTTACGGATAACCTTTGGGTGTTTTCGCACCACATACCTCTTTATTATACCAAATTTCTTGACAAAAAGCAATACACATAAAAATACCCTTCTTACTGATTATCCGATATCCCGGATACTTTTCAGTAGGAAGGGTATTTCATTTAACTTTTACACTACTCCAAAATAGGAATTTTTCCTTTACTTATATAATTCTATAAATTAATAATTCTTTTCATGAACCTCGAAGAAGCTCTGTGGATGCTTACATACTGGGCATACCTCTGGTGCCTCTGTACCGATTACGATATGTCCGCAGTTGCGGCATTCCCAAACTGTAATTCCGGCCTTCTTGAATACTTCCATTGCTTCTACGTTCTTAAGAAGCGCACGATATCTTTCCTCGTGATGCTTCTCGATAGCTGCTACTCCGCGGAACTGCTCTGCTAGCTCGTGGAAGCCTTCTTCGTCTGCGTCCTTAGCCATATTCTCGTACATATCTGTCCACTCGTAGTTTTCGCCTTCTGCTGCATGTAAGAGATTCTCTTTGGTATCTCCAAGCTCGCCAAGTGCCTTGAACCAAAGCTTAGCATGCTCCTTCTCATTGTCTGCTGTCTTAAGGAAAAGTGCTGCGATCTGCTCATAGCCATTCTTCTTTGCTACTGATGCAAAGTAAGTGTACTTGTTTCTAGCCTGTGATTCTCCTGCAAAAGCTGTTCTAAGATTCTGCTCTGTCTTTGTTCCTGCATATGGATTCTTAGACTTTTCTGCTGGCTTTGTAATTTTTTCAAAGTCTGATGCTGGATGCTTGCATATTGGACAGATGAAATCCTCTGGTAATTCTTCTCCAACGTATTCATATCCGCAGATACGGCAACGCCAGATTGTCTGTCCATCCTCTGTCTTGCCTACTGCTTCTGGCTTTGGCTTAATGCTGTTCTGATAGTAGGTGTAAGTTGCTGATGGAACATCTGAAAGTACTTCCATGTCTGTTACATCTGCGATGAACATTGTATGGGTTCCGAGATCTACTTCAGAAATAACCTTTCCTGATACATATGCATTTGTTCCTGCAGTAATTATCATTGTTCCATTTGCTGCCTTTTTGCAATCTGTATAGTCTGCAAACTTATTTACGTCTCTTCCTGACTGGAAGCCGAAATGCTTGAAAAGATCAAACTTTGCTGCCTCGCTGATTACTGATACTGTGAAAACACCTGTATCCTTTATCATATCATGTGTGTAATTAGCCTTGTTAATTGCTACAGAAATACGGTTTGGCTCACTTGTAACCTGAACAGCTGTATTAGTAATACATCCATTGTCCTTTCCATCTCTGTTTGCAGTAATAACGAATAATCCATAACTGAAATTATACATTGCCTTTTTGTCCATACAAATCCTCCTTTTGTTTTTTAAAGCGCTTAAGCCATTTTTTTCTGGCACTGCGGACATATTCCTTCGAATACCATCCTGTGCCTTAGCACTTTAAATCCTGATTTCTCTGCTATTTTTTTATCAGACTCATTATCATACGGCATATCTACATCTATTACGCTGCCACACTCCGTACAGATCATATGATAATGAAAATCAGTTCTATAATCATATCGATCTGCACCTGGGACCTTTACATGATTTATTATGCCCTCTTCTGATAAGCCGGTCAGATTGCGGTACACAGTTCCTCTGCTGATTTTATCATCTACTAGTCTTACATCTAAATAAATCTGATCTGCAGTTGGATGATCATGACGAGCCCTGACAGCATTTAGTATTATCTGCCGCTGCTTAGTCTCTCTGTGCTGCTTCATGATGCCCCCTTTCCTAATGTAACAATCAAATGGGTTATATATGCAGCATTTACCTTATTGATACAAAGTCCTAATATTATTTTATCTAATTCTTTTTAATTTGTCAAGGATATTTATCTTAAATAATATTGTCTTCTAAGTTGGTTATCTTAAATATATTGTCTTCTAAGTTGATTATCTTAAATTATATTGTCATCTAAGTTGATTATCTTAAATTATATTGTCATCTAAGTTGATTATCTTATAAACAAGATAACTAAACTCACATGTAAAATCCGTTTGCTGTAAATCCTCCAAATAAATAAAGTCCGCATTTCTGCATTTTAAAACGCAGAAATACGGACTTTATAATATAATATTATATTATCTTATTCTTTTAAATCTCTTGCTTACGGAAAGTCAATTATTCAATGCAAATTACTTTGTATAATTTACCTTTGCAATTAACTTATCATAAATTACTTTGCAAGTTCCATGAATGCATTTGTAAGAACTTCGTTCTTCTTCTCTGCATCTTCAAAGCTATTTCCCTTTACACCGATATAGAACTTGATCTTTGGCTCTGTACCTGATGGACGTACACAGATCCATGCATCATCATCCATATTGAAGTAAAGTACGTTTGACTTTGGAAGTCCTGTCTCTGTAACCTTGCCTGTTGCAATGTCAAGAACTGTATTCTTGTCATAATCACGGAACTCAATTACTGTATTATTTCCAAGCTTCTTTGGTGGGTTGTTACGGATATTATCCATCATTGACTTGATCTTTGCTGCACCTTCTGATCCCTTAAATGTAAGAGTTCTAAGGCTCTCCTTGAAGTATCCATACTTCTCATAGATATTAAGCATCTGATCCCAAAGAGTGATTCCCTGATGCATATAATATGCTGCTGCTTCACAGAGCATCATTACTGCTACTGGAGCATCCTTATCACGTGCATGAGTTCCTACAAGACATCCGTAGCTCTCTTCGAAACCAAATTCATAATGGCCCTTGCCTGACTGCTCCATGAACTTGATCTGCTCGCCGATGTACTTAAATCCTGTTAAGCACTCACGAAGCTCAAGATTGTAAGCTGCTGCAACCTTATCTGCCATGTTAGTTGATACGATTGTCTTTACAAGTACGCCGTCTGCATGGAGAATTCCCTTCTTCTTTCTCTGATCAAGAAGATACTCACAAATAAGCATACCGCTCATATTACCTGTGAATGAATGATACTTTCCGTCTGAACCCTTAGCATATACGCCAAGTCTGTCTGCATCTGGATCTGTTGCAAGTACAAGATCTGCATCCTTTTCCTCTGCAAGCTTAAGTGCAAGAGTAAATGCCTTTGGATCTTCTGGATTTGGATATTCAAGTGTTGGGAAGTTTCCATCTGGTCCCTTCTGCTCTTCTACGATGTAAAGGTTCTCGTAGCCAAGCTCTGGAAGTATTCTACCTACAGTTACAATACCTGTACCGCAAAGAGGAGTATAAACGATCTTCATTTTCTTTCCCTCTTCCTTAACGATTTCAGGATTGAGAGTAAGCTTCTTAAGCTCTGCAATATAAAGATCATCAACTTCCTTACCGATTACCTGAAGAAGGCCCTTTGCTTCTGCTTCTTCACGGCTGATAAGCTTGATTTCTGAGAAATCTACTGCATTTACTTCATCAATGATTTCCTTATCTCTAGGAGCTGTAATCTGTGCTCCGTCGTCCCAATATACCTTGTATCCATTATACTCTGGTGGATTGTGACTTGCTGTTACTACTACACCTGCTGTGCAACCAAAGTGTCTAAGTGCAAATGAAAGCTCCGGAGTTGGACGAAGGCCATCGAAAAGATAAGCCTTGATTCCATTTGCTGCAAGAATAAGAGCTGTTCTTTCTGAGAACTCTGTAGACATACGTCTGCAGTCAAATGCGATTGCTACACCCTTTGCCTGAGTTCCATTTTTTATGATATAATTTGCAAGTCCCTGAGTTGCCTTACCTACTGTGTAATAGTTCATTCTGTTTGAACCAGCGCCTACTACACCACGAAGTCCACCCGTTCCGAATTCAAGTGAACGATAGAATCTGTCTTCGATTTCTGCGTCATTTCCCTTAAGGGCTTCAAGTTCCTTCTTGGTATCCTCATCGAATGTCGGATCTGTAAGCCACTTATTATATTCCTCTAAATATCCCATTTTGAGTCTCCTTTTTTTTAATATCATAGGTTAATTTTACTCTAATGATACTCTGAATACAAGTAAATTGATTATAAATTCACCCTTTTAATGATAAATTTTTTCATAATTTAATAAATTTATCACAAGATTTGTAAGCTTTAACCATATATAAGCAGAATAATACAATTATTCGTCTGAGCCTGCAATTTCACCTTCACGTCTAAGAATTTCAAGATTCTTGCGGATAAGGTTACTTCTCTGACGTACACAGTCTACGCTTCTTCCCGGATCCTCTGGTGTATTGAATACAAAATCCTTAAGCTTTTCTATTGTTGTTGTTGCAACATGAAGTCTTGTATCACTTGATGCATAGTAAATGAATACTTTTCCATCTGGTCTTGTAATTGCACCATTTGTGAATACTACATTACTTACATCTCCTACTCTTTCTTTTCCTCTAGGTCCAAGGAGCATGCCTGATGGCTCTGCTATTACCTTTGAAGGATCATTTAAATCTGTTGCGAAAGCATAGAGTACATAACGAAGTCCTGCTGCTGTATTTCTTACGCCGTGTGCTATATGAATGAAGCCCTTGTCTGTCTTTATTGGTACTGCACCTGCACCGTTCTTTGCTTCTGTAATCTGATGATACTTTCTCTTTGATGTAATAATTTCCTCATCTATAACAGCATTTGTTATGTCATCACAAAGTCCGAAGCCTACTCCTCCGCCTGATCCTGTATCAATGAAATCATCCATTGGGCGTGTATAGAATGCGTACTTTCCATTTACGAAATATGGATGAAGTACTACATTACGCTGCTGTGGAGAACGGAGTGTCTTAAGATTTGGAAGTCTCTCCCATGTCTTTAAATCCTTTGTACGAACGATACCTGCTGCTGCAACTGCTGCTGAAAGATCATTTACGCTATTATCCTTGCTCTCTGAGCAGAATACACCATAAATATATCCATCCTCATGCTGTGTAAGGCGCATGTCATAAACATTTGTCTCATCCTTCTCTGTATCTGGAAGAAGAATAGGATAATCCCAGAAACGGAAACCATCTATTCCATTGTCACTTTCTGCTACTGCAAAGAATGACTTTCTATCATTTCCTTCTACTCTTGCTACAAGATAATACTTATCTCCAAGCATAATCGCACCTGAATTAAAGGTTGCATTGATTCCAAGTCTCTCCATGAAATTTGGATTTGTATTAACATCTAAATCATATCTCCAATATAATGGAGTCATCTCCCTTGTTAATACCGGGTACTTATAGCGCTGATAAATGCCATTATAATCAGCTGATGGTACGTTCTTTCTTGTAAGCAGAGCTTCCTGCTTAGCCTTTTCTACATAATACTGTGGATGAAGCATTTTTTTCTCCCTTTCCTTTCTATCTCAATTAATATTTTATTATTTCCATGCACATTCTACCATTGTGGTATGGGCATTTCCATGGCTCTACTATTGGTTTTTCGGTAACAGGTTTATCATTTTCATCAAGGCACCAGTACCATTCTGATCCATCTCTAGGATCAGTAAGCTTTGTAAGGATATAATTTAATACATCCTCTGCTGCTGCAAGATAGCGCTCTTCATTTGTCTTTCTGTATGCGTTAAGGAAGCCAAGCACTGTCTCCGCCTGAACCCACCATATTCTTGTGGTATTGTCAACTCCCTTCTCGCACTCATTAAGAAGCGAGTGATTTACATATGCGCGGTTGTAGATCTTATCTGCAAGGTCTGTTGAGATAGGATTAATTGTTGCTGTAACCTTTGCATCACCAAGTACTTCACAGCCTCTATCCATAAGCCAGCTTGTTTCAATATCATGTCCGTATGAATGAAGGTCGATAATTGAGTTCCAGTCTTTGTCAAAGAATACTTCCTGACGATGTAACTTAGGATTATATACCTTCTTCTCAAAGATATCAAATATCCATCTAAGATGCTCTGCTGTTGCAGCATCCTTTGTTACACGGTAAAGCTCTGTATAAGCTTCAAATACATGGAGTAAGGTATTCATTGTCTTCTCTGCCATTACACCATTTTCTGAGAGCTTTTCATTTGACTCTGGTTCAAAATTTATCTTAAAGGCTTCAAGATATCCCTTGTCGTCCTTCATTCTTGTTTCAATATTTTTCTCAAGGTCAAAGGCAAGCTTAAGAGCCTCCTCTGCTTCCTTCTCATCACCATTGAAATGCTTTACTGCATCTGCATATGATGACAATGCATAAATTGAAAATGCCTGATTATAGGTATGCTTTGTTGTGTCCTCTGGCTCACCATTGTACTTTACTGACCAGAACACGCCACCATTTTCATAATCTACACAGTTCTTCTTCATGAAATCATAGGCGTGCTTTGCATATGGCATGATGCTCTCATCATTAAGAGTCACTGCTGCATTTGCAAAGAACCACATTATTCTGCTATTGAGGATACAGCCCTTTACTGCTTCCTTGTCGATTTTAAGGTCAAAACCCATATAACCATAATAACCGCCATTTTCTTCGTCCTTTAAGCTTTCCCAGAAAGGAAGGATCTTCTTTGTAAGATGATCCTTAGCTAAAGACTTCATTTTCTCAATTCTTTCATTCATATCTTTTCTCCTGAATCCCTTTTTGAGTTCTTTAAAGTGTTATTTTGCAAGTGTTATACCTGCAATATAAAAATCTGATTTTGAATCCTCTGGCATATCTACAATTCTGATTCTCATGGTATGCTTTCCGGCTGGAAGATCCTCTGCAACCTTTGTAAGTTCAAGTTTATCGCCCCATGTCTCTTCAAAATTGGCATCAAGCTTTACCGGCTTAAAACCGTCTACATCAATAATTTCTGCCTCAGCAACAGGTGCAGGCTTATTGATTGTTCTTCTCCAGAGAACACCTACCTGTGACGCTTCAAACTCAAACTGAATATAAGCATCCTTTTGGGTTGTTGTAAAGCCCTTTGTAAAATGACGGTCCCAATCACCTGCCGGCTCATGAGTATCTCTTTCAAAGCCTGAGAGACGTACATTTACAGATCCTGGTACATGTTCCTTCACAGTCATTGATTCTGCCTGGATTTCACTGATTTTCGGAAGTTCCTTGTCAAAGCTTCCCTCATACGCAACATTATCATTATTGAATACGCAGGCATTCTCAAATCTGTTCTTTGTAAGTGGTACTGATGGCACAAGATAGCTCATCTCATTTGCATGGCACTGCTCATATACATGCTCAAGAAGATTAATAATAACATCTGCAACCATTCTATGTCCATAATCATTTGGATGAAGATTATCAGGTGTAAAATCTTCTTTCTTAAGATTTCCCTTTAGAACCTCTGCATATAATGTTGATTTCATTGAACATATAGGTATACTGTAGTACATTCCTACTGCATTATGCTTTTCTTCTGCACTATATCCTGTATCGTACATTACATTATCGAACATATAAAGTGCCGGCTTACTTTCGCTGTTAAGTATCTTACGAACACAGCCTTCAAAAGTTTCCTGACAGAAATCTTCATTTACATCATTTACTGCAAATTCTATAGATACAATATCCGGTTTTTTTGAAAGAACGTCTCTTACCGCACGTGCTACTCCGTAGCGTGAGTCTGTTGCTCCGATTCCGGCATTTATATATGTAATATCACTCTTTGGAAACTTTTCCTTGAGCCATGAATACACATTATATGCATAGCACTTTGTTGAATCACTAGCAACCGATCCCTGTGTAATTGAGCCTCCTAAAAAGGCTATTGTCACTGGCTCTCCTTTCTCAAGCTTTCTGAACTTTTCACCAAATCTTGCGGTATTGCCGATATTAATTACTCCTCTCTCGGCTATTTCCCTAAAATTCTCGTCCATATTTCCTCTCCTATCCATATTAAATATTTCCCGACTACCTTGTGTAATTACCCACTAGGCCCTCAATTGTCAAGTGTTAATAACACGGCAAGTCCCCAAACCCTTAATCGAGAGTTTGGGGCTATGCTGCATTATTAGCATTTTTGCTAAAACACTAAATAATGGTATATTAATTCATATCCCTCAATATGTATCTATAGGCTGCAAAACTCTATATTACATAATGCCGTCTTTGTCATCATCACCTGTGTTAGCATCATTAGCTAAGATGTAATCAACAAGCTCGTCTACTGTTGTGAATGCAAGACCTACATATGTGTCTGCGCATCCATAATAAATAGCGATCTTTCCTGACTCTGCGTCTGTAAGAGCTGCACATGGGAATACTACATTAGGAACAAATCCTCTCTCTTCGTAATCCTCTTCTGGTGTAAGGATGAATGATCTTGTACGATGCTTAACGATTGCTGGGTTATCCTTATCAAGGATTGCAGCACCCATTGAATATACATAACCATCACATGTACCTGTTACACCATGATAGATAAGAAGCCATCCTTCTGATGTCTCGATAGGAGCTGGGCCGCCACCGATCTTAACACTCTGCCACCACTGATTGTAACCTCTTGTCATTACATGTCTGTGATGTCCCCAGTATTCAAGGTCTGGACTTTCACTTAAGAAGATATCACCAAATGGTGTATGTCCTGAATCTGATGGACGTGAAAGAAGAAGGAACTTTCCATCTTTCTTCTTAGGGAAAAGAACACCATTACGGTTGAATGGAATGAATGGATTCTCAAGTCTTGTGAAATGAACGAAATCCTTTGTCTCTGCAAGACCAAGTGCTGCACCATAGAAATCTGTACACCAGATGATGTAATAAGTATCTTCTACCTTTACTACTCTTGGATCATATGCATACTTTGGCATCCAAAGCTCACCAGCCTTATTGTAAAGCTTAATCTCGTCCTTATCAAATTCCCAATGAATGGCATCCTTTGAATGTCCAAGACGAAGCATTGGAATACCATCTGTCTTCTCTGCACGGAAAACACCTACAAAGCCATCTCCGAATGGTACTACTGCACTATTGAAGATTCTTGCAACGCCTGGAACAGGGTTTCTCTTTACGATTGGGTTCTCTGTGTAACGCCATACTGGACCTACATAGCCCTCTGGCTTATCCTGCCATGGAATATTTGGCAAATTTTCTGTAAACATTTTTACTTTAGACATCTACGTTTCTCCTGCTATATTATTTTAAATGCTATATTAAAGCTTTCGCTATAAAAGCCCTTATAATAATAACAGGCGGCGATCATAATGAACGCCGCCCATTATGGGTTCTAAAAACTGCGCTATTTTCTAGCTACATTAATTATTTATTAGTTACCACCAAAGTATGTCTTACAAGCATCATCATAAAGCTGCTTGTACTGTTCAGCTGCCTGAGCTGCTGTCATTTCACCAGTGATGAGACCTGTTACATAATTCTGATCTACACCGATTGAATCCCAGAGATCAAGGTGATTTCTGTTCTTACCAGCTTCCCAGCAGTACTGGTAGTTACGCTCTGTAAGAGCACAATCTTCCCACCATGTCATGTCTGCATCTCTGAAAGATGTATCTCCATTATACCAGTTCTTCCAATCCTCAAATACATTGTAGATGTATGTTGGGTCTTCAGCACCCTTTGGAATCATGTAGAATGTTGTACCTACAACACCGTAGAAGTTAGTTTCCTTATTTCCTGATGGTCCGATTGGGAATGGAACCCAAGCAATCTCAAATGGAAGATCCTTGTCAGCATTACTATCTGAAATCCACTGAGCTGTTACCCAGAAAGCTGTCTTACCATCGGTATAGTTTGTTTCATTTGTATTCCAATCATCAATATTGAACTGTGTAACCTTATCAACTGAAGCAAGCTTTGAGAAGAAATCCATTGCCTCGATTGTAGCAGGTGAATCAATTCCCTGCTGTGGTCCTTCAGCAATAGCTCCGCCGTTTGCCATTACTAACTGAATGAAGAAGTTGGTATAACGTCCGCCGATACCATAAGTTCCCTTTGCTGAATCTGTAAGAGCAAGACAATACTCTTCAAACTTATCCCATGTCCACTCATTATTATCCCAAAGATCCTGAGGATTCTCAAGACCTGCCTGTGTAATGAGGTCAAGGTTACATCCAAGATAGTAAAGACCTGTAATTACATTCTCACCTGACTGAGGTGCAAACATATAAGTCTTATCTGCTCCAGGAAGCTTCATGCTTGTCATGATAGTCTGATCACCCCAAATATCATCATCTTCTGCTACAAAATCTTCAAGAGCTTCTGCATATCCATTAAGAACTGCAGGTACACCAAATGAATTATCAAGAAGATAAATATCACAGTCTGGTGTTCCAGCCATGATAGATGTATTGATAGAATCCCTTGTTCCTTCGTATGTAAGGTTTACAACTTCTACTGTACAATTATATCTCTTTTCAACGTCACGTATTGACTGAAGCATAGCCTCGCCCTGCTCTTCATTAGCCTGGTTTGGATCGTCATCTACGCTATCATCCTTTGATGTGTAATAGAAGTCATACCAAGCACCGATTGTAACATTTCTTGTTGTTGGTGCTGCTGTAACATTTGCCTTTGATCTCTTTCCAGATGTTGGTCCATTTGGATCTGGTGTAGTAGCAGGATCATCTGCTTTTGCTGAAGTGGTTGAATCTGTTGAACCGGCTGCAGTTGTTGTATTTGTGTCTGCATCAGTTTTGTTTCCGCATCCTGTGAATGAAGCTGCTACCATTGTTGCTGCAAGGCCAAGTGCCCAGAGCTTCTGATTTCTAAATTTCATCTTTAACCCTCCGATGCTGTGTCTTTAATTATTTTGACTGTAAGGCTTGTAATTGAACAGACTCGCTATCAAAAACGCCGTAATGCTATGCACAGCTAAAGCATTTTACAGAATTAATTTAAAATTTAAAACTTCGATTCATTAAGATAAACCCAATGAATTACTGCTTAATTGTTCCGTATGTAACCTTATAAACTGTCCAATCAGCTGGTCCTTCACACTGAAGAACTGAAATTGTGTCTGTCCAGTCTTCACCGATACACTTTACGAAATCATCATAAGTAATCTGAACCTTTGAATGATCAGCACTGTAGATGCCTGGAACCTCAGCATTTGCTGTCTGGTCTCCGCCTACTCTGATCCAATAATCTGCAACACCTACGAACCACATATCACGTCCTGAGCCACAATTTGCTGCACCATCCGGACATGAGTAGTAAATTGTAAGAACATCACCACTCTTAAGTACATGAGGATCGAATGTGCCTGGGTTATCAACGTTGTTTGTTGTGTTTATACCATTCTGAGCCCATCCGCTACCTGAAATACCTGCAAAGTCTTCAATTTCAGTTTCATTCTCTACCTTGTAGAGTGAAGGTGCTTCCTTACCTACTGTTACCTTATAAACTGTCCAATCTGCTGGTCCTTCGCACTGAAGAACTGCCATTGTATCTCTCCAATCAGCTGCATCTGTACCTGTTGCTGTTGCGATACACTTCTGAATCTCTGATCCCTTGATCTGGAATGTTGAATGATCTGCATTGTAAACACCTGTTACACTTGCATCTGCTGTCTGATCACCACCACATCTTACCCAGTAATCGCCAACTGCTACAAGCCACATATCATTTCCTGATCCGCAGTTTGCTGCGCCATCTGGACATGAATAGTAAACTGTAACGATATCGTCATCGCCAATTAAGCTAAGATCGATTGTTCCTGGATTATCCTTATTACTTGTTGTATTGACACCGTTCTGTGCCCAACCGCCAGCTGAAATACCTGCAAAGTCTTCAAATTCAACTTCGTCTGTTACAACATAAGGAGCATGACCTTCCTTACCTACAGTAACCTTCTGTACTGTCCAATCTGCTGGAGCTTCGCACTGAAGAACTGCCACTGTATCTCTCCAATCAGCTGCATCTGTACCTGTTGCTGTTGCGATACACTTCTGGATGTCAGAAACCTTAATCTGCCACTTATTATGGTCTGCGTTATAATCACCTGTTACACTTGCATCTGCTGTCTGATCACCGCCGCATCTTACCCAGTAATCTCCAACTGCTACAAGCCACATATCATTTCCTGAACCACAATTTGCTGCTCCATCCGGACATGAATAATAAACTGTAATAATATCATCATCTGCTAAAGTTGAAAGATCAAGAGTTCCTGGATTATCTTCATTCTTTGTTGTGTTGATACCATTCTGAGCCCAGCCGCCGCCTGAAATATTCTGGAAGCCTTCATCAAGCTCTTTTTCGCCTACAATATATGTAAGGCCTTCCCATGGATCTCCTGTCTCAGGAGCTGCATATGCTACTGATGTATCAGCTGGAACCATAACATTGCCATCTGCATCATAGAATGTAACATCTGCAATAAAGTATGATGTAAGACCTGCACCATTTGTCTTTGCAACGTCTGAATCTGTTGAAACAACAATATAGTTAAAGTTGTCTGCTACAAATTCTGTGCCAGCAGGAAGCTCTGCTGTAATTCTTGCTGGATTCTTCTTGTCAAGATATACTGACCAAGCACCCATGCTTGTTTCTTTACGTCCCTCACCTACATATGCAAGAACCTTACCTGAAGTTGCATAGAACTTATCATCAGGACTCTGAGTTCCAATTGTAAATGAAATCTTATGAACCTTTGTAACATCTTCACCAAAGAGTGATGCAATATCAATTGCTGTGTACTGGAAACCAGATGCCGGAACTATTGATACAGCCTTTCCTGAGGTAGCTGGTTCGTAATCTACAACACTGATTGTAGATGCATCTGCACCTGCGTTTGCAGCATCTGGTGCCATAAACGCACAGTTTCCGTCAGAGAAATCAAGGGATACTTCTGAAACTTCGATTCCTGTAGATGCCTGCTTTGTTGTTGCTTCCTGACCAGCGTCAGTTCCTGCTGTAGTAGCTTCTGTTTTGTCCTGTTTGTCAGTTGAAGCCGCCTTTGTGGTAGCTTTAGTGGTAGAATCACTCTCCTTCGCGCCACATGCTGTCATAGATACTGCCATTGCAGCAGTCATAACAACAGCTAAAAACCTTTTGATTTTCATTTTTCTCCTCCTTAAAAAGAAAAGTATTTATAAACTCGCATAAATGCTTAAATTCGTACCCTAGCATTTATGATTGTTACGAAAAATTAATCCTATAAATATCGTTTTAATTATACACCATAAATCATCATTTAGCAAGTATTTTATTGGAATTATGTCTAATTATTTCTTTTTTTCAAAGCTTTAAATTATACACTATCAACAAAAATGCACGTTAATGATACATTAAATGATGCAAATGCACAATTTCCATTATTTTTGCACTCTTCCATGCACCAAGCATTTATTTGCCTGGTGCATGAAGAGATCAAAACGTCTATTACTTTTCATTTAACCAACAATACCCGAACGCTCAACGCCTTCTACAAACTGCTTCTGGAGTGCAATATAGAATATCAGCAAAGGTGTCAGTGTAAGTACTACGCCTGCATTAGTATATAACTGAACAATTTCGCTGTCCATTATACGATATACATTAGATACCTGACCACCAAGCGATACAATATTCTTTGAGATTACAATCTTGTCACTAACATTAAACAAATTTGCGTAGAATGTATCGTTATACTGCCATACTACTGAGAAAATTGCTACCGTAATTATAGAAGGTACTGCATTTCTGAGCATTATGAAGAAATATGTATACCACATTCCTGCACCATCAACAAATGCCGCTTCTTCAATTTCCTTCGGAAGTCCTCTAAAGAACTGTACAAATATATATATGTATAGTCCTGAACGAAGACCTACACCAAATACTGTGAGTAAATAAATCGGTACAACCGTTGAATGAAGATTAGCTCCGAAAAAGTTCCTAAAGGTCATATAAAGTGGTAACATAATCGTATGTGTCGGTATAACGATCATCGCTATTACACAACCAAATAATAATTTCTTAAATTTAAACTCAAATCTTGCAAAACCATATCCAACCATTGAACAAACAAGCACCTGGATTAACATAAGTGAAAGATCTAAAATTACCGACTTAATGAGAACACTCCAATAACCCATAGTCTTGATTGCTATCTGATATTTCTCAATTGTAGGATGAATAGGTATCAGATAAACTACAGGACTATATTTATCTTCATCTGAGAAGAATGATCTTGCAACAATTGTAATAAGCGGACTTAAGATTACATAGCATATACCAACTATGATAACAAACTTAAGTGCTCCAATTAAAAAACCCTTCGTTCCTCTTACAATTTTACCTTTATCATTCTTGGTTAAAAGAGGCTCTTTATCCTTTTTATTATTCTTCTGATTTCTTTTAATGGATTCAGGTATCTTCGGCTGAGAACGGACGTTTTGAGCTGGAGATGGCTGACCATTATTAACATTGTTTTCTACTGTAGCTTCCATACTTGTCCTTTCTTTAATTATAATAGAATGTCTTCCTCTGAATCAAGCCACATACCACAATTAATATGAGACATATCACAAAGGTCGAAACCAAACTCATCGCCGAACTTAAACCATAGTCTTTTGCCCCTTCAAAGGCCGTAGTTCTAGCAAGTTCAATTACTTCTGAAGTTGCAAATGAATCTACAACTGTATAAACTATATTTGTTATAATTAGCGGTGTAACCATTGGGAATGTAACCTTCCAGAAGGTTTCATAAGCAGTTGCACCCTCAATCTGTGCTACTTCATACATTGAACCAGGAATACTCTGAAGTGCAGCAATGAAAATAACGATCTGCACGCCAGACATAGTTATAATATCCTGAATTCTTGATGCTGCTCCTGCTATGTAGGTTACAAGCTTTGCCGGAAGACCTAAATCCTCAAATATAGCAAGAAAATAATCAAGGTTAATTCCACTTGTAGCCGATGTTGTAGCAGTTACAATTTCTGTTGATACATTTGACATACTTCCGCTTACTACCGCTGCTCTCGCAGTCTCTATACATTGAAGAACAGCTCCGGCATTTAAAATAACCGGAAGAAAGAATATTGCTCTAACTACTGTTCTTCCCTTAAACTTCTTGTTTAAAAGAATAGCCATAAACAATGAGAAGAATATTACAAGTGGTACGTCAATAAGTATGTCTCCGATTGACGATACTAATGTCTGGGTAAACTTAGGATCTTCTGTAAAAGCATAAATATAGTTCTTAAGTCCAACCCAATCTGTTTTGTATCCCTTCGAATCTCCTAGCGATACATTCGAAAGAGAAAACTGTACCGTCATAAAAATACTTCTTATATAGAATAACAGGAATCCAAGAAACCATGGAAGAACAAACAGGAATCCTGTTACAGCACGTTTCTGAATAAGGGAAAGATGCTTTTTTCCGTTAGCAGATTTAACTGCTGCTGTATTATTTGATGAATTATCCACGCTGCCCTCCTACTTTACTAAAACGTCTCTTGCTTCAACGACTATATCACCAGAAACATATTGTGATGTAGTTGTATTAACAATAATCTGAACGCCATTGTCATAAGTTGTTCTAGTTACTCCATCTGCAAGAATCTCATGCTTAACGATTTCACAGCCGGTAACCTTATTTAAACATTCATTTACTTCGCTATAAAGCTTTGCTGCTGTATCCTTCCAGGTACTAAAGGTTGTAGAACTAAATCTATTGAGACCTGTATACTTCATAAGATTTGCATCTTTATAAGTAAATGTGAAATGCGGTGCCTCACCATACTCGATACACTTAAGCTTTGCATCCGTAAAATCAAATGATGCTCCTATATTCAATGCCTCTCCGGTATAGTTTGCATAACCATGAATAAGCATCTGATAGAAAGGAACCTGATTATCAAGAATGTAAAAATCACTCTGATTATCCGGTGCATTGATGATATCATCTGCTGCAAATAATGAATAGAAGTTACCACCCGAAATCATTACCTGATATGCACTATCATCTATCTTCTTAAGATTTGCCTTCACTACTTCTTCAGCTTCATCCCTATTGATAAAATTCTTACGCTTTTTATCTGATGAAAGTGTATCACCAAGGTCTCTTAAAGAAATACCATCCATATAATTCGCACTTATCTTTTTAAGGAATGAATCTGTGTATCTTCCAAGGAACCTAGGCGAAAGAATATTGTAAATATTCTCACGATATCCAAGGCTTGATGTATTACGAAGTGTTGATGGATCATTAAGTCCTAAAGTAACTGTATATGCACTTGCATAATACTTTGATGTCTCTGCATTTTCATTATAACGCTTTGAAATGTATGTAACCTTCTGAAGAGCCACATCAGCGTAAAGCTTTCCGCCATTTTCTGAAAGTGTCTTTTTCAAGGTTTTCATGTCATTTTTTCCACCAAGCTTACTAAGTATCTTAACCTTACTTGGTACATCATGGTAATAGCCACCATTGAACCACCCCTGAAAATTCATCACCTGGTTAAATATTCCGGCATCCTTTAATTCATCCGAAATAGTTCCGGCCTCATCAAAGGTTGTCATTGCCATAACCTTGCGGTACTGAATACCTATAAACGAATCTGTCTTCTTTACTCCACCAATAACATCATAATAAAATGGAATATTTAAGTTAGAGTTTATATTTGTGGTCTGCTTTTTAAGAATTCCCTCTGAAGCAAGTCTTTCACGGAAGTAATTAGCCATTCCCGAATAGCCATCATACTTTCCATTCTCCTGCGTTCCATCAAGGAAGGTGTATCTCACCTTTATTTCTGTATCATAAATCTTAGGCTCAATAACTGTCATTGCAGCCGACTTAGCTGAATCAGTATTACCCTGAGATTTTAAATACTCAAAGCCTCTTACTGCAAACGCTGCATAAGCATAATTATATGAATTTAGTCTGCCTGATGGGCTAGCCCATATCTGAGCTATTGACTCACCATTTTCGATTGTTGCAAAAACACCATACTTTGTATCTGAATTGTATATTCCCCAAAGAGGAAGTCTTACAATTTCAAGATTTTCTGTAACAGTATTTTCAGCTACAGTTGGGTCCTGACCATAAACATACGCAGAATAATCTCCAACAGTTGAATTGGTCTTTCCGTTATTAAACTTAATAAGTGAACCCGAACCATTTGGAACAAGAATATAACCGTGAGTTGCCTTCTCACCAATTAAATCCTTTGTTGCTCCCATATATCTGAGCATTCTGATTTCCATGAGCTGACCGCCGCCATTTTCAACGATATCCTTAGCTACAATACTAGCTTCAATAGCATCCATCTTTTCTCCTGCTATCACGTAGTCAAGAGGAATTGTAAATGATATAGGTGCATTGAAATCCTGTCCTGAGCTTTCCATATCCTTAATGTAATCTTCCTCGGTATAGCCAGCTGATCTAAGGTACTCATCAGTTTTACGAAGCTGAGAACTTTTTGCAATCTGAGCTGTCTGAAGCTTTTCCATAAGCTCATAAAAGCCTTCTACTTTTTCGCTCTCACGGAAACGTCCTTTTACGTACTTAGCTTCCTCATCGCTCATCTTTCCCATATACTCTTCAAGTCTTTCCTTGCTGATGAAAATAGGAACTACACCTGTAGGGCTGCTCATATCTCCAATAGTATAAAGAACTCTGACACCATTTGGGATGTTCTTAATATCAAACTGCTTAAGCTCTGAATTTGTTGAATATGAATATGAATCGAATGTATTAAGTTTTCTGTTGTTATCAAAGAAATCTACAATAAGCTGTGATCTAAGCCAGTTCTGGTTTACTCCATTGGCTACTGTATCATACTGTATCTCTTCCTCTGTAGGATTGGAACGAGTAACCTGACCATTACGCTTATCATATATAGCTACTTCTGCCGTATTTTCATTGACATAAAGCTTTAAAACATCACTCTCTGATGCAAGAGAGTATCCGCTTAGTTCTGCAACCGGTGATGAATCATCCTTTGCTGTAAAAGATTCACTTGCCGCTTCATCCTCGTATTCTACAAGATCCTTCTTGAATTCATTATGAAAAGTATAATGAACTAAGAAGTAAATCAGGTAAATAACTAATACCGCAGCGACAACGCCGATTACAGAAAGAACAAGTTTTTTTAATGTCTTCATAATAATCCTTTCTAATCAAAATTATCTAAATATCAGTTCCTGATAAATACTGTGGAAGAACTGATATACCTGCGCTACAAGATCTGTAACAAGCATGAAGAGGAATAACATGAGAAGTACGGCAACTATTGAAAGAGCAAGTGTAACAAGTGTCTTTGCAAGTGTATAGTTATGAATTGTCATAATTCCCACAAGAATCAAAATAAGTGTCCATGCAGTTCCGATAATAATAAGGAGTGAATAAAATCCCTTTTCATTTAGCGAAACTACCTGAGAAAGAAGAATAGCAGGAATATAGAAAAGTATCATTGGAAGCAATGAATAACCTGTTACTATAATAATATCCTTTAATCTTCCTTCACCATTCATAAGACAAGTAATAGACCAGTTTCCTACTGCAAAAAGAAGTACAAAAGCAAATATTGCAAGCATTTCTGGAAAAAGATTTACTGCTCTTGGATCCACATCATTTACAATGAAGCTTGAATAAAGTCTGTTCATTGAGTAGCAAATTGCAAAAATGAATACCATTAAGAGTGCAATAGGCACTGATCCATATTCTCTATGTCTTATCTCATAGAACGAGTCGCCCGGATTTGATAAAATCCTAAAGCAATAATACCATTTATCTTTAGTAAAGTATTTAGACATGGCTCTTTGCTGCCTCCCTTCTTCTCTCCTCTGCTTCACGTCTTTCTCTTACAAAAATACTGAAAGCGTAGAGTGCTACAAAAAGAACAATTATGATTGTAAGAGCTGGTGCTAAGTACTTTTTTAATACAGTAGCACGGTGTCTCTTAAATGCGATTGAATAATATCTTCTATTCATACCGAGTTTTAGGTACTTCATAGCTTCCTCATTATTTCCATCTGAAAGATAAGCCTTACCAATACCCGAGTTTGCAAGCTCGTTATTCTCATCAAGTGTAAGAACCTTTCTCCATAGCTCTACAGCCTGTGTTTCATCTCCGTCATAACGAAGACCTACGGCTGAATTTATAAGATTACCATACTCAGTTTCCTTAAATACAATAACCTCACCTCTATAGGAATCCAATACCATGATATTATCATCAATACACTCGATAGCAGTCGGAACACTGAATGTACCTACCTGAGTTCCAAGACCGCCGAAGATATAAAGAAGATTTCCTTCTGAATCATAGGTAAATATTCTACCACGCTTTTTATCAAGAAGTGAATATATACCCTTATCTCTAACTACTACGTCAATAATCTGTGATGGTCCGTTATAATCACCTTTTTCAAATGATTCTCTATAAACTACGTCACCACCTACATTTCCATTTTCGCCCTTTCTGATAACGTCTTCACCCTTTGGATTAAGACGTCTAACAGCCTGAATACCTTCAGTATCAATATTAGATGCATAAATGAAACCATCATCATCTACGTCAATACCTGTGAATTCAGTAGGGATGAAAAGCTGCTGCTTACTTCTCTGCTCTTTTGTAGAGAATTTT
The DNA here is from genome assembly GCA_900315015.1 of uncultured Eubacteriales bacterium. GTDB lineage: Bacteria > Bacillota > Clostridia > Lachnospirales > Lachnospiraceae > UBA9722. Next base: position 133,827 of record OMXJ01000001.1, on the reverse strand, counting down.
CTCCAGAACTTCTGCCAAGCTGTAATCTGAACATTAATTGTTCCAAAGAATCCTGTAAAGTTTCCTTCTTCGAAAACCATGATACCCTGGAACATGTTAGCCGCAATTACATATACACGGTCTGCATAGTCTACAGAAACCTTATAAGGAACAAAATCAAATCCATCTTCAAGAATTTCTGACTTAGGATCTGAAATCTTTCCTAAGTAAAGTCTGTTATTTTCCACCGGCGCATTAACATTTTCATCAGTTGTTGGAGCTGATAAATGTACAATTCTTCTGTTCTGTGAATCTGCAATGTAAAGCTCATTTGAGTTAGAAACCGCAACTCCGTATGGTTTATTAAAGGTTCCTGATGAACCATCATCTGTAACAAAGCTGTCAATTACCTCGATAGCCTTTGTCATTTCACGGTTCATTACTACAATTCTGTTGTTGTTTGTATCTGCAATATATACTCTGCCATCTGCTGCTGTATAAATATCCTGAGGATTATTGAAGCCTCCTACCTTTATAGTAAGACCCGAAACGCTTCTATCTGGAGTATATGGTGCAGGTGTATATACAATGTTCTCACGATAGTCGTAATTATAACTATCATAAGGAAGTGTTGTATCTGCTGATGCTACTACTGTCTGTGCTGCTACTATGAATGCGGCTGCAAGCGACAATAAAGCAGTAATTTTTTTACCTATTCTCATCTTTAGCCTCCATTCTTTAGTTTTTCATACCTGATGTTGTCATTGTCTCGATAATCTGGCTCTGACAAGCAAGGAAGAATATAATAGGTACTGCTGCAATGATAAATGATACAGCAGCTGCAGCGCCTGCTCTTGCAGTACCACCTGCTGCAATATTCTGAAGTGCAAACTGAAGTGGCTTTAACTGCTCACTTCTGATATAAGCTGCACCTGTGTTTCCCCACATCTGCTGGAACTGGAAAATTGCAAGTGTAAGCCAAGCTGGCTTAACGTTTGGCATTACCATCTTCCAGAAAATCTGCCATTCAGTAGCACCATCAAGTCTAGCTGACTCAATAATTGAATCAGGAAGCTGCTCCATGAACTGCTTCATAAGGTAAAGACCCATACCGTACTGCCATGCAATAAGGATGAGAGGAAGCTGGGTATTGTTGATACCTATCTTAGAAACAATAAGATATGTAGGAATCTGAGTTACCTGCCATGTGAACATCATTGACATTACTACGAGTGAGAAAAGAATCTTTTTTCCCGGGAACTCGTGCTTTGCAAGAGGATATGCACAAAGAGATGCTACAATTACATGTCCGAAGGTACCTAAACCTGTGATAATAATTGTATTTAATAAATATCTTGAGAATGGAACCCATGAATCATTCATTACTACGAAAAGATCTGAGAAATTCTCAAGACTAGGATTTCTAACAAAAATCTTTGGTGGGTACTGGAAAATTTCATCCAGTGGCTTCAAGGCATTATTCGCAATCATTACAAGAGGAAGAGCCATGAAGATACCGCAGATTACCATGAAGAAGAAAAGTATACCGTTTCCCGCCTTAGAACGGTTAAGCTTCTTCACGTGCTTATAATTCTTTGCCTTAGGCGGCTTGTAAGCTGGCTTCTTATTGTCATTAGCCGCTTTATCTGACTTTGCTTTTCCAAAGCCAAGTGTTTTTGCTGATGTATTCGCTGCCACTTTATTCGCCTACCCTTCCTAATATGTGCTGTACAAACTTATTCGTTCCTACCATCAGGATGAATAAGACAGTTGCTATTGCTGATGCATAACCCATTTCATAACGCTGTGAACCATAGTCCAAAAGGTGAGTAACTACTGTTGCACCCGCATAGTTAACTGAAGGGTTACCTGCAAGCATTGTTGAAATATCTGCTACCGCAAATGACTGAGTGATCTGCATTACGGCACCGAACATGAGCTGTGGCTTCATTGCTGGAAGTGTTACATACCAGAGTTCCTGCCAACGGTTCTTAATACCATCCATTGCACCTGCTTCATAAAGTGACTTATCAACAGTCTGAAGACCAGCTATGAATGAAAGGAAACCGGTACCAAGAGAAAGCCATAACTGAACTACCATAAGTACTGGAAGTACGTACTTTTCAGTCTGCATCCACATTATAGGCTCCTGGATAATTCTCCATCTAAGAAGAATACCATTTAACCAACCTGTACGACCAGGGTTAAGGATGATATTCCATACATAGAAAGCCTGTCCGCAGATAGATGGTGCGTAGAAAATAAGAGTAAGGAAGGTTCTCATTTTCTTGTTGAAATCATTGATGATCCAGGCAAAAAGGAGACAGAACATATAACTGACCGGTCCTGTGATTACCGCGAATAACAATGTATTCTTTAACGCAATACCAAATATTTCATCTTCTACAAAAAGCTTAACGTAGTTGTCCCAGCCAACCCACTTTGGTGGCTCAAGTACGTTAAAGTATGTAAATGAAAAGAATATTGAAACTATAACCGGTAATACGGTGAATAAAATGAACAAAATAATGTATGGTGCCATCATTGCATAACATGCTCTCTTACTCTTTACTCTTTCCCAGAGCGAGTTACGCTTTTTAGCAATTTTGAGGTTTTCCTCATGGCTCAGTGCAGCTACATTTACCGCCTGACCATTATTTGCATTTGGTTCCACGTTCATTCCTCCTATCTTTACTTCGCGTCTTCATCAGCTACAGGAAGATTAAATTCTTTTCTCTTGTAGTCAATTTCAGCATTTATATCTACAATCTGATCCATTAATTCTTCTCTTGGTGATACCTCATCAGGATTTGTTGTTACACGATAGAATGCATTATTTACATTACGATATGAGTAATAACCACCTGGTACCTGAGGGATACCCTTCACTGATCTGAACTGCTCAAGAAGCGCATCCTTATCAGAAGTACTCCAAGGCATTGCATCAAAAGCTGTCATATTAGCTGTTGCTACTCTGGCTGCTGAACCCATTAATGATTCCATTTCAGCATTATAGCTAAGCTGTGTATCAGCGCTTGTCCACCACTTTAAGAATTCCCAAGCTGCATCTGGCTCCTTTGTAGCGCTCATGATCATAGCACCAGTTCCTGATGATGCAACTGTTCTATCTATTGTTCCATCTTCATTTACAGTACCAGGAACCGGAGCAAATCCCCATAATCCCTTGATATCTGGAGCTGAAACTGCAAGATTGTTATAAAGTGTATAATCTGCAATTATGATCGGTGCTTCACCTGTACGGAAGCGCTCATCAACTGGTGTAGCCTTATCAAGCTTATAATCTGTATAGAATTCACAATACTGCTTGAATGCGTTTACACCAAATTCATTGTCTAGTGCTGACTGTCTAGCATCATCTGTGTAGTACTGTCCACCGTTCTGATAGAGAAGCATTGCAAAAACATTCTCACCCGGAAGCATACCGAACTCCATCTGATTCTTTGAAAGCACTGACATTGCAACCTTAACATCTTCCCAAGTCTGTGGAACATCAAGTGCAAGTTCCTTTAAGATATCCTTTCTATAGAACATCATAGGGAAAGTCTGTGTTTCCGGAAGTGCATATGTTGCACCGGCAAATCTATATCCTGCCATTGCAGACTCATTGAAGTTGTTAGAAACAAACTGCTCTAAGTCCGGGAAAGTGCTTAGGTCAATTACTGCACTACGTAGACCGTAGTCCATAGGCTGGATGGCTGCTGCTACAGCCTGTCCAATTGCAGCTGTCTGACCTACCTGTATCGCTACGTCAGGTCCCTGACCTGCGAGCGTTGCCTGAAGCAACGTATTCATATCTACAAGCATTACATTAACTGCAACGCCTGAATTTGGAGTAAAGGTTTCATCAATAAGTGACTTAATAACATTTGCCTGGTCACGTCCTGTTCCTACCCAAAGTGTTAAAGTCTTTGAATTTGAAGAATCCTCTGCTACGTTACCTACCTGGTTATAATCGATTATGAATGAATAGAAAAGTCTAGACATTTCATATCCGAATCTGCTCCAAAAGCCTGAGCTCTTTACCTTAATTTTCTTCGTATTAGCTGCCGGCTTAATATAAATAGTATCAAGCTGAAGTGGCTGTGAAAGCATTGTTGTAATCCAAGTACCAAGTGCTCTTACATTTGTCTTATAGTCATTTATGATTTCTGTAAATCTTTCTTCGTTCTTTATAAGTTCATTAAGCTGATCTCTCATGGTCTTAAGAACAGTTTCCTTATCAGACTTACCTGCTACCTCTCTAAGATCCTTAATAATCTGAGTAAGCTGATCTCTAACTGCAACAAGCTCTGCATTAAGACCTGGAAGTGAAGCTGCGATTTCATAATCACGGAATTCATCAGGTTCTGTACCTGTAATTCTGATTATCTTTCTGTAAATGCTGTTTAGCTGAGAAACACAATCCTGAACTCCTGAAATAAGCTGTGAGAACTCGCCGAACACATTCTGCATACGGATTGTATGAGTGCCTGCTGTAAGATAGATCTTAAAAGCTTTTCCGTCATCATCCTTAAGTGTCTCAAGCGTCCACTTCTGCTTATATTTAAAGCCATAATCTTCAAATTCCTTAAATGGAACCTTGCCATCGATCATGATTTTTCTAGAAACATAAACACCCTTTACAAAGTTCTGTCTGGCGTGTACTGCGATGTTATAATAACCGTCTGCTGGAACGTTAACATCCCATTCAATCCACTGGTTAACAAGTCTCCAGGAATTACCACCGATAGTATTATTTAAAAGGGCCTTGCTGCTTGCCGGATAAACTGCAGGTGAAGACTGATCCTGAGTAGGATAAAGCATCTGAGAAGATGTCCTATTTGCATTTTCAGCCTCGATTCTGATAACATCTCCTGAAGCATCCTGTGCTCCAGCTGAATCCCATGCTGCAAGTTGGTCGCTATACGAAAGAAGATCTTCTTCATTTGAAAGTGTAATCTTGTTAATTAACATCGGCTCTTTTATGGAAACAAGAGTAAGTGTATGGGTTCCAGCTGTTAAGTATATTGAAAGTTTTGAAGTGATATAGCCATCCGCATCATAAACATTTGTCGTTATCCACTCAGGTGCCTCAATAAGTTTTGGCTTAAGATCATTACCCTGATTATCTTTTACCCAGTTACGAAGAGTAACGCCTTTGTTGTCAACCTTTTCTTCTGTTATTGAATTTGACCATATTCTGTAAAATTCAACAAGCGCAAGCTGTGAATAAGGAAGCTCACCGTCAATAAAGATAGCCCTTTGTATGTCTGAATTATTACCTTTTATCGGATAATAAGTAAGAGAAAGATCGTAAAGACCTGCCTGGTCTACCTTAACATCATACTCTATAAGGCCTTCCTCAGTAGTTTTTACTGAAGTACCCGGCATTCCCTCATAATCGGATACCGTATCTGGTGTTGCATTATCAGATTTTCCATTTGAATATCTGCTATATGAGTCTGCAGGTATTACAATAGTCTTTTCCGGTCTTGTCTGATCAACACCGGCAATGTATTCTGTATAATCCGGCACATTACCATCAATTGAATATGTACTGATGATCTCCTCGTAATCATCATAAGATGTCGAAGTAGCAGCTTCTACATCCTTTACGCCAAGTGAAAGCGTACCAGCATTTACGCTTCCGAGAGTCAGTGCTGCTGTAAGCGACAGGCACATGAATCTCTTTATCACTCCTGATAGTTTCATCACGAAAACTCCTTCCGTTTCTATTTATCTCACCGGACGATCATACCACATTACCTCGGTATCATCTTCCGCCTCAACCTTTTGTTCCGAGCTTCCAAGGGCATTTTCTACATTTTCTCTCAATACCATACCCTGAATAACTCCACCGCCAATTCCAGCGGATTTTTTCTTTTTTTCTGCTTCTTTCTTTTTTGCTTCCTCTTCCTTTACAGCCTTAGTACCATGCATCAATTCCCTTAGAATTTTTTCTATCGGAACAACGCTGAGGTAACAGACTATTCCCGGAAGAATTACCATGAGACCAAACATAAGATAAGCTGAACTAATATCCAGTTCTTCGCCAAAGGCTCCTTTTGCCGCTGCGGCAATCGGCACAATCACAACCGCCCATCCTATCATAAGAAGGATTACAGTCGGTACATGCTTTAATGCCATCACAAGACTCATTTTCAGGATTCTTCCTATATTAAATGAAAATCTTGAAAGAATGGCTGGTAAAAGCATCATGGTCATTACCACAATCAAAAGTAACAAGCATGTCGGTATAAGCATCAGCAAGCCATGTTTAGTTCCTGCATTCAAAAAGAACGTATAATTCCTGCATAATAAATATACCAATAATCCAAGTGCTATCGAAAGGGGCACCCCTCTCAATAGATTCATCTTAAATGCTCTGAAAAATTCCTGCGCCGGATAACCTGTATCATGCCTTACCGCTTTTGTCATTCCATAGTAGAAGGCAGTAGCCGCCGGCACAACTGTTATTAACGGTAAAGAGCATATAAGCCACAGAATTGTTAAAATAAATACACCGCCAAAGTCATTAAAGAATGTCATAAGCGGCCCATCATTATCAAAAAAGCCTCTAAACATTCATTATTCCTTTATCTCATAAGTTTTAAGATCTGGAAGCTCATCTCTTGTAATTACATATTCACTATTATAGAACTCCTTAAGTTTATCAAGCGATGTATACTGCTCTGAATACCTATTCATGTTACTTGACTTAAGAACAAACTCTCCTCCCCAGGTTGCCCAAAAGCCCCACATTGCATTATCCTTTACAGCCTGCTCTGGATCAAATAAGCAACCGTTTTCTGAAAGAACAACCATCTTCTTTCCGCCTGTATAATCCACAGCCTGTAAGAATTTATCAACCTGCGATGAATGCTCATGCTCTCCAGGATAAATGTCTTCACCAATTATGTCTACATACTTATCTCCCGGATACCAATCCGCATTCTGTCCGTTCCATAGCCATATGAGATTATGAACTCCTTTTTCCTGAAGACGTTCATAGATTGCTATATAGAGCTTTTTGTAAGTATCCGCTCCTTCAGCGCCCCACCAGAACCATCCGCCTGACGCTTCATGTAGAGGTCTCCATATAACTGGAACTCCGGCATCTTGAAGTTTTAAGAATTCCTCCGCTATAAGGTCTACATCTTTCATTAGAAGCTCAAAGCCTTCTGGATCTTCTCCATTGACCATTGCTGTAACATTCATTTTTACATTTTCTTTACGGAAAGTCGAATACCACTCTCCCGTATGATACTGATCAGGTGGAAGCCAGTGCCAACAGTAGGTAACTATTCCTCCATCCTTTTCCCAATACGCTATGGCATTTTCAGTTGCACTGGTATTTGCAGTATGATCAACTGCTGACTGTGAGTAATAACCCATATCAAGACCTAAAATCGCAGGATATACTTCTGGATCAGTATTTAATAATATTGACTGCATTTCCATTCCGTAAGCTGCATCGCAGTACTGACCTGAAAGGAATGCCGTTCCATAAATATCTGTCAGATAACTGAATAATCTCTTTGTATTATCAGTCGCATTTTCATCAACAAGCTTTGGCGATACATTATAAATCTCAGGATTAACTCCCTCTGAGGTTTCAATCGTAACCTTGTCAAGATTTATATAGCCCCACGAAACTGCAATCGAAATTGTATGCTCGCCTGCTGTAAGATAACTTCCTCTTACCTTGGTTATTCTAAAATTCTTACTCTGCGATACAAAAGACGCAACCTCTTGTCCATCAATCTTAAAATAATTTTCCTTATAATTATTATCACTTCCTGAATTTGAGGAAATACTGAAATCGTAATGGCCATCCTGAGGTACAGTGAAGGTATATGACCATTCATCACTTCCTCTTTCATTGAAGCCATCAACATAACCTTTTCCTGTCGCTCCATTATCAGTGGACTCAACAACCTTTACATTTCCCTTAAACTCACCATCTTCTGCCTGAAGCACGATTTTTTCAATCGGCTCTTCCTTTGAATAATCACCGGCAAGCTTTTTTCCAGGGTTTTCTGATGTATTACCGTCATCTATTGCAGTAGTAACTGCCTGCGTTGTTGTTTCGGTATTGCCACCGCCTGAATTCGAACATGCCGTCACAGAACTCATCACCGTCGCTGCCGAAAGAACTAACGCCATTTCTTTTATGAATTTTTTTCTCATACCAAATCTCTCCGAACAATCTATCTACCTGAACCTTCACAATTAAAGCACAAATAAAACATTATTTTTTCAAACATATATTTTACACTAGTATCATCTTATAGTTCCTTTATTAATACTATAGATGCCCCAAGCTAATAATTATAATATTTATCATCCGACGCTTTCGCGGAGAGTAATTTTTTCTGAAGATTTTCTAAATACCACATCCGAATCGATCATTATCTTTTCATGTGGGAATTCCGGATTTTCTAACCTCCAAAGGAGCTGCTTAACTATTCTTCTTCCAAGAAGCTGATTTGAAACATTTACCGTCGTAAGCCAAGGCTCTGAATCGGTAGTTAATGATTCTATATTATCGTAACCAGTGACTGCAATGTCCTTTGGTACCAAAACTCCTTTTGTTTTAAGGAATTTGATTACAAAAAATGCAATGTCATCACTCGAACAAACAAATGCTTCAGGATATTCATCAAGGGAATTAAGATAATCCGCAACCTCATCATATGCATAATATCTAGAACGCGTATGCACGGTCGCCTCGAATTTTTTATTTTCAGGGATGCCGTGTTCCTTTAACGCTTCGGCAAAGCCGTCATATCTGTCTTTTATGCTGAGACAGTAGGTTGTATCTCCAATAAAACCGAACTTTCTGATTCCATTATCTATGAGCCTTCTTGTAATTTTCTTGGTACTTGATGCTCCCTCGCAGACAACAATATCGACCTTTTTCTCAATATTTTCTGTTCTGAGCGGACAATCAAGACAAACAACAGGAAGTCCGTAAGAAAGAACCTTTTGCATAAATTTATCTGAAAAAACACTTATAACCAAAAGTCCACTTACCTTTTCATCGATCTCCGTTGGAATTTCAAGCCTCATCTCCTCTTCATTTGAAACAAAGCACAACCTGAATTCACAATTGGATTGATTAACCGCATCTGAAATCCCCATTATGATTGAATTCAGAAAAGCTGAAATTTCACGTCTCGCGATTACCATGATGGTACCCCTTTCAGCTCTTTTTCGTGCGTTCTCATTTGAAGCATTTGCTGCATCCACCTGCTGCATCGCAACCGGTGGTACCTTTTGATATCCCATTTCGCAAGCTTTGCGAATAACGAGCATTCTAGTTTCATAGGCTACAGTTTCAGAATTATTTAAAGCTTTTGCAACTGTATTTCGCGATAGATGAAGCTCTGCAGCAACATCCTGAATAGTAACCTTTTTCAAAACGCACTCCTTTCTTCCTACGGAACAAAGTAAAACTTACGAACCATAAGATTAATCATATAATCAGCGCAGAAATAGCTGCGCACGCAAACATAAAAGGACAGATTTCTATTTTTTTTATACTTTTAAAGACTGGATTCCCTCAAAAAACATAACTAATACTTCACGTTCACTAATTTATTAAGCATATAGCAAATGTAACAATATGTAATTTTACATTCTTTTGTGCAATTTATTACAGGCGCACTACACGCATAATATTGTCTTTTATTATTTTATCACAAAACTGTCTAAAATGTCAACTCTTTTTATGTACTTTTTCAACAAAAAAGCAAAATCGTGCATCATTCATGCACGATTTTGCAACATCAAATGCATCAAATTGCACTTTTACGCCGTTTTGACACATTTTACATTATTGATTATTTGCATTCGGTATATTTTACAAACCGCTAAAATTCCCCATTTTTTAGGAATCATTTACCAATTTAAACTTTTTTTACATTTATTCAATTTGCACAATTAAAGCCCCGATCAGTCATGTATGAACATCGCATCTCCAAAACTGAAAAAGCGGTATTTTTCCTCTACTGCGTGATTATACGCCTTAAGCACATTTTCTCTGCCTGCAAGTGCCGATACGAGCATAATGAGTGTAGATTCCGGAAGATGGAAATTAGTTATCAGGCAGTCAAGGCACTTGAACTTATAGCCGGGATATATAAAGATTGAAGTATCGCCCTCAGCCTCCTTCACCATTCCATTTTCATCAGCCACCGATTCAACAGTTCTGCAGCTTGTAGTTCCGACACATATTACTCTATGCCCCTCTCTCTTTGCCTTGTTTATTTTCTCGGCATTTTCTGCAGTTATCCTGTACCACTCCGTATGCATTTTGTGCTCTAAAATATTATCTTCTTTTACAGGTCTAAAGGTTCCAAGACCAACATGCAGCGTAACATGAGCTATGTCAACGCCCTTTTCCTTTATTTTTTCTAAAAGCTCTTTAGTAAAATGAAGGCCTGCAGTAGGAGCTGCAGCACTACCTTCATACTTAGCATATACAGTATTATAGCGATCCTTGTTTTTAAGTTCATGTGTAATATACGGAGGAAGAGGCATCTGTCCAAGCTTATCAAGGATTTCTTCAAATATGCCGTCATAGGTAAACCTGACAATTCTATCGCCCTCTTCAACTATATCCACTACCTCACCTATTAAGAGACCATCTCCAAAGCTGATTTTGGTACCTATTTTTGCCTTTTTTCCCGGGCGCACAAGTGTCTCCCAGGTAGAATCAGCCTTCCTTTTTAGTAATAACACCTCTATCTGCGCATCAGGTGCACCGTGCTGGTAGCCTGGTGGCAAAGGTTTTGATTCATCGATAATCCTGGTTCCTATAAGCCTTGCCGGAATTACCTTAGTATCATTTATAACAAGACAATCTCCCGGATTAAAATAATTTATGACATCTGTAAATACAGAATCCTTCGTCTCTCCTGTATTTTTATCAAGCAGCATAAGTCTAGATGATGACCTGTCCTCAAGCGGATCCTGCGCTATCAATTCCTGTGGCAGATCATAATAATAATCACTTCTTAATAGTTCCTTTTTCTCTTCCTGCATATCCATACTTCTTTCTTTTTCCAAACGCCCATCAACCAATCTGATATTATTTCTAACACAGTTTTTCTCTTCATAAATAATGTGAATATGATGACTCATATTCACATTAAAGTCAATCTCCGATATTATAAGTCACAGAATTATAAAAACCAATAGATGGCGAGTATCTGAACCAAGCCTTGGCAATAATCTTATCTCCAGAAACGAAATGAGTTTTATACCAATATCTTGAATCCTTTGAATCATTTCTGTTATCGCCCATCACAAAATAACTATTTTCAGGTACTTTATAGATCATATCCGTAGAAACCATCCACATCTTCTCTCTTACATACCCTTCCTCTAGTCTTTCATCATCATCAGCCTTACCATTTTTATTCAAGTCAAGAAATACCGCAGCATAATACTCATCCTCTAAGGCTTCATCCTTTACATTATGAATAATAATGGTCTCTCCTGGAAGTCCTATTACTCTCTTGATATACTCTTCACTTTCATTATCAGGATAAGGGAAAATAATTATATCCCCTCTTTTCGGCTCACTAAAAAGGTAGGCAGTCCTAAGTCCGACAAGCTTATCATCTCTTTGGATGGTATTTAGCATCGAGCCCGTAGGTACCTTTGCCTTTATTATCACATAATGGGTAAGTACATACGCGAGAACAAAAGCAACTACGACCACCAGGATCCAGCTTATTATTTCTCTCTTTATTTCCTTGCCCGTCATTGGCAAACCATTTTCATCCTTCATTCGCTTTCACCTTTCATAAACAGTTTTGTACTCTAATAGAAAGCAGCTTATTCACCTATATTATAATCTATAGAATTGTATTTTTCTATAGAAGGTGAATATCTGAACCAAGCCTTGGCATCAATATTTTCTTTCTTTACATAATTAGTAGTATACCACTTTCTAGAATCAGCTGAATGATTACGGTTATCTCCCATAACAAAATAACAGCCCTCTGGAACATTATAAATTTCATCCGCCTCTACAAGTTCCATACCTTCTTTGATATAGCTCTCTTCTAGCAATTCATTTTCATCCGGCTTTCCATCTGCATTTACGTCGATGTAAACACCGGCATGATCTGTTCCTTCAACGTTATGGATAATAACCTTTTCTCCTGGAAGCCCGATAACTCTCTTAATATATTCATCTCCGTTATCAGGGCATGGGAAAATAATTATATCTCCTCTTTCAGGATCATCAAAAAGATATGCCAATCTGTTACCTATAAGCTTATCCTTTATCTGGATAGTATCAAGCATCGACCCGGTAGGCACCTGAGCCTTCATAATAACATAGCGTGTAAGAATATGCGCAAGAACCAGCGCAATAAGTATCACAGCAATCCAGCTTATTACTTCCTTCAGCATGGCTTTACCTTTTCCAGATTTCTGCAGATTTTCATCCTCAGCTCCATCCGTATTGAGATTACTCTCATCAGATTTATCCACATTCAGATTTCCATCTTCAGATTTATCCACATTCCCATCTACTTCTGTATTTATATCATCATTTCCATAAGCTCCTGCTTCAAAAGAAGCACTGGCATTATCCATTGGCATTTCGCCAAAACTGCCGCTTGCAGCTTTCTCAGCATTAACATTAGAAACTTCCACATCCTTATTTTCTTCCATCAATACATCCTTTGTTCCTGTCATTTTTTTATTATCCCCATAGACCTGCTTTTTCAAGGGATAGATAATTCTTTAGAACAATATGTTGCTCTTTCTCTGAAGAAGTCTTGCGCCATTAATAAGCATGCATACTCCCGTAGCAACGCTAAATACAATAAGAACTATGCCAAGAACAATATTTGCCACCCCTGCACGTTTCATTGTCTTATAAACCTGCTCTAATCTTACTTCCTTATTATCACTCATTTTGCAATCTCCTTATCTATTATTTCTTCGGACCGTAAAACATAAAAAATATCGAAAGCAATGCAAATTAATTATGCCTTTGGACCATACTGCTCAAAATATGCATCTATTCTTTCTTTTATTTCAGGTGTAATTATATCCTTATACTTAGAATCCTCACTTGTAAGGTATTCAATAACCTCTGGCATTGTTACAATGGCACCAGTCTTTATTCCATAAAGCTCTTCAATCTGACTTAATGCAGACTTTAAGGTATCCTTTCCCTGCTCATTTCTATTAAGAGATACCATAAGACCAATGACATCAACATTTCCCTGAGCCTTTAAGATAGGGAAGGTCTCTTCGATAGACTTTCCTGAAGTAGTAACATCTTCAATGATAACTACCTTATCACCGTCCTTAAGCTCTGAGCCTAAAAGAATTCCCTGCTCACCATGATCCTTAGCCTCTTTACGGTTGCTGCAGTAACGGATTTCTTTTCCGTAAAGCTTATCAAAAGCAATTGTACAAGCTACTGAAAGAGGAATTCCCTTATAGGCTGGTCCAAAAAGCACATCAAAATCATCACCATATGCATCATGAATAGCCTTTGCATAAAACTCACCTAAACGAGAAAGCTGACTTCCTGTAACATAAGCCCCTGCATTCATAAAGAACGGTGACTTTCTTCCGCTCTTAAGAGTAAAATCTCCGAACTTTAAAACCTTTGACTCAAGCATGAAGTCAACAAATTCCTTCTTATAACCTTCCATCACTAAATTCCTCCTTGAAGCATAAATTAATTATTTTACTGTGAAACACAGCCAATAAGCTCTTTTATATCCTCTACTTTATTCTTGACCATGAAATTCTTGATTCCAACAGCTACATCTCTTGCAGCAAGCGGATTACTAAAGGTTGCTGTTCCAACTGAAACTGCAGTAGCTCCCGCCATTATGAATTCCAGTGCATCTTCACTTGTCTGAATTCCGCCCATTCCTATTACAGGAATCTTAACTGCATGAGCTGCATCATAGACCATTCTCACTGCTATCGGTCTGATAGCCGGTCCTGATAGTCCGCCCGTCCTATTTGCAAGAGCGAATTTTCTCCTATTAATGTCGATTTTCATTGCTAAAAATGTATTAACCAAAGAAATGGCATCTGCTCCTCCAGCTTCAGCAGCCCTTGCCATATCAGCTATATCTCCTACATTAGGAGATAACTTCATTATGATAGGCTTCTTAGAACGCTTTTTCATGCTCTGAGTAATAATCTCAACCATGTCCCTATCCTGACCAAAGGCCATTCCACCGCTCTGGACATTAGGACATGAAATATTTATTTCGAACATGTCTGCATTAGTATCATTTAACTTTTCAACTACCTCTTCATATTCCTCGATAGTATGTCCGCAGACATTGACAATTATCTTAGTATCAAATTTCGAAAGAAAAGGAAGATCTCTTTCTTTAAATACATCAACTCCAGGATTCTGAAGTCCTATTGCATTCATCATTCCCGAAGGAGTCTCACAGACTCTAGGAGTATCATTTCCCGGCCAGGCAACTCTTGCAACTCCCTTTGTAGTAACTGCACCAAGCTCTGATAAATCGAAGAAGTCTGAATATTCCTCTCCAGAACCGAAGGTTCCTGAAGAAGTGGTTACAGGATTCTTCCACTCAACTCCTGCTATATTAACACTGGTATTCATTATTATCCTCCATACAAAACAATTAATAAGTAAGCTTTTTAGATGATGACCTGCGAAGCTTCAAATACCGGTCCATCCTTACATACTCTCTTATTATTAACATAGCTGTGACCATCAATATCCGGTGTCTTAACTACACAGCCAAGGCAGGCTCCAAGCCCGCAGGCCATTCTCTCTTCAAGAGAAAGCTGAGTATTTATTTCTTTTTCTTCACCAAATGCCTTAAGTCCTCTGAGCATAGGCATCGGTCCACAAGCAAAAATCGAATCTGCTGTAAGAGAATTTTCCTTTATGCAATCTATTACAGTTCCCTTTGTTCCTACCGAGCCATCATCAGTAGCAATTAAAACCTCTGCTCCTGCATTTTTGAACTCATCTACAAAGAAAGGCTCAGTTCTATAGCCAAGAACAACAGTCTTTTTTCCGGTAAGCTTTTTGGTAAGCAGAAGAAGCGGAAATATTCCAACACCGCCTCCTACGATAAGGGCATTTTTACAATCCTTATACTTAAAACCATTTCCAAGAGGCGCTACCATTTTAACAGTATCACCTACTTTTAAGGCCGAAAACTCATTAGTACCAGCACCGACTGCTCTTATGCAAAATCTTATTCTTCCATTTTCCTCATCAACATCGCAGATGCTTATAGGTCTTGGAAGAAGCCTTGACTTATCATTGCAGTAAAGCTCTGCAAATTGTCCCGGCATAGCCTCTGCTGCCGCATCCTTATTCTCAAGCCATAAACTGAAAACATCCTCAGTAATCCAGGATATTTCCGAAACCTTAGCTGTATACTTAACCTTCCTAGCCATACATCCTCCAAATAAACACATTTTATGCAAAAAACATTTTTATATTTTTAAAGCTTAAATCTTATATCAAGAATCATCTCTTACTCTTAAGATTTCTCCCTTTTTGACATCTCCTGAGAGCCTTACGGAATAAATTTCCTCAGCATGTGGAACTGACTGAACAGCTTCACCCTTTTCATTGATGAGTTCTAATACCTTCAGCTTTTCATTAAAACCATTTCCATAATCAACAGCATGCATAACTTCAATTTCATCGCCCACGCTGTATTTATTTTTCTGCTTCATGCCTGTAACAAGGCCATTTCTTGAATTCTCAGAAACAGTTCCAAGATAGATATAATTTCTTACATAAACATTATTATCATATACCTGTCCCTCATGAGTAGGCTTATTAAAATAAAAGCCTGTAGTAAACTGACGGAAGGTACACTTAGTAATTTCATCCTTATACCAGTCCATATTTTCCTGATATTTAGAAGGGGACTCAAAGAAATCATCAATCGCTCTTCTATAGGTACGCGCAACAGTAGCCACGTAAAGAGCCGTCTTCATTCTTCCTTCTATCTTAAGACTATTTATTCCTGCATCAACAATTTCAGGAATATGGTCTATCATGCAAAGATCCTTTGAATTAAAGATATAGGTACCTCTTTCATTTTCCTCTACCGGAATATATTCTCCAGGGCGCTTTTCCTCGACCACATAATACTTCCAGCGGCAAGGATGCGTGCACTGACCAAGATTTGCATCTCTTCCAGTAAAATAGTTCGAAAGCAGGCATCTACCAGAATAGGATATACACATTGCTCCATGAACAAAAGCCTCTATTTCAAGGTCATCCGGAATCTCGCTTCTGATTCTCTTTATTTCATTAAGAGAAAGCTCTCTTCCTCCTACTACTCTAGTAGCTCCGACAGCATCATGCCAGAATCTGAAATCCGCACTATTTACATTATTTGCCTGAGTACTTACATGAATAGGTATATCAGGAAGAATTTCTCTTTGAATGGACATAATTCCAGGATCTGATACAATAAGAGCATCCGGCTTTACTTCCTTTAATTCCTCAAAATATTCACGTACGCCCTTCAAATCATATTCATGAGCTGTAATATTTGCTGTAATATAAAGCTTTTTTCCTCTTTCATGTACAAGCCTTGAGGCTTCCATCAGATCATCATGAGTAAAATTCTTAGCTCCTGCACGAAGACTGAACATTTCACCGCCTACATAAACGGCATCAGCACCATAATCAAGTGCAACCTTTAAAACATCAAGACTTCCAGCCGGAATTAGTAGTTCCGGCTTATTAACACTACTATTCATACAACTAATTTTCCTTACCTAAATAATTAGTAAGTGCTGCCCCATCTCCTGTAGGAACAAGCACGGTTTCAAATCTAGGATCTGTCATCAAAAACTTAACATAATCCCTAAGGCGCTTATGAATCGTTCTATCTCTTCTAACAATAGTAAACTTCGATTCAGCTATGCTGCCCTCTTGCAATATATTATCAGTAATAATGAGACCATTTTTTCTAATGAGGCCTCTTTCTAATATTATCTCAATATAACGTCTATACTGAGCCTTTGCTGCATCAATAAATATCATATCAAAGCCCGCATTTTCTTTAAGCTTCTGTGCATTTTCAAGAAACTCTGCCGCATCCGCCTTAAAAGCCTTGATATTATCTACATGCCTTGACGCTGAAATATTTAAAACAGCCTCGGCATACATTCTCTCATCCTTTTCTATTGTAATAATTTCAAACGATGAAGGTGACAAGGCAGCATTTGTGCTAATGCACTCTGCCATAAAAAGCGAGGAAAAACCAACTGCCGTACCTATTTCCAAAACCTTTGCAGGCTTATGCATTCCGATTAAAAACCTCATAAGCTGCTGCATGTCCTTTCTGATTATGGGCACGCCTCTAAAATTAGCATCCTCTTCTATTTTTTCAAGCTCTGCGGGCAGCTCTGGAATCAAGGATTTTATATAACCATCTATATGCTCACCTGAAACCATCACTACTCACCCTTTTTCTCTTCCTTTGACTTTTCTTCACCTGAAGTTTCATCACCCGAATCCCCATCAGAAGTCTCGTCTGAGGCCTCGTCTGTCACTTCCTCTTTTGATGAATCTTCACCTTCTGTCTTTTTATCTAAGACACCTTCACCATCCTCACTTATAGCTCCATCTGAAGATGTGATTATTTCAAGTATTGTCTCATAATCCATTGACGTATTAAGAATATATGTACCTGGAATGATATTATATTCCTTAAGTCTTGTCCTAAAGTAGAAAGTACGCTTATTTTTTATAAGCTGCATATTTTCAAGTCTTGTTGCAATCTCCATGGTCGATTCACCCTTGCTGATTTCAAATTCTACATCAGTTCCAGGAGCCTCGGCAACTGAAACAGAGCCAAATATCTGATAAGTAAAATCATAGGCATACTTAACAGCACGCAGCATCACTACCAACACCACAATATAAAATATAATATCCAGAACAATTCTAATTGTAGAGCCAGCAAACTTCATTATCAGTTTTCCGGCAGCAGAACGTTTCATGTCGTCTTTCCTCCTATAAAAAAATTACCTTCATCATACTTCCATAATTATTGGAAGAATCATAGGCGTACGCTTTATATTCTTCCAGATGTAGCTGCTAAGTGAATCCTTAATATCAGCCTTTATCTTTGTCCAGTCAGTAACATTACGCTTCTGACATCTAGCAAGACAGTCTTCAACAACTATCTTTGACTGCTCCATAAGCCCCTCTGCCTCACGCACATAAACGAAGCCGCGGGAAACAATATCAGGTCCTGCAACGACCTGATTTGAATATCTGTCAAAGGTCATTACAACGATTATAAGACCATTCTCAGAAAGACACTGTCTATCTCTAAGAACGATATTTCCAACATCTCCAACTCCAAGGCCGTCTACAAATACGCCCTGAGCTGAAACCATTCCATCTACTCTTGCATGATTTGCACCAAGTTCTAGAACTTCACCTGATGCAAGCACGAGACATCTATCCTTTGGAACCCCCATCTCATTAGCAAGCTCGGCCTGACGAACTCTGTGACGGTACTCACCATGAACAGGAAGTGCAAATTTAGGTCTTGTAAGAGCATAAATAAGCTTTATTTCCTCCTGGCAGGCATGACCTGAAACATGAGTATTTTCATAAATAACAGTGGTTCCCTTCATAGAAAGCTCGTTCATAATTCTAGCAACGTTCTTCTCATTTCCAGGAATAGGTGTAGAAGAAAGAATTACGCAGTCTCCCGGCTTCACCTGAATCTTTTTATGATTTCCAAAAGCAATTCTTGAAAGAGCTGCCATGGCTTCACCCTGGCTTCCTGTTGTAATAAGAACAAGCTTATTATCAGGATACTCCTTCATCATCTCATTATCTATTATAGTGCCTTCTGGAATATTTATATAACCAAGCTCTCCGGCCGTCGCAATGGTATTGACCATGCTTCTTCCTTCGACTACTACTTTCCTCTTATACTTAACTGCACAGTCAATAATCTGCTGCACTCTGTCTACATTTGATGCAAAGGTAGCAACAATTATTCTTGAATCCGGATGCTCCTCAAAAATACCATCAAGTCGCTTTCCGACTGTACGCTCTGACATTGTAAAACCAGGTCTTAATACATTTGTCGAATCGCAAAGAAGGGCAAGCACACCTCTTCTTCCAAGCTCTCCGAATCTCTGAAGATCGATAGGCTCACCGAGTACCGGTGTATAATCTACCTTAAAATCTCCAGTATGCATGATTATTCCTGCCGGGGTAAAAATTGCAAGAGCTGCTGCATCAGAAATACTATGATTAGTTCTGATGAATTCTACCCTAAAGGCTCCTAAGGTAATGGTAGAGCCATATTTTACGACCTTGCGCTTTGTCGTCTGAAGAAGGCCATGCTCCTTCAGCTTATTTTCTATGATACCGATTGTAAGCCTTGTAGCATATACCGGAACATTTATTTCCTTTAAAATGTAAGGAAGCGCACCGATATGATCCTCATGTCCATGAGTAATTACAAAGCCACGAACCCTGTCAATATTTTGTTTTAAGTAAGTAACATCCGGGATAACAAGGTCTACACCTAGCATGTCATCCTCCGGAAATGCCACACCACAGTCTACAACAATTATATCCTCTCCGTACTCAAAGGCTGTAATGTTCATTCCGATCCTGTCAAGTCCGCCAAGCGGTATTATCCTGACACTAGGTTCTGAATTTCTTGGAAAATCCTTAAATGCATTTATAAAGGTTCTTCCCATCAATGAAGCTGGCACCTCATATTTTTCCGGTCTGATAGGTCTTATTCCATCCTCCATTGTTTCGAAAGGCTCTTCTGCTGCGACCACATCTGTCAGCACCTCTCTTTTGCCTGGGATGATAGCTGGCTCCTCGGCCTTTGCTTTCTTTCCCTTTCCATTTCCTGCTTCTGTCATTTTCCCTGTCTTATTGACAGAATCCATGAGCTCAGCTAGGCTTTCATCAAAGCTTTGCTGAACATCTCTTAACTTTTTCTTCGCCAAATTATTCCCTCCGAATTTTGCACGCACATTTTTTATTTACATACATACATAAAGCATCTTCTGCTACCTTTCCTTGCGCTGTATCAGAAAATGTCACTATGCACTATTTATTACCGAATCATCGATTCTATAGATTATCAACATCTAAATTTTCGAAATCCATATTTTCAATAATCCGATTTATAATTTATATTATTATAATTATTCTTCACCGGATTCATCTTCATTAGACTCATCCTCATCTAACTGAGAAGTAATATCAGGGTTTGCTGCCTTAAAGGCTGCAATGTCCTTTTGAAGCGAGAGATAATCAAGATAGTTCTGCAATATTACAACTGCAGCAAGCATATCCACTACCTTCTTTTTCTTATCAAGACTTGTATCTGCCAAATCAAGTACTCTATGCGCCGAAACAGTCGAAAAACGCTCATCCCATAAAACCGTATCAAGTCCTGTGCGGCGAGTTACATTTTTTGCAAACTCCTGAGCAAGAAGTGCTCTGTCGCCTAATTCATTATTCAGCTTTTTAGGGAAGCCTACAACTATTTTTTCTACACCGTATTCCTTGCAGAGCTCTTCGATTCTTGCATAGGTCTGACGCAGCTTATTTTCTTCTTTTCTTCTGATTACCTCAATTCCCTGAGCAGTAATCAAAAGCTCATCACTTATGGCAACACCGACTGTACGCTCACCATAATCAAGTCCCATTATACGCATATTAAAAAATTACTCCTCTGACTTGTCATCATTCTTGCCAAAATGTACATTGATATAGTCTGAAAGAAGCTCTTCGATGATTTCATCTCTTTCAACCTTCATGATAAGGCTTCTTGCACCTCTATGGCTTGTGATATAGGTAGGGTCACCCGACATAATATATCCTACTATCTGGCTTACCGGGTTGTAGCCCTTTTCTGTAAGAGCCATATAAACTGTATCTATAACCTGCTTAACAGAAATTTCTTTTTCATTTTTAATCTCAAAACACTGAGTATGATTAATTTCTCTCATAGAACCTCCACTTTAACAAGAAAACATAATTCAATCTATCATACCACAAATACCATTCTTTTTCAAGTACTTTCATTTACAGACCCTTACAAAGCCTGGATTTTCAAGCACTTCATTAAAAAAACATCTAATTAGAACAGGATTTTTTGTGTATATTTTCTCAAGTTTTTTTCCGTATAATTTTAGCTTTATAGCATTTTCCCTTATCTTTTCCTTAATATCAGCTTTTTTCTGCTGGGCACCGCCTTCTATATTCCCTATCGAAAAAATCTTGTCAGTAAGAGTTTTCTTATCTCCGCCTTTATTTTCAGCATAAACCACAAAGCGGTAATTTCCTGCTGAAAGCTTTCCAAAGGAAATGGCATTATCGAGCCTGTGGATATCAAAGCTATAGCCGCCTGCCTCGCTTTCTGCACCGGTCATCCACTCACCAGCCTCGTTATATATATTAACCGATACCTTTGTAAGAGCTGAAGGTGACTGAACTACGCCTGAAATCGAAAAAGGCTTTCCCTCCTCTAAATTTCCTTCCGGGAACACAGTGCCATCGACCTTTAACTCCTCGTACTTTATGAGAACTGCTTCTGAGTCCTCATAGTCCGGGCATATATAACCATAGATTGTTTCTTCATTTACGCTGTAGGTGTGCTCTGCAACAGTTCCATTGCTGCTCTCGCTATTTCCATCAATGTATGTCATAGTAGAACCGTCATAATTAATGACTATGCCTATATGATCAAACTGATTTCCACCGTTCTTCCAGTCAAAAACTACAAGATCGCCAGGAACCGGATAATAGCCATCACCTCTTACATGCTTTTCTCCATTAGTCTCATTATAGGTATAATAAACGGACATCCAGTTGCTCACATTTTTATAGACGCTCTGCTTTAGACCGGCCTGCTTAAATACCCAGTAAACAAAAATAGCACACCAGGCATAACCATTTCCGTCAACGCCCAGGTCGGTGGAATATTTATTCCAGTTTTCTATGCCATCCTTTTCATACTCCTGATTTCCGATTTCTTCCTTAGCAATCCTTACAATTGCATCTCTACTGCTTTCCTCTGCTTTAACTGCTCCTGCTCCTTGAACAACTACATTTGAAACAGCCAGTAGCAATGAAAAAAGGATTGCTATTTTTCTCTTTAAATTTAAATTTTTAATCATAACCCCCCTTATATTATTTCTAATTTCCATTTTTTTAATGTTCTTATCATAGAATCAGCCTTATACTAGTTCTTTTTAGCTATCACATTTACCCATTCCTGAATACTGCCATTAGATAAAAGTGACTCATCCTCATACAGTTCAAGAATTTCCATTTCGCATTTTTCTCCGAAAAGTTCCTTTAAATACTCCTTTGTAGCATCCTGAAAAAATCGGTCTTCTCTTATTCCGGAAAAGTCCCCTTTCTTAAAAGATGCATAGAATATCCCGTTTTTCTTAAGAGCTTTTTTCAGGTGAGTTACAGTGTCTATGAGCTTCTCCTTTTCAACGTGCAAAAGCGACGCACTAGCCCAGATACCATCAAATTCATTCTCGTAATCTGTTTCCATAAAGGTGCTGCACTCCACCTCAATCCCTGTATATTCACTAGCTGCAATGCAGAGCGCATTTGAAGCATCAAAGGCCGCTACAGAAAAACCTTTCTCCAAAAACACCTTCGTATCTCTTCCGCTTCCACAGCCCGCATCTAAAATATTTAAATCCTTTGAAGGCACTTCTTTTCGGCTGTTTTTTAAAACATAATCTATAAATTTATCTCTTGATTTTGAAACATCAGCCTTTAGCGTTCTCTCTATAAATTCCTGAGTCTTTGCCTTGTTATAATACTCCATTGTCTTTAAAAAGCCTTCTGATCTACGCATTCATCACCTTTCTATATGCCTCCTCTGGTATTCCGATATCCTTTACTATTACCCTTCCGGCATATTCTTTTCCTGTTTTAGTAATAAGTCCCTTTTTATTGTAGCCAAAGGTAACGGTAGCATCGGCAAAAGCCGCTATTCCCATCACCTTACCATTATCAGTATTTATTCCGCTAGGCACATCTACTGCTACAACTACTGCTCCTTCGCTTTTTAGTTCATTCATTTCAGCAATCAGCGCTGCAAAGCTTCCTGCAACCTCTCTAGCTAGTCCTGTACCAAATAAAGCATCCACGATAATTACAGACTTCTTATCATCTATAGATAAAGCTTCTTTTCTTAAATCTCCTTCTTCCTTATAAAACTTCACATTTCCGCCTAGCTTTTTATATACAGATAGCTGGTATAAAAACTCTGGGCTAGCCTTTTCTAAATTACCGCAGACTATTAACTGCGTCTCTACATTCTTTATTTCTTTATCTTTTATTATTCCAGCAATACAGGCACCATCACCGCCGTTATTTCCTACACCTGCAACGCATATTAGCTTTTTGCCTAAACACTTACTTCGGCAATCACTTAAGTGAACACTTAAATTTCCACTAAAGTACTCCTCCATAATAAAATCACATACCGATGAAGATGCACTGTACATTAAATCCAGCGACGGAATCTTCATTACATCTATTGCATATCTATCAGCTTCATGAGCTATCCTGGCATCGATTGCGATGCTTTCTCTATTCATATCCATAAATATCCTTTCAGCTCAAACAATTAGGTCCCCGCGGCTCTTACAAAAGCATTTGGGACCCATTGCAGGAGCCTTGCAAAAGCCTTACAACAGCCCTGCAAAAAGCTTGCAAAAGCCCTACAAAACCTTCTAAATTCTACTGCGTTAGTACCTATCAATATTAGCACATTTTAACGCATTTTCCAACATATATTTATTATCCCAAATAAAAAAAACGGAGCCTAAGCTCCGTTACAATTAAAAATCAATTTCACAATGCCTGCATACTATGCCGCCCTATCAAAGTGCCTTGTAAGTATGCTCTTAAAGGAGCAGCCATCACTTAAAAGACTTTTCATAAGGCTCTCAGTTACTTCATCATATATTTCAAATTTTCTTTTAGCTTCCTCCGGATTGTTATAAACCTTCCAGTAACCATTAAGAAGACATTTCTGGCCGCCATTTTCCATATATCCCTTTACATCTTCTAATGGATAGCCAAGTATCACGCCTATTTCATGAGGAAACGCTGCTTTCCCATCTTCATAGCTGTGATATCTTCTAGATATTTCAGAAAGCACATAGTGCAAATATCCTTTTACAGATGGCTTTGCGTATAAAAACTTGCTTTCTATATATTCATTATAGCTTAATATCCCTCTTGTATTTAAAAATTCATTATTTTCATGTTTAAAGAGCTGCTTTAATAACTTCTTTTCACTGTATATTAAAATCATCGACTTTTTGCAGCCCCAGCATCTACACTCTGATTCACAAAGATCAAAGCTTTTAAGGCCTGAAATCCTTGCCGCTGCTGCCGCAGCCGCAGCCAGCTCCGTCTTCACTCCTAAAAGATTTGAGACCTTTACCCCAGCAATTACCGGTGCGCATTGATAAATAAAGTTATGCGCAAAATTAGCGCAATCCATTGCTTTATACAATTCTATCTGCATATCATCTACCTAGTCCAGATAATTCTCATATTCTCATTAAAACACAGTACTGACCTAATTGTCAGTACTGCGCATATTTAGCTATTTATTGCAAAGCAGCTTAATTACTGAGCTGCTGCAGCTGCTGCCTTACCAAGAGCCTCGCAATTTGCAAGAGCTTCTTCATCAGGAGCTTCATTTGCCATAACACCAGCATCATTGATGAGAGTTGCTCCTGCGTTTACAATTCTCTCTTCCCAGCTTCTCATCCACTCGCCGTCTCCCCAGCCGTATGAACCAAAAAGTCCAACCTTCTTACCAGCTGCAACTGCTTCGAATTCTGCCATGAATGGCTCTACAACTGACTCTTCAAGAACTTCAGCACCCATAGCCGGGCAACCGAATACGATGACGCTATCTCCTGCAACTTCATCTACTGTAAGACCGTCAAATGCCTTTGGAACTGCTGTTGCTCCGCCCTCATTTACGCCCTTGATAACTGCTTCAGCCATTGCTGCTGTATTTCCTGTGCCTGACCAATAAACAACCTTAACTTCTGCCATAATTCATACACTCCATTCTTATTATAAAATAGTTTGTTGGGTTAGTCACTGCTAACCGTTTGAATGTTAGCATACATTAACTAAAAACACAAGTTTATTTTTTCCAAAAACGCCTTATTGAAAAAACTTCTCTAATAAGGCTATAAAAAAAGGCATCTGCCCTCTTAAACGGACAAATGCCTTCGCTTATTTTTTTTAATTTTTAATATCCTCTGCGGATTCTTTCACGTTCCTTCATTGCTACATAAAGATCGTAAAGTGCAGAGCCTGTTTTACCCTTATCAGGAAACTGATTATCATCTATTTCTAAAATGTAACTGCCAAAGCAGTTAATGATTTTAGTTCCTGATTCATGAATACGCTCTCTTTCAAAATTGTGAGAGTAGCTCTGATGTACATGGCCATGGAGCATATAAAGAGGTCTCCACCTATTCATAAGCTCGTTAAAGCATTGAAAGCCCTGATGAGGAATATCCTCCATATCGCCATAGCCCTTAGCAGGTGAATGAGCAACAAAAATGTCAAAGCCATTCATAAGATAGATTTTCTTGGTAAGCTTTTTTATTCTAGCTGCCATCTCCTCTTCAGTATACATATCTCCGCCCGGCTTATAACGCATGCTGCCGCCTAGTCCTAATATTCTAAGACCATTAAAATCATAAACCATATCATCTATGTCATCACATCCGCAAGGCGGATTATCATCATACTTTCTATCGTGATTTCCACGCACATACAATAATGGTTTATTAACAACAGTAACAAGAAACTGAAGGTAATCTGGATGAAGATCGCCGCAGGATATAATTAAATCTACACCCTCCGTACGTTCCTTATCGTAATAATCCCAAAGTCTCTTCTCTTCTTCGTCTGCTACAACAAGAATTTTCATTACCTAATCACCTCATTTTTTTATTTCACTATGTTTTTCTATACTTTTCTAATCCTCTTTATTTACAGTATCTACCGCGCTCATCTTCAAGGTATCCCCGGCCTCTTCAACTATTGCATTTTTCTTTGGGATATTTCCGATTACATTATCATTAAGCCAGTTCATGTCGATGATATCTTCGCTTGCAAGCTCCTCTGACCCCTTTTCCTGAATAACCTTATCCTGAGAATGCAATTCACCTGCAAAAGGCTTAAGCGATTCTCTTATTATGCCATCCTTTAAAATTCCAACAAGCTTTTCACAGTAGTACGGCACATCATCTGAAAGAATTACATCTATTACTCCAGCTGACATTCCCCACCAATAATTCAGGGCCCTGTCTGAACGAACAAGTCCCTTAGCATCCCAGGAACCATTCAGAACAGTCTTAACTATCTGCTCATAGTATTTTCCCCAGTTCCAAAGAGGAGCAGCAAGATTTTTAATAGTACCATCCCCTAGCTTTTTATAAACTCCGTACTGACGAGAAGCGTTACTTGGCTTTATCCAGTCCGGTCCTGATATTACAGAAATTCCTTCATCTTCAAATTCCTTCTGCCAGTCTCTGCCTGCCTCTGAAGACCACTTTAAATGTATCTTTACATCCGGGTCTACCATTGCCGCACCTATTGCAAAGGCATTTATATTAGCCATGGTACCAAAAATAGGATAATCTGCGACATAGCCTATTCTTCCATCCATTGTTCTAGTTGCAGCTAAGGCACCCATTATGAATTTAGCCTCATACATTCTTCCATAATAGGTTCTTACGGCATTATAATTAAGATTAATTGAGCAGTTCAAAAACTTTACCTTTGGAAAATGTACTGCTGCCTTTACGGTTCCCTCCATCATTGCAGGAGAAACAGTAAAGAACATTTCCACGCCGTCATCAACCGCTTTATCTATGGCTTCCTTTAAGGAATCATAGTCTGAAAGATTATCTATTTTTCTTGTCTCTACAAGCTCACCGAATACATTTTCAATATGATTTCTTCCAAGCTCATGGCCATAGGTCCATGCCGATTCAGAAGAATTCTTATCATACAAAAATGCAATTTTAAGCGGGTGACTTGGAGTATAATCCGGAATAAAATTAGTAATTACATTCTTGATGAAATTATTATTGTCCTTTATTTCATCAGGTGTTTTTACAAGTGTAACATGCTCATTGGTCTGAGTCTTGAATTCTTTCCAGAGCTTTGTTATTCTCTGCGAAGTAAGACTTTGGGAATCATTGATCAGGCTATCCATTGAATAAAATGTTAAATAAACAAGGTAGGCATCGCCTACAGTGCAATCAAGATTTTCTCCGCCCTGAGCCTTATACGCCTTTTCAAAGACCGCATAAGAGGCCTTTAATAATTCAATCACCTTATCATCCCATGGAGTTTCAAGATCCTTTCCAACTACATCCGCAAGCTTTTGATAGCTTCCCTCTTCTGAAAAGGTAAGGAGATAAATAGGCACCACATTAAAGAATTCCAAAAATTCATAATATATCTTATTCTGCTTTTCATCATTCTTTAACGGCATGATCCTATAGACCTCGCCAACAATGGAATTTGCTCCGACATATTTGCTTACAGATACTCTCTTATTTCCTTCTTGAACGTAAAACTGATTCATGAATTCATAGACCTTGATAGGATCTCTTATTCCCTCTTCAAGCTGTGAATCATAAAGCGCAGACCATTTATATGCAAATTCCGTATTATCTTCTAGAATAGGCATGAAATTAAGTGAAAAGGACTCTGTTCTTTCATGAGTCTTAGTTCCAACAATATATTCAAGCGGAATTTCAAAAAGTCCGACTCTTCTTTCATTGATTGTCTCAACATGCATTAATATATTATCGAGTACTGGCAGATATGGTGATTTTCCCTTGCTCACCGCCGCCTTATACTCCTTCTGCCCGATTTTCTTTGCTGCTACATAATCTTTAATCATATTATTTCTCTCTCCTAAAATAAAAATCCCTTTAATTATTCTTATATTAATATATAAAACCACTACTTACTATTCTACCATTTTTTCAGTCTATTTACTTCTTTTCTTCGCTTTCCTCTTCTTCGTAATCCTCGCCTTCAAAGACCAGCTCATAGCCAGAAGATCTTACAAAGCTTGCTAAAAATCCGCTAAGATTTTCTTCAGCATCTTCTCTTACTTCCTTCAAGATGCTCTTATCGCTCATAAGAATATCTTCCTTGCTCTTTTTAATTTCCTGAACAAGAGCATCATAATCATTTAAATTAGTATCAGTAATAATGGAATTTACTATATATGTCACCTTGAAGGTTCCATCAGTAATTTCATGAAATAAGACCTTTATTTCCGGAAGAGTAACTACAATTTGTTTCTTTTTATCATCCACGACAACATCTATTTCATCAAGTGCCATTCCAAGCCCCACTACACCCTCAAATTCCACACGACATTTATCTGCTGAAAAAGGTACCACTATTGTATCCCAGAGCTTAGTATCTTTTTTATAATCGCTGGATTCATTATAATAGTATTTTGAAGATACAAGCTCTCCTGCCTTTTTAAGCTCTGCCTTTATTACTGTGCTATTAACAGTAATATTAGATCCGACCACTCCATTTCCAGAGCCGCCCTTACCATGATTTGTTAACATCCATATGATAATAAGTATTGCAATCACTACTATTACTATACAGCCTGAAACCCACTTAATGGTAGAATTAACATCAACTCCCTTTTTCTTATCTTCTGATTTCTTTGCCATATCTCCCCTTTCATTGCCCCTTAAATGTTTTACTCTACAACTACGTAAAATGACTGAGATAAGGATGGATTATTCTTATCATAAACCGTAACTAAAGTACTTCCCGGCTTTAAGCCAGTAAGAGTTAAGACCCTAGCACCTTTTTTATTCCACTTGCCCCACTTTGAAGATACAATTTCCTTATTTTGAATTTTGCATACAACAGCCTCTCCCTTATCGGTCGTAAGCCTTAATTTTCTTGTCGTTTCAAGCTGAGTATCTATTACAAGGCTCCAGCCATCGTCTAGCAGACCATCTTCATCCGTTGTTTCAAGTGAAAGAACAGTATTTCCAGCTCTAAGAACGTGAACTACAATATATACCTCTCCTCATAATTAACAACTTTTGTATTACTTTTGAATATATTAAAACAAATTTAGCACACATTAATATATTTGTCAAATTTACGGATTCGCGTAAAAAACAAAGCCTATGATGAAGGAGGTAAATTATTATGAAAAATAATAACCAGACCATTCCGCTCATATGCGAAAGAATGCGTAAATACCGTAAAAAAAAGAAAATCAAACAAAAGCAGATTGCA
The DNA here is from genome assembly GCA_900315015.1 of uncultured Eubacteriales bacterium. GTDB lineage: Bacteria > Bacillota > Clostridia > Lachnospirales > Lachnospiraceae > UBA9722. Next base: position 104,465 of record OMXJ01000001.1, on the reverse strand, counting down.
GAGCTTTTAAGAGTTGATGCATCTGTAATCTCAAAGGTCGAAGGCGGAAAAGCTAAGGATGTATTATTCTACGCAAAAGAATACGCTTACGCTCTAAATTTAACCAAAGAAGAAACTCAAATGCTTCTATCTTCCAGTAAAGCTGCAATGCCTGATAGCAGTGCACTAATGAGTGCAGAGGACGTAATAGAAAAGCTCTCTGAACGCTACTATCTGATCCTGATTCCCGGCTCTGTAATAGAGCGGTTAAACAATATAAAGGATGCTGTCATAGCCTCTTCTAAAAAAGAGCAACATATGGCAAAATGCGCATTGCATTATATAAGAAGGCACCTTACTAGTAAGCACTCATCATCTGAAGGCTCTGCCTCAGCTAAAAGCCTCTCATCTTCAGAAAGCCATAATAGTACTCAGGTAAGTATATTCAGAACTCTTCCAAACGAAGGCATAGTGCCTGCCGCCACCGAGGCAGCAAAGGAATACCTTATCCCTATTGACATAATCACCTGCGACTTTTTCCTTCCGAAGATGTACAGACTAGGTAGCAATATAGACATACTTTTATTACAAGAACTAAAGCATTAGTATAATAGGCTGCACATTAGTATAATAGGCTGCACGTTAGTAAGCATACGAATAATAGACAGCCTGTTAGTAAGCATACGAATAATAGACAGCCTGTTAGTTTGCATAGAATAATAAGCATCAGGTAAGATGCTTTAATTCCTCTGGAAAATCTGCAGGAGCTCTTCCTGCAGAGGTTCCATCTGCTGCAACTCTTACATATTCACTTCTAAATTTCTTTGGCGTCATCTTTTTTCTTTCTTTAAAGCTCTTTATCATATGACTGCAATCTGAAAAGCCCGTAAGCTGGCTTATGTAGCTTAAGTCAAAATCGGTATATACCAAAAGCTCCTCGACCTTATAAATTCTCATATCCTCAATATATTCCTTGCAGCTCTTACCATATACGCTCTGAAAACGCTTTGCAAAATAAGAATAGCTCATACCGCACTGCTCTGCTATTTCACTGACCTTTAAGGCCTTATTCATATTTTCATCTATGTATTTAGTAATGCTGTAGATATCATGTGAATCATCATCAGCATAGGCCGCCTCATCAATCACAAAGCCTCTGTCCTGCCAGTAACGGATTATCATGATCATAAGCTTATATAATTCTGAAAGTATGATCATGTCATAGCTATAATCCTTCTTCTCGCTTTCATAACAGCATCTGTGGAAGATAGCCTCCAGCATCATATCCTTAGCAGCCTGCTCATCAATCACAACAGCTGTCTTTTTATGCCTTGCAAGCTTAAAGATACTCTTGATTTTTGGCGAATAGTAGGAAGATAATGTCATGCGGTTCATGTCCATTTTTAATACAGCATAAACAAGAGCCTCATTTTCCATTTCCTTATCCTTGTATATTGCATGAACAGCCTGCGGATGAATGACCACTACCTCACCTTTTTTAGCAATATACTTTACTCCATCAATATGCACCTCTGCCGCTCCGTTAAGAATGTAAAGCAGTTCCATATAATAGTGCCAGTGCGGCGCAATAGGAAATGTGCACCACTCCGAATTATAATAAAAACATTGAAACGGATTATTAACTAAATCACTGTCTTCGTATAAATATTTCATCCAAACCTCTCTTTTCTCACCTGATAAATCAAAAATTTATAATTTCACCTAAAACTTAAATATAAAATTTTTTTCCAATTCCCAATTTTTCCCTTAGCAAATTTTTGGCAAGCCTTTACATATATTAAATAAAGGCATTAAAAAAACATCACCTAAAAACGTTTTCGCTAAGAAAAGACATCAAAAGAATAGAATTTTACCATTTCCAAATCTCTTTTATTATAGCACAATATTTTTGAAAGTGCTATACTCTTTTACTGTAAAATAGAATTTTTTGTGAAAAGCAGATTTAAGTAGTATAATTAAACCTGTTTTTTTATTTTACGGAAGTAAAAACACGTAGACATACATTTATCATGGAGGAGAAATAATGAGTTCTGCAAAAGAAAACAGAGCCATCTCGGAAAAACAATCGAAGATCAAATGGCTCTGGGAAAACATGAAAGGCTACCGAGCCTTGTATATTTTAGGTATTTTCGGTACCATACTTTACAACTTCCTGCAGCTTACAGTACCACACTTTATGCAGCAGGTAATAGACACCTATCTATCCGGTGACAACGCAGCGGAAAATCTTGCAAATGACAGAAAAGGCTTCTACATAATGCTTATTGCGATGGTAGGCATAACCTTTTTCAGAACATCTGTAGTTTACTATACCTGTATGCTTTTTGAACGCGTATCACAGGCCGTTCTTTACAGGGTACGTAACTTTCTTTACGACAAGGTGCAGCGTCAGGACATGAAGTTCTATGCGACCTATCGTACCGGCGACCTTATGACAAGACTTACAGGTGACCTTGATGCTGTTCGTCACATGGTTGCATGGGTAATAAGGTCAATCATTGAATCCTTTTCACTTTTCCTATCCACAATGATCTATTTCTTCATCATGGACTGGAAGGTAGCTCTTTCAATGCTTATACTTGCGCCTTTTGTATTTATTACAATTGTTCTTTTCAAGAAAAAGGTCGGTCCAAAGCACAATGCGCTCCGTGAAAAGCTCTCTCACTTAAATACAGCTGCCCAGGAAAACATTTCCGGTAACAGAGTTGTTAAGGCCTTCGCTAGAGAGGATTACGAAATCAAGAAATTTGATGAAAGAAATAAAGATTATAGCGATACCAATAAGGATACAGCCCTTACCTGGCTCCACTACTATCCTTTCATCGAGACATTTGCAGATATAATGCCAGTTGTACTTCTTGTAACAGTTGGTCTTTTTATCATAAACGGTCAGCTTACACTTGGTGAATATGCTGCATTCTCAGGTCTTGTATGGGCTCTTTGCAACCCAATGAGAAACCTTGGTTCAATCATCAACGAATTTCAGCGTTTCTCATCTGCTTCAGCTAAGGTCATGGAAATCTACTATTCCGAGCCACATATCAAGGATAAGGAAGATGCAGTTGACATGCCTGAAAGATTCAGAGGTGAAATTGAATTCGACCATGTTGATTTCAAATATGATGACGGCGAGCTTCCAGTACTTACTGATATCTCATTTAAGGCAAAGCCTGGTGAGACAATCGCCATCATGGGCGAGACGGGCTGTGGAAAGACTTCGCTCATTCACCTCATCCCTAGATTCTACGAACCAACAAAGGGAACTGTTAAAATTGACGGCGTAAATGTTCAGGATATGAAATTAAAGCAGCTGCGTGGAAATATAGGACTTGCAACTCAGGACGTACTTCTTTATTCAAACACCATCGATGGAAATATCGCCTATGGTGATGAGTCACTTACAGAAAAGGAAGTTGTTAAATTTGCCAAGTACTCTGCTGCTTCTGATTTCATCGCAAAGATGCCTGAGGGCTATGAGACCATCGTAGGTGAAAGAGGTGTCGGACTTTCCGGTGGACAAAAGCAGAGAATCAGCCTTGCAAGAGCTCTTGCTGTTAAGCCATCAATCCTCATTCTCGATGATACTACCTCTGCTGTCGATCTTGAAACAGAAAAGGTAATCCAGGAGGGACTAAGAAATCTCGACTTTAAATGCACAAAGATAATCATTGCGCAGAGAATATCTACAACTAAATTCGCAGACAAGATCCTCATCCTTAAGGATGGTAAGATAATTGAAAGCGGAACCCATGAAGAGCTTATAAAACAGCATGGTTACTACTATGATGTTGTAAAGCTCCAGACGGGCGAAGAAGAATCACTGAAAGGAGGTATTGCATAATGGCTAGCAGAAATACTTATAAAGAAGACGAAATATTAGAAGAGCCTTTTAATATAAAGCATCTGTTACGTGCATGGGTCTATGTAAAAAAACATGCCAAAAAAATGCTCTTTGCTCTCATATTAAGTGCACTCGGTGCCGTTGCAGGCCTCTTTGTTCCACTTATCCAGCAGATTGCTCTTGATGAAGCAATACCAGACAAAAATACAAAATTCCTTTTCATCCTTGCCGGACTTATGATTCTTACATATTTAGTCAGCGTAGTTTTTACTACTATACGTTCAAGAATTATGACAAATGTAGGTCAGGATATAATTTACGACATAAGACGTGATCTTTTCGAGCATCTTCAAAGACTTCCTTTTCAGTATTATGATGACAGACCACAGGGAAAAATCTTAGTTAGGGTTGTCAACTATGTAAACTCAGTTTCTGATATGCTCTCTAACGGTCTTATAAATGTAATACTTGAAATAATAAACCTGCTTTTCATCGTTGTATTTATGTTTATAGTTGATGTAAAGCTTTCATTAGTAGTTCTTTGCGGCGTACCTGTTCTTGCAGTATTCATGTTCTGGATAAAGAACAAGCAGAGACGTGCCTGGCAGTTAGTTTCAAATAAAAATTCAAACCTTAACGCTTATCTTCAGGAAAATATAGTAGGTGCAAGAATCACTCAGATTTTTGCACGTGAAGATGAAAACGCTGGTATATTCGAAGGACTTTCAAACAGAACAAGAAGCGCTTGGATGGAGGCAGTTAAGTATTCCAACCTTGTATGGCCGGGTATTGACAGCATTTCAGTAGTTATCCGTGCTGCTATCCTGCTCTTTGGTCTGGTTATCTTCGGAACAGGCAACACTACTGTTGGTACAATCATTGCTATATCTTCATATGCAGCAAGATTCTGGCAGCCAATCATGAACCTTGGAAACATCTTCAACAACTTCATCAACAACATTGCTTATCTTGAAAGAATATTCGAAACTCTCGATGAGCCTGTAACTGTTACAGATGCAGAAAATGCGACCAAGATGCCTGACATAAAGGGCGAAGTCGAGTTTAAGAACGTTACCTTCAGCTACGAGAAGGACCGTCCTATTCTTAAGAACGTTTCCTTTAAGGTAAAGCCTGGTGAAAGCGTTGCTCTTGTTGGACCAACAGGTGCCGGTAAGAGTACTATCGTAAACCTGGTTTCTAGATTTTATAACATCGATTCCGGCAAGATTCTTATTGACGGAGTTGACATAAGTAAGGTCACTCTTAATTCACTCCGCAGCCAGATGGGAATAATGCTTCAGGATAGCTTCATCTTCAGTGGCACAATAGCTGATAATATCAGATATGGTAAACTTGATGCTACTGATGAAGAAATTAAGAAAGCAAGTTCTACAGTATGTGCTGACAGCTTCATTTCAAAAATGCCTGAAGGCTATGAAACCGAGGTCCATGAGCGCGGTTCTACTCTCTCTCAGGGACAAAAACAGCTCATATCCTTTGCTAGAACACTTATTTCAGATCCATCGATTCTTGTTCTTGATGAGGCAACCTCAAGTATAGACGTACAGACAGAGCGTGCACTTCAGATTGGTCTTAATGCAATGTTAAAGGGCAGAACCTCTTTCATCATTGCTCACCGCTTAAGCACAATTAAGAACTGTGACAAGATCATGTATATCGATGACGGAAGAATTGTTGAAAGCGGCTCTCATGAAGAGCTCATGGCTAAGAGAGGTGAATACTATCACCTTTACACAGCTCAGATGCAGGATATTGCATAAAAAGTTCAAATCAGAGAATCTGATGCAGTACATTACATAAAGCAATTTAAGAACAGATAATCTAATGAAGTACATGTCATAAAGTGAATAAACATCAGGAAATCTGATGCTTATTGTAAAAGGGAGAAACCAAATAGAAAAAACTACAGCTAAGGCTAGGACCTTAGCTGTAGTTTTTTTTAAGCGGTAATTATCTTACCATTTTTATATAATTTCATTGCGACCAACGTCTTACCATTTATGTTATTTCTTTACGGCCAATATGCCATCGTTCATATTACTTTAGCACTACTGGTAATATCTGACCGCTTATATCACTATTACATCTTACATAAATCATCACATTTCTATCAGTATGTCCACGGTAATAGAGCTTTTTGTCCAAATTTCTCACTGCTTCATCACCGTCATCCATATTTTCAGTCACCACGTTTTTCTCAAGGCTTCCGACATTAAGTCCTAAAAGCTCTTCATCTGTCAGCAGAACCGAGTCCTCAAAAAGAACATCAATGCTCTCTCCCCTGAAGCTGTCCGCATAAGCTCTTTCCATCTCTTCCTCTGCTTCAATAAGAATGTGAGAGCGTTCATTTTTCACAGCATTTGCAACCTGATCCTTCATCAGTGCTGCCCTTGTACCGTCTCTCCTAGAATACTTAAATACATGTATCTTAGCAAAGCCGATTTCCTTAGCAAACTCTACGCAGGCATTAAAATCATCATCCGTTTCCCCAGGGAAGCCCACTATGATATCAGTTGTAATGGCAGGATTTACATAATACTTTCTAAGAATTCTTACGCCTTCTCTGAAATCATCTGTCGTATATCTTCTTGCCATTCTTTTAAGAGTTGCATCACAGCCGCTCTGCAATGATAAATGGAACTGAGGGCACAGCTTGTCAGTTCTTTTATAAATTGCTGCTACAAAGCCTTCTGTTATAATTCTAGGCTCAAGAGAGCCAAGTCTTATTCTTTCAATTCCCTTTATTTTTGCAACGGAAAGTATAAGATGTACTAAAGGGTGCTCCTCCATTGAATCTGCATCTTCTTTATTTAAATTTCCAGGACATAGATCAAAACGCTCCTTTTCAGGGTAATGCTCCATTCCAAATGAGGATAGATGAATTCCTGTAATTACAATTTCCTTAAAGCCGTTCTGTGCTAGCTGCTTTACTTCTGCTACAATATCCTCTTCCTTCCTGCTGCATATCCTTCCTCTTGCAAAAGGAATAATGCAATAGGTGCAGAACTGATTACAGCCATCCTGCACCTTTAAATAAGCTCTTGTATGCTCAGTTTCAGGTGCTAACGGAAGCTCTTCATAGGTATCATTTTTCATGATATTACATACCATATCATTTTTAATAACCTCATCCGACTCTTCCTTTGCATTGAAATATTCAGTAATGGCCTCTAATATCTTTCCCTTGCCTCTGTTTCCAATGACTAGATCTATGGCATCATCCATTTTCACCTTTTCCTCATAGGCCTGTACATAACAGCCTGCAGCAATAACTATTGCATCAGGATTTTCTCTTTTAGCCTTATGGAGCATCTGCCTCGACTTCTGATCTGCGATATTAGTTACCGTGCAGGTATTTACAACGTAAAAATCCGCCTTCTCTTCAAAGGAAACCGCTATAGCCCCGGCATCTACCATGATCTGTCTCATGGCAGAAAGTTCATAAGCATTTACTTTACATCCTAGTGAAAGAAAGGCTGCTCTCTTTCCCTTTACATATTTTTCCACAACTGTGTTTATATCCATTTACATACCTTTCAAATCGCCCAGTTCCCATATTTTAGTAAATATGGATACTGAAGCATTCTTCCCGTAAAAATAGTTTACGTATTATTTGTTTAATAAAAGCCTTATTTTATAAGCTAAAACTAACATTTCTGACTTGACTTTTTCATTAAATTCTAGTAGTATTATAGTGTACAAAATATTTATTTTATTATTTTATCCAAGGAGGAAATCAAGATGAAAACAGTTCAGATTTCTTTAAATTCAATTGACAAGGTAAAGGCTTTCGTTAACGATGTATCAAAGTTCGACTCAGATTTTGATCTCGTATCTGGAAGATATGTAATCGATGCTAAGTCAATCATGGGCATTTTCTCTCTTGATCTTTCAAAGCCAATTGACCTTAACATTCATAGCGAAGGTGACGTTGATAAGATTCTTGAGCTCTTAAAGCCTTATATTGTTTAATCAACAATATTTATTCAGATGTACAGATTAATGTACATCTTTCAAAAAAGAATTTAATAGGGGTTTAGCAAAAACGATGGTTCTTTATCCATCGTTTTTGTTACCCCTTTTTTTATTTAACTCTGTGCTATTTCATATATAAAATCCGATTCATTACTTAATTACGAATTCATTAATTTTCATCCCTATAAAGTAATTTGCTCCCCAAATTATCTATTATAGATTTTCGTCCACATCTGCCTTACATACTATTATATCCTCTGTCGCAATGGCCTCATTTATCTTATCTTCAATATCAGGCAGGCAGGCTTCACTTGCTTTTATGATATTTAAGTTAGGCTTTGTAACAGGATGCTTTGCTACAAATATTGTGCAGCAGTCCTCGTATGGCTCGATAGAGGTCTCATAGGTACCGATTCTCTGAGCTATGTCTACTATCTCCTGTTTATCAAAGGCGATAACAGGGCGATAAACAGGCATATAAACAGGACCATTACAGACCTCATTTGTACAATAAAGGCTCTGGATTGTCTGACTTGCAACCTGTCCTATGCTCTCACCTGTAATAAGACCATTGCACTTCTCGCGCTCTGCAAGTCTGCAGGCGATCTTCATCATAAGTCTTCTCATGATAATTGTAATTTCGTCATGAGGAGTATTTTCATCGATATATAGCTCTATATCTGTAAAGTTTATTATATGAAGTCTGATGGTGCCTGTAAAAGCTGCCATTTCCTTTGCAAGATCTATTACCTTCTGCTTTGCTCTCTCACTGGTATATGGAGGTGCATGGAAGTAAACTGCCTCTATTACTACGCCTCTTCTTGCAATCATATATCCAGCAACCGGGCTGTCAATACCACCAGAAAGAAGGAGCATTGCCTTTCCTGCTGTTCCGATCGGCATTCCGCCTATTCCCGGAATTACAACTGAATAAATATAAGTATTCTTACGAACCTCTACCCAGATTTTTTCCTGTGGATTATGAACATCTACACTAGAATTAGGGAAATTCTTAAGAATAAGCTCGCCACTATCTGCACATATTTCAGGTGATGGATGAGGATATGACTTATCTGCTCTCTTTGCAAATACCTTAAAGGTAAATGGCTTGTCACCATAAACCTCCTTCACATAATTTACGACCTCGCTCTTTATAAGCTCGTACTCAGTGCTAGGAACCAGCTTTACCGGCATTACACCGTTAACACCGAAAACTCTTGCAAGCTCGGTTACTACCTTATCATAATCATATTCCTCAGGGCATAATACTAAAATTCTTCCGTCTTCACGAGAAACCTTAAATCCCTCTCCACATCTTCTTACTCTGTGCTCTACCTGCATTCTAAGACTTTCCTCGAACTTACCGCGGTTCTTTCCCTTTAAGCCTATCTCTGCATATGTTAATAAAAATGCTCCGTACTGCATATTCTCCTGCTTTCTTTTATCTATCTATTTTACTACTGTATTTATTACTAGTTTCTTTACCAGGTTTATTGCTTAATTTACTGCCAATTATAATACCAGCTTTATTGCTCTGAATATATTACTAACTATAACAAACCTTCTCTACCAGGTTTATCCTATCTTTACAGCCATATATCCACTAACATCAATAGACTCCCCGGTTTATAATTTATAAAACCCTTATATAGACTTCTTACCTGCGCACATGTCTGCGTAGCTTTGGAACGATTTCCTTAACTGCTTCTACTGCATAATCCACCTCTTCCATGGTTGTCTGGAAGGAAAATGAAAATCTCACCGTAGAATCTAAAAGCTTCTTATCAAGACCTATTGCAACTAAGGTTCCTGAAGTTCCTGGATGATTTGAAGAGCAGGCACTTCCCGAGGATACATAAACTTCCTTTTCCTCTAAGGAATGAAGAAGTACTTCAGCTCTGACTCCCTCTATGCTTACGCTAAGAACGTGCGGTGCGCACTCTCTTATATCCTGCGTAACGCAGTTCACCGATGCGCCTTCAATCTCGCTTGTAAGCCTTTTTGCAAAATGCTCTTTTATTTCATACATTTTTGCAACTTTTTCAGAATGATTCTCATAAACCAGCTGAGCTGCCTTTGCTAAGCCTACTATTCCAGGCACATTATCAGTTCCAGAGCGCATGCCCTTTTGCTGACCTCCGCCGTAGATGATAGGCTTTATCTTGCTTCCGCTTTTTATGTACAAAAAGCCAGTACCCTTTGGTCCATTTATTTTATGTCCTGAAACAGAAAGAAGATCTATTCCTTCCTCCTTTGGCTTAATGACATATTTGCCATAGCTCTGAATGCAATCACTATGGAAGGTTATATCAGGATTTTTTTCCTTTACAAGCCTTGATAACCTCTTTATATCCTGCACTGCACCAACTTCATTATTTACATACATGATAGATACCAAAATAGTGTCAGGGCGTACCATATCAAGCAGCTTATCTTCCTTAACATGCCCCATAGCATCTACCGGGCAAAAGCTGATTTCATAGCCATTTTCTTCAAGGAACAAAAGAGGACTAGTTACCGATGCATGCTCAAAAGAAGTAGTAATAATATGCTTACCCATTCTCTTTTTGGCAAGTGCCGTACCAATGAGAGCCATATTATTCGACTCAGTACCACCGGATGTAAAGAGAATTTCACTATCCTTTACTGAAAGAGTATCAGCAATGGTCTTCCTTGCTGCTTTAACATATTGCTCTGCCTCAAAGCCCTTTGTATGAAGTGATGATGGATTTCCGAAATCTATGGTCATCATCTTCATGACCTCATCTGCAACCTCCTTCGCTGTACGCGTAGTCGCAGCATTATCTAAATAGCATTCCATAATTTTTCCCTTATTCCAAATCTATTTTCTGAATAAAACATTCACTAATATACCATATCAAAAATCAATTTTCAAGCAAATATCTATATACAATATTAAAAAATTGCTAATTTAGTCTTCATCTAGCATAAGCATAAAGGCCGAAATAATACAGAAGCCTGCTGTTTCAGTTCTAAGTATTCTATGTCCTAGCGTTACAGGGGTGATGCCATTATCAAGTGCAAGCTGAACCTCCTCAGGATCAAAGCCGCCTTCCGGTCCAATGAATATAGCAATTTCACCGCCTTCCTTACATGCATCTGCAATGCTCTTAAAGAGCTTTCTTGAAGCCTCCATGCCATCTGCATTCTCATAAGGTATTATGCCAAAGACTTTCGGGCTATCAGAATTTCCTGAAGCTTTAATTTTATCGCCTATTTCCTTTATTATGCTCTTAAAACTGACAGGAGAGGCCACCTGAGGAATAACTCCTCTTTCAGACTGCATGGCTGCTGCCTTTGCTATCTCATTCATTCTAGCAATCTTCTTTGCTTCCTTCTTTGGATCCTCAAGCTTTACTATTGTCCTTCTTGTCATAACAGGAACAACTTCAGCCGCGCCAAGCTCTACAGCCTTTTGAATGATAAGCTCCATCTTATCCTTTTTAGGAAAGCCCTGGTAAAGAACAATTCTTGGCTTTAGCTCATTCTTTGAAAGCTCCATTCGCTCAATTCCGGCTATCACAGGATCCTTTCCACTTCCAAGCTCTTTTACGCTGCAATAATAATCATGACAGGCACCGTCGCATACCACGATTTTTTCACCTAATTTTATTCTGAGGACATTTCTGATATGATTATAGTCCTCCTCCTTTAGAGTTATTTCGCCTAAAGCCTCATTTACATCACTTTCATCAACATAAAATCTGTACATATGCGCACCTTTATCCAATCATTTCTTTCACTTATACTAAGCTGCAACTATCATTATACCACTTTTTCCATAAATATGGTAGATTTTTTTGCGTAAAAACAACCGCCCTAGGTTCCCCTAGAGCGGTCTTACTTACAAAATCAATCTTCTATAGTTGTGGTTTATCGCATTAACTATACCCTTACAACATTAATCTTATTATCTTATAACTCACTGATAATTAAGCCTTTGCTACAAAACATACCCAATCACCAAGCTCAAGCTTATCAACAACTTTAAGATTATTCTTTGCAAGAGCTGACTCAACTTCTCCTGCTCTTTCTTTGATGATACCTGATGTAATGAATGTTCCACCCGGCTTGATCATATCCTTAAGAACATCTGTTAGAGGAATAACAACATCTGCAAGTATATTAGCTACCACTATATCATACATCTGATAGCCAACTTCCTTTCTGATCTTCTCATCGCCGATTACATCACCCTCAAGATAAACAACATTCTTTGTAATCTTATTTAATACTGTGTTTGTCTTAGCTGTAGAAACTGCATTAGCATCTATATCTGTACCAACTGCGCACTTAGCACCAAGCTTCATGGCAAGAATTGAAAGAATACCGCTTCCTGTTCCTACATCAATAACAGCGTCATCCTTCTTTAAATACTTCTTGATTGCTGTAACGCAAAGTTTTGTTGTTTCATGTGTACCTGTTCCAAATGCTGAACCCGGATCGATTTCAATAATAGTATCTGTATTCTTAAGCTCTAAGCCAGCTTCCCAAGTAGGCTTAATAACAATATCATCTGCAACTCTGATAGGTTTAAAATTCTCCTTCCAACTGTTCATCCAATCCTTATCCTCCGTAACTGATTTTGTAAATCTAAGACTTCCTAAATCAACAGCACCTGCATATTCTGCAAGCTTTTTTGAAAGCTCGTCGATGAGCTTATCTGCATCAGTCTCCATATCGATATAACATGAAACCTTTGCTGTTCCGTCATCCTCTCCTACCTCTGGAACATCAACATACATCTTTTCAAGTTCCTCTTTGGTGAATGGAAGATTGTCTTCTATTTCAGTTCCTGTAATACCAAAATCACAAAGAACACTCTCAACAATTTCCTCCGCCTGTGTAGTGGTTTCGATTGTGATTTTCCTCCACTGCATGTCAAAAAACCTCCTTAAATTATAAACGTATTTTAAAAGAACTTCTTCTTTTTCTTCTTTGCACCGGCACTAGCTGAACCATCCTCTGTTGCACCACCGCCAAAGGTTGCATCAAACTGCTGAAGGAGTTCCTTCTGCTCGCTTGTAAGCCTTGTTGGAACCTGAACGATGAGAGTTACATAATGATCTCCGCGAACCTCTTTATTTCTGATAGAAGGAATACCCTTACCGCGAAGCCTTACTTTTGTATTTGTCTGAGTTCCTGCCTTTACAGTATAAAGCACATCACCATCAACAGTAGCAATTCTGACATCTCCGCCAAGAGCTGCTGTAGTAAATGGAAGCTCTGCTGTAGAATATACATCATAGCCATTTCTCTGGAAACGTGAATCCTGAGAAACTACGATCTCAACAAGAAGATCTCCTCTTTCTCCTCCGTTTGTTCCAGGCTCACCAAGACCTGACATTCTGACCATCTGACCATCATCTATACCAGCTGGAATATTGACCTTTATGCGCTTTTTAACAAGCTTATAGCCATTTCCAAAGCAATTAGGGCATTTATCCTTTATTATCTTTCCTGTTCCCCTACAATCCGGGCAGACTGAGGATACTCTTGACATTCCAAATAAAGTACGCTGAGTTGTAATAACCTGACCTGTGCCCCCACATCTAGAACAGGTAACCGGTGATGTTCCCTTTTTAGCACCGGATCCATTACATTCAGGACAGGTATCCTTATAATTGAACTCAACCTCTTTCTCCGTACCTGTAACAGTTTCCTCAAAGCTGATTCTAACTGAAGTACGGATATTAGCTCCCTTCATAGGACCATTATTAGCTCTTCTGCTTCTTGAGCCTCCGCCGAAGAAATCTCCAAAGATATCTCCGAATATATCTCCCATGTCCATGCCAGAGAAGTCAAAGCCGCCTGCACCACCTCCGCCGCCATTTTCAAAGGCTGCATGTCCGAACTGGTCATACTGCTTTCTCTTACTATCATCACTTAATACAGAATATGCTTCACTAGCTTCCTTAAACTTTTCTTCTGCTTCCTTATCGCCAGGATGCATATCCGGATGATACTTCTTAGCAAGCACACGATATGCCTTTTTAAGGTCATCCGCTGAGGCATTACGATCTACGCCTAACACCTCATAATAATCTCTTTTCTCTGCCATATACTTTCCCTTTTCTCTTTATACTCAACAAAAGGCAGTCAGAACAACTAACTGCCTTTTTTGATTATATCACTAATTTTAATCTATTTCAATCCCAAATGTAATTTGGTTAGACAGGCAATTAAGCTAATTACTTTAAATTAAACTTCCTTGTATGTTCCGTCTACTACATCATCTCCGCCATTAGGATTTGAACCATTTCCGGCACCTGCACCGAAGTCTGGGCCTGCACCGGCATTAGGATTTGCTCCTGCGCCAGCAGCCTGAGCCTGCTCATAAACCTTCTGGAAGAGCTGCTGTGCATCATTCATGAGCTTTTCCTTGCCGCTCTTAAGCTTTTCAACATCCTCTTCTGGAACGTTGTCCGGAGTTGAATGAGCAAGAAGTTCCTTGAGTTCCTTGATGTCTTCCTCTACCTTAGCCTTGTCATCTGCTGAGATCTTATCTCCAACATCTGCAAGTGACTTCTCTGTCTGCATTACGATTGAATCTGCATCATTTCTTGCATCGATGCCTTCCTTACGCTTCTTATCCTGAGCCTCGAACTCAGCTGCTTCCTTAACAGCCTTGTTGATTTCATCCTCTGACATATTGCTGCCAGCTGTAATTGTGATGTGCTGCTCCTTACCAGTTCCAAGATCCTTAGCTGAAACATTAACGATACCATTTGCATCGATATCGAAGGTAACCTCGATCTGAGGAACACCTCTCTTAGCTGCTGGGATTCCATCAAGACGGAACTGACCAAGTGACTTATTGTCACGAGCAAATTCACGCTCACCCTGAAGTACGTTGATATCTACAGCGCTCTGATTATCTGCTGCTGTTGAGAATACCTGGCTCTTCTTTGTAGGAATTGTTGTATTTCTAGGAATAAGGTGTGTTGCAATACCACCCATTGTCTCAATTGAAAGTGTAAGTGGTGTTACGTCAAGAAGAAGAACATCGCCTGCGCCTGCATCACCAGCAAGCTTACCACCCTGGATAGAAGCACCGATAGCTACGCACTCATCTGGGTTAAGGCTCTTATCAGGTGTCTTTCCTGTAAGCTTCTTAACGTGCTCCTGAACCATAGGAATACGAGTTGAACCACCAACAAGAAGTACTCTTGAAAGATCGTTTGCTGTAAGACCAGCGTCTCTAAGTGCATTCTGTACTGGGATTGTTGTACGATCAACAAGATCTGAAATAAGCTCTTCGAACTTTGCTCTTGTAAGAGTCATGTCGATATGCTTTGGTCCATCAGCTGTTGCTGTAATATATGGAAGGTTGATAGATGTTGTTGTCATTGAAGAAAGCTCCTTCTTAGCCTTCTCTGCTGCATCCTTAACTCTCTGAAGAGCCATAGGATCATTTCTAAGATCAACACCCTCTGCATTCTTGAATTCGTTCATGATGTAATCAGCTACTATATTATCTACATCATCACCACCAAGATGTGTATCACCGTTTGTTGCAAGAACTTCGATAACACCATCACCGATTTCAATGATAGATACATCGAATGTACCACCACCAAGGTCATAAACCATGATCTTCTGCTCGCTGCCGTTGTCAAGACCATAAGCAAGTGCAGCTGCTGTAGGCTCGTTGATGATACGCTTTACATCAAGACCTGCAATCTTACCTGCATCCTTTGTTGCCTGACGCTGTGCATCGTTGAAGTATGCTGGAACTGTAATAACAGCCTCTGTTACTTTGTCATTAAGATATGCTTCTGCATCAGCCTTAAGCTTCTGAAGAACCATTGCTGAGATTTCCTGTGGTGTATATCTCTTATCATCAATCTCAACCTTGTAATCTGTACCCATATGTCTCTTGATTGAAGAAATTGTTCTTCCTGCGTTTGTAACTGCCTGACGCTTTGCTGCATCACCAACAAGACGCTCACCTGTCTTCTTATCGAAAGCTACAACTGAAGGGGTTGTTCTAGCACCCTCTGCATTTGTGATAACTACTGGCTTTCCACCTTCCATAACAGCTACACATGAATTAGTTGTACCTAAGTCAATACCAATTATCTTACTCATAATTATTTATCCTCCTAATTTAAACCTTTCTTTTTCTATAATGATTTACATCTGTTACTTTTATTACCATTATTAATTACTATATTCAGCTGAACAATATCACTTCAACTGTGCTTAGTTAACTATACTTAGTTAGCTATACTTAGTTAACTATACTTAGTTAACTACTCGTACCATGCTGTATCTTATTACCTTATCATGGAACTTATAGCCCTTCTGGAATTCCTCGGCTATGATATTTTCTCCGAGATTTTCATCCTCTCCATGCATTACAGCATTGTGAAGATTAGGATCAAATTCCTTTCCCTCGGCCTCTATAGCTTCAACTCCGGCATCTGTAAGGCACTGCATAAGCTGCTTATATACCTGAGTCATTCCCTTAACGAACTCGTCATCCTTATCCGCTTCGTCTACAGTCTTCATTGCTCTCTCAAAGCTATCGACTACTGGAAGGATTTTTTCGATTACGCTTGTAGCTCCTGTATCGAACATGTCGCTTTTTTCTTTTTCTGTTCTCTTACGGAAGTTATCGAACTCTGCGAGCTGTCTCATAACTTTGTCATTCAGCTCTTTTATTTCTTCATCTTTCTTATCTATCTTCTTCTTAAATATAAGCAACTTCGGATCCTCATCTTCTGTATTTTCTTCTGAAGCGCCATCTTCTGCAACGTCTGCCTCATCCTGCGCTTTTTCCTCTGCATTTGCTTCATTAGCTGCATTCTCTGCTGCTTCATCAGCTGCATTCTCTGCTGCTTCATCAGCTGCATTCTCTGCTGCTTCATCAGCTACATTTTCTACTGTTTCCTCTGCTGCTTTAGCCTCAGCATTTACCTCTTCGATATTCTCTGCTTCAGCATTTAAATTCTTTTCATCTTCTACCAATTCCCAATTCCTCCTTCAGCCCTCATTACTGAAAACTGCTAGTTTTTTATTCATCTATATCCGCGGCTTTGCAGCTTCGGCTACGATTTCTTTTTTTCATCTTCTTGATTTTCCTTGAAGATATCATCGAGCTGACCCATAAAATTCTTTAAAGTGCCAACTACCTTTTCATAGTCCATTCTCTTAGGTCCGATGATTCCGACCTTTCCATAGACGCCTTCTTTTATCTGATAATCTGCTGTAATTACGGTACAATCCTTTGCCTCTGGAAGTTGATTCTCCGCT
Organism: uncultured Eubacteriales bacterium; assembly: GCA_900315015.1. GTDB lineage: Bacteria > Bacillota > Clostridia > Lachnospirales > Lachnospiraceae > UBA9722. Next base: position 87,349 of record OMXJ01000001.1, on the reverse strand, counting down.
CCGATATAGACCTTTATGCCATGCTCATTATTTTCATTGCCGTCTATTATATCAGGCTTTGTAATATCATCATCAGATACATTCATAAGAGTCTCAAGCTGAGATTTTTCCTCGAAGGCATTTAAAAGCCCCGTCGCCTTTGCAGTATCATTAAGCTCTGGATACTTGAAGATATTCGTCGTTCCACTTGTATAGATCTGGATCTCATCCTCTTCTTCGATTACAGCTGTTATTTCATCTAGAAGCGAACTGATTATCTCTTCGTGGCCCATGGACTGCTCTTTAAGCTTCTTTATAAGAGAGATATTTATCTGTGAGGTATCGAGCCCCTGAAGGAAAGTATTAATAAGAACATTTAACTTAATTAAATCTTCCTTGCCTATCTCTTCGCCTATGCTTACCATTCTGTTCTTTACTATATTGCCTTCAAGAACTATTACTGCAAGAAGCTGATTTTCTGTAATTTCAGATAACTGAATGAACTTTATCTGCCTTGATCGGTACTGAGGACCGGTTATCATTGAGGTATAGTTCGTATTTGCTGCAAGAAGCTTTGCGACCTCTTTAAGCAGCTTATCAAGCTTACCTGCTTTTTCTATAAGGACATTCTTCATATCCTCCACTTCTTTTTCCTTATTTTGAAGAAGTGAATCTACATAGAGCCTATAGCCCTTGTCTGTTGGAATTCTGCCAGCTGAGGTATAAGGCTGAACAATATACCCAAGCTCTTCAAGATCGCTCATTTCATTTCGAATTGTTGCTGAACTAAGATTTAGGTCAGTATACTTTGAAATGGTTCTTGAACCAACAGGCTCTCCTGTTTCTAGATAGTTACGAATGACGGCGGTAAGTATCTTAAGCTTACGCTCATCAAGTTCGGCTATCATCTGTTTTTTTGCCATTCCGCTGCCATCCTTTCTTCTAAAAGCACTGCTACTGCCTATTTTCAAGGCTTTTCATTGCTTCGTTTTTTGTTAGCACTCAAACAGTTAGAGTGCTAACATCTAGATATATGTATATCACTTTTAAACTCATTTGTCAAGTACCTTGCCAAAGATTTTTCTATTTTTTTCTTATGTATATATCAATTAAAGTCTCCTAGTAGATTTCAAATAAAAAAACTATGCAGCTTCTTTTCTGCATAGTTTTTATTATAATTTTTTTCTTTTTACTTTTCGCTACCAACACCTGCCGCAAGCATTATAGTTTCGATATTAGCTTTGGCCTTTTCACTCCAAGGATACTTTTCATCCTCATAGCCTGCTGAAACCATAAAATCCTCTGCATGCTCGCCTGTTATTTCAAGGTAGGTTGAACCTGCAAGACTCATTTTAGCATAAAATGAATCCTCTTCATATTGCTTTTCCGGCTCTATGCCATTTTCAGCCATCCACGATACCACCTCAGCTGAAATTTCCTCTGCTCCGAGTTCTGTATCCATGCACCAATCCAAAAGATCACAGGTATAAGGAACTGCTTTTAAGGTACTTCCTGCTGTACCTGGCTGAATTCCTTCATTGATTGCTTCAAGCAGACCATCTAGCTTTTTCTTTTCTTCTTCAAACAAAGCTGCTGTCTCTGGATCTAAATCTTCTTCTCCTAAGGACTGAACCTCAGTAATAGCACTGCTCTTTTCTGTAACGGTCTGTGTTGTAACCTCACTAGTGAGAGTTGCTTCTTCTTGTGAAACGGCCTTTTCAGTATCAGTATTTTCTACATATACTGTTTCAACGCTGTTTCCGCACCCTGTCAGTAAAAGCATTGCGCCTAATGTCAAAACTGCTAATTCCCTTTTAATCATGATTTCTCCTTCCTGCAGCCCAATTGTCTATAATCGCCATCTAAATTAAAAATATTTCTCCCAAAAAACATTTCTCCCAAAAAACACTAGAAACTGACTGCACGAATCCAAAAAATTCAAATATTTGGATAAAACAATATTTGTTTAAAACAATTATAAACAAAATCAATAATACCCCAAAACGCACAAATGTCAAGGGCTTTCACAGTTTTTTCATAATTAACACATCTGTAATATTTAATATTTTTGTAATAAATAAACCTCTAATTTTACCTTCAATATAATTAGTCTAGTAAAAAATCACTCAGGATATAATTACTGATGTCTAATCCACGCTCTGAGAACCTTACAATATTTCCCTCACAAATGAGCATTCCCATTTTACGATATTTTTCTGTAACTTTTCCGTAAACATTATCAAAGTCAACACCCGTACTTTCCAAAAATTTTATTTTTGATATACCTTTTGTAAGTCTAAGCCCGAGATATACATATTCTTCCATTTTCTCTTTTTGAGTCACCTGCTTCACCTCTCTATGAAGCTTTTTTAGCACCTCATACGGCTCTCTAAGCACTTCATTTTTATCACATTTCTTTTCACTATCAAGAGGAGTATCTATAGAAGTATCTATAGAAGTTTCTATAACTTCCTCTGATAAGAGACTTATGTATTCCTTAAAATCACGAGTATTCTCAAATCTTGTATCAAAAACAAAGGAAGAAGCCCCGAGACCAAAACCAAAATAAGGTATCCTGGTCCAATACGAGGAGTTGTGCCTTGATTCAAAACCCTCCTTTGCATAATTCGATATTTCATATCTTTGATAACCATATTCAGCTAGGATGCGGCTTGTCATTACATACATTTCTCTTTCGGTATCCTCATCCGGAAGCTCAGCCTCTTCTTTTTCTATTGCACTTTCAGCCTCCTCTTCTGCTTCGCATTCAGCTTCTTCTTTTCCACCGTATATGCTATAAAAAGGCGTTCCCGGCTCAATTATAAGGCTATACGAAGATATATGCCTTGGCGCCGGGCTAAGCTCGCACACCTTGCGAAGAGTTTCTTCATAATCTTCAAGGCTCTGCCCTGGAAGCGCAGACATTATATCAACGCTCACATTATCAAAGCCCGCTCTATGCGCATCCTCGTAGCATTCTAGGAACTGAGCATAGGTATGTATCCTTCCTAGTCTTTTTAACTGCATATCATCGGTAGACTGCATTCCTATGGAAAGGCGGTTCACTCCAAGCTTGAAAAGCCGCCTTAGCTTTTTATAGTCAGCCGTACCCGGATTTACTTCTAGAGTTATTTCAGGCTTAATTTCAAGCTTATTATCCAGCTCATCTTCCGGCTTATTTCCAGATTCATCTACAAGCTCATCTCCCTGCTTATTTCCAGGCTCATCTATAAGCTCATCTTCCGGCTTATTTCCAATCCCTTCAATTCCTCTTATATCATAATACTTTTGAACTCCATCAACTAATTCAAACTTTATTCCTGCCGCTTTTAGCACCTCTACTATTAATCTTTCAAGGTTTTCCTCAGAAAGCAGCGATGGAGTGCCACCGCCAAAATACACAGTGCGCACTCCATCGTATTTTTCAATATTTTCTTTGTTTAAATGTATTTCATTTATGAGCGCGCTTATATATACCCCATGAGATTTTTCATCCATGGGTGATGAAAGAAAATCACAATAATTGCACTTTCTTACACAGAAAGGAATATGTATGTAAAATCCGCAAAAATCCTTCATATCTAATCCTTTATATAAAACGCTGCTCAGCCTATAATTTCAAATTAATCTTTAGTATCTAACTATTAAGTTAGATACTAAGGCAACTATACCTTTACATTAATCTTCCGTATCTAACTATTAAGTTAGATACTAAGGCATCTATACCTTTATATTAATCTTCCGTATCTAACTTAAGTACGGCCATAAATGCGCTCTGAGGTATCTGTACATTACCTATCTCACGCATACGCTTCTTTCCTTCCTTCTGCTTTTCAAGAAGCTTTCTCTTACGGGAAATATCACCGCCGTAACACTTTGCAAGTACATCCTTACGAATGGCCTTTACAGTTTCACGAGCGATTACCTGTCCTCCAACTGCTGCCTGAATAGGCACCTCGAACATCTGGCGTGGAATCTCGCCCTTAAGCTTTTCGCACATCTTACGTCCTCTTTCATAAGCTGTTCCTTTAAATACAATAAATGAAAGAGCATCAACTATTTCCTTATTAATAAGGATATCAAGACGAACTAATTCCGAATTCTCATAGCCCTTCAATTCATAGTCAAAGGAAGCATAGCCCTTTGAACGGCTCTTTAAAACATCGAAGAAGTCATAAATGATTTCATTTAAAGGAAGCTCATACTTAAGCACAGCACGTGACTGCTCAACATATTCTGTACTGATATACTTTCCTCTTCTCTCCTGACAAAGAGTCATTATTGCGCCGATATATTCTGTCGTTGTCATAATATCAGCCTTAACAATAGGCTCTTCCATATGATCGATGTAATTAACGTTAGGAAGGTTACTTGGATTTGTAACATCAACAACCTCACCATCAGTCTTATATACCTTATATACAACGCCTGGTGCTGTTGTTACAAGGTCGAGGTCATATTCTCTCTCAAGTCTTTCCTGAATTATGTCAAGATGAAGAAGTCCAAGGAAGCCGCAGCGATAACCAAAGCCTAATGCCTGAGAGCTCTCCGGTTCAAAGGTAAGGGCTGCATCATTAAGCTGAAGCTTTTCAAGTGCATCCTTAAGTTCCGGAAGCTTCTTGGTATCTGAAGGATAAATACCACAGTAAACCATAGGCATTACCTTCTTATAGCCTGGAAGTGGTTTCTTAGCCGGATTTGCTGCTGTTGTAACGGTATCACCTACACGGGTGTCTCTTACATCCTTAAGGCTGGCTGTAATATAGCCTACCATGCCCGCTGATAATTCCTCACATGGCATGAACTTTCCTGGTGCAAAAGTTCCTATTTCAGTAACATTTGCAACAACGCCGGTCGCCATCATCTTAATAGGATCTCCTACCTTGATATGACCGTTCTTTACTCTTACAAATACGATAACTCCCTTATAGGAATCATATTTTGAATCGAATATAAGTGCCTGGAAAGGCGCATTATAATCTCCATTAGGAGCTGGAAGAGTATTTACTATTCCCTCTAATACATCCTCTACGTTAAGTCCTGTCTTAGCTGAAATGCAAGGCGCCTCTGAACAGTCAAGTCCGATTACATCCTCGATTTCCTGCTTAGTTGCATCAACATTGGCACTAGCTAGATCTATTTTATTTAAAACTGGAAGTATTTCAAGGTCGTGATCTAATGCAAGATACACATTTCCAAGTGTCTGTGCCTCTACGCCCTGAGTTGCATCTACAACCAGTATTGCTCCCTCGCAGGCTGCAAGAGCTCTTGAAACCTCGTAATTAAAGTCAACATGGCCCGGGGTATCAATAAGATTGAATACATATTCTTCGCCGTTTTTAGCGGTATATACACATCTTACAGTCTGAGCCTTAATTGTAATTCCACGTTCTCTTTCAAGGTCCATATTATCAAGTACCTGTTCCTGCATTTCACGCTGGGTAAGAGCACCTGTTCTTTCAATAATTCTGTCTGCAAGTGTTGATTTGCCATGATCTATATGCGCAATTATGCAAAAATTCCTGATATGTGACTGATCTATCTCTGCCATATTTCCTCCGATAAAAAAAGCGGCAAGGAATCTGCTTTTGCTGGTCCTTTGCCGCGCTTATTTACTATTCTATAGTAGCTAAAATTACTGACCGATCTTGTCTACTTTTTTAGCAAGTCTTGCTACTTTTCTAGATGCTGTTTCCTTCTTAAGGACACCCTTAGCTGCTGCATGTGCAAGCTTTGACTCAGCTGCTACAAATGCTACCTTAGCCTGATCCTTATCTCCAGCTGCTACAGCTGCTTCTACCTTCTTAGCTGCAGTCTTAACGCTTGAACGTACAGCCTGATTAGCTGCGCCTCTCTTAGCATCAGTAATAACTCTCTTCTTAGCTGACTTTATCTGTGGCATTCCACTACCTCCGATTTAATAATTGCATTTGGGTCTTAAATGTATTCACACTTCTTAATACTATAATATAAAGTTAGATTATTGTCAAGCAAATTTTTCAAAAATTGAAGTGAAAAGTTTATTTCCACTTCAGCAAAATTTACTGCCATATTTAAGGCTGTTTTTTCTGTATATCTTCCATCACTTAATCAGGTACATGAAGACTGCATAGCTCCTCAAGTGCATCTATTAACTCCTCGTCATATTTTGCATAGCTGCCTTTAAGTTTGCTCTGCGCCTCTTCATCAAATTTTCCTTCTGCTCCCATGGCCTTTAGCTTTTTTGCCAGCTCTAAGGTAAATTCTGCGTCTCCATTGTACTTATCACCATAAGCCTCTGTATATGTAGATATCTGTCCAAATACTGATATGCTTTCATCATCCTTAAAGAAAAGCTTTAGCTTAAGGTTTGAAGAATCTTCTGTAATTTCATAACTCTTTACATCATCAATTGAATACTGCTTTACACTTCCGAGCCTGTGCACTGTAAAACTATCTTCCCCTATCTCTCTTTTTTCTACTACTGTAAGACCTATTGCCGCACCAAATATAATAACACTTAAAATAACACCCATCAAGCGCACATTTAACTTTTTAATCATTAGTTGTTTACTATAAAGAAGAGATAATGCTAAAATAACTATCGCAGCTCCAATTAAAATAATCGTAATGGTACTATAGCTCACGATATAAACATCATCTGGTCCATACTTTGACAAAGCTAGATAATCAATTATTTTTGCACATCCAATAAAGCAGAGGAACATTATACTAATTGCTGCAATTACATTGTTTAACATTGTTATGATTCCATAAAGCATTCCACGGACTACAGCAACAATAGTCTTTTGTTCATTTTGAGTATCTTTTATGAACATTGCCTTAGATACTCCAAAAACAATTCCCGGACATATGACTGAAATCGCCATCATAACTATATTCACCATATGAGCATTTGATAAAACTACTGCCAAATTAATAGCTATTCCTATTAAATATAAAGGTAAATATCTAAGAAATAATAATCTCCAGTATGCATCAGCATCAAAGCGGTTAAACCTTGCAAACTTAAAAACTTCGCAAGGCACCTCGCCACTTTCAATACCCCTGCCCAATTCTTCATTTCCTTCTCCTATATATGAATACTTCATAATAAAACCTATAGGTAAAAGAAACGAAAGGCCAAACGCTCCAAGTACCGATAGATAAGAAAAACCCTGATTGCCCTCAAAAACAACCTCTCCTGAAACTTCTACTTTCAAGAACTGCAATACCATTAAAGCCGCAATGCTAACAAAAAGCAAAAACACTTGAAAATTATATTTTTGGGAATCAGCTAGTTTTTTCATAAAATTCTTCATATTATTATCCATTTTATTCTCCAATTCTGCACCTTTATCATAAATCTTTCTTAATGCCTTTTAACACATCTGACAAATCACCCTCTCCTGCTATGATTTTTTCTCTGTCTGCGTATTTCACAAGTCTTCCCTTCTCTATTACTGCCACATAATCAACAACATCTGTTATTTCATCTAAAAGATGGGTTGATACAAGGGCGCCCATCTCATTTTTAAGTATCCTTTCATGAAGAAGATCTGTAACTGCTATCTTGGCTACCGGATCAAGATTTGCAAAAGGCTCATCTAGTATCATGTATTTAGGATGTCTTGCAAAGGCTGCTGCAATTTTTAGGATCATTTCCTCACCACTAGATAATCCTCCCATCATATTACTTCTTGCTAATTTCAGTTTTTCTTCTGCTACGCCAAATCTTTTGATCAAACCTGCAAACTCTTCTCTTTTAAAATCAGGATATATTGTTTCATAGTAATCTATCGTATCTGAATACTTTCCACTCACCCATGGAGCATCATTTGTTACAAAGGCGACTTCATTTCTATATTTATACAGTTCTTTATAGGTAAGCTTTCTCTTTTCCCATAAAATATTTCCCTTAGCTGGTACCAGGCATCCATATATCAGCTTCATGAGCGTACTTTTACCTGAACCATTGTGCCCTATAAGACAGGTCATATACCCTGTTTCCACCTTTAAATCAATATCCTCTATCTGTTTTACCTTTTTTCCTTTATAAGAAAAACTTACTCCATTCACCTCGATCATATCATTATCCTTTCCGCTACTGCCTTAATCAATCCTCAGCTTCCCAGAGTATGTCAAGCATATCCCTTGCTTCAACCTTTGATAATCCTGCCCTTTTAGCTTCTTTGGTCCATTCGGATAATTTTTCTTCAAGGCCTACATTTTTCTTTTCACTAAGGAGCTGCTCATCAGGATTATCAACAAAAAATCCTTTACCCGGTGTTGAATAAAGCATTCCTTCCTTTTCAAGATCCGCATAGGCCCTTTTTGTAGTAATAACGCTTATCTTAAGTTCACCAGCAAGTGCTCTTATGGACGGCATTGCATCTCCCGGCTTTAGCCTTCCTGATGCTATCTCTTCTCTTACCTGGTCCTCTATCTGTTCATAAATAGGTTTACTGCTTCTTGTCTGTATATTAATATTCATTTTTTCCTCCAATACCCGTTCTCTATTACTTTAGATTTTAATTGTCTTTTTAACTGTCTTTTACTTATCTTTTGCCCGTCTTTCACTTGTATTTGACTTTATTTTTCAGTAAAACGATTATACATCCTTTAAATCCCATTTACGTAATTTCACCGCAATCGAAACAATAAGACATATAAATAAACCTGCTAAAATACATGTGTAAACAGTTTCATCCCCCAATATTTTTTCTCCGTAACTAAATTTAGCCTTATCAATTCGAAGAAATTTCATTATGCATAAAAAACAAGCTATATCTGGTAAAACAGCAATAAAATCCATAACTTTATTATTGTTATAAGCATTACAAGCTTTTCTTTTAAGGCTAGTCAAATTATTGTCAAAAACCACCAAAAGTACCATAATATACATTACCGCAACATATAACGCATCTGCTTTTATCATATCTCTGAAACAAAAATTGTCAGTTACGTACGAAATTATGACATTTAATATAAGGTATAACCCTAGTTGCATTTCCTTAAATATAACTATGCTAACACATCTTTTCTGTATTTCTTCATCACTTAACGGAAGAGCCGCATCCCTATAATATTCTGGCATCACTAATACCAATGATAATACTCCGTAAATTGGTCCAACATACAGCCCTAAGGGACCTGACATAGCAACCATTACAAATCCTAAAATTGTCAGTATTACCATAGCCTTCCTATATTTTTTATGTAATAAATACTCACGAAAAACATTCTTTATTCCTACCATTTTCAGCCTCTTTCATCATTATAAGCGTTCTACGTAATAAAAAATTTCTTTTAAATCAGCATATCTTGAATATATTTCCATTTCTTTGCTAAGTTTCTTTTTTGATACATCAACTAATGCCTGCGAATGAACTTCATTCACATCTTTTCCAACAAGCATGTCACCATCAATTTTGTCAATCACACTCTTATCAGCCTCTACCATACGGTAGCGCTCCTTTAATTCATCCTGGGTTCCAAAGAATCTGACATATCCTTCTTCCTCTTCATCCACCTTTCTCTTCCCCATCCATAATAATTTGTCGGATATTTTTTCGATTTCTTCTATAATATGACTTGATATTATTACTGAATGCTTTTCATCGCTTACATAATCTCTTATCACATCATAAAAGCTATCTCTGAATTCAACATCTAAATTACCGGTTGGTTCATCCATTACAAGTAAGCTAGATGGATACGATAAGGAAAAGGCAAGCTGCATTTTAAGCACCTCTCCGGTTGACATGTCCTCAAGCTCAGAGCTCTTATTTTTATCATTTCTCCACCATTTCTTCTCGCTATAGACTCCGAACTTATTCAAATTTTCAACATACTTATCCATTGAAAAACCTGAATAATATGGACCATATAACTCTCCATTTCCAATCGGCGAAAGCGTCTTATCAAAAGGATTATCGATTAGTACAAAGCTCAGGGCATTTCTATAATCCTTCTGATTCTTTTTACTATCATAGCCTATAAAGGTCACTTTCCCGCTTCCCTTATTTACTAGATTATCATTTAATCTATAGGTACCAATAAGCACCTTTATAAGTGAAGTCTTTCCGCAGCCATTTCTTCCTATAAGGCCAATTACTTCGCCAGCTTCCACCTCAAAGCTTATATCCTTTAAATTAAAACATTTTTCTTCCTTTGAAGTGAGCTTTTTACTCACTTTCTCACACTTTAATATAATATCTCCCATTGTTCCTCCTTTTAAAACATTTCGATGCCATGTAAAATCTCGCTTCAAGAAAATTTTCTTGTAAATTTTAGTTAATATATAACGGTACATACGCCTTAAGATGTTTAACAAGCTATGCTATATTGTATATAGCTGTATATACCGTATATATTTAACTTATACACAGTATACACAGCTATATACACTTTGTCAAGTACTTTTTTAAATATTTAAAAAATGACCAGCTAACACTGCTGGCCATTTCAAACTACTGTATTTACTTATCTTCTATAATACTTTCTTTTTTGAGATTTTACTAATATTAGATATCCTAGACACATAACTGACAAAATCCCCTCACGAATACACTGTTATACTTATTAAAGCATTACCGGTTACTATTTTAAGGCATAAAAAAAGATAGATTACACATATTGAAGAAGCAGCTATCTGCGTTAATAGCTGCTTCTTCGAGCCAGTATATAAATCTATCCCTCAAGAATTATAATCTTATTTATTTAAATCTCCTGTTTGATAAGTGTTACTTATCTTGTAAATACATCATAATACATCTTCGGGTAAATGTCAAGTACTTTATTTTATTTTTATTATTTAATAATTATAATCTTATACCAATAAACTATACTTCAATCATATAACTTCTAGCATTATCAACACCTACAAGTCTTTTTAATTAGTTAAATTATTAACAAGCTACATATGAAATCCGGTATTCACTACAGTGGCTACCAATCTACCGTTACCATCCTTTATCTCAGTTTCAAACACACAGGTCTTCCTTCCATCTTTGATGCATCTGCATTCAGAAACAAGAACCTTGTCCTTAGGCTGATTTACAAAATTGATTGTGCTGCTAAGTGTAAGAGTAACCTTTTCCTTATCATTAGTTGCAACAGCAAATGTGAAATCCGCAAGTGTAAAAATAGCCCCTCCCATTACATGATCTCCTACTGCTAAATGTCTATCTTCAATATCTATATGGCATTTTGAATAGTTCTCTCCTACCTCATCTATCTTTATCCCTGTCGTAGACATTGCATAACGATCTTCCTTAAAATATTCTCTTGCTTCCTCTACATTCATTTACTTATCCTCTTCTCATTCTCTCTTATTGCAGGCACTTTCCGGACCCCGCAGTATTAATTTTACCACACTTTGCTGCACCGGGCAAGATTTTTAAAAAAATCTCTTGTTTTTTATAATAATTAGTTGTATAATGCCCATTGAAATAAATTCAGGGGAGCTTGTGTCAGCTTGCTGAGAGGAAGTAATCAACTTCGACCCTTATACCTGATGTGGATAATGCCGCCGTAGGAACGTTTATATTCTGTTTTTTATATTGTTAGTAACTTAGTTTTGTATTCGAAGTTTCATATTTAATACTTTATACGTTAATAACTTTATATACGGGGAATACCACTTGAGGTATTCCCCGTATTTTTTTATTTCTAATCTTATTCTTAAAACCAAAGGAGATTTTTATCATGAAAAAAACAAACACTAAAAATTAGCCATTGCTGGAATATTCTGCGCTGTTGCAGTTGTAGGAAGCATGTTCTCTTTCCCTGTTTTCGGAAGTAAATGCGCACCCATTCAGCATATGATAAACATACTATGTGCGGTGCTTCTAGGCCCTGGATACGGTGTCGGAGCAGCCTTTGTCTCCTCTCTTCTACGTAATTTTTTAGCCCTCGGAAGCCCTCTTGCTTTCCCTGGAAGTATGATCGGCGCTCTTATGTGCGGCCTTGTTTATTCTAAAACAAAGAACCTTCCTTTGACCTTGATCGGTGAAGTTTTTGGAACTGCCATTCTTGGCGGCCTCACTGCTTACCCGGTTGCAATCCTGTTTATGGGAAAGAACGCTTCTGAGCTCGCTTTTTATGTATATATTGTTCCATTCCTTATTTCTACGGCTGGTGGAGCAATAATTGCAGCAGTTTTAGTTTACAGCCTAAAGAAGGCAGGCATCCTTCAGAATATGCAGAGTTCACTTTCAAGGTAAGCTTATAAACCTAATTACAATACTATGCAAGATTAATCTTATAACAAAACCTCAATAACTAGTAAGATAAAAATTATAACTGCAATTGTAATAACAGGAAGGATAAAACTTATAACTACAATTGTAATAACATGAAGGACAAAACTTATAACTGCAATTGTAATAACTATTGGAAGGAATTTTTAAAATGCTTGATAAAATGCTTGAAAATGTTCGAAAAAAAAGTCCTCTCATTCACAACATAACAAATTATGTTACTGTAAATGACTGTGCAAACATTACTATAGCCTGCGGCGCTGCCCCGATAATGGCAGATGATGACGGCGAAGTAGCGGAAATAACCGGTATCTGCGCTGGCTTAAATATCAATATAGGAACCTTGAACAGCCGCACTATTAAGTCCATGCTTATCGCCGGAAAAACTGCAAACGAATTAAAGCATCCTGTTGTTTTAGACCCGGTAGGCGTTGGAGTTTCAAAGCTCCGTACAGATACTGCAAAAAAACTGCTTGAGGAAGTTAAATTCACTGCCATCCGCGGCAATATTTCTGAAATCAAGACACTTGCTGCAGGCGTAGGTCTTGCTGATAGCGGATGTCTTGCTGAAAAAAGATGTCTTGCTGAAAAAGGAAGCCTTGCTGAAAAAGGAAGTTTTGCTGAAAAAGGATCCCTTGCCCCTAAAGGCGTAGATGCAAACACCTCAGATAAGGTGACTAAAGAAAACCTCGCTGCAGCAGTATCCTTTGCGAAGGATTTCTCTGCTAAAACCGGCGCCGTAATAGCCATAACCGGTGCAATAGACATTGTTGCAGATAGTAGCAAGGCTTACTGCATATATAACGGGCATCCTGACATGTCTTCAATCACTGGAACAGGCTGTCAGCTATCAAGCCTCACCGCTGCCTTTGTAACGGCAAACCCTGATAGCCCACTAGAGGCTACTGCTGCTGCAGTTGCCGCCATGGGCTACGCCGGCGAAATAGCACATGAAAGGCTCACTCCATTAGATGGTAATTCTACTTATAGAAACTACATAATTGATGCAATATACAATATGACTCCGGAAATGCTAGCGAAAGGAGCAAAATATGAAGTGCGATAAGAAAAATATGCTGCTCTATGCCGTTACAGACAGGGCATGGACGAAGAATCAAAGCTTATATGAACAGGTAGAATCAGCCCTTAAGGGCGGCGTTACCTGCGTTCAGCTTCGTGAAAAGACACTTGGCGAGGAGGAATTTCTAAAGGAAGCCCTTGAAATTTCTGTTCTTTGTAAAAAGTACAAGGTACCACTATTCATAAATGACAACGTAGATATTGCCATTAAATGTCATGCTGACGGAATCCACGTTGGACAAGATGACATGAAAGCAAATCAGGTAAGAGAAAAGGTCGGAAATGACATGATGATTGGCGTTTCCGTACATTCTGTAGAGGAAGCCCTTGAGGCAGTTAAAAATGGAGCAGACTGCCTTGGAGCCGGCTCGGTCTTTTCAACTTCTACTAAAGCAAATGTCAGCAGCCTTTCAAAGGAAACTCTCCGTGATATTTGTAATGCTGTTGATATTCCAGTTGTTGCCATAGGAGGCATCAACAAAACTAATATCGCAGAGCTATCCGGCACCGGTATCTCCGGAGTTGCACTTGTTAGCGCTATTTTTGCAGCATCTGACATTGAAGCAGAATGCCGCATGCTCCGTAAAGCTTCAGAAGAAATGCTGGGTACATAAAGCCAAATGCATAAAGCCAAATGCATAATGCACATCGCATAATGCCTAAAGCGTAACGCCACAGCAATCTTTAAGCGGTAGACTGGGGGCACCACCTTATGCCGCTATATAAAAAATGCTGATAAACGAAAGGAGAAATTTATGAAAATGAAAACAGCATTGACCATTGCTGGAAGTGACAGCAGTGGAGGCGCCGGTATTCAGGCCGATCTTAAGACCATGACAATGAACGGTGTTTTTGCCATGAGTGCAATTACTGCACTTACCGCACAGAACACAACCGGCGTAAGAGCAATACAGGAATCAACACCTGATTTCCTGAAGGATCAAATTGACGCAGTATTCGAGGATATCTATCCTGATGCTGTAAAAATCGGTATGGTAGCTTCTAGTGAGCTTATCCGAGTAATTGCAGAAAGGCTGAGATTCTACAAGGCAAAAAACATAGTTGTAGACCCTGTTATGGTTGCAACCTCCGGCTCTGCCCTTCTAAAGAGCGATGCAGTGAAAACTCTCATAGAAGAATTCCTGCCAATCGCTACTGTGGTAACTCCTAACATTCCTGAAGCTGAGATTCTATCAGAAATTACCATTAAAACTGAAGACGACATGGTAACAGCTGCAAAGAAAATCGGTGATAATTACAACTGCGCCGTTCTTCTTAAGGGAGGACATAACATCAATGATGCAAACGACCTTCTCTATTCTAACGGTGAAGCCACCTGGTTTAAGGGAAAGCGTATAAATAATCCAAATACCCATGGTACAGGCTGCACTCTTTCAAGTGCCATTGCCTCAAATCTTGCCAAGGGATTTTCTTTAAACGATGCTGTTAAGCGCGCTAAGGATTATATTTCAGGTGCTCTTGCTGCTGACTTAGATCTAGGAAAGGGCTCTGGTCCAATGAATCACGCCTTCGATCTTCAGGGTGAATTCAGCAAAGGAGCTAATTCATGAGTGCAATTGTTGTAATTTCTTTTACTGTAATATATCATTTAGTAACTATATTTATGATAAGAAAGCTAAAGCTTTCAACTCGTAAAATGTGCATTTGCGCTATCATTGTAGCAATGACCATTGTGCTTGATTCAATAAGATTCCCTCTTCCTACAGGGGCAACCATATCACTTTGCTCTCCTATTCCTTTAATGCTTATGGCATTATTAGTAGATTACAAGCTTGCCTTCATGGGCGGCTGGCTTTGCGGTATTCTTGCCTTAATACTTATTCCGGTGTGGTCTTTAGCTCACTGGGGACAATTCTTCGTTGAGCACATGATATGCTTTTCATGCCTTGGATATACAGGACTTTTTGGCATAAATAAAAAGTATAAGGTACTACTCGGAGTTCTACTTGCTAGTGCAATAAGTATTTTTGCGCATACCGGTAGCGGTGTACTTTTCTTTTCTCAAAATGCCTGGGATGGATGGAACGCTCTTAACTACAGCTTAGCTTATAATTTATCACAGAATGTACCACTTTTCATAATTTGTGGAATAGTAGTATTATCATTGCCACTTAACAAGATTAAATCCATAATAGAGAGGAAATAAAAATGAATACAGTAGAAAGACTGCTTTTAGCAGCAGATGATGTTTGGAAGGAATATAATAAACATCCCTTTGTAATGGGAATTCAGAACGGCGACCTTGATAAAGAAAAGTTCCGCTACTACATGATTCAGGACTACCTATATCTTGAAGATTATGCAAAGACCTTTGCCGTTGGTGTTGCAAAGGCTAAGAGCCTTAAAATCGCAAATCTATTTGCAAAATACATTTCAGTAATGAACGGTGAGCTAAATGTCCATAAAGGATATCTTAGCAGACTTAAAGTAACTGACGAGGATATTAAGAATACACCTCGCTCTTTAGATAATCTATCTTATACTTCTTATATGCTCCGTGTAGCATACGAAGAAGGCGAAGTAGAGATCCTTACAGCGATTCTCTCCTGCGCCTACAGCTATGAGATTATTGCAAAAAACATTGTTAAGACAAAGCCTGATTCAATAAACGATGATTTTTATGGTGATTGGATAAAGGGCTATGCTTCTGAAGAATACGCAAAGGATAATGCAATTCTTTTAAACGAACTAAATATCCTTACAGAAAACTACACCGAAGCGCAGCTAAAGCACCTTGCCGACATTTTCACCTCCTGCTCCCGTTACGAGCTTGCCTTTTGGGAAATGTCCTGGAATATGAGCAAGTAAGCTATTACGACTTGTGTCCATGCGCTTAAAAACCCTAGAGTTTTACGGCTGATAACTTATAATTTCTTCATTTTATCAGACAAAAGCTTTATTATCTTTCCGTAATTCTCCGGCCTGTGAGGGAAATCACAATCCATGCAGCTTTTTATTTCTTTCCCTTTCCTGTTCTTTATTATTTTATAGCTACCGGGGCATTCATCTAAAAAATACAGGGGGCAGTAACAGAAAAGACAATTGAAGTCATCCTCCTTACTAAAACCTTTGTGACAAGGATAATATTCACATTTTTCATTTTTAAAAAACTTAAAGGAATTCTCCATTCTACCTTCCTCTAAACACTAAAAGCCTGCTCTATTTATTAAAGCAGGCTTTTTAAATTTTTTACTTATTTCAGATATTTAGTCAGCTTTTGAATTGCTTGCATCATCAGTTTCATTATCATCAGTTTGAATATCATCAGTTTCAATATCATCAGTTTTTCGTATTTTTCTTTTCTTTTTAAAGAAAAATAATCCTGCAATAGTTCCTGCAACAGCCGCAACCACTACAAATACTCTAAGTATTACCTTACCTACCTTCTTCATACGAATCTCCTTTCACCAAACATTTCTTTAAAGTCAAATGTTATTATAATCCTTCGGCTTGTAAGTTGGCATACCATCCAATGTTTCTATTAGATAGCCCTTTTCTCTTAACATTTCCTCTATCTCATCAAGAATTTTTATATTCTTTGCTTCTATTGTATGATAATGATAGCCGGATGTCAAATTCTTTAATGGAGAAGACACTCCGCTTTTGATATCATTCATGAAATTCTTGATATCTCTGATGCTGCTGACATTAAGTGGTCTTGAAATAGTTCCATAGACCCTGTGCTCTATCTTGACATCTAGCATAACTCCGCCAAGCTCAACTATGCCCCTCATCTCATCTTCCATCTGATCATCACTATGCTTTACCTTGAAAACCCTTCTCGGCTTCCCATTTGGCTTTAAATATGCCTCATTCTCCGCTTTTGAAGTCTGTGCACCATCGCCTTCAAATTTTCCTGCTATCAAATAGCCTTTACTTGTTGCTAGTATTTCTGGATGTGATGCCTTTAGTATTGAAATATCCTGAACAATTATCTGCCTAGACACTCCTAGCTTCTTTGAAAGCTGTCCTCCTGGTATCGGACTCGCAGCATTATTAAGGATTTCGAGTATACTGCTGCGTCTTTCCTGCGCGCTTATTGCCATACGTCCTCCTTTTTTCTCAGAACCTATATACTAATACACATTCTCTCTCATCTTCTGTTTCTAGAAGATCTCTGCAATCTATGTCAGCTTCCCTTGTAAGCCCAGCTTCGCCATCAAGATAGGCTATATATTCCTTAGAAGGATAATAGAAAAATAGCAATATTTCTCTTTCCTTCTTTTCATAAGATTCTCTGACATTTTCGATTACTTTTTTTAGTATTTGAACCGAAAACGGATTGAAGAAAAATATCCTGTCTGCCTCTTCAGGAACGGGATATTCTTCTGCACTTTGATTTATCACATCCGTTCTCATTGAATAAACTGCTGTTTCTAAATTCTTTTTTGCCTCTGAATATATTATTTCATCATACTCTACGCCTATAGACAGACACCTTGTCTGATAGGATAAAAAGAGCGGCACTCTGGCCTTTCCGCAGCCATAGTCTATAAGTACATTCTTTTTTCTAATTAAGCCGCTATTAGCAAGCCTCTCTAATACAGAATACGGTGTTGGTTCGTAAGGATATCTTAGCTGAGTCGCATTTGAATCATCCCTTCCCGTCGTCTTTATTTTAAGAAGTCTGTCATAGCTTATTTCTTCATTTATCATACTGTCCCTAATATATTATCTCATTTTCTCTTACTGTTTCTAATATATTATGTCATTAATTCATGTTTTTTACAAGTCTTTTTTTACACCTGTAAACCCGGTTTTAGTTAGACTTTACGCTGTTCCACTTTTCCATATACATTTCTTCTACTTCCGGAGTAAGGTAATTATATGCCTTGCATCTTGAAAGAATGTCTTCGCCCGGGAATGCGACTGTAGAATTCTTTATATCCTCATCTGTAATGAGCTCTCTTGCTGCCTTATTCGGTGTTGAATAAGTAATATAATTAAAGTTTGCAAGAGCCACATCTGCGCGGCACATAAAATCAATCCACTTATATGCATTTTCTGTATTTTTTGAATTTGTAGGGATTACCCAGCCGTCTATCCATACATTTGAGCCCTCATCTGGAACTACATACTTTAGATCTGGATTTTCTCTTGCAGTGTAAATTGCTTCACCTGAATAAATTACGCCGATTGCTGCTTCACCGCCGATCATTTTATCTCTTACTTCATCTACAACATAAGCCTGTACAAGAGGCTTCTGCTTCTTAAGAAGGTCAGTTGCTGCATCAAGCTCTGCCTCATTTGATGTGTTAAGATCATATCCTAAAAGGTTGAGTGCTATCATATATGCATCACGAAGAGAATTCATCATAAGGATCTGTCCTGAATACTTTTCATCAAAAAGTGCATTCCAGCTTGTGATTTCTTCATCTACCATGCTGGTATTATAAAGAATACCTACAGTTCCCCAGCAATAAGGTACACAGTACTGATTGCCCGGATCAAAAAGCTCAGCGCTCTTAAGATACTCAGGATCTATGTTTCCATAATTTGTAATTTTACTTTTATCAATAGGCTGAATAAGATTTTCCTTTATAAGCTTATCTACCATATAATCTGAAGGACATACTACATCATAGTTATTAGCACCTGAAGCTAATAATGGATACATATCCTCATTTTCAGTAAATTCCATGTAGTTTACCTTAATTCCTGTTTCCTTCTCAAAAGCTTCAATAACACCATCTCCAATATATTCACCCCAGTTAAATACATACACCTCACCATTTTCACCGGCCTTTAATTCATTGCTGACAGTGATTTCTACTTCCTCACCTGTATTATCCTCTACAGATGTTCCACAGCCTGTAAGTACTGTTGATGCTCCAAGGCATACTGCCATGCTAAATGCTAAACTCCTGTTAAATTTCTTCATAATAATTCTCCTCTCTTTTTTAAGCTCATATCTTCTTTTTCTGTTTTTCTTCAAGATAAGCATTTCTTCTATTTACTATTACTAAAAGTACAAGCACTGTCACAAACAAAAGCGTTGATAGTGCATACATTTCAGGCTTAATGCCCTTTCTTACCTCAGAATAGATCTTTGTTGAAAGGGTATCTACCTGGGTTCCTCTTGTAAAGTAGGTAATGATAAAATCATCTATACTCATTGTAAAGGCTAATATAAAGCCTGATATTACACCCGGCATTATATCCGGAAGCACCACCTTAAAGAAAGCATATGCCGGCTTTGCTCCAAGGTCTAGAGCTGCTTCATATCTTGCTCTGCTAGTCTGACGCAGCTTTGGCATTACGCTTAATATTACATAAGGTATGTTAAAGGTTATATGTGATATTAAAACTGCTTTAAATCCGAGCCCTATCTTAAAGGCTATAAATAACAGCATGAGCGAAATACCTGTTACTATGTCTGCATTGAGCATAGGTATATTAGTTATTCCAAGCATTACAGTTTTTGGAAGTCTCTTCATTCTGTTCATTCCTATTGAAGCTGCCGTTCCAAGTATGGTAGCAACAACTGCCGAAATAAGCGCTATTATGATAGTATTCTTAAATGCATCCATTATTCCGGCATTACTGAATAATCTGGTATACCAGTCTGTAGTAAAGCCTCCCCACTTTGCGCGGGATTTTGATGCATTAAATGAAAGTACTATAAGAACTGCTATCGGTGCATATAAAAATATGACTACTAGCGCTACGTATAGCTTCATAAAAAATCTCTTTGCCATAATTCCTCCAAAGTGCCTTTAAAAGGCCGCTGATACTTCATCTTCCTTGTCATACTTATTAACTAATGCCATGCTTATAAAAATAAATACCATAAGAACTAACGATAAACCTGATCCTGCATTCCAGTTATAAATGTACTGGAAATACTGCTCTATGACATTACCAATAAGAAGTATCTTACTTCCTCCTAAAATTGTTGAAATTACGAAGGTCGTAAGTGCTGGTACGAATACCATGGTTATTCCTGAAATCACTCCAGGAAGGCTAAGTGGAAGTATAACTCTTATAATCGTCTGAAAATAGTTTGCTCCAAGATCTCTTGCAGCATTGATTACATCATCATCTATCTTCTGAATTACGTTATTTATAGGAAGTATCATAAACGGAAGGAAGTCATATACCATTCCTATTATGATTGCCTTATTGGTATTGATTATATGTGCCTTTGGCAGCCCGAAAAAGGTCAAAATATTATTTAATATTCCGGTATTTTCAAGTATATTCTGCCAGGCAATGGTACGAAGAAGTGAATTCATCCACATAGGAAGGATAATTATCATTATCAAAAAACTGCTGCCCTTAAACTTAAGTGCTTTAAGTATTAAGGCTAAAGGATATGCTATCAAAAGGCATATCACCGTGCTTATAAGAGACAGAACTACCGATAAGCCGAGTGCCTTTAGATTATCTGATTTCGCTATTAGTGCTATGTTCTCAAAGGTAAAGCTTCCATCTGCCTTTGATGTGAAACCGTAGTATAATATCATTATCAGAGGTATAACAATGAAGGCTACGCTCCATACGCCATAAGGCGCTGCAAGAAGCGGCATCTTATTTCTATTTTTCATTTTTCCTCCATGAAGACTTTAATAAATTATTAATCTATTACTGATCAACTATTACTGCCTATTAATCTTCCTTTTCAAGTTCTGATACAGCCTTTTCATCATCAGATTCAGGACGGTTCATTATCTGAATGTCAAATGGATTAACATAGATACCTACCTCTGCACCCACAGGCGAAAGATCGGTTGAATGAACTAACCATTCAAAGCCATTTGCTTCAACCTCCATTTCATAATGAACGCCCTTAAAGATAAGAGAAGTAACTCTGCCCTTTATGATTCCCTTATCAGGCTCTACTAAATCAATATCCTCTGGTCTTATTACTACATCGACCGGCTTATTTTTTCCAAAGCCTTCATCTACGCATTGCCATTTAGCTCCAAGTATTTCTACAAGCTTATCTTCTATCATGGTTGCTGGAATAATATTGCTCTCTCCGATGAAATCTGCTACAAAAGCATTTTCCGGCTCATTATAGATTTTTTCAGGAGTACCTATCTGCTGTATATAGCCCTTATTCATTACCATTATGGTATCGCTCATGGTAAGAGCCTCTTCCTGGTCATGGGTTACATATATGAAGGTAATTCCAAGCTCATTCTTAAGGCGCTTAAGCTCATACTGCATGTCCTGACGCATCTTTAAGTCAAGCGCTCCAAGAGGCTCATCAAGAAGAAGTACCTTAGGCTCATTTACAATGGCTCTTGCGATTGCTATTCTCTGCTGCTGACCACCTGATAACGAATCAGGCATTCTATTTTCATACCCCTGAAGATTAACAAGCTTTAAGGCATACTTTATCTTATCATTTATATAAGACTTTGACTTTCCCTTTATCTTAAGACCAAAGGCAATATTATCTGCTATGGTCATGTTTGTAAAAAGGGCATATTTCTGGAATACAGTATTAAGCTGTCTTTCATTTGGTGCAAGATTCGTAATGTCCTTTCCATCAAAAATCACCTTGCCCTTATCCGGCTTTTCAAAGCCTCCTATTATTCTGAGAGTTGTAGTTTTTCCACAGCCTGATGGGCCAAGCAGCGTTAAAAATTCATTTTCTCTTATATATAAACTTAAATCGTCGAGAATCATCTCTCCATCATAAGATTTTGTAATATGCTGTAAATCTATAAGTTTATTATTCTCCATTTTAGATCCTTTCTAACAAAAGCTCTATTATAATAGCCCCTAGCCATTTTTATAAAAGCTCTTTATTTCTTAAAGAATTTTTAAAAGCTTGGCGGTGCTGAAACCCATATGACTGTCGCTGGGAGCTGCCCCGTCTGTGATATATAATGTTCCTTTGAAGGCTTGAAATAAAAGGCTTCCCCTTTTTTCGCCTTGTAGGTCTTATTTCCAATATGAACTGCTATGCTTCCTGATAATACAAAGCCAAATTCCTCTCCTGCATGCGGATTATGCGGCGTTGAAGTCCCGCCCACCTCTAACTTTAAAAGAATAGGCTCCATCATATTTTTTTGAGCATTTGGGACTATCCACTCAATGGTATTTTTCAATTCACCATCTTCCTTTTCAAAATAATCCGATTTTTTGAAAACTATCTGTTCTGGCTCAGAATCTGTAAAGAACTCTTCAAGGTTTGTTCCAAGACATTGAAGAATATCTACCAAAGTCGCTATGGACGGTGAGGTGAGATCTCTTTCAACCTGGGATATAAATCCCTTGGAAAGCTCGCACCTATCGGCAAGTTCCTCCTGCGTGAGGTTCTTTGCTACTCTAAGCTCCTTTATCTTAGGACCTATCTTCATTCACAGCACCCCTTTCTTAACAAAAAGTTTAGTTAAACTAAACTTCAAAACGTGTATTATTATACACTACTTTTTTCAAATGTCAATATATAAAAAGCGGTTAAGCTATTGTAATTCTCTCTTTTTTTTGCTATAATCGTGAAGGAGTTTTTGATTTGATGAAAAATGTTTAATGGATGTAAATTTCCATTTAATTTTAATAATTGGAGGAAAAAAATGGCAGAACTTGAAAAAATAGCGAGCTTTACAGTTAATCACCTGGTTCTTCTTCCTGGAATCTATGTTTCTAGAAAGGATAAGGTAGGTGCAGAAACCATAACAACTTTCGACCTTAGAATGACAGCTCCAAATAAGGAGCCTGTTATGAATACAGCAGAAATTCACACAATCGAGCATCTTGGCGCTACCTTCCTTAGAAACAAAGAAGGTGTTAAGGATAAGACAATCTACTTTGGTCCTATGGGCTGCAGAACTGGCTTCTATCTTATTCTTGCAGGCGACCTTGCTTCAAAGGACATTGTAGGCCTTATGAAGGAAATGTTTGAATTTATCAGAGATTTCGAAGGTGACATTCCTGGTGCAACTGCACATGACTGCGGAAATTATCTTGATCAGAATCTTAATATGGCTAAGTTCCTCGCTAGAAAATATCTTGATGTTATAAACAATATCACAGAGGATAGATTGGTTTATCAACCATAATCCACTTAAAACGGATTTGTTTTAACAGATTTATTTGAACAAATTGTTCGAACAAATTGTTTGAACACTTTGTTCAAGAGATACAACTTACAAAATAAAAGCCCAGAGCAGATAAAGCTCCGGGCTTTTATTTTAATACTTCATATCTTCTATCTGTTTTTTATCGAGCGTAAGTCTATTTTTCAGTGCTTCTACAGAACCTAAATTGGTTTCGGGCCTTGTAAAGGCATAAAACTCTGTCTTGATAGCAGCTCCGTAAAGATC
This sequence comes from uncultured Eubacteriales bacterium, assembly GCA_900315015.1. Classification (GTDB taxonomy): domain Bacteria; phylum Bacillota; class Clostridia; order Lachnospirales; family Lachnospiraceae; genus UBA9722. The sequence goes on along the minus strand of OMXJ01000001.1, from coordinate 63,747 downwards.
ATCATCGCAGTCAAAGAAATTGGTCTCTACCCATTTCTGTGTCTGATTTCCGACTGTAGGCCTGACACCTATATTAGTCATCCCTTTATATACTCTTCCTGCATAAGCACCATCAAGTATGGTGGTCTTAGTTGCATATACTCCGTTTCTAGGCAAAAGCTTCACTTCCTCAGGTATTACATTTGCTGTTGGAAAGCCTATCGTCCTTCCAAGCTGCTTTCCCTTTTCTACAACGCCTTTTATATAATAATTCATGCCAAGGAGCTTATTTGCTTCTTGGATTTTTCCCTCTCGAAGGTAGCTACGTACCAAAGTACTTGATACTTCTAGCTTATCTATCTCAATTTTTTCAAATATATCAACTGCATAGCCACAGTTTATAGACATCTTTTCAAGAAGCGTCGGGGTTCCGGCTGCTTTTTTGCCAAAGGTAAAGTCATGCCCCACAGCAAGATATTTTGCTCCGATTTTTTTGCAGATCACTTCTCTTACAAAATCCTCCGGGCTCATATCTGCACCATCCTGGTCTAACGGATATTCTATCATTACATCCACGCCAAGAGCTTCAAGAATTTCTCTTTTTTCTTTTGAGGTATAGATTTCCTCGAGGTCTTTTCTGATGCTTTTGGGCATAAGTCTAAAATCAAAGGTAAATACCACTATCTTCCCTTGATTTATTTCCTTCTGCTTTTTCAATTCATCTATCAGGAACCTATGTCCCTTATGAATTCCATCAAATTTTCCAAAGGTCACATTCGTGCCTGTAAGTTTAAAATCTTTTGAATTAATGTACTCCAACTTGAACCGCCATTCTATATTATATTTTTTGATTTCATCTGAATATCTGCAGTATTTTAGATTCCACCAGCCAGTATTTACAATATTATCATCTTTATGCATAAAATGCAACAGTCTATTTATTCATCGTATGTGCCAGGTATTCCTTAATATTCCCCTTTTGCCAACGAAAATTATACAATAACTCTTTCACCATTTCAAGAAAATAAAAAATGGATCCCTATTTAAAGGAATCCATTTAAAGTAATCTTAGATTTAATTGTAATAGGCTACTTTACATAATAAAGCAGCAGGAAATAACATATTACTGAGCTGTAGTTGCAGCTGGCTTATTGGTATATGCAATGATTGCAAAAACGATAAATGTTATTGCTACAGCAAAGCTAATTAATGTACTGATCTGGCTTGGAAGGTAAACCGAAGAACTAGTAAGGGTATTTACAAAGCCTAATAACTCTGAAAGAGCTGCCTTAAACGCATATACAACCCATACTATCGCGTATACCTTAAATGCCTTCTTCACCTCTACCTTTACAGCATCACCTTCAACTAATAATCCATAGCCCATTAAAAGTATACCTATTGTACTGAAGGCTGAATTAGCTCCAAGAAGGTAAATGAGTGCTGCAAATGCCTGTACTGAAATTCCTAACTTTGTCTTTTCCATAAATATAAGCTCCTTTCGGGATAGATAAATTATAACACTCAAACATGAAAGTACTGGCTACACTTTCCTGTTCGATTATTACACCTATTTAATTATAGGTAAAATATTATAAAAAGTCAAATAGATAATTAACCAAAATCCTTCTCTTCTTTAGCTTCTGAAATTGAAGCGCCTGGAGCAACCATTGGCCATACCTTGTCATCTTCATCGATTCTTACATCAATTACTACTGTCTTGCCTGCCTTCTGATCCTTGATTGCCTGCTTTAATACCTTGGCAACCTCTTCCTTCTTGGTGATACGGTAGCCCTGAGCTCCCATACCCTTAGCGATTGCTACATAATCTACACCATCGTTAAGAACAGTTGCTGAGTAACGTTTTCCGTAGAAAAGTGTCTGCCACTGACGAACCATTCCAAGAACTTCATTATTGAAGATAATATCAATTACAGGAATTCCTGCTCTAACAGAAGTACAGATTTCATTCATGTTCATTCTGAAGCATCCATCACCTGCAATGTCAACTACTGTCTTGTCCGGGCAACCAGCCTTTGCACCGATTGCTGCACCGAGACCATAGCCCATTGTTCCAAGTCCGCCGCTTGTGATGAGCTGACGTGGCTTTGAGTACTTATAGTACTGAGCTGCCCACATCTGATGCTGACCTACTTCTGTACAGATGATTGCATCACCCTTGGTGATTTTGTAGAGTTCTTCTACTACATATGGTCCTGTAAGCTTTTCTGTATGATAAGTCATTGGATATCTCTTCTTGAAGCCCTCGATATGCTCAAGCCACTCTGAATGGCTCTGCTGATGAAGCTTTGCATTAATTCTCTTAAGGATTTCATTTAAATCACCAACTACACTGGCACTTGTCATGATATTCTTATTGATTTCTGCTGAATCAACGTCGAACTGGAGTACTCTTGCATTTGGTGCGAACTTTGTCGCATTACCTGTAACTCTGTCAGAGAAACGGGCACCGCATACTACAAGGAGATCACACTCTGTAACTGCAAAATTAGAAGTCTTTGTTCCATGCATACCGATCATTCCTGTATATCTTGGATCTTCTCCTGAGAATGCACCCTTACCCATAAGTGTATCACATACTGGTGCATCGATGAGATCTACCATCTTCTTTAGTTCGTCCTGAGCGCCTGACATGATTGCGCCGCCGCCAACAAGGAATACTGGCTTCTGGGCAATTTCAAGCATCTTTACAGCCTTATTTATGTCATTCTCATTAATGGTATTTTCTACTGGGAGTACTTCCTCTGGGATAGCCTTCTCATATTCACATTTAGCTGCTGTAACATCCTTTGTGATATCTACAAGTACAGGACCTGGACGGCCTGACTTTGCAATCTTGAAAGCACGGCGAATAACGCTTGCTAAATCTTCAATGTTCTTTACAATGAAGTTGTGCTTTGTGATAGGCATTGTGATACCTGTGATGTCAATTTCCTGGAAAGAATCCTTTCCAAGAAGAGGAACTGCAACGTTTGCTGTGATTGCAACAAGTGGAACTGAATCCATATATGCTGTTGCAATACCTGTTACAAGGTTTGTTGCACCAGGACCTGATGTTGCCATACATACGCCGACCTTGCCTGTTGCTCTTGCATAACCGTCTGCTGCATGTGAAGCACCCTGCTCATGTGATGTAAGTACGTGTCTGATTTCGCTGCTATGCTTATAAAGCTCATCATAAACGTTAAGAATACATCCTCCTGGGTAACCAAAAACAGTGTCAACACCCTGTTCCTTTAAGCACTCAATAAGTATTTCTGAACCATTTAAAAGCATTATTCTTAGCCTCCAGTAATATTATTAATTGATTTGATTTTTATCAGATATTGCTATTGTCATCCTTTACTTCAAGGATTGCTCCTCTGTTTGCTGATGTAACAAGTGAAGCATATCTTCTAAGATAGCCTGTTGTAATATTTGGCTTTCTTGGCTTCCATTCCTTACGTCTTGCCTCAAGTTCTTCATCTGATACTAAAACGTTAAGTGAGTTGTTTGGAATGTCTATCTTTATGATATCTCCCTCATGAATGAGAGCAATAGGTCCGCCTACTGCTGCCTCTGGTGAGATATGTCCGATTGAAGCTCCTCTTGATGCTCCTGAGAAACGTCCATCTGTAATAAGAGCTACGCTTGAGCCAAGTCCCATACCTGCGATTGCAGATGTAGGATTAAGCATTTCTCTCATTCCCGGGCCGCCCTTTGGACCTTCGTAACGGATTACTACTACATCTCCTGCTACTATCTTACCTGTAGTGATTGCCTTAATTGCATCCTCTTCGCAGTCGAATACTCTTGCCGGGCCTTCATGTACCATCATCTCTGGTACAACTGCTGAACGCTTTACTACACCTGAATCTGGTGCGATATTTCCCTTGAGTACTGCAATTCCACCATTTGGCATGAATGGATTTTCGATAGGACGGATGATTTCCGGGTCACGGTTGATGCAGTTCTTGATATTCTCGCCAACTGTCTTTCCTGTAACTGTCATGCAGTCGAGATTGAGAAGATTCTTCTTTGCAAGCTCGTTCATTACTGCATAGATTCCGCCTGCTTCATTGAGCTGCTCCATATATGCTGCTCCTGCTGGTGCAAGATGGCAGAGGTTCGGAGTTCTATCACTGATTTCATTTGCGATTTCAAGATTGATTTCAACTCCTGCTTCATGTGCAATTGCTGGAAGATGAAGCATTGTATTTGTTGAACATCCAAGTGCCATATCTACTGTAAGGGCATTCATGAATGCTTCCTTTGTTAAGATGTCACGAGGACGGATATTCTTTCTGTACATTTCCATGACAGCATTACCTGCATGCTTTGCAAGACGAAGTCTGTCTGAATATACTGCCGGGATTGTTCCATTTCCCTTAAGTCCCATACCGATTGCTTCTGTAAGACAGTTCATTGAGTTTGCAGTATACATACCTGAACATGAGCCGCAGGTTGGGCATACCTTTTCTTCGAACTCTGTAACATCCTCTTCTGTCATTGTTCCGGCTTCGTATGAACCTACTGCCTCGAACATTGATGAAAGGCTGCGTCTCTTTCCCTTTACGTGTCCTGCGAGCATTGGGCCGCCTGATACGAATACTGTTGGGACATTTATTCTTGCTGCTGCCATAAGAAGTCCTGGTACGTTCTTATCACAGTTTGGAACCATAACAAGTGCATCGAACTGATGTGCAGTTGCCATACACTCTGTTGAGTCTGCTATTAAGTCACGTGTAACGAGGGAATACTTCATTCCTACGTGTCCCATTGCTATTCCATCGCATACTGCTATTGCAGGGAATACTACTGGCATTCCTCCTGCTTCTGCTACTCCAAGCTTAACAGCATCTACGATTTTGTCGATGTTCATGTGACCTGGCACGATTTCATTATATGAACTTACAATACCTACAAGAGGCTTCTGCATTTCTTCCTTTGTAAATCCAAGTGCATTGAACAAGGATCTGTGAGGGGCATGTGATATACCCGATTTAACATTATCACTCTTCATTTTTTCTCATCCTCCATAATTCTATACTTTTAAAAACTCGTTTAATTATTGCTTAAGCCAGTTTTACACCTTTGCATCGATCTTTTCTATGATTTAAATCATAGTCCATTGTTTAGAATGAGCTTTTTGCGGGATATTATGCTATTTTGCATAGACTTTTCCACAATCATAGTATGGTGCGGTTATTAGTGTAACAACATTTGTCAAATAAGTCAATAATCAAATTGATGTTTTTGTTGATGTTTTTTAACCGTTTTTTTCGGTGATTTTTGGTGTTAAAACAGTGGGTTAAAATTACTCTAGTTTTTGTGTGAAATTGTTGTTTTTCCCTTACTTATCCCCACCTCCGATACTTCCTACTATCTAGGTGTGTTCGGGACTTTCACCCGTTAGAGCGCGCCAATGGCGCGCAAACAAAAAAGGCGCTCACTGATGCGAGCATCGTGAGCGCCCTTTTTAAAACTGATTCAAGTCATTTATTTCTGTGAGATTTTCATCCTTCATTTTTTCATGTAGTTCGATTGCTTCGTCTACTACATTGAAGAAGGCTTCTAATACTACCGGGTCGAAATGCCTGCCGGATTCTTCCTTCATTATCTTGAAGGTTTTTTCCATTGGGAAGGCCTTTTTATATGGCCTTTCTGTCGAGAGTGCATCAAAGAAGTCTGATACTGCCATTATTCTTGCTGATAATGGAATATCCTGTCCCTTCTTTCCTCTCGGATATCCTGATCCGTCCCATTTTTCATGGTGATACATTGTCACTTCCTTTGCCATTTCATAATACTGGTTTGTTTTTCCTGTATTAAGGGTAAGGTCTATGATTTCTGCTCCCTTTAGTGTATGGGTCTTTATCAGTGCAAATTCTTCATCTGTAAGCTTTCCCGGCTTATCTAGTACATCATCTGGTATGGTAAGCTTTCCTATATCATGAAGTGGAGCTACGCTCTTTAAGGTCTCTATGAAGGTGTCATCAATTATGTCTGAATACTTTCCTTCCTTTTTGAGCTCTTTTCCTATTAATTCACAATATGCCGCCGTACGCTTGATATGTCCTCCGGTTACATGATTCTTATACTCTACTAAAGTTGCAAAGCCGATGATCATCTGCTCCTGAAGTTCTTTTAATTCCTTGGTCTTCTTTGCTACATCCACCTCTAAATCGTGGTTATAGTTATCAAGAAGTCTTGTATGCTCTCTATCTGCTGTTACATCTCTGAACCAAAGAACAAAACCGATTATTTCTTCTCTCTTGCTGCCTTCATTCTCTATTATCGTATCTGAAGATGCATGGAATATCTTGCCCTTATACTCGATATCAGGCACATCCTTTACTGACTGCTTCCTCTTTTTTAAGATCTGAGCTTCCTTGGCAGTATTTCTTCTCTTACTCTTTATTATTACCGGAATACCTGTCCTAGAGTCTATTATTCTATTCTCCATGACATTTTCATATTCGAGGCATTTTTCAAAGGTGTTAAACGCCTTTACACTTACTGCTGATAATCTCTTTCCTGTCTTTGCCTTTGCAAGCTCCGGGAACATTTCCTTGGCTAGTCTGTTCGCATCAGTATAGCACTTAGTTGCATCAAGCACTATCAGAGCATCATTTGCTGAATCGAACACAAGCCTGTGCGCAAGCGTATCAATATCATAAAATCTTCTTACTATTATCAGATAGATAAGAAGCACATCAACCAAAATCAGGCTGAATGGTACTGCCTTTATTATAGGCTCGTATATCACATCCACTGAGAATGCAATACTTGGAAGCATTACAATTATATAAAGCAGTATCGTATTTTCTACGTCACTTCTCTTTATAATCAGCTGTCTTATGAAGAAGATAGTTATAACGACCGCAAATGCAATCATTGCCCCAAATATGGTCGTATAAAGAATACCCGGTTCAAATACGATCTCCGTTACTCCTTCTCTTTCAAGAAGCCAATACTTTCTGTAAAACAGGTCATGAAGGTCTAGTATAGCTATTGAAAAGCTTAAAAAGAATACTATCACAAATAAACCATATTTCAAAAGTGAATTAAACTTCACCTTGAAATAATAAAAATACAGAAGTGCGCAAAAATAGAATGTATTTATTCCTCCTATGAACTCAAGCTTATCGCTTAACAGCTGCATAGACATATCACTACTAGCAACTCCGGCTAGCTGTCCCATTGAGAACAGTATTGATGAGAATACAATAAGCATTGTCATCTTCTGTTCTACGGAAGCTTTCTGTATAGCGCAGAGCGTCATACAGGAAAGCGATAATACTAACACTGTAACTGCAAAAGCTAAGGAAAGACTGTATTGATCTGACAATTCTCCCTCCAATTACTCGTTAAATTAACCAATTACACAAATACGCTTTTATTACTGGTCTTCATCATCAAACACATCATCAAGGCTATTTGATGAAACCCTGTAATCATCACCATGTTCTGAATATTCTGACTCTTCATAATTACCATTATCATCCTGATAATCACCCTGATCATCATAATCATCACCGTCATCAGGCATATCCTCATTTGGAGCTTCCTCGCGTACTTCACCCCTGCTTGCATCAAGTGCAGCTTCTACCTGTCTGCGGTTTTCATCTACCTCATCAAGCTGTGCCCCCATCTGTCTAAGTGACTGCTCTACAGTCTCCTTGAACTGATCGAATACATTTCCAAGGTTATTTCCAAAATTTGTCATTATATCATTAGCATAGCTGAGTGCATTTTCCTGAATAGCTGTGGCTCTGCGGTTTGCATCGGTAAGGATTCTGCTTGCCTTTACTTCTGCTTTCATTGTAATTGTATTCTCATCTACAAGTTTTACAGCTCTCTCATTAGCTTCTCTAATAATCTTTTCTGCTTCAGCCTTTGCTCCATTTTCAATTTCTTTTCTTGTCTTTTCTGCATCATCAAGGATCTGCTGACGATTTCTGACCATTTTATCAGCTCTTGCTATTGCTGAAGGAAGTTCTTCTGAAAGTCTCTGAACAAGATCTAGAAGCTGTTCCTTTGGCACATTAACATAACCTGTCTTAAACTTAGTAGGTGAACATCCATTTACAAGCTCCGAAATCTGATCGATTATAGACATAACATTGTTTCCACTAGCCATAATTAACACTCCTTTACTATATCTTACATTTTATTTAAATTTTTTAATTAATGCCTCTGCTACACATTCAGGAACAAACTGCTCCACACTCTCCTTGTACATAGATATTTCTTTTACTATGCTTGATGATAGGAAAGAATATTTTACACTAGTCGTAAGGAAAAGTGTATCAATATCTGGTGCAATTGCATGGTTTGTCTGGGCAATCTGGATTTCATATTCAAAATCCGTTACCGCACGAAGTCCCCTGAACATCACATTTGCTCCAACCTTACGAGCAAAATCCACTGTTAATCCCTCAAACTGCTCTACTGAAACATTTGGTATATCCTTCACTGTCTCTCTAATTAGTGCAACTCGTTCATCAGCCGAAAACATTGCTTTTTTAGCACTATTGTTCAGTACTGCTATAATAAGCTTGTCGACCATTTTTGATGAACGCTTAATTATATCAAGATGACCTAATGTAATCGGATCAAAGCTGCCCGGATATATTCCAACTCTCATATTACTGCTCCTAATGTCTCATAAATATATACCAATTATTTAATTATTCCTGTGCATGAAAACATGCATCTTGCTTTTGTAATTTTTTATCCTGTCTATAGTATATCCCAGATCATCAACATACGAAAAATCCGTATGATCAGATGCCTCTACTATAATGACAGTCTCTTTATCTATTATATCTGATGCTGACAATCTTTCAAGCACATTTTTTTCCAAATATTCCTCATAAGGCGGATCCATGAATACAAATTCAAATTTTTTACCCATGGATTCAAGTGTTGCTATCGCCCTAAGATAGTCTGTCTTTAAAAGCTGCCCCTTGCTATCTAGCTTTGTATGCTTTAGATTGTAATTGATGCAATCTGCTGCATCCTTTGAATTATCAACAAAGGCCGCATATTCTGCTCCCCTGCTGAGTGCTTCTATTCCTATTCCTCCGCTTCCTGCAAACAGATCTAAAAAATTGCTTCCTGGAAGGTCAAAATTTAAAATATTGAATAGAGTCTCTTTAATTTTATCAGTTGTAGGTCTTGTAACATCTTTTCCTCTAGGTGCCACAAGAGGTACACTTCTTGCTGATCCTGCTATTACTCTCATCTATTTATCCTTAGCTTTCTATTTTTTCAGCTGCCATTTTCTTACTCAGTATAGCTCTCTCCTGATTCATCACAGCTACCATTTCCTTACTCAGTATAGCTCTCTCCTGATTCATCACAGCTGCCATTTCCTTACTCAGTATAGCTCTCTCCTGATTCATCACTAGAAGAATTATCCTCTTCCTCTGCTTCTTCAGCCTCAGGCTCTTTTTCTGTAAGATCTATTATTCCTGCTACAGACTTCATTGGAATCATGATGTCGCTTCCATTTGTCTTAACTCCTATTCTTTCCTCTGCCTTTAATACCTTAAGGAAAGGATCAAGCAGAGTTATAGGAAGATCTCCATAGCCTATTCCGAACTGCCAGCCAACCTTATATTCAGGGTGCTCTGCTGCAATTCTCTTTTCAAGATCTTTTCTTACTAACTCTATAGCTGAGTTTGCAAGGGCATCATAAATAAGCCCCTTAGTAATGTCATCCTGCTGAGATGCTTCTATTAGCTTGTCTACCTCTTCTGAAATTGTCTCAACGCACATTGCTACCTTGCTGCAATGACTGAGATGTTCTTCTATTGAGGTTCCAGTAAGCTCGAGATTTCCATTTGCAAGAGTGATTTTTCCTTCTTCATCTCTAATTACATCTGAAATCTCATAATAGCTCTTAGCTATTATCTTAGGCTCAATTTCCCTAACGCACTCTTCAATAACTGATGACATATAAGCATCTGGCTTTCTTCCACCATAGCCCATATAATAAAGTGCATTCTGAAGATCGACCTTTGGCTGATTTGTCTTTAATATGGCCTGACCTGTTGCTACTGTGGTCTGAGCCGGCGCCTTTACTTTTGCTTCTTCCCTCGGATTTGAATCAGCGTCATCATTATTAGACGCATCTTCCTTATCCTCACCTTCCTTTGAACTCTCAGACACGCCCTCTGCTACTTCAGCAATCTTCTTGGCTACTTCCTCAACGCTATCGTGCTTTGGCTTTAATTCGTCTGGAATCTCTCTTCCTCTTCTGATAGATGATAAATCTACCTTCTTATTTGGATCTCTTGGTGAAAATGTAAATTTTGGCATAACTCCCTCACTTATGATTCCTCTTCCTGCATCTTGCAGCGTACAATCAATCTCTTTGTACTGTTCTTGTCGCAGGTTATAAGTGTCATCCACTTTCCGGAATCATCCTTTCCATCCTGATCAATATCGTTTGTTGTAACCCAAACATCATTCGGATTAACATCGAATGATGAAACTACCAGATAGGTGTATTTAACACCATCCATATCAGTGACTACTACCTCATCATCAGCTTTAAGCTTATCTAGATCCTTAAAATAAGGACCACTCGTACCACCTCTATGACCTGCTATGCAGCAATTTCCGTCTTCACCGAAATTTTCTGTTTCAGTAATATGACCGATTGCAAAATCGATTTCTGCTGCCTCTGCACCTACTACTACAGGATATACAAGATCAATGGCTGGTATTTCAATAACGCCGTAAAGCTCCTGATTTCCAAGTCTGTCATTGGTATTTTTATTGGTTCTTCCCTGCTCGGTAGAATCCGGATTTTCGACATCCTCTCCTGCAGCTGTAGTAGCCTGCTGAGTATCTTCACCGCCTTCTTCAGAGACTCCCTCAACAGGATTTTCTTCTGAACCACTTACCTTATTAGAATTTGAATCTATCTGTCTATAAGCCTCTGCAAGTATCTTCTTGCTTTCTCTATCATGATACCAGATAGAAACAAAAGGATAAGCCATAATGCATATTCCTATTACAATTATAATAACACCTATTGCAGTATATAGCTTTCTTTTCTTTTTCTTTTTTTTCACAGTCTCTGATGCGTCTGCACCTGCCTGCTCATTATTTAAATCTGGATTGTTATTTAAATCTGACACTTCTTAATCCTCCATACCTTCATCAATTTTCCCTTTTTATATCTTGCTTTTTGATTGAAAAAAAACACTCTTTAATAATTTTCTATTTTTTAAATTTAATTTAATATTTTTAATAATACCTTCTCCGACAATCCAGGTCAGTTCTTTTCGCTTATAACCTTTAAAATAACGAGATCTGTGCGGTCCTTCTTTGAAATGGCAAATTCTTCCACTATCTCCAAATTTTTTCCTTTAAATTTTTGCACATAATCCTTATTATGAGTATATATTACCACAATTCCGTCCAAATTCAAATAGTTTATTGAAGAATTAAAGAATTTTTCATAAATTTTTTTAAGAATTTGTATTTTGTCCTGATCTTCATTCATGACAAAAGGCATATCAGTAATGATTTCATCAAAAAGATATTCATGCTTAAAGTCAAAAAAATCACGGTTTATGTAATTTATCTGACTTCCGGCTCTCTCTGAGTTCTCTCTTGCTGAGACTATCTCATTCTCCTTTATGTCAAGACCATACTCATCGCGGCACTTTTTGAGCTTGCCTCTTTCTATCAAAAGAGTTCCGCAGCCGCAAAAAGGATCCAATACCTGAGCATGATCCTTCATATAACCCTCTGCAAGCTTTGCGCAAAGAGCAGCAACATATGGCTTCATTGCAAAGGCTCCGCTGCTCTTTCTGTATGAGAAACGCGTATCTGCAGGTCTCATGAACTTTACAAGAGGAAGGAAAGAATCTAATTCTTCATTAAATATAAGTCTTATCTCAAAGAGATAGTCGGAAGGTTTATTTTCAAGACTATTTTCAGATTCCAGCGCAAGGAACTGAGAAAAGAGCCTTGATAGCTCATTTTTCTTTCTATCGTCAAATACTGCTTTAATCTTTGCCGGAATTCTTATCTCTGTCCTAAAATACGCTACTGAGTACAGCGCTCCTACTGTCTTAAGAAGCTCTAAAAGCCCATTCTTAATAACAAGCTTTGCACATTCCTCAGCTGTTTTTCTAACTGATTCCTTTGCACTGCTCACCTTTATAGGCTTTAATATATCCCTGGTAAGTTCCTCAGTGCTCAGGAAAAATAAGGCTTCATTATAAATCCTGATTTTCAGCACATCATCTAATTCAGATGAGCGCACAACTACTCCACCTTTTACCGGAGCATGCACCATCGGACGCACACCGCCTCTTTTACTTACCTCTTCATCTAGAAGCTTTTCAAAGCCTCCATTTATGGTAAGAAGGCAATTTACCTCTCGTCCTCTTAACTTAACAGATGCCTTTCTGTCACTTTCAGCACCCTTAGCGGCCGCTCCCTCAGAAGAAGCATCCACAAAATCCGAAAGTAACTGCTTAAATGCAGTACATTCCTCTAAATAATGCTTTTTATCAGCTTCATCAGCATTCTTTAATGCCTCTGAAGCTTTCTTATAATCACTTCTTAGCTCTTCTACTATTTTATCAACATCTAAATTCTGCATTGCCTCAAGATATGATGAGCGCACAAAAAGCTGGCTTTCATTTTTATAGGCTGCATAAAGCTTCTTTAAATATTTCTGGCAAGAGAGCTGTCCTAATACAAGGGCAATATTCTTTCTTACCTTCGCATCTTCATTATTTAATAATTCCTCAACAAGCTCTTCAGAATCTTCAAAATATTCTGTAAGCTTATAGGTATCCTTTTTACTTAGTTCCTTTAAACCAGACTTAAGTTCAATAAGATTTTTTCTTACATCAACTCCGTCCTCTAGTTTTAAGGTCAGCTCTAAGATTTCTTTTAGCCCACGGCTTTTATTCTTTTTTTCCACGTATGTTTATTCCCCTATAAATCAATGCAAATCACACCTTCAAGACCTACATATAAAACTTACATTTTCTTTCAATATCTACAAAAACATCATTCCTTTTTTGCAAAAACAAAAAGCTTTGAAAATACGTAATTAAGTATTACTACAACTACTGCAATTACAACCTTGACAATAATATCATTAAAGGATAAAAACGTAATGAACAGTAACATTCCGCCCTCTTCTATCAAAAATGTCAAAAGACGGGCTCCATAAAACTTCAGAAGCTTCTTCATTTCCTTTGAAAAACCTTCTCTTTTTTCGACAAATACCCAATAGGCATTTACTACATAGGCAAAAGCCACTGTAAGTATCCAGTCTATGGTATTTCCAATATGGATCTTCAGGTTTTCATCTGCCGTATAGTTTGTTTTTGACTCTACTCCTAAAATGACATGTATTATCAGATAATACAGCAGCCAGTTAACCACTGTAGTAAGTACTCCTGAAATAAGATATGTAATTATTTCCCTAGTACAAAGCTTATTCACAAGCTTTGCAAAGCCGCTATCTCCCTTTCCAAATATATTTCTGAAAAAGGCTGCAAACTTTTCAAAAAAATCATCCTTCTTTTCTATTTCTGCCATTTCAATCTCTCTTTTTTCCTATCTGCAAACGCCTTTTAGGCATCACACTTCACTACTTATATATCAAGGCTCTTATTATAGCCATAATATTACTAGTAACTCCCACATTACTAATTACTAATAACCTCCACATTACTAATAACCCCCACATTACTAATGTCTGGCAAGATTTTTATAAAGTCTTGTAATTTCCAAGTATTTTAAGTTCGCTAGCCTCCGCATCAATTCCATTAAGTGTATTGATAACAGCCGGCTCATTAATATTTCCTTCAAAATCTACAAAGAACTGATACTCAAAATTTCTTCCCGGTATAGGTCTTGACTCGATATGTGTCATGTTAAGACCATTGTAGATAATGTTTGAAAGAAGAGTATAAAGAGAACCGGATTTATGAGGAAGTCTGAAGCAAATTGAAAGCTTGTCAGCATCTTTAAGTCTTATCTTTCTGCTTGCAAAAATTACAAATCTTGTAGAATTCTTTGATTCATAATTGATTGCAGGTGATAATACCTTAAGACCATATTCCTGCGCACAAAGCTCTGAACAGATGGCTGCCTGAGTCTTGTCTCCTTCATCCTTTACCTTCTTTGCTGCTGCAGAGGTGCTTCCTCCCGGAACAGCCTTTATGTCAGGATGCTCACTTAAGAACTGTCTTGACTGGAGCACTGCCTGCTCATGAGAGTAAACAGTCTTAATATCTGAAAGCTCTGCATCCTCTAGACCTACTAAAGCCTGTCTGATTCTTAATACATGCTCTCCTACTATCATGTTTCTGCCATCACTTAAAAGATCATAGCAGTCATTAATGCTTCCTGTAGTTGTGTTTTCTATTGGAAGAATTCCGAAATCTGCATATCCATTTGTAACTGCATTAGTTACAGACATAAAATCAGGGTATGAAAGCTCTATTACCTTATCTCCAAAGCATTCTCTCATGGCTACCATGGTATGAGAGCCCCTTTCGCCGTAGAATGCTACTCTGATATCCGGTGTACGAGGAAGTGCTTCTATGTCAAGAAGGCCCGAAAGCTTTCTTGCAATGTTAATTGAGGCTGCATCCTCTGCATGTCCCTCGCTGGAATTAGTTGCTACCTGGTATCTTCTGCTGACTGTCATAAGCTGAGTAAATACTTCCTGTATTGCATGCCTATTGAATTCATTTGAAGTCATGCTTCCGACCTTTTCAAGCTTTTGCTGCTCTCTTTGAACATCAAGAACTGCTCTGCCTGAATGTTTTTTATATTCAGCAACACCTGCTACGAGCTTCATTCTTTCCTCGAACAGTGCTACTATCTGCTTATCAACCTTATCTATTCCTTCTCTAAGTTCTAATAAATCCTGCATAATTTCCTCCGGTTATACTGCATAACACCTTATTATATCATATTTTTAAAATAATTACAACCTTTTCTATTTTTTTAAGAAGTTTAGAATTTTATCATAAGCTCTATCAGCCTGATTCGCCCTCAAATTATAAAATTCTCCTTTAAGCCTTCTGCAACTATTTTTGAATTAGTTAAATTTATATTAACCTTATAATATTACCGGACCTGCAAATTCATATTCTGGCTTTTCAGAATATTTTCTAGCATATACTCTATCATAGAGGAGCTTCCCATACATATCTGTCTTAAAAAAGCTCGAATTCTCACATTCTGAAAGGTTCATGATGATTTCGCTTCTGCTCTCTTCATTCATCTTTTTCATCACACTAGCGGCTGATTTCTTAAAGCCTAAAACCCTTAGATATGGATAGCCGCCTTTTTCATAAAAACTTCTTCTAAAGGCCTCTACTTCACTCTCTTTTATACCTAAAAGCACATGAAGAAGCGCCCTCGATACATGCGCATAGGTGACATTTCTGGTTTTTAGTATTGGAAGAAGCGTGCTAAAATCCATTCTTCCATTCTTTTCGCGGTAAATTCTTCTTGCTAGCTCTTCCCCCATATCCTGATATTTTATGAGTTCCTTAACAAAATCCTCCCTGCCGAAAAAGTCCTCTATAAGCTTTGCTTCAAGCATCTCATCGAAATCCTTTAGCGTAAGAGCATTACTTAGATCACTCGCATATTCAGGGACATATTCCTTTGAATTTCCTATATCCTCCCTTATCTGAGTAGCTGATTTCATCTGCGGCTCTGTGCTTCTTTTTACTGCACTGACCTCATTTAATACTTTTGATGACGCCTTTATTAGAGCCTTAAAATAAAAACAGCCAAGAGCTGAATTTGGAGTGCTGAATGCATCGGCATATTTTTCTCCGAGCTCTTTCGCTACTGCCATGCTCACAGCCGCCGGGTAGGTTGCTCCATCCTTTAACTTCTCCTTAAGGCACTCCTTGAAGCTATCAGTCTCATTGCAGAGAAGTTCTGCTGCCCTGCGAAGTATCCCCACGCCCTCTCCTTCATAATCCACATTTTCAACTCCAAAGCACAAGCTATCCACAGCCCTGGTGGATAAAAGCGTGTTTATTCCGCCCTCTGCAAATATTTCCGCTGCTGCAGTTGAAAAATGCAGCGGTATGGCCACCACCACATCCGCTCCTGCTAAAAGCGCTGCCTTTGCCCTTCTTTTTTCTGATATAACGGCCATCTCTCCCCTTTGAACAAAATCAGGGCTCATGGCGCATATAAGATAATCAGCATTAGCTAGTCTTTTAGCCTCACGCAAAAAATATTCATGTCCATTATGAAACGGATTGAACTCCGCTACCACTCCTACAGTCTTCATATTAATCTCCGCCTTCGCAATCGCTATTTAAACTCACATAAAAATACCCCTGCGGCTTTAATTCTAAAGCACACAGAGGTATTATATCACATATTTTACTAATTCACTACACTTTTTACTTGCTTAGTGCTGCTTTACTCTAAACTACTTTACTTTAAACTGCTCTTCCTTAAGCTGCTCTTCCTTAGGCTGCTCTACTTTAAGCCAAAGAGCCTCTAAGCTTCCACTTTCCTCTTACAAACCTTATTACGAACATCACAGTTCTTAAGTACCAGTCGCAGGTCATTGCTACCCATACTCCCAAAACCCCCATTCCCATATACTTTGCAAAAACAAAGGAAAGACCTATTCTGCACACCCACATGGCGATGCTCGACACTACCATGGTGTACTTCACATCTCCTGCCGCCCTTAGAGCATTCGGCAGCGCAAAGGCTGTTGGCCAGAATACGACGGCATTAACGCTGTGCCATCTCATGATTTTAACTGCAATCTCAGTAGATTCAGGCTTTAGCGAGAACATATATTTACAGATCTGAGGTGCAAATAGTATAATGGCTATTCTTACAAAAAACAGCAAAACATAGGTGTTTTTCATAAGCTTTTTAATATAATAATCAGCCTGGTCCAGCTTTCCGGCTCCTATGCACTGACCTACCACAGTTATCATGGCAAGTCCTATTGCACTTCCTGCAAGATCTCCGAAGCCAAGTACCGAGCCTGATACAGCATTAGCCGCAACAGCAGCCCCTCCAAAGGTAGAAACGAGAGAAGCCACCATTACCTTTCCTACATGGAATATGCTATTTTCTATTCCACTAGGAATTCCAAGCGACAATATCTTTTTTATGATCTTGCCATCCGGCTTTATCATTTCAAGCTTTCCAAAGCTGATAGGCATATCCTTTTTCTTTATGAACAAAACAAAAAGAACTAAAGCTGCAAGTGCTCTTGATATGAGGGTTGCAAGTCCAGCTCCCATTGTACCCATGTCAAAAACATGGATAAATAAAGCATTTCCTATTATATTAACTCCATTTACCATGAGAGCCACAATCATTGTCACCCTTGAATTTCCCATTGCCCTAAAGAGCGAGGCCTGTGCATTATATAGGCCTATGAATGGATATGAAAGCGCCGAAACATAAAAATATATATACGCATTACTTAAAATTTCAGTCATATCCTGCTCTGAGGCGCCATCCTTTGGTTTATATACAAAATCAATAAGCTGATGATTAAAAATAAAGCAAAAAAGGCCGACAGCTACAGACAGCACCATAACAGTAAAAAGAAGCTGCTTTGCCGAAGCTGAAGCATCTTTATTTTTACCATTACCAAGCTGCTGAGCCGCTATGACAGTTCCTCCTGTTGCTAAAGCCGCAAAGAGGCTTATCATAAGGGTATTTATCGTATCAACAAGTGAAACTCCCGAAACCGCCGCCTCTCCCTTTGGTGAAATCATCATCGTATCAAAAAGTCCGATTGAAATCGTAAGGAACTGCTCAATTATGAGCGGTATCAAAAGCCTTATTATCTGCTTTCTTGAAAACATCAGCGTGCTTTCATCAATAATCTCCTTTTTTCTAACAATCCCCATATTCTCTCCATCTAGCCTCTAAAGACCAAGGCTGCGCCGTCCCTATCAGCCCAGCCGCAAACCAGACAACAGCTATAAAACAGCCGTCACAAATGGCTATTTTTGTAAACGTTTACATTTAGTATTTTCAAACATTTCAGCTACTTTTATTATATTGTATACTTCAAATAAAATCAATATAATTTCTAACTATTTTATGTACTTTTTTATTTTAATGTGTTATAATATTTAAGCTATCAAATTTATTGATAAGGGAGAATTTTATGCCTAATAGCTATTCAGACGTCGGCTTTAATTCCGAGCAGGAAAAAGCCATTTTACATAACGAAGGGCCTCTTCTTATACTTGCTGGAGCAGGTTCCGGAAAAACCAGGGTACTTACCTATCGTATTGCCCACCTTATTACAGACTGTGATGTAAATCCATACAATATCATGGCAATCACCTTCACTAATAAGGCCGCAAAGGAAATGAGGGAGCGAATAGATAAAATAGTCGGTGATGGCTCGGAATATATCTGGGTATCTACCTTCCATTCCACCTGTGTAAGAATCCTTAGAAAATTCATATCGACCATCGGCTATAACAGCGATTTCACAATTTATGATACAGCAGATCAGAAATCTCTTATTTCAGATATCATAAAGATCCTCGGAATAGATCCAAAAAGATATAAAGAGCGTGATTTCATGAATGTCATATCTCATTGCAAGGACGAGCTGATTACTCCAGAAGAGTATGCAAAGTCCGTTCAGAAAGATTTTTCAAAGCAGAATCATGCCAAGGTTTATGCCGAATATCAAAGGCGCTTAAAGAGCAATAATGCCCTTGATTTTGACGACCTTCTCATGAAGACCGTCGAACTCCTTACTGCTAATACCGATGCGCTAAATTACTACAGAATGCGCTTCCACTACATATTAGTTGATGAGTATCAGGATACCAATACTGCACAGTTCATGCTCATAAAGCTGCTTGCCGAGTATACTGCTCCAGATGGAAAAAAGCTTCATAATCTCTGCGTTGTAGGTGATGATGACCAGTCCATCTATAAATTCCGCGGAGCCAATATCGGAAATATTTTAAATTTTGAAAAATACTATCCTGAGGCCGAGGTAATAAAGCTTGAGCAGAATTACCGTTCTAGTGGCAACATCTTAAATCTTGCAAATGAGGTCATCTCTAAAAATACTGCAAGAAAGGAAAAGAAGCTCTGGACAGATAAAAATAGCGGCAGTGATGTCCGCTTAATAAATTACAGCAGCGGCTATGATGAAGCCTATGGTATAATAAATGAGATCTATGAAAGTACTTCAAATGAAAAGTCCTCATATAGCGACTATGCGATTTTGTACCGTACAAATGCCCAGTCCAGACTTTTCGAAGAAGCGCTTGTAAAAAAGAACATTCCTTATAAGCTCGTTGGTTCTGTAAATTTCTATCAGCGTAAGGAAATAAAGGACATCTTAGCTTATCTTCGCACCATTAACAATGCCAGCGACGATATTGCCCTAAAGAGAGTCATAAATATTCCAAAAAGAGGAATAGGTCTTACTACCCTGGACTATCTTGATGAATATGCCTCAGCGCACGGTCTCTCACTCTTTGATTCCCTAAAGAGGCTCAACATGATAGATACCATAAAGGAAAAGGGAAAGGAAAAGCTCCGCTCCTTCTATAATCTTATCAATAATTTCCATAGACGCTTTGAAGAAGCTGCAAAGAGCGAAATTCCTGAAAAGGGCTCTTCTATTTTTGATATTACAAATGAGCTCCTCGATACTATTGATTATAGGGATTTTATCATAACAGGACTTGAGGATGATGAAGCTGATGATAAGCTTGCAAACATAGACGAATTAATGAGTAAGATAAAGGACTATGAAAATAGCAGAGATACTTCCGTTTCACTTGGTGAATTCCTTGCTGACATAGCTCTTATGTCAGATCTTGATGAGCTAGAAGAAAATAACGAAAAAGTGACCCTTATGACAGTCCATTCTGCAAAGGGACTTGAATTTAACGACGTCTATCTTGCCGGAATGGATGATGGTCTTTTCCCAAGCTACATGTCGATAAATTCAGGCAGCTACGATGATATCGAGGAAGAAAGACGCCTATGCTACGTTGGAATTACAAGAGCAAAGCAGAATCTCACTCTCACCCATGCCAATACCCGCATGATCAGAGGTGATTTCCAGGGCTATCCTCTTTCACGCTTTATCAGTGATGTCCCTCGTTACCTATTAAAGATGGTAGCAGGAAGCAATCCAAATCCTCATATAGGCGCTGCTTCACGCTCCTTCACTTCTACTAGCATTTCAGAGAAAAGAAGCAGCTATGGCAGTGCGAGAGCTTATGCTTCAAATGCAGCAACGAATGCCAAGCTCTATGCAAGCTCCTTTAGTAAGAGTTCTGATTCTAAAACCCCACCTGCCTACAAGGAAGGTGACAGGGTAATCCATCCTAAATTCGGAGCAGGAACCGTTCAGGAAATCTCGAACATAGGCAAGGATTTTGAGGTCACAGTAGACTTTGATGATTTTGGCATTAAAAAGCTGATTGCAGCCTTTGCTAAACTTACCCTTGCGTAAGAATATCTGTTTTACCTTTTATACTAAAAATATATGGGCCTTAAAGAATCTCATCTTTAAAGCCCATTTTTAATGCATACATATATTTGTATTCTTAGAATTTATAAGTAATTAAAAATTACTTATTGTCAGCCTCTACAATAGTCTTCTTATTGTATGTTCCACAGTTCTTGCAAACTCTGTGTGGCATTGTAAGTGCACCGCACTGTGGGCACTTTACAAGTGCTGGTGCAGTCATCTTCCACTGTGCACGACGGCTGTCTCTTCTAGCTCTTGAATGCTTACCCTTTGGACAAATTGCTCCCATTTGTAGCACCTCCTCTTAAAATTGATCTCTCTCCGACAATTGAATTAATATGCCTCTTGCACGGCATTTTACTACAATTTTCTGCATAACAACATTAACATTATATAGTCTTACTTTTCATTTGTCAAGCAGTTTTTAATAATCTTTGAAACAAATGTTCAAGTCAACATTTCCTACTATTCCTGCTACCGAACCTGACTCTGAGTACTGGAACATCTCATATTCATATGGATATGAGAAGGTGTCGTTGTAGTTCGCGAACCAGAAATCATATTCCTGCAGCTGCGCTAGATCAAGTCCCATTACAGACCATTTTGTATTAGCATAGAAGCCTGGCACATATCCAGCCTCCTTCACCTTTTCACAAAAAGCCTTTACGATATCTGTTCTGTCTTGTCTGGTCAGCTTATTTGCTCTTCCATCATCATTGGCAATGAACTCAACGTCTATGATTACAGGATATTTTACCTTATATGGAGCAAGCTCTTTTATGCAAAGCTCTGCCTCTTCAATGGCTTCATCAACATTAATGGCCTGAGAGAAGAAATAGATACCTGTATCAACTCCTGCCTTTGCTGCTCCCTCCATTGCATTCTTATAAAAAGGATCAATATAAACATTTCCTTCTGAATAGCCTCTATAACCTAGTCTTACTATTGCAAATTCAATGCCGTCTCCCTTTACCTTGTCCCATTCAATATTCCCTTGGAACTTTGATACATCAATTCCAACATGAGACTTAATAGATGAATCACTTCCTACATATCTCTTATATCCATCATCGCCCTTTTGAAGGTCTGAGGAGCTGATCTTTGTCTTATTTATACTCTCGTCCTTTTCGATGAGGTATCTTCTATTTCCAATTCCGTAAATGGTAAGATACTTTTCATCATATAAAGGTGCCTCGAAAGGTTCTATTACTGCTACAGTTCCAAAATCCTCTTCATTTGCAGGTGCATAAGAAGCATAGGTCGCATTTTTAACTACAAGACCGCTCTCACTTCTTACAATGTCAAGTCCTAGCTTTCCTAGGTATTTACCTTCTGAGTTTGTAACCTCGCATCTGATATTTACAGCATTACTTTCGTAGGTAATTACCTGCTCCTTATTAAAGCTGAGCTTTTCGGCTCCTGTACCTGAAGTCTCACTACCTGTAAAATATGGATATACCGCCGTTTTGCTTCCATTAAAGGTAACCTCAAGGATATTGCCAGAACCAGAAGCTTCTGTACTTTCAGCTGTAGTATTTGCTGTGGTAGTATTTGATATAGTAGTATTTCCAGCAGTTATATCTGATGTAGTTTCTGCAGCATTTCCTGTCTCTTTTGAAGTAGTTACCTGTGTTGTTGATGTCTGAGGCTGATCCTTTAATACAATTTTGCTTGTAAAGAGCGCTGAAAGAGTATCTTCTACACTTACTGACTCATAATCATTAAGTCTTTCTTCATCTACTGCCCAGATATCTGAAACCGTTCCATCCTCTGCAGTATGGAAAAAAACTATATAATCAGAGCTATCATCTGAGGTCTTTATTTCAACCGGAAGAAGGGCTGCTGCATTTCCTAAAAGGTCGTACTCTCTTTCATAGCTGACACTTCTGCTGCCATTAGAGATAATTACCATACCTTCCTTTTTATGGAAGCTGCTTACATTCTCATCATCAAAAAATTGATTCTGATAATAAACAGAAATGGTATTGCTAGATATTTTAAGATATTCTAATCCATCAATATTTATTACACTTGCTGCAAAAACCTCTCCGCCTTCGCACTTATTTGATGCATCAGAATAAGCATTTACATTATCTACAACTGCCTTAAGATCATCGCAGAGCTTATGAGTTTTTATCTCTCCTTTATCATCAGCTAATGAAACCGACGCAGTTCCATCATCATTGCTTACACTAGAACTAGCGCTGCTCTTATTCTTCGAATTATACACGGCCATTCCTATGATAACCGCAATAAGCACAACAATGAGAATCGCCATGAAGACTGCGACCTCAAGCCTTACTCCATTAATTTTCTTTTTCTTAACTGGTACATAATAATTATTTTTATTGTCCGCCATTTATTACACCCTTATTACATTATTTGCCAATTAACTTAATACGCTAATCCGCATCCATTACATTATACATCATAAGCCTCAAAATTAAAAGAAAAACTTAATTCAAATGAAAAAAAATATAAAAAAGGTCTGACGGCTAAACACTTTAGCGCCAGACCTTTGAACCATTAGTTCTTTAAGTCTTCAACGATTTCCTTTGTATCTCTAGCAATGGCGATTTCCTCATTTGTAGGAATTGCTGCTGCAAGTACCTTTGAATCAGGAGTAGAAATGATTCTGTCTTCTCCCATTACATTATTTGCCTTATCGTCAACCTTAACACCAAGGAACTCAAGATACTTTAATATTCTAGCTCTTGCCATTGGGTTGTTCTCACCGATACCAGCTGTGAAGACAATCGCATCTACACCATTCATTGCTGCTGCATAGCTTCCGATGTACTTAGCTACTCTGTAGCAGAAGATTGAAATTGCAAGATGAGCTGCCTCATTACGATTATCTGCTTCTTCGCTTTCAAGGTCACGGAAATCTGATGACATGCCATCTGAAATTCCATAAAGACCTGACTTCTTGTTGAGGACATTCATAACCTCGTCAATGCTCATTCCTACATTCTTCACAAGGTACTCAATAACAGATGGATCTATATTTCCTGATCTTGTGCCCATTGCAAGGCCATCAAGTGGTGTAAGACCCATACTTGTATCAACAGAAACACCATCTCTTACAGCTGTAACTGAAGCACCGCTTCCAAGATGACAGATGATAAGCTTTGAATTGTAAAGATCAAGGCCAAGGAACTCTGCTGCACGCTTACTTACATAATCATGGCTTGTTCCATGGAATCCGTAGCGACGGATCTTGTACTTCTTGTAGTACTCATATGGGATAGCAAATAAGAATGCCTTCTGTGGCATTGTCTGATGGAAGGCTGTATCAAATACAGCAACCTGAGGAACACCTGGGAAAAGCTTTTCGCAGGTCTCAATTCCCATAAGATGAGCTGGATTGTGAAGAGGTGCAAGAGGGCTTACCTCTTTGATCTTCTTCTTAACATCCTCATCAATAAGTACTGAATGTGAGAAATACTCGCCGCCATGTACGATTCTATGTCCTAATGCATCTATTTCATCAAGGCTCTTGATAACACCAATATTAGGATCTGTAAGAGTTTTAATTAAAAGCTCAACTGCAACAGCATGATTTTTGATGTCTACGATATCTTCTACTTTTTCTTTGCCTGTTGGCTTATATACATGCTTTCCGCCAGCTCCTGTCGATTCACCAATTCTATCAAATATACCTGAAGCTAATTTCTTTTCTCCATCCATATCGATGAGCTGGTACTTAAGAGAACTGCTGCCGCAATTTACAACTAATATCTTCATTTTATCCTCCATTTTTTACTTTATAAGTGGCAGAAGCACGACCATGCCTCTGCCACGAATTATTATAATATAAAATCTTTAGCTTGTAAACCAAAAAAATATTTTTTCAACCAGCTAAAGGAAGAGACTTTTGTAAGCGTTTACAAATGCATACTTAATTATTAAAATTTTGTAATTTCAAGCTTACTTTCTGTCACCCTCAAGTACCTGAGCCTGAACTGCTGTGATTGCAATAACACCAACGATATCCTTAGCACTGCAGCCACGGCTTAAGTCATTAACGCAGCCTGCAATACCCTGAGTAAGAGGACCATATGCCTCTGCTCCGCCAAGACGCTGAACAAGCTTATAACCGATATTTCCTGCATCGAGATCCGGGAAGATAAGTACATTTGCATGACCTGCTACTTCACTTCCTGGTGCCTTTGAAGCTGCGACTTCTGGGATAAGAGCTGCATCAAGCTGAAGCTCGCCGTCGCATACAAGATTTGGATGAAGCTCGTGAGTAAGTTTTACTGCATCAGTAACCTTTGTAACATCTGCATGCTTTGCACTGCCATGAGTTGAATGAGAAAGGAATGCAAGCTTTGCCTTCTTTCCAACTAAGGATTCGAAGCTCTCTGCACTCTGCTCTGCGATTGATGCCATTTCCTCCGGTGATGGATTCTGATTTAAACCACAATCACTAAATACAAAGGTCTGATTTTCAACAGCTGGATCCATATGGTGGCATACCATAAGGAAGAAACCTGAAACAAGCTTTGCACCTGGAGCCGCCTTCAAGATCTGAAGTGAAGGTCTAAGTGTATTAGCTGATGAATGGCATGCACCTGAAACAACGCCATCTGCATCGCCCATCTTTACCATCATAACTGCAAAGTACATATAGTCCTTAAGCATGATGTCACGTGCCTGCTCCTTAGTCATACCCTTTGACTTTCTGAGTTCTGTAAGCTTGTCGATATACTCATCAAAACGATCATACTTTCTAGGGTCAATTATCTTTGCCCCTGTAATATCATAATTTCCTTTATGTGCAGCAATTTCTTCATCTGTACCAATGATTATGAGATTTGCATTCTTTTCTTTAAGTGTGATTTCTGCTGCTGCATAAGTTCTTTCATCCATTGATTCTGGGAGAACAATAGTCTTAATGTTCTCTCTTGCTTTCTCCTTAATGCCTTCAATAAAGCTCATAAGATCCTCCGTAATATTTATTAAATTATTTATTTCCCAAACCAAATAAGCCACCAAACATTTACACAAAGAGACTATCGTTGAATAATTGCATGTTAAAAAGTGCCTCAAAGCCTTGAAAATATTGAAAGCGTTTACATTCAATAAAATTAAGCATTTCAACGCTTTTTTTGTATGATATTAGTATAATACTTTTTTGCAAATGTTTCAAGTAGAAAATTAAAAATATTTAAACTTTTTTTGTTGCAACTGTCTGCAAAGTAGTGTATAATAAGCTTTAGAAGGTTAAAAAAATTTTTTTTTAGGAAGGGACGGAACAAAATTATGAAAATTAAATTAAGTGACCTTAAGGAAATTCTTGCAAGTAAGAAGCTTGATCGTGAAAAGCTTGATGATTTCATTAAGACTAGCAACGCCAAAATCAACGACCTTGTAGATGCTGGAAAGACAAAGATCAATGATCTTACTGACGCTGGTCGCACTAAGATAAACGATCTCATCGAAGCAAGTAAGGCAAAGAGTGCCGCAAAAGAAAATACTGCTGTTGAAGTAGCAGAGGATGAGTATGCTGATAAGAAGCGCAGCGTTATCTTCGTTCTTGCAATCGTTGGTGCTGTTGCTACTGTTGCTGCTATCGCTTATGCAGTTTACCGTTTTGCTACACCAAAATATCTCGATGATTTCGATGATGATTTTGATGATGATTACGACGACGATCTTACCGAGGAAGAAAATACTACCGAGGAAAAGAAAGAAAATTAATTAAATAATATTCACACAAAAAACATCTGCCATCATTTCTGATGACAGATGTTTTTTTATAAATATCAACCCAATAAATTGAAAAGAGCTTTTAAAATTTATCATTTACCCGCTTTACTTCCAAGGGTAACCTTAATTGTCTTATCAACATATTCGCCGTCCTGAAGCGACTTTATCCTAAGTTCTACCTCTGTTCCTGCTCTTGTATAGCTGAGAACCTCTGCTATATCCTCTTTAGTATCTATATCCGTATTGTTAATTCCTACTATGATATCACCTACATTGAGGCCCGCCTGCTCTGCCGGGGAATCCTCTAAGATCTTTGATACATAAACTCCTGATGGAAGATTAAAGAGCGATTCATATTCTGCAGTAATGTCATTTCCATTAATGCCAAGATATCCCTGCTCGCTTTCTGCAAGCTCTTCCCTTTCTGTAAGATCATTTAAAATAGGAACTGCTGAGTTAATAGGAATCGCATAGCCCATTCCCTCTACCTCTGTAGAGGCAAACTTAGAAGAATTTATTCCTATGACCTCTCCCTTTGTATTTATGAGCGCTCCGCCTGAATTACCTGGATTTATGGCTGTATCTGTCTGAATTAGATTAAGAGTTATGCCATCTATGGTAACTTCACGCTCTGTTGCGCTGATATAGCCGACCGTCGTGCTCTGTCCATAACCTAGTGCATTTCCGATTGCTATTACCATATCTCCCATTTCAAGAGAATCTGAATTTCCAATTGATGCAATTCTTATTGCATCTGCTGTCTCATCTGATAATTCATCAAATTTCACAAGTACTATTGCAAGATCATCTGCAGAAGCTGCGCCTTTTATGGTACCCTTCGCTGTTGAATCATCTATAAAGGTAACTACTATGTCCGTCGCTCCCTCTATAACATGATTATTAGTTGCTATAAGAATTCCTTCTGAATTTTCTCCTACTATTATTCCTGTACCAGCTGCTGTACTTTCCTGGGGTCCAAAGAAATCTTCAAAAAAAGAATGTGTTTCTGTCTTAACTGTACATGTGATTGCCACTATGGATGGGATTACATTTGATACAACCGTCGAAAGATCAGTTGCTGTTGCCGTCGCCATTACTGTTTCTGTTCCTGATGCTGTAGATGTTGCTTCTATTTTGGATGCATCTTTAACATTTTCTGATATTGTGTTTCGGGTCAGATCACCTTTTCTTGCCTGATACCAGTTTATGGCTTGCATAGAAGCTCCTGCTACAACTCCGAATACTGCCGCTGTGGCGACTAATACTGCTATTCTTTTCATTAGCTTCATTTTTATTACCTCCAATATAAACCCTTTTTATAATTTTATTTTATAACCTAAATTTAAAATCTAATTTTAATCCCAATAAAAAATTTTTCAGGTACCTTACTTTTTAAAAACCATTCTAAAATTTTCTCTTCCCTATATTTATGTTACATCTAATATGATAAACCTATTTTGTGATATAATTGTGTTCTTATTGTGTTATTAGTATGTTTTTTTGATTTCCTAAGCTTTACTTTTACTATTTATGCAACACACCCTAAGCTAAGCTTTACTTTTATTATTTCGCAACACACCCTAAGCTAAGCTTTACTTTTACTATTTCGCAACACACCCTAAGCTAAGCTTTACTTTTACTATTTCGCAACACACCCTAAGCTAAGCTTTGCTTTTACTATTTGTAGAGCACACCCTAAACTTAAAAAATAGTGCAGGCTCATCAGCCTGCACTATTTTATTTTTTTGTAAATCTAGAGCTATTAGAAGCTAACCTTGCCTGAATATGAATCATTGATTACATAATAAGCTGCATTATCCTCTGGCTTGATATAGATCTTGATTTCCTTAAGAACACCTGCCTTATTTCCATCATTTACATACTGCTCTTCAGCCTGCTTTTCGATGTCCTTTACAAGAACTTCCTTGCCCTTGTACTGAACGAATACCTGCTGATCTACAAACTTCTCTGTAACGCTCTTAACGCTCTTTTTAACTGTCTCTGTAGCTGCTGCTGCCTTTTCCTTAACTATCTTTGTTGCTGGCTCTGTCTTTTCCTTAACTGCCTGAGCTACTGGAGCTGACTTTTCCTTAACTTCTTCGATAACAGGACTAGCCTTTTCCTTAACATCTTCGATTACTGGCTTTGCCTTTTCCTTAACATCCTCAATAACCGGCTTTGCCTTTTCCTTTAAATCATCTAAAACCACCTTAGATGATCCTACTATCTTTGCTGCTGTTTCAGCGATAAGATTCTTTTCATTCTTCTTATTCTTCGCTTTTGCCATAAAACTTATACCTCCATTATTTTTACACCTGATTTTCTCAACGTGCATCTTAACAACTAAACGGCATAATGTGTAATGCCAACAAACTAGATATAACCGTTTCATATATTATCATAAATTTTTCTGTTTGTCAAGGTATTAACAAACTTATAGAGTTCAAAAAAAGACAGCAATATGCGTATTTTCTTGCATATCACTGCCTTTATAATTCATTAATAATTAATTTTCTGCAGATTCTTCGCCAGATTCTTCACCAGTTCCTTCAGCGTCTGAATCCTCACCTTCTCCGGTGCCTGCTGCATCATCTCTTAAGGTATCTGCTCTCCCCTTTGCATAATCTACAAGATCTGAATCAGGGAACTTTTCTACAACCATGTCAAAGTACTTTACAGCCTTCTTAGCCTTACCAAGATTCTGATAAGCCTTTGCCAGATTATATAGACTTCTGTCTGTTATATAGCCATAATCCACTGACTGCTGGAGCAGCTCTGCTGCCTTATCATAATTTCCATCGTCGAGCTCTTCCTTACCTTCCTTGAACATAGGCTCAGCTGCCATGGAAAGAACATTATCCTGCATGCTCTTAAAAGCCTTCACAGCGCTCTTGTCTTCAATTTTTGTAAGATCAACGCTAGTAAGCTTCTTGGCAACAGTCTGATAATCCTTACTGGATGGTTCTACCATCTTCTGCAATTCTAAATACTCTGATAGCGCATTGAAATAATCCTCATATACCGTAAGGTCTACCTTGCTATCATCCATTTCCTTAAGCTTTCTTTCAGCCTCTTCCTTCTGCTTCTCAACAAGCTCTACCTTATCCTCAAGTGAAGAAATCATAGAATCCTTCACCTTTATTTCTGTCGAATAATCTATAGTAGCTTCAACTGCCGTATTCTTCGTTCTACCGAACTCAATGGTTGGAATTACAAGCACGAACATAACTGCCATGCCGATAATAGCACCGATAAGAAGATTGAGCCAGGCCATAACATTAGGCTTATCCTCATCTAGCTTGAACTTTTTGAATTCTTCAATGCTCTTTGAAGCATCCTCTTCTATTTCCTTGCTCTTATCCTCTTCAAGTCTTCCATCAGAGGTTACACGTCTTACCTCTTTCATGTAATTGAGAGCAGTAGCATTACCAGCATCAAGCTGAAGTACATGCCTTAAATATCTCTCTGCCCTGCTCTTCTTCTTATGCTTTATATAAAGAAGAGCTAAAAGATTGAGCGCATCAACAAAATCAGGGTTATAGGAAAGTGCTCTCTTAAGATTAAGAATTGCCGTATCCTCATTTCCAGACCTTGCCGCCGATAATGCCTTATTATATCTCTTTATGGCATTGTCGAGGTCATTAAGCATGGTCGGATTTCCCTGAAGGTTGTCCATATAAAAGCCCGCACGATTGCCCTCGTCAGCAAAATGCTTACTTATAACCCACTGACTGATTGCATCTACTATCGCACCTGTCCTGAAATAGCATAATCCCAAAAGGTTTCTTGCATCGATAAAGCTCTTATCCATCTCAAGGCTCTTAACTAACATCGCCTTAGCAAGTGAAATATTGCCAGATCTTGCTGCATAAAGCCCCTGATCATAATATGCCCTTGAGAGCCTATAAAGCTTTTCATATACCTCAAGATTAGCTCCGCAATTATCACAGACCATTGTATCTGCAGGTAATTTATGCTTGCACTTAGGACATATCATAATCATCTGAACCTTTCTTTTTATCCTTTAAAATCTTATCAAGAATATCTGAGAAATCTGTCATGTCATTTGCATAAATCTTATCCGCTGCCTGATCGACCTCAAGGCTAGGATGATACTTTTTGAGTTCTTCTTCAAAATTGATCATTTTATCTCCAATATCAACTAAAATACATACCCTAATATTAAGGCATTTAACAATTTCCTTCTATTAGTTAAGACCTTCAAGATGAGCAAGCTGCTGCTTTACCTTCTCCATCATGTCTTCATAATCCTTCTGCTTTGCTCTTTCTTCTGCAAGCTTCTTCTCTGGAGCCTTCTTTACGAAATTCTCATTTGAGAGCATCTTATTGCTTCTCTCAAGCTCCTTCTCAAGTCTTTCCTTTTCCTTGGTAAGACGCTCCTTCTCCTTTTCTACATCTACCATATCGGCAAATGGTACGAAGATAGTAGCGCCAGGGATAACACCTGAGAGTGCATCATCAGCAATTCCTGCCTTATCAGCCTGAACTGTAATGTCTGATGCGCAAGCTAAAGCCTTAGCGAAGCTTCCTGCTTCCTCAAATACTCTTCTAACATTCTCATCATCTGAAACTACATAAATATGAGCCTTCTTTGATGGTGGAACATTGAGAGATATTCTTATGTCACGAACACTCTTAACTGCTGCCTTGATAAGCTCGGTATCCTGCTCTTCCTTTGTAAATACAAGATCGTCTCTCTTTACAGGCCAGTTTGAAACCATGATAGACTCAGCTGTATCGCCATCAGCCATCTTGCCGCCAAGCTGCTCGCGGAGTGCTACATAGATTTCCTCTGTAACGAATGGCATGTATGGATGAAGAAGCTTAAGGCTCTGAGTAAGAACATACTCAAGTGTCCAGATTGCTGAAACCTTAGTAGCTGCATCCTCACCATAAAGACGAGGCTTAACCATTTCAATGTACCAGTCACAGAATTCATTCCAGATGAAGTCTTCGATCTTATCGCCTGCAACACCGAGCTCGAACTTATCAAGCTTGTCTGTTGCATCAGCAGCAAGCTCATTTACCTTTGAAAGGATCCACTTATCTGCTACTGTGAAGGTAGACTCATCAGGCTTTTCTGTAGGAACCTGGATTCCTGCCTCTGTAAGGCTGTTTATATTCATCATGATGAAACGTGAAGCGTTCCATACCTTATTTGCAAAGTTTCTAGCTGCTACAACTCTCTCCGGGATATATCTGATATCTGAACCTGGAGCACTACCAGAAATAAGCATGAATCTTAAAGCATCTGTACCATACTGGTCGATTACCTCAAGAGGATCGATACCATTACCAAGAGACTTACTCATCTTACGGCCCTGAGCGTCACGTACAAGACCATGGAACATAACGGTGCTAAATGGCTTTGTGCCCATATGCTCATAGCTTGAGAAGATCATTCTGATTACCCAGAAGAAGATGATATCATAACCTGTAACAAGAACATCTGTAGGGAAGAAATACTTAAGATCCTCTGTTTCATCAGGCCAGCCAAGTGTTGAGAATGGCCAGAGTGCTGAAGAGAACCATGTATCAAGGGTATCCTCGTCCTGCTGGATATTCTTTGAATGACACTTTGAACACTCGCAAGGAGCATTATCCTTTGTTGCTACCATAATATTTCCGCAATCCTTACAGTAGTATGCTGGAATTCTGTGTCCCCACCAGAGCTGTCTTGAAATACACCAGTCCTTGATGTTATTTGTCCAGTTGTAGTATGTCTTATCCATTGATGGAGGAACAAGCTTAACATCGCCGTCCTGGATAGCCTTAACTGCTGGCTTAATCATCTCATCCATCTTTACGAACCACTGATCCTTTACCATTGGCTCTACTGTTGTGCCGCATCTGTCATGAGTTCCGACATTATGAGCGTAGTCTTCAATTCTAACAAGAAGGCCCATCTGATCTAATTCTTCAACGATTTTCTTTCTTGCATCATATCTATCCATGCCAGCGAACTTTCCGCCGTTCTCATTGATGGTAGCATCATCATTTAAAATATTTATTACAGGAAGATTGTGACGAAGACCTACCTGGAAGTCGTTAGGATCGTGTGCTGGTGTGATCTTAACTACACCTGTACCGAACTCTACGTCTACATATTCATCTGCTATGATAGGGATTTCTCTATCAACAAAAGGAAGATGACAGGTCTTTCCTACAAGATCCTTATAACGATCATCATTAGGATTTACTGCTACTGCTGTATCGCCGAGCATTGTCTCAGGACGTGTAGTAGCAAATTCGATGAACCTATTGTCCTCTCCATTTACCTTATATTTAATATGCCAAAGATGGCTTGCCTGCTCCTGATAAAGAACCTCTGCATCTGAAATAGAAGTATGACAAACAGGGCACCAATTGACAATTCTCTTGCCCTTATAGATTTTTCCTTCATTATAGAGCTTTACAAATACAGTCTCAACGGCCTTTGAGCAGCCCTCATCCATTGTAAAGCGCTCTCTGTCCCAGTCACAGCTAGAACCGAGCTTCTTAAGCTGCTTGATGATACGTCCGCCGTACTCTTTTCTCCATTCCCAGCACTTCTCAAGGAAGCCTTCACGTCCAAGGTCATGCTTATTGATGCCTTTTTCTGCTAAGGACTGAATTACCTTTACCTCTGTTGCGATTGATGCATGGTCTGTTCCTGGCTGCCAAAGTGCATTATATCCCTGCATTCTCTTGTATCTGATAAGAATGTCCTGCATTGTATTATCAAGGGCATGTCCCATATGGAGCTGTCCTGTGATATTTGGTGGTGGAATAACAATTGTAAATGGCTTCTTCTTTGAATCCGGCTCAGCATGAAAATACTTCTTTTCAAGCCAGTTATCATAGATTTTACCCTCTATTGCTTTCGGGTCATAATTCTTGGCAAGTTCTCTGTACATAAAATCCTCCAGTTTATAAATAGGCATAATACCGCCTTATAATTCTTATTGCATATCTTATAATGTTACTCAATCGGCCTTAAAAAGTCAAGACCAAATTTAATTCAAAGGGGCATTAGCCTTTTTATAATTACTCTTTAGGCTTTCAAAAAGCTTATTACATTCCTTCTCATAGCCTGCATAATCCCCGTCCTCATACTGCTTTTCAAGGCTCAGCGCATGTATGTAAAGACTTGAATTTTCCGCATCTGCATTCGATCTGTAGATAAGGTCTCTCACCGCCTTAAGGATTGACTCCTTAGGATTTAAGAGCTTTACCTGAGAATCGATTTCCTTATCATCACCTGCAAGCTTCAATGCCATAAAATACTGTATCAGAGCTTCATCTGTTCCGCACACCTCATATGCCTTCCTGAAATACTTCGAAGCTCTAGCAAAGGAGCCCATCATCGCATAGCACACACCGGCATTGTTATATACCTTAGTGCGGCTGTCTTCATCCAAATTATCAAAGCCATTGCTTGAAAAAGTCTTTTCAGTATTGATTACTCTCTTATATAGATTTATCGCCTCTTCATAGTTCTTTTCCTCAGCTGCCTCATCCGCTTCAAGGACCTCTCTCTCTAAAGGCTTCATGTTATAGAACTTATCTATGTAAGCTAGGACCTGCTTATTCTTTTCCTTATCAGCATAGTTGCAGGAATTAAGAAGATGTGAAACCACATTTCTAAAGCCTGCATTCGAGGACAGAAGTCCTCTCATTCTTGCTGCTACCTGAGGGAGCTCCAGCTCATTTTCAATAAAATCTGCAAGTGCAGAAGACATAAGTGCCGTAGTTATTCTTGTCTTATATCTTAAAATGGCAAAGGCTATCTCATCAAGTGAATATACATTAATTCCTGCACCGCTTAAATAGTAAGGATTCTTAGCTCTTTTACCGGTGCATATGATCAATCTTCCCATAGTTACCTTCCAAATGATTAGTTATCTTAGTATCTGTTCCCATACTCTGTAAGATTTTGGCCAAAGGCTGGTAAAGCCAAGCTCACTTATCTTAACGATAGGAGTATTTCTGCCCTCAAATCTCAATGTGAGCTCAAAACACCGCTTTTTCTCTGACTTTTCATCTATTCCAAGCGTCATTATTTCATGTACCGGTTCCTTCCTTCTTACATCATCCACAAGAAACTCTATCTCATTCTGATTTTCCGGAATCACCTGCACCTTTGCACTTGCTGAAATATCCTCGCCTGCGTAGACTAATGGATAATAGCCTTCATCTCCGTCTCCTAGGCGAAGTGAGATATTCATGGCAATGTGATCGTCGTCTATGAAGAACAGGGTATCCTTTAAAAATCCCTGCTTTACGCTATTTTTACCATATAAATAATCGGCTGCATAGATAAGTCCCTGCACAAAAAGATTATTTCCAAGAAATACCTTATGGCTCTGAGCAAGCTTTTTAAGATCCTTCATTCTTTCATCATTAGCTTCACCTAACACAAATACCACTGATGCATGTTTTCCACCTGACAGCTTTATTACTGCAAGATTCAAGTCCTTTTCCGCGATTTTTCTCTCATGCAGCACAAAGAAGATATTTTCATCCACATTTCCTATGCTAAGGCTCTTTCTTCTGACCTTTGGGCGCCTTACGACATCTAGAACTATTGACGAAAAGCCTTTTTCCTCTTCATCCTCAATTATCATGACCTGTTCGCCCACTAGCGTTTCGCCAAGCGATGCCGCATAATACATAAAGGTCTGAGAATGCTTGATATAAAGTATATTTTCAGTAATGCTCTTTAATTCCGAAAGCACCTGCTCATCCTGTAGCCCTGTGACCATAAGCGGGGCATTTATCTTGCTAAGAGATAGCTTTTTTATTATCCTTGCAATGGCCCCTTCCTTGCTTCCGGCCTGAGTATAAGAGATATATTCTGCATCCGCTAGTTCCTGCGTCGCATCGGAAATACATAGATATATCCCATTTTCATATATGTCAATTCCAGCATACATATAGCTGTAGTACTCCTTTATATTATTCCTTACCTTATCTTATTGCCTTTTATTGCTTCTTATTACCTTGCCGCAATTATAGGATCACATAAGCTCAAAGACATTTCCTGCCTCGTAACGCTTTATTGCATATTCACGAAGATTCTTTATTACAGTTCTCTCATCATTAAGGTTATGTGCACCAAATATCTGATTTAACCTGTAATAATCTGAATCCTTATCATTTCCAAGGGCAGCTATATAGGTAATCTTATCACTCATCATGATATCAAAGCCATCCTTTTCCTCGGCAATATAATACTCTATTTCATCTCCGTCAAAAATGATGAAATCCATTATGTAAATGCCATAGCAAAGATGTCTCATCTTACGCCTTACATAATCATCCTTTTCTGCATCATAATAATAAATATAGACCTCTGAATCCGGCTTTGCAAAATACTCTACATAATACTTATTATTCATGGCACAAGGAATATCAAACCACTTTGCAAGCTTTCTTATGAAATGAATATAGAAATTTTCTCTTTCACATATCTTTACAGCATTTTTAGCTATCAAGAGCTCCTCATCAGAGAGCTCGCTCTTTCTTGAATAATACTTAATCAAAGCTAAAAGGCAGGCTGCATTTTCCTTATAATATCCAAGCTTTCCGCAGGCCTCGAACACCTCATCAGAAGGCTTTCTTTCCCTTACAAGATACTTATAGGAATAAAGCGAAACATAAGCCTTTATGAGGCCCTTTTCTCTTCCTACCTTGTAATAATCCTTAAAAATCTCATTCATTCCGGAAAGATAACCATTCGTTCCTATTATTCTAAGAAGAATTCTCTTTTCAAGCATCGTGCTGCTAGTCCCAGCGACCTTGCACTGCTGCCACAGCTCATACATTTCTTGCAGTGAACCCTCAAAATACCTTCCAAGATACTGAAGACCTTCAATTGTGGATCTTCCGCCTCTTTCAACGTATTTGAGCATATTTAAAAGCTCCTTGTCATAGTTCTTACCTTCTCCTATGGCAAGCTGGTGCTGAGCTAGCTTTCTCACCCACTTTGGCTCAAGGCCCTGAACTCCGAATTTTTCAACTGAATCTAAGGCTCTTTGATACATATCGCGGCTTACCATCATGTCAGTAAGTCTTCTTCTATCCTTTGCAGAAATAAACCTAAGATCTATTTTTTCAAGATACTTATCAAGATTTTCTGCTGAATAAGAATTATAATAATTAGATATTACCTTAAGAATGAGCTCATTCTTCTTTCTTTCATCAAAGGCATCTATCTGGATTGCCTTTTCATAAATACCAACCAGCTCGCCCTCATCCCTTACATTTTCACTGCTAAGGCTGATGAAATTTACAAGAAGATCTCTGTCATTAGGTCTCATCTTAAAGCATTCAGCTATGTCAAATCCATCCATTAGACTGTCAAGCTTGTACTTGGCATTACTTATATATCTAGCCCCGTCCTTAGCCTCGAATACAATGTCATAATTGTCAGACAAAAGTTTTATGAAGGCAGTGCCGTTCTTTATTTCATAAACGCATTCAGATTTCAGACCTTCCTCTAGCACTATTACCTTTTCATATTCAGGACTGCTACAGGTGACCTTGTAATAAAAGCATACATTTAAAAGCTCCGGATCGTCTATTGTAAGGACCTTTAAATAAATAGCCGCAAGGTCATCATCTATAAGGCCTTCCTTAGCACACTTAAGGGCATATTCCCTTATTCTGTCCTTATATTTAATATATACCTTTTCATCGCCGCTAGCTATTACTCCCGCATAAAGGCGCCTCGAGAGAGCTTCATCAATATCACTATTATATTCAAAATATATGAAGATATCATTTGATATTTCAGTACTAGCACTGCTGCATCTTAGATATGCCTCATAAATTCCATTTATTCTGAGCTTTTTATTTACGCCAAGCTCAACAAACTTAAAATTACTCTCACTAAACAGCTTATTTTCAACGATATGCTTTACAAGCGCATAGAGCATATCATCAGTTCTTAGCTTCTTATACCACTTTATGAGCATTTCAGTAAAGAGCTTTGAGCTGCTGATTTCATCGCTCACATTATGAGCTAAATAAGCAAATCTCTCTGCTATGACCTGAGAACACTTATCATGCTCTATAATATACTTTAAGGCAAGGAGCGATATAATATCAATCTTCTCAAGAACCGCCGGATTCCTCATTATTGCAACTGCCTTGGCATAGATTACAAAAGGGGAATTCCTATGATATTTACCCTGTCTGTCTGCAAAAGCATTCGCAACCCCCGCACTTCCATCATCCTTTATAAGGAAGATGGCAAGATCTGCTGAAAAACAATCCGGATAACGCTCAAGGATATTTGAAAGCTTTCTAATTACCTCATAGGATTTATTTTCGTCATGGAAAATAAGCCACTCTATGTAAGTAGCGATACTTTCAAAGCTTGGATTCTTTTCAAGATCCGGGAAGGTATTTTTTAACGCAAGAAGGTTGGATATGGCCTCTCCGCTAGAACCATTAGCTCCGCTAACATGAGCTGCAAGAAGCATTCTTTCCGGAGTCTTTGCCATAAAGGTAAAATTCGCACTTCTCTCTAAATAATCTCTTTCAGATATTTCTTTTGTTATATAATCACGGATAAGCTTATATAATTCGATATCATCCGACTTTTTTGTATCATTCTTCTTTGAGACCTTCTTTAGGATGATTGAAAAATGAAGCTCCTGAGTCAGTGTCTTTAAGGTGACCATTGTCCTTTGAACACCGCTTTGCAGCATTTTATCTGCATCAACTATAAAGCTGCACTCAGCCTTATTTTCAATGAATTCCCATGGCATGAAGGTATTTTTTTCAAGACTTACATATCTTTTATCCGCAGCTATGCTGATCCTATCATAGCCATAGAATTTCCTTCTAAGAACAAATTTTCCATGGACCATGCCCTGTTCTTCTGAAGGAATTTCAAACTTCGTTCCTACAAAGGAATAATTTGCGACCTTTTTCTTTTTAGTCACCCTTAAATATTCCTCAAGAGCATGCATCCTCGAGATACTCTTATCCTCTATGCTATTATTTAAAAGAAGTTTATAAACAAGGCTTCTGTCATGCTTTTTAACGATTACATTTTCATATTCCTTAGTTGCAAAGGCCTCTGCTGCCGCCTTAAAATCTATGGAAGCACAGTTCGTGAGCTGAAAATCGTCACTGATGTCTATTATTTCATCGCCTATTTTAACTGCAATTCCCGGCTGAGTTACGGTAACATGAAATCTTACTGCGGTTTCTGCAATATCGCTTACAAATTCTATCTTGCCCTCGTATTCTTCACCTGCTTCAAGCCCGTTAGCATCAAAGATAAAATCCGCCCTGCTCTTTTTGCCATCTACAGCATTAAAAACCGGTGTGACCTTCATATGCTCATTGTCGGTATATGCAACAAAATCTACTTCTGAGCTTATATCTATGCTGCCTCTTACCTCTGAGTCTTCATGCACTTTAAGATTCAGTCTTTCCGGCGTAACAAGCATTTCGGACTCTTCACAGTTGAACTTGCCCTTTAAAAAATCCTCGGCAGTGAACTTCATTATGTACCTCCAAACCTTAACAACTTAGCTTTGTCAAACATCTTTTATAAATTTCATATATTTTTCCGGACTCATTCCAAAGGCATTCTTAAATACCCTTGAAAAATAGTTGGCATCTGAAAAACCGACTTCTTCAGCCAGCTCGCCAACGCTCTTTTTATAACCGAACATTTTTTCTACAGCCGCACCTACCCTAAGCGAATTAATATACTGCACAAAGGATTTTCCCATCTTTTTTTTGAACAATCTGCAGAAATGCTCATTTGACACACCTGCAAGCCTTGCAGCCTCTTCAGATGTAATTTTCTTTTCATAATTTCTATCAACATATTCAATCACCTTCTCTATCTGTCCATTATCTGTTCTTGGAAGGTTCCTTGATATTATATTTATGATTTCAGTATATATGGAAATCGCCCAGGTATATAATCTGCTCTCTGGAACGACATCTATTGCCTTTACTATCTGGGTAATTGACACCTTTCTGGTACTAAAGCTATTCATTGCACTGTTTTCAATGGTCATTGCAATAATGCCCACTATTATGTTCTTTCTTTCAGCTAAAGGAAGCTCCTCACAGGCAGAAATAATACTACTGAATACACTTACCGCTTCCTTACTGCCCTTTCTTACCTCTAAATAAAGATTCTCTCTGAGCTTGCTCATATTTTCGAATCTTTTTGCGCTTCTTCCGCCGACTATATGTATCGCACCGCTATATTCCTGATTTACATATAGATTATTAAGGGCATTCTGAGCACATTCATAAATATTCTTTAGCTTCATCTCTACATCGATGCCCATTACTACATCAATATCAAGCTCTGCCCTTATGTCTCTTGAAAGATTTCTTGCAAAATCCTGCATATACCTCTCGAGGCCGCTTTTAGTAAGACTTTCCTCTACTACCTTATCAAGATTCAAAAAATAAAGGCTCATGATTCCTCTGATCAAAGGACCTGTTCCGCTTTCAAAGCCGCTTATTCTTTTCTTTAAGAACTCATTTAGCTTATCTACCTTATCTGCATCCTTTTCCACATCGAAGCCCAGGTGCATAAAAATAACACACACCGCACCCTCTCTTCCTAGCTTATCAAAGAAGGGATGCTTTAGCGTTACATCCATATAGTCCTTATTTAAGAGAGAACATATTATATTCTGATGAATGCTGACACTTAGATCATTTTTTAATATTTCATTTTTTCTTTTTAAAAGGGCATTTTCAATTTTAGTATCAGGATTTTCCCTGCTATGAAGTATGGCATTTTTTAATTCATAGCCCATTACCGGAGTTTCAAAATAGCCAAGGGCCCTGACTCTGATAGCCTCCTCATACCCCTGCACATTTTTTCTTCTTGTGGTAATGATACGCGCAACAAAAGGACACCTCTTATCAATGAAGGCATTCACCTTGCTAAAGCCATCATCTAAAAGGTTCTCAGAAATAATGCACACATCTATGCTCTCACCTCGCAGCCTTACTCTTGCATGTAAAAAATCTTCTGAAGTAAAAACCTTTTCCGCAGCATTTTTACCTCTTCGCATTGAGATAGCGTACTTTTTTCTTTCCTCTTCGTTTTCATTAATTATAAGTACTATCATTTAGCTCCCTTAAAAAATAAAAAACTTTACTCGTTATGACATACTTCTGCCACTTTATTATTATACACTATTTTTCAAGATAGTAAACTAAAAAATTTTGAAAGGATTCATATAATGAAAATATTTTTCAGGAATAGTCTGCTACTCAAGGCTTTATCGCTGATTATAGCATTTTCATCATTTCCTGCATTAATACCTGCTTCAGATAAAGCACCAGCTCAATCTGAAATATATCTTTTTGGTACAAAGGATGCCTATACCGATTCCCAGTGGTATTTAGATAATGATGGCAGCTATGTTTATAAGCTAGGCTCCATTACCAGGAACATAGCCAGCACAGAGGGCATCGACATGAATATTTCCTCTGCCTGGGAGCTATACAACACTGAAACTGCGCATCTAAGAGAAGTAGTTGTTGCCGTAATAGATACCGGAGTTGATATCAATCACCCCGAGCTTAAAGATTCCATCTGGGTAAACGAGGGCGAAATCCCTGGAGATGGAATAGATAATGACAATAACGGTTATATCGACGATATAAATGGCTGGAATTTTTACGATAATGACAATGTTCTTTGTCATTACGCTGAGGATGGAACCTCAGATCCTGACAATGATGACGACCATGGAACTCACGTTGCCGGCATCATAGCCGCAAAGCGCGATAATAAAATCGGAATAGCCGGCGTCGCTTCAAACATAAATGTTAAGATAATGCCGATAAAGATACATGGTGGCAGCAATGGTGATGGCTCAATTTCAGATGCCGTTGAAGCCATTAAGTACGCCTGCATGATGGGCGCTGACATATGCAACTTAAGCTGGGGCACTAAAATAGATAACGAAGAGCTCTACGAGGTAATGAAAGAATCTGATATGCTCTTTGTTTCAGCTGCCGGAAATGATGGAATTAATGTCAATTCAAGTCCTATGTATCCAGCCTGCTACCAGCTTCCAAACAACATTTCAGTTACTGCGATAGATCCAGATGGCTACATTTCCGGTAACTATGGCTCCATGATTGATATCGGAGCTCCTGGCACTCACATACTGAGCACCATAGTCGGTGATGGCTATAAGTCTTACTCCGGCTCTTCCATGGCAGCTCCTATGGTGTCTTCAATAGCTGCAATGATATATGCTGCCCAGTACAGGGCTTATCCTTCTGATGTAAAGGAAATAATACTTCAGACTCTTAAATATAATGAGAATCTGGAAAATTATTGTTATTACTCAGGCATACCGGATGCCGAGGCCATTGTAAATGCAATTTTAAATTCAAGCATTGCACAGCCTGTTCCAAGCTCTGATAAAAGAATTCCAAGCCTTACCTATGATATTTCATATAACAAATCCTATATCATTGTTGATCTTAAAATCAAAGAATCAGGCGGTTCAGGCTTTAGAGTTCTTAAATATAAAAAGGGAATATGCTCTGCCGAAAGCTTCAATCATGGCACCACCGGCATGAAGGCTACATTAATTGATGCCGATGCTAATACCTATAGAATCAAACTTCTTGCAGCAGGCAATTATACCTTCTACATAAGCGATTATGCCGGAAATGAAAGGGCTGTTGTTGTCGTAGTTCTTGATGATACCGTAAAACCTACCATCAAAAGCAGCTATACAGTGTCTTACAGCAAAAATTCCTTCAAATTCAGTCTCACCTTGAATGACCTTGCTCGTGAAGATGATGATAAAATAGCCGGAAGCGGCATTAAGGTTTTAAAATATGCTTCAGGCACCCATAGCATTTCCTACTTTACCAGCTCTAAGGGTACTGTCCTAAAAAACGATGGTGTGACCGCTTCCTTCACCGTAAAAAAGGAAGGCACCTATACTATTTATGCCTGCGACTATAGAGGAAATAAAAGAATAATATATGTTTATGCAAAGGTTGTACCTTCTACCGCGATAACTCTAAAGAAAACAAAGGTCACTCTTACCGTAGGCAAGACCTTCAGACTCTCTCCTACCCTCACACCTAAAAACT
Organism: uncultured Eubacteriales bacterium; assembly: GCA_900315015.1. Taxonomy (GTDB): domain Bacteria; phylum Bacillota; class Clostridia; order Lachnospirales; family Lachnospiraceae; genus UBA9722. The sequence goes on along the minus strand of OMXJ01000001.1, from coordinate 21,401 downwards.
CGACCGATAAGGTCAAGTATGTAACCTCTGACAGTGACGTTGCTACAGTAAACAGCGCCGGAAAGATAACCGCAAAAGCGACTGGAAAGGCAGTAATCACCGCCACTACAGCTAGCGGAATATCAAGGAAATGTACAGTAATTGTTACCGAGTAATTGTTACTGCGTAACGGTATCCAAAATTTAATGTCGGTAATATTACTGGTACTTAAAACACTGATAATACTAAATACTGATAATACTGGTAATAAAAAAGTGCTTTCAGATATCTATCTAAAAGCACTTTTATTATGTCTACAAATTATTGTAAATTGCTCTAAGGCTTCCCTTCGGCGCTATGACCGATTCGCCCTTTACAAGCTTTGATTTTACTATGCAGTTCTCAATAGGAGTCGTCATAGGACTTTCGATATATCTTATCAGTCTCTTTGCTGCTTCTCTTCCGATTGTTTCAGAATCCTGCTGAACAGTCGTAAGTCTTGGAACAATTACCTGAGATACTGATATTCCATCATAGCCTGCTACAGAGAGGTCATCTGGAATCTTAAGTCCTTTTTTAGCTGCTGCTCGAAAAACTCCAAGAGCAGAAATATCATCCGGTGCAAGAATACAGGTTGGTCTGTCTGATAGTGAAAGAAGCTGAGTTGCTATCTTTTCAGCTAAATCCGGATTTGTATATTCGCCGCTTAAATAGAACTTTTCAGGAATAACTATTCCATGCTCCTGCATCACTCTATTAAAGCCGGCTAATCTATTATGCATAACCACAGATTCAGTTCCATGAATATAAGCAATTTTCTTATGTCCCATGGATATTACATATTCTGCAAGGTCCTTCATTCCTCCGATATTATCGGAAAGAATTGCAATAGAGCCATTATAAGCATGGTCGATAGTTACGATAGGAAACTCGCTCTGAGCTAGCTCAACTACCTCTGGAAGTAAAAAGTAAGTACATGCAATACATACTCCGTCGAACTGTCTGCTTCTGCAATGCTCTAAATAAGTCATTGTCTTTCTTCCTACATTATGCTCTAGGAAGGTGACATCATAGCCTGCATTATTTGCCTCTTCCCTAAAAGAAGATAAAATATATGCAAAATATTCCTGCTTAAGTCCTAAATTCCACATGGTAGAAAAAAGAACTCCAAGCTGATAGGTACGTCTTTTTTTATAAAAAGCCGAAACACTCTTCTTTCCATAGCCAAGCTCTACAGCTGCAGCCTTTACAAGATCCTTAGTCTGCGTGCTTATTTCGCTATAGCCATTTAAGACCTTACTAACTGTGGATACTGATACTCCACATTTTTCTGATATATCCTTGATTGTAACCATTTTTCATTTCCTTCAAAAAATAGAGTCAAAAAACTATCGGTTTATATGCTATTATAATAACACAAAGTGTTTTATAATGGCACATTATAAAATTGCTTTCATTTACGATAGAAATTAGAGTACGCTTTCTGTACTCTTTTGACTATTACCGCTCCTATTACTCCTATGAAAAGGCCGCTAAGAACTCCGCCGGCAAAGAGCCACGGAAGATATGCAATTACTCCCTTTCCTAGCATCAGACAGGCGACTGATAGCTGCGCCATATTATGAATAATTCCACCTATGCAGCTAATACCTACAATGGTAAATAGCTTTAATTTCTTTAGCAGCGCCATGACAAGAAGACTTATAATAGCCCCTGCAAGGCTATAGATAAGGCTTAGCATTCCTTTAAAGATAAGAGCTGATAAAACAACTCTTACAAGTGAAACTATAAGAGCTCCTGCAAAGCCCGTAGTCTCTAAGGCCATAAGCACAACTATATTTGCAAGGCCCAGCTTTACTCCCGGCACCTGAAGGCCTGGAAGCATTGCCTCTACATAGCTAAAAATGAAGGCCAGTGCTACAAGCAGAGCATACATTGCTATTTTCTTATTTCGCTGTTGCATCAATACCGCTCTCCTCTCCGCCCTCAACACTTACTATTATCCTGTTCGGAAGGCAGATTATGCTCTCTCCGGCTTTGCTTATCTCTCCCTGCTTTACACAAAGCTTATCCGGGCAGCCAGCCTCTTTCATTCTTGCCCCTCCATTCTCTATTATAAGTATGTTTTTACTTATAAAGCCCTGGATTTCATACTCAGTATCCTCATCCAGGCTCAAGGTACATATTTCCCTTCCATTTACGCTTACCTTCAAAAGCTTTCCGTCTTTTCCATTATCCTTTAACACAAAGAGCAGAACTGAAGCTGTAATAAGCACAAGTATGAGAATAATGTCACCTCTTACCCTTTTTAGCATTTCCTTATCCTTTATGCCCATTTTTTTACTGCCATCCCATAAACCTAAAATGTAAGTGCCAAAAAAATTCAGCACTTACATCTAGTTTTATCATTCAATTAATTAACCTTTATGTGATCTCCAAATTCATCTGTATAATATACAGCGCTTCCATCTTTAGCTACATATACCATTCCGACAAGCTCTGAACCATCTCTGTAAAGATTTACACACAGGCAATCCTTGCCATCAATAATTGTCGGCCAGCTATCAACAACTGCGGTATAACTATCCACCTTTCTTGGAAGAGAAAGGCTATCATGGTCATAGGTCTTTAGATAATCAACTACATTCTCACTATCAATGCTTGAGAAATCCTGAGTTGTGGTAGTTGTAGTTGTGGTAGTCTCGGTGGTGGTCGTTACTTCTACAGTAGTTGTGGTGCTTGCAGTAGTAACCTCTTCTGTATTTTCACTACCAGTATCTGAGCCATCTGCATTCTCGCCTCCTGAAGCCGGATTTCCTGACTCCAAATCACTGCCATTTCCCTGATCAGATGAATTTCCTGCATCCGACTGATTGCCATGTGCACTGTCAGTAGCTTCTGCGGTATTTCCACCATCTCCTGTACCTGCAGTAGTAGGATTTTCATCAGTGCTATCGGCATTATTTCCTCCTGCCGGTTTCGTTGTTGCATTTGTTGCACCGTCAGTACCTGCTTCACTTCCTCCTGCTGTGGTGACACCATTTCCATTATTTAAAGAACTTACAGTCGTCACCTTATTATTTTTATCACCATCGCCGTTTTTTATCTTGTTTCGATTATTGACTGCTATTATTATAGCTATCACTATGATTATTATGAAAACGCAGATAAGAGCAATAACCGGATCTATTCCGCCGTTATCACCGTTATAATCATCGCGTCTCCTGCCGCCATCAGAGCGCACCGCACCTCTGCTGCGGGTGCCTCCTCCCGAAGCACTAGAGCGCCTTACAGCTCCCCTTTGCTCTCTATAATCATAATCATCTTCGTATCTTCTTGCTGAACCTGATGAGCTTCTCCTTGTAGCGGTACTTCTAGCCGGCTGTGAGCTTCCTGCTCTGGTTCTGCTAGCAGAGCTCGTTCTAGCTGTTCCTCTTGAGGAGGCACTAGTCCTGGTGCTTCTTCCTGCACTGCTTCTTCCTGCACTGCTTCCTGAAGAACTTCTTCTAACGCCGCTTTCTCTAGAAGCACTGCTTCTAGTTCCAGTTCTTCTTGATTCTCCGGCTCTATTTACCGACCTAGATGAGCTGCTTCTACTGCTTCCTGAACTGCTTCTCCTAGGTCTTTCATCCCTGTCTAAAAAATAGGCATAATCTTCTTCGTCTATTCTGTCGTCATAAAAATCATCATCGTCATATCTAGACACAACTCATACCTCCTGACATTTTTTCAACCAACGAAGTCATTATACCATATTTTAAAATAAAAGTCTAATAAATACTGCAATCTTTATTAGTAAAAAAAAGCCTTTGATTAATTATCTCTAATTAATCAAAAGCCTTTATTATTCTTTATTTAGACCTAATAGATTAAGCAAGCTTAGCCTTTGCTGTGTCTACAAGTGCTGTGAAACCTGCTGCATCATTAACTGCAAGATCAGCTAAGATCTTTCTGTTAACTTCAACATCTGCAAGCTTTAAGCCGTACATGAACTGTGAATATGAAATTCCGTTTAATCTGCATGCTGCGTTGATACGAGCAATCCAAAGAGAACGCATGTCTCTTCTTCCCTGTCTACGACCTGCAAATGATGCTGCAAGTGCTCTTGTAACGCTCTGCTTTGCAATACGGTATTCCTTGCTTCTTGCACCAACATAACCCTTAGCAAGCTTTAAAACCTTATTATGTCTTCTTCTAGCGCTAACTCCGCCTTTAACTCTCATTTTACTTTCCTCCTAAATAGTTACAATCTGCCTGCTAATGTGAGATTACAGGTATGGTAAAATCTTGTGCATATTTGCTTCGAATGTCTTGTCTGTCATTGTAGCTCTTCTCATGTTTCTCTTCATCTTTGTAGACTTCTTTGTAAGAATATGCTGCTTTCCAGCCTTCATTCTCTTAAGCTTTCCTGTTCCTGTAATGGAGAAACGCTTCTTTGCTGATTTGTTTGTCTTTAACTTCGGCATGATGAACCCTCCTGTTTAACTTTCCTTTTTAATTTTTCTTTGGAGCAATTGTTACGCTCATATTTCTGCCTTCGAGCTTAGGTGCCTTTTCAATAACACCAACATCTGCTACTAGCTCTATGAACTTATCAAGCACCTGTGAATTTGACCCTACATGAGCCATTTCTCTTCCTCTAAAACGAAGAGAAACCTTAAGTTTATCTCCTTTTGAAAGGAATTTCTTAGCCTGATTGGCCTTTGTGTTGAGATCGTTGTCGTCAATATTAGGTGAAAGCCTAAGTTCCTTGACCTCGATTTCCTTTTGACGCTTTTTAGCTTCTTTTTCTCTGCGGAGCTGTTCGTACTTATATTTTCCGTAATCCGCAATCTTACATACTGGTGGCTTTGCCGTTGGGGCGATCTTTATTAAGTCAAGCCCTGCATCCTGTGCCTTGAAGTATGCTTCTTTGGCACTCATAATGCCAAGCTGTTCGCCATGCTCGCCAATGAGACGTATTTCCTTGTCCCTGATCTGTTCGTTAATTGCAACCTCGCTAATAGTTTTGTCCTCCTGAATAAGCAAAAAAAATGGATCGCTACAAAGCAACCCACTCGCCGTAAAACCATACCAGATTTTAATCAATCAGTTAGAAGATAATTATTCTGATATTAAGTTTTTATAGACCTCTTCACGTAATTGTTTGAGGTGAGAGTGAATGCTCTGCTTGTTTCAAAGTATGTGCATAGAACTGTTTCCTGCACACGACTAAAATATGATACCACCATTTTTTTCAAATGTCAAGCATTTTTTTAGCGCCGTTTTAATTTTTTACGCACCTGACTTTGCTTTTTTCTGCCATTTAATTAATTTTACTTTTTTCTATTTACTGCCCCGCTGCTTCCCTCACTTAGAAGAAAGCAGCAAAGCTGGTTTATTTTTTTCTTTGTAACAATTAAGCAGTAATACTAGAATTCTTTCTTACTTTGTAACAATTACAGTGATCACCTGTCTTATTTCCGGGTGATCTTTATAGAACACACTAAGATTTACTGTGCCTTCCTGTACGCCCATAACTGATAAAGTAAGCTTATTTCCATCCTGCCACGAACCGAACTTTGGATAGACTATTCCTGCTGCAGAGGCCTCGCACAAGATTGCGCTTCCGCTTCCTGCCTTTATAGTAACACTCCTGCTTTCTGCGATAGGAACTGTAATTACATTTCCGCCCTCTACTTCTATATAATCTTCTACTACGAAATTAATCCTCTTTTTGACCTCTGGATTTTCATAGTCGATTATATCTAAATAAGCTTCTCCATTTCCTAATCCCTTTATTGTAAAAGAGATGCTCTTGCCCTCTGCGGCGCCTTCCGTAATTCCTAATATATCAAAATTATCTGAATCAAGCCTGATGCTTGCGCCCTTATCGGTTGTGACCTTTACTACGATTTCTTCACCGCCTTTAAGATGCACTGTATCTTCACAATCTACATTTATTTCGGTATTAGAAACTACATTTCTTAGTACATGGATATTGATGACCAACTTTACCTTTTCGTCATTTGAATCAATAATGGTAAGCACTGCATCACCGGTCTTTCCCGCATATACATTTATGTAATCGTAGCGGTAATCCTTGTCTGCACTCCAGTCATCTCCCCAGGCTGCTGAAATCGCCTCTGAATTTGAAAGCTTGTAACTAAGTCCATAGCCCTGATTTCCTATCATTAATGGAAGGCACTGTCCCTGATATACATAATATTCATTTTCCTTTGCCTTTCCGCTTGAACCATCACCTTCTCCGTACTTTGCAGGCATTTCTTCATCACTCTTTGCATTCTCACCAGCTGTCTTTTCAGCTTCAGCCCCTTTTCCTTCTTCAGATGAAGGAGCCAGCTTACTTATAAGGGATGAATTGCTCTTTACCCCCGGGTCTCTTACTGTAATATTTACAGTGCCCTTTTTACTTCCTGCCTTTGCAGTAATGGTAGCTGTTCCTAATTCTAATGCCTTGAGCTTTCCATCTTCACTTACTTCTACTACAGATGGATCTGAGCTGGTCCAGGTAACCTTTTTGCTGGTTGCATTTGATGGAAGCACTGTTGCTCCTAGTGCTGATGAATATCCCTTATTCATAGGATAATACTTATCCGTACTAGTTTCTATCTTTTTAGTTCCATCCTGCGATACAAAAGAAACTGTAACAGACTTAACTGCTACCTTCTTTTTTACAGTGACAACGCAGGTATATTTCTTACTTCCCACCTTTGCTGTAATGGTCGCTTTTCCGGCCTTTTTTGCAGTAACCTTCCCCTTTGAAGTAACGGTCGCTACAGATTTCTTTGAGGATGACCATGTGACCTTTTTAGTCGTACCAGTAAGCCTTAAGGTAAAGGATTTACCAACATAAAGCGTCTTCTTTGAAGCACTGAGCTTTATTTTTGTAGCCGCCTGAACCGATGTCGCTCCTGTAAGGCTTATTATCAAGGTGAGTACAAGTAAAAATGATAGACTCTTCTTTAGCAAATTTTTCATTCCAAGGACCTTCCCTTCTATATTTTAAAAAGCATTACAAATTTAAGATATGTAAAGATTTTTTCAATTAATAATCTATTTTTAAAAGTCCTCTAAAAGATGGCTTATAGACCTTTATATTTTCAAGACCGAATACCTTCTTTTCTGATATCGTTCCAGCCTCCATGTCTTTTTCTATATTTTCATACTGCTGAACACGGCTATCTATCATATCTATATAATGAAGAACCGCCGCTTCTTCAATATGTGGAAGCGTAATGGCGCCCCATTCCAAATTGCCATGATGAGCTGATATGCAGTGCTTAAGGCACTTTATCATTTCTCCATCATATTCTCCATTTTTACACTCCTCATCTACCATTTCTATTCCAATGAGAGAATGTCCAAAGAGCTGTCCATCAATGCTATAGTCTGAATTCCCCATTGCATCAGTATCTATCTCCTTTAGCTTACCTATGTCATGAAGAGCTGTCGCTGAAACCAAAAGCTCTGCATTAAGACTTGGATAGAGCTCTGAAAGCATAACTGCCTGCTTTACCATTCTATAGGTATGATATAAAAGTCCGCCATAGAAATTATGATGAATCCCCTGCGCAGCTGACCAATAAAGAAGCTTTTCCTTATTATTCTCATATATATTATGAGTTAATTCAGCTAAAGTACCTTTTATTTCACCATTTACAGTATCTGCAACATATTTCAATATGCCCTCATACATTTTATTTTCATCAAGTGGAGCTCCTATTCTAAAATCTGCTTCTTTATAAGGACATTTATTCGGATCGGCCAGGACTGCTTCCTCGACTTTATAAGAAAGCGCCCCTTTATAAGTACCTACATTAAGCTTTAATCCTACAATGCTATTCTCAGTAAGACGTAAATCCGCCTTTGCTACAGACCATTTATTAGCCTGAATACTGCAGTTTCCATCCTGAAGTGTAAGTACGCAGTAAACAGACCCAGCCGCAGTAACCTTTTCTTCTATTTTGGTAAGAAAAAGATACCCCCTTCCGGTATCTCCATCCTTTAATTTATTAATATTAATTATTTCAGCCATAATAAGGCTCCCTTCGATGCTTTTCAAGTGTTTTTAACTAAGCTGATCTAATGTCAGCTGATAAGAGGGTATGCATTCTTTTAAAAAAATATCTGCTTCCTCTAAATGCATTTCTTCTATAGCTTTTTCAGTACTTTCCTTTGCCTTTACAAACTCTAGATTTCCTGTCTTGCTCTCTTCTATGCACTTAATTAGGGCTGATATCTTATCTGCTGCCTTTACAATTTTTCGTAAGTTTTTATCTTCTTTCGTTCCCTCTTCAAAAAACAGCTTTCTATATTCTTCACTTAAATCCTCCGGAAGCATTGCGAGCAGCTTTTCGGAAGCCGCATCTTCTATTTCTCCAAAGCTGCTTCTGATTTCCTTATTAAAATATTTTACCGGCGTTGGCATATCACCTGTGATGATTTCCGGTGCATCGTGATATAGAGCTATTACAGCTGCATGCTCTGCATTATAATTCTTTCCAAGCCTTTTATTTCCGATAAGACAGAGCGCATGCGCTATCATCGCAACCTCAAGGGAATGCTCTGCGATATTTTCGTGTATAGAATTACGCATAAGCGCCCATCTCTCAATATATTTCATTCTTGAAATCATTGCAAAAAAATTAGTTCCCATTTATATACTACCTCTTTTCGCCTCTTTTTCGCTTCTTTTTTCGTTCCTTTTTCATCTTATTATAGCAGAACTTCATCTTTTTTGCACGTGTTTTTCTGCCATATAAAATTTACAAGATTTCAGACCTTTACGCGTGCTTTTCGGCATTATTATAAAAGAGGATATGTATAAATATATAAACCAATCTTACGAATTCACTATAAGTGCTTCTATTATTTCCGGATACAGTACCTTCGCTGTCTTTCTATCAAAAAGCGCAAAAGAATCTGCTTTTCTATCTACACTTCCATTATCCCAGTAACAGTTCATCATTCCTGCACTCTTTGCAATAGCTGCATGATACGCATTATAATTTATTCTCGACTGAGTATTGTCATTTTTATCAACAGCACCCATTTCATCTATGATTACTGGTATTCCCTTAGTAACAAACTTCTCATAAGCCTTATCTATTACATCATTTATAGGCTCTATGGATTCCGGGTCATCTATTTCGAACTTATCAGTCTTATTTTCTCTAAATTCCTCATCGAAGGCAAATCTTACAGGTCTATACATATGAATATTGAGGATCAGTCTATTTTCTACGGTGTCCTTTGGCATTTCAAAGTCTTCTGTCAGAACGCCCTCTACTGCATCGGCATAACCTGTAACTACAAGGTATCTTTCCCTATTCTTTCCTCCTGCCTCTCTTACGCTATTTACAAAGGCCTGATTCATTGCATTTATATTTCTAACAGCCTCTCTTACTTCCTTTATTGTATAATCAGTCTCCCATTCTAGAGGCGTGCCTGCAAGACGAGGCTCATTAAGCGACTCGAATAAAAGTGTATCATCATATTCCTTAAATTCTTCAGCTATCTGCTTCCAGACACAGGCAACAAAGCGCTCCGCGTTTGCTGTATGCTCATTATCCGGATAGATGAATTCTTTATTTATATCATGATGAGTATTCAGGATTGTTTTTAAATCAAGGTCTATGCAGTAATCTACCACCTCTCTTATTCTTTTCATCCAGGCCCTGCTTACTATAAAATCCTCTCCTGATACATGCTGATGCCAGGACACTGGTATTCTTATGGTTTTAAAGCCTGCATCCTTCACTGCCTTTATCAGTTCTTTAGTTATTAACGGATTGTGCCATGCGGTTTCTGTATCTGTTTCTTTTTCCGGCATGCTTCTAGCAACGGCATCAAGTGAATTTCCGACATTCCAGCCGATCTTCATCTCTCTTACAAAGGCCATTGCCTCATTTTCAACCAGCTCCTTTTTCTTAAATTCAAGTACCGGTACCTTTAATTCCTTTCCCATACATTTCTCCTTTTTTTAAATTTTTTGTTGCCTTTTTACCACTTTTAATTATACTTTCTTCTTCAGATTATTACATCTTACTTCTTGCATTCTTTTGCCTACATCTTGTTTTTTACCTACTTTTACTACCTAATTTTACTACCTACTTTTGTTACCTGATTTTGCTGCCTACTTTTGCTATCTAATTTTGCCAACTATTTTTACTACCTGCTTCTTGCTTTTAAGGCCTATTCCCTGCTTTTACAGTAAACTTCCTGCAAAAAATTTAAGACCATGAACCCTATGGCTCATGGTCTTATATTATCTTATTTAGCAATTTAATACAATCGTGATAATTATTATTTAATTACTATACTTATTGAAAGAAATTTTCTGCTTTATCGGTGCGCTTAATTTATGAGCAGTGCGCTTAATTTATGAGCGGTGCGCTTAATTTATGAGCAGCTCACCTGATTATTTTAATACCTTAGCATACTGCTTAAGTCCCTTAACAATCTTAGGGAACTTTACAGTAAGATTCTTTCTATCAAAAAGTCCAAAAGATTCTTCATTTCCTGATGCTGAGAACCCCTCATTGTCCCACCAGAAGCATGAAATTCCGTATGCCTTGCCTGCTGCTATATAATATCTTGCAAGATTTGCTCTTGAGGTCGTATTATTTTCCTTATTGAAGGCACCGAACTCATCGATCATTACAGGCTGTCCCTTTGATACATACTTATTATAAAGATTCTTCATCATTGCAAGGATTGTATTTCTTGCTTCAGCTGAATCAGTCTTAAATACCTTAACGCCGCCTTCATTCATTTTCTGAAGTGCAAAACTGTATGGTGCATAGTTATGGCAGTTAAGAATCAGATGCTGCTTTACGGTATCCTTAGGTACTTCAAAATATTTATTTGTTATTCCATCAACAGATCCGCCGTAGCCCGGTACCATAAGGAAACGGTACTTATTCTTGCCGCCTGTTGCACGCACAACATCTACGAAATCCTGGTTAAGAACATTAATGCATTCTGCTGCTTCCTGACACTCAGCTGCATTTGGATTAAACCACCATTCATAATTGCTTCCGATTAGTCTTGGCTCATTTAATGATTCGAATATGAGCTTTTGGCTATAATCCTTAAATTTAACTGCAATCTGCTTCCAGATTGCCTTTACATACTTTTCCGACTGATTAAGATACTGCTTTGATGGATAGAAGAAAGCCTTGCTATTTGATGAAATATCATTATCATGATGAATATTTATGATAACATACATATCCTCTTCAATACACCAATCTACTACTTCCTGAACTCTATTAAGCCATGCATCACTGATTTTATAATCTGAACCTGATACATGATTATGCCACGATACAGGAATTCTTATTGCATTAAAGCCCTGTGCCTTAACTAACGAGATAAGCTCCTTAGTAGTCTTATGAACTCCCCAGCCTGTCTCATAATCAAGCTCATTTGAAAGCCAGCTGCAGTTGCTAGTATCAAAGGTATTTCCAAGATTCCAGCCTACCTTTATTTTATTAACTACCTTCTGTCCTGCTGTTACAGGAATCTTCTGTCCTTCTAAATTGTACTTTTCTACAGATTTTCCCATCACATATTTGGCCTCTGATGAAGCTGAATCTGCTGCTTCACTATTTGTTTCAGTACTCTGAGCTGCCGCTACCGGCATAGCTGTCACAGCAGAAAATGAAAGCATAGATGCCATTACAAACGCTGCTGCTCTCTTTACTAATGATGAAAGTCTCATTTCCTCCTCCTAGCTAAACTATGTTTTTGGTTACTTAACAGTTAGTCCTAGCTAAATCTAATTTCCAAAATTACTCGCAATATTTAAGCATTGCTTCTACTAATAATTTAAACGGAATCTTATTTAATCTTCTGTTAAATAATCCAAGCTGTCCATTATCAAAGCTATTATTATCCCACCATAGGCAGGTGATTCCATTAGCTCTTGCTTTTGCTACATAATAAGTTGCCCAGTTAATTCTATCCTGGAAATTGTCAGTTTTTGAAACTGCACCCATTTCATCTATTATTACAGGGCATCCCTTTGAAACGAACTTATCATAAAGAGCTTCGCACATTCTATCAATTTCTCCGGTAGAATCTGAGCTGTTTATGTCAAAATCAGAAACAGAGCCCTTTGTGCTCTCATCTGCAAGTGCAAAGAAATATGGAATATAGGCATGTACCGTAACAAGAAGCCTATTTTCTACTGTATCTTCTGGCACCTTAAAATTATCATTAACAGCTGCATCCCATGATGCTGCATAGCCTGGAACCGTAATATATCTTGTCGCATTATTTCCGCCCGTTGCTCTTACTACATCAACAAACACCTGATTAAGCTTATTAATGCAGTCCATTGCGTCAAGACTCATTTCGCTATTATTTATCATCCATTCAAGACTTGTGCCTACTAATCTAGGCTCATTGAGCGATTCGAATATCAGATGCTCATCATAATCCTTAAAACGCTCTGCAACCTGAGTCCAGACAGCAGTAACATACTTTTCTGACTGCTCATAATATTCACTTGATGGATAAAAGAAGCAATTGGAATTTTCTTCTATGGTATTGTCATGATGGATATTTATGATGACATAAAAACCATCATCTATTGCCCAGTCTACCACCTCGGCAACTCTGTCCATCCATACCTCACTTATGACATAGTCATCCTCTGTCATGTGATTGTGCCAGCTGACTGGAATTCTTATTGTATCAAAACCCGCAGCCTTTATGGTATCAAGCATTTCCGGAGTAGTTACTACTCCATTCCAGGTTGATTCATAATCAAGTTCATTTTCAGCTGTTATTGACCTGACATCAGCAGCATCAAAAGTATTTCCAAGATTCCACCCCAGCTTTAGATCCTGCACAAACTGGATATCCTCTTCATCTGGAAGCTCTTTTTTCTCAATGCTCACTTCAGGAATTTCATATTCAAATTTTCCTTTTTCAGTAGAAGTAGTTTCTTCTTCTGATTTTTCCAAAGTGCTCTCTGTAGTTACCTGCTGCGCCTGTGTATTTTCAGCATTTGCACTTGTCAGGGCTCCTTCCTCTCCATTTGCCGGCAAAGCCTCTGCAGCAGTAGTCTCCTTATTATCTGCTGCCCTGCCGCAGCCTGTGGCAGATAATGCTAGTGAAGCACAAAGAGCCATTGCCACATATCTCTTAATTCTCATATAACCACCTGTTTTACAATTAGAACAATGAATCGTACTTTACGCAAACCCTTCCGTCTACTACCTTATACTCTGCTCCTGGGTTCTGCGCAACAGTAACCTTTACATTCTTTAATGCCTCTGGATGAGCCTGCTTATAATCTATCCAAAAACCTTCTACAAAGCCATAGAAACCATCAATGATCTTATCAGCACGTCCGATATTTGTCATTGAGCTTCCATTTCTATCTACTCTCATTACATTTGACTGCCTTAAATGCTCATCTGCATTGAAAATAAATCCATTTGTAGGCATTGAAATAAATGTATTGAAAAGTCCTTCATACCAAGCATACTCATTAGATGTTGATCTAGCAAAGGTAACATCTCCTTCGATAAGATCAGGGGGATCGATTTCAAAAAGATTAAGATTCTGGAAATCCGCTGAGAACTTCTTGAGATTATCTACAGAGTTTGCCGTAATGCTCCATAATTCAACCTCAATAGTATAAAGACCACTAGGTGTCTTCCTTGTACGTAATCTAGTTGGTGTAAGTGTTACCATGCTGTTTCCTTCCTCCTCATGTAATTCATATATATATTATTTGAAATTCGCGGTTTTTAATTATCTTCCGCTTTATTTCTTTTCAAAGCAACAGTCCATTGCCTTGCATAGTTCTTTTTCACGATAAAACAATTGCACTATTTTGTTCTTCCTTTAGCGGTAAAGCCTGTAAGATCTTTTACCACCTCTGATGCAATGATCAGCCCTGCAACTGATGGCACAAAGGCCGTAGAGCCTGGCACCTGCTTTCTGATAGTGCATATATTCTTAGTCTCCGGAGGACAGATGCAGTTATTTCTGCAGGAATCCTCATCCTCTATAGGCTTTATGGCAGGCTCTGTCGATGTCACCACCTTAAGGCTCTTTACATTTCTTTTTCTAAGCTCTCTTCTCATCACTCTAGCTAACGGATCATTTTCAGTCTCATAGATGTCGCACACCTTAAGCTTTGTCGGATCTACCTTATTCCCCGTGCCCATGCTGGATATGACTAAAGTATTGCAGCTTATTGCTTCTTCTATCAGTTTCAGCTTTCCTGTTACGGTATCAATGCAGTCAATTACATAATCATACTGGGTAAAATCAAATTCAGATGCCGTCTCTGGCAGATAGAATACTTTTTTCTTATGGACTATGGCATCAGGATTTATCGATTTTATTCGTTCTTCTGCCACATCTACCTTTAGCTTTCCTACAGTATTTCTAGTTGCTAGTATCTGTCTATTGAGATTTGATAGGCAAACCCTGTCGTCATCTACTATGGTAAAGGTGCCTATACCGCTTCTTGAAAGAGCTTCAATGACATAACCGCCAACTCCGCCTGCTCCAAATATGGCTACATGCTTTTTACCAAGGAGCTCTATCGCTTCTTCTCCAAAAATCAGTGCCATACGAGAATATTGTTCAAGCATCTCTCATATCTCCTTTTAAGGTTTATTTCGCCTTTTAGGCGCAACAAAGCCTTTTTTAATTATATCATCTTTCATTAGTATATGCAACTAAACTATTTAGAAAAAGAGCGTATAATTTTTATCAACTTTCAGTAGAATCATCATCATCATCACCATCACCACTATAACCGCTTTTTTTAGTATAAAATCCTTTAAGCCCATCCTGATGAAAATCTGTATCAAACGGCTTTTCATGATAATCATCATCGAACAGATCCTCTAGCTCTTCACTAGCTTCATCATCTTCTTCAGAGAGTTTATTTATGAACCATTCATAATAATCAACAGGATCAAATACAACTGCTTCCGGGAATTTTCTTGCTGTCAGTTCAATTTCTTCGTATTCGCTTGCTGGATACATGGAAAAATCCATTACCTTTGCAATGTAAGGCATGCACTGAGGTCTTAAAATGAGTGCTTCACTATATTCCCAGCCTATCTTAAGGTTCTGTAGCTGCATGTTATTTATAAGAGGTCTATATCCCCTTCCTTGTATGAATACAGTTCCGCATAGCTCTGAGATTTCATTTAAGAGATCCTTCTCTCTGCATGGTAAAAAGATCCAGTTCTTACAATTTGATTTAATTGTCTCCGAATCATCGCCGTAGAGCTTAATTAACTGCTGCTTACTTTGAACTATTAATACAAATCTTATGTTACGGCTTCTTGCTGCCGAAATCATCGCTGACATATCCGCAATTTTAGGGAAATTAGAAAACTCATCAAGCACAAAATTGAGTCTTGTGCTTAGCGAATTCCCCTTAAAATTCTGAGCCTTCATGATTATATACTCATAACACTGCTTTACAAATACACTTACCAGAAAATGGTATGTCGTCTTTTCATCAGGCATTATGAGGAAAATTGCAGTTTTTGGGTTCAAAAGCGAATCAAAGTCTATTTCCGAACGTGAAGTCATATCCATGAGCTTTCTATTTATGAAGAAGGCCCTTAGCATTATGTCAAAAGTGGAAAGTACGCAGGAAAGAGTCTTTTCTACTTTTCTAAGAGAATAAACCGAAGCAAGCTTATAGGCTATAAGCGTGCCCTCCTTGAACATTCTGCAGAAATTCCAGAAGCCCATTGTACTCTCATCATCAGGGTCTTCTATCTCTATCTTCATTCTTATATACTCAATACTTTCCATATTTACAGTGCTCTCGTCATTACTACAGTCAAAGAGCGCAAGCACTATTCCTACAAAAAGATCCACTGCCTGATTTTCCCAGTAAAGATCCTTTTCACTATGAATGGTGGTCTTAAGCTGCATTGCAAGATCCGTTACCATTTCAACTGCTCTATCTACATCATCATGGGTATAGTAGTAAAAAGGCAGTGCCAGCGGATTCCACATAGATCCTCTTTCAGGAAATCTTAAATTCACCACCTTTAGGTCATATCCTAGATGAGTAAGGTAACCCGAGGTAAATCTATAGATTTCGCCCTTAGGATCTGCTATTATCATATTTTCCCCAGCTGCTGCCATTGTATACACTGATGGAACAACAAAGTTACGTGTCTTTTTGGTACCCGTATTTCCAAATATCAAGGTATGGCTATCACCATCATCAGAATATAAAACATTATCATCAGCAATAAGCGGCACACCACCGGTCTCATCTAAAGAACCGTATCTATGCCTCGTAAGATTGCTGATAAATTCTTTTTCAGTTGCATATCTGCTATCATCAAACATTAATTATTTTCCTTCCATCAGACCTTTATCAGTCTAATTCACAATCCATCATCCAAACCATTATCAGATCAATTTATAATCGCTTAAAAGCCGAAACTGCCTGGCTTTTCCTTTTCTTTTATCTTATTATATGTATCAGAAACTTCTTTCCAGAATAATACAGCTCCTTGTTTCATTTCAGGAATCATATTATCTACAGCTGCTTTTTTATCGTCCGGATCTGTCTTCTCACTATTTTCACGAACAGTGGTATTTAATTTATATAGCGCTTTTTTTATGGCAACGTCAATAGATATCTTGTCAAAAATCTCTCCTAGATTATCTAGGTCTTCACTCTTTTTTAGCTCTTCATAGCTATTTTCGAATATTACTAAAGCGTCATTTATCGCACTCTCTTTTTTTCGCACTCCCATGAAATCAAAATAAAGCTCCATGAAACGCTTTCCTATATATTTTACCTCAGGCTTTTTATCCTCTATGAGCATGGCAAAAACTTCATTATCCATCTCTTCCTTTATCTTTTCTGCCTGCTTAGTAGGTGCCTCAATTACATAGCAGTTCTTATCAGAATACCACTGCATGTCACTCATTATTTTCTTTAAGAAAATATTTCCCATGCTATTTTCCTTATTTATTTCTTCAGCTATTTCCTCTGAAAAATTAATATAAATGAGGACATTCTCAGAATGCTCATCAACCACTACATGGGACATAAGCTCATGGATATCAGCATAGCTTGATCCCTTTCTATCAAGAAGCCTTACTCCATTATTATCAGCCTTTATGAATATATTTCTTATCGCTGGGTTATAGTAGAAAATTCCTTTTTCTACCAATTTCTTACTTATTGCCCTCGCTGCTCTTTCTCCTTCTGCTCCCCCTTTAAGGGAATCATTGCAGATAATAAAGACGGGAAGTAACTTAAGCAGAACATTATTATCCATACGCCCTTTTTCCCAGGTATATTCATCTATGATTTTACATACTTCTTCTATATTTATCATGTTACTTCCTTTCTAAACAAAGTACACTCACCTTGGCCTAAAACCTTATGCTAAAACAAATTCTTATTAAAGCTTATTAATGCTTATTAAAGCTTGCTTCCCTTTGAACCCTTAAGTCCCTTAAGAGAACCCTGATTTAAGATATTAGTTGCAAAGGAGAAGGTAAGGCTTTCCTCTTCTCTCACTCTCTTTAAAGAAAGCTGAATCATCTTATCAAGAAGATCCTTATATTTTACTCCAACAGGCTCCCAGAGATAGAAGGAAAGTGAACCTGGAATGGTATTGATTTCATTAAAATAGAGCTTATCTGTATCTGCATCTATCATGAAATCTATTCTTGCTACACCATTACAGCCAAGTGTCTTAAAGGACTTAACTGCGAGCTCTCTTACTTCTTCTCTCTTTTCAGCAGGAAGATCTGCAGGTATTTTTCTTGATACACTTGCCATGCCCTTTGAGCCTCCGCTCTTGGCATTACTTCCCATATACTTATCCTCATAACTTAAGATATCTTTTGTATGAAGAGGCTCTTCGATTTCTGATGCCTTTGCATCATTCTCATCACCTAGAACCGAGCAGTTTACTTCACGAAGATTAGTAATTGCATGTTCTACGAGTATCTTTCTAGCATAAGAAAAAGCATCATCGATTGCTTTTGCAAGCTCATTCTTATCCTTAGCAACGCTGATTCCTACACTTGAGCCTAAATCAACAGGCTTAATGATTACAGGATATCCGAAGGTATCCTCTATGGTCTTTACCATTTCATCGATTTTAGCATAGTCTGACATTGTAAAGCACTTTCCATCAAGCACTGGAATGCCATTTTCCTTAAGAATCACCTTAGTAGCATATTTATCCATTCCTATTGCTGATGCTGTAACATCACAGCCCACAAAAGGAATTCCTACTGTCTTAAGATAGCCCTGGAGCGCTCCATCCTCTACATTTGTTCCATGAACTACAGGAAAAGCAATGTCGATTTCTACTGGCTTTGCTCCAAAAAGCTTTGATGGATATGGCATAAGAAATACCTTTCCTCCATCATTTACAAGAATTACTCTCTGAGACTTATTTAAAAGTGCAGGGATGTCCTTATAGCTTTCAATCTTTCCTATCTCTTCTCCGATATACATTGAATTCTTTTTGTCAAGATATACCGGAATTACATCATATTTATCCGTATCCATGCTAAGAATGGCCTGAATTCCTGAAATAATTGAAACCTCATGTTCTACGCTCTTTCCGCCGAACATCATTGCAACTCTTGTCTTCATTTTTATATCTCCTTATGTAAATTAATAATTATCAGTAAGATCATTCTCTAATAGAATAAATTTATGTCCCTCATCCTTTATGGTATATGCATAGGCCAAAGCCTCCTGAAGAGTATCATATACCTTGCACTTATTTTCATCAAAGCCGCTATCAAGCACGCCCTTTTTAATAGGCTCTGTATGCTTTGCTCCGACAAGCAGCACATAATCACAATTTGCTGCTGCATAAGTACCGAACTTATAATTATATTCTTCTTCCTTATCACCAAGCTCTACCATTCCCGGTGTAACAAGGATCCTTACGCCGTCAAACATATTAAGTGTCTCAACTGCCGCCTTTGATCCAACCGGATTTGAATTATAGGCATCATCAATTATTGTAACATTTCCTCTTTCTAAAAGCTCTAATCTATGAGCTACAGGCAAAATCCTGCGTACCGGTATTATAAGATCTGATAGCTTTACTCCAAGAGTATTTGCTACTGCTATGGCTCCAACAACATTTATTACGTTATGAGCACCTACAAGCTTCATATGATAATTTTCTTTTTCACCGCTTGGCGCAACTACTGTAAAATCAGTTCCTGTCTGAGTAAGCTTTATGTTCTCTGCATGATACCCCTCTCCCTCTGAATTAACGCGGTAAAAGGTCTTTGTCTTATATTTATCTGCATTTCCAGATACATATTCATTATCCCCATTCAAAAATAACATTCCGCCCTCTGGAAGAGCATCGCCAAGCTCATACTTTGTGCTGACAATGTTCTCCATGTTAAAGAAGGTTTCAAGATGCTGCGGTCCAATTGAAGTAATAACGCCCATATCCGGATGAACTATGTCACAGATTTCCTTAATATCGCCCACATGCCTTGCACCCATTTCACAAATGAAGAGCTCATGAGTAGGCTTTAGAGAGCTTCTTATTGTCTTTACTACTCCCATTGGAGTATTGTAGCTCTCTGGAGTAATAAGCACATTGAAATGCTCCTGAAGCAACGTATGAAGATAATACTTTACACTTGTCTTTCCATAGCTTCCTGTCACACCTATTACCTTGATTTGCCTATTGCTCTCAAGCATTTTCTTAGCATCATTTATATAATAGTTATTTATGCTCTTTTCAATAGGCTTATTTATAGTATTCATCACGATAAGCGCGGCAAAATGAAGAGCCGCAAGGAGTGCTAAGACTCCAGTAAGCGCATAAACACCCTTTGGAAGAAATACTGCTAAAAGTACTGCAATTATGATATTTATTATGGTATCAGTTGTAACTAATCTCTTAACTCTTGCAGTATATACCAGCTTCTTTTTATTATTTACCCTTTTGAGATAAAGATAGTACTTTATTATGATGAGCGAAATCACTATAAGAAGCGAGCAGAGCACGATCTGCAGCGCTGTCATTTCTTTAGGACTTTGAGGTATAATGGCTTCTACTATTCCAAGTGCAGCTAAAACAAATAATATCAGCTGCTTATTAATATTCTTCTTTATCCAGTTTGTATGCTCACCATTTTTGTAACCATTCAACTGGAACATATGAAGATTATATCTTAATACAAAAAAGTATGCTGGCAGCATTACCGCTGCTGCAACAAGCGTAAATATCAATAAAAAGATGTCCATCGTATTGCTCCATTTATTATTACTATTACTTTATCTCAAAATAAGACTGCATTATGCTCTTAAACAGGCCCGGATTTTCTAAAAAGCTGTAATGCCCCGTTCCAGGAATAACCGCAAGACCCGAGCCAGGAATCTTTTCTTCCATAAGCTTTGCATCCGATATAGGAGTCGCAGTATCTTTATCACCCCATATAAGGAGAGTCTCCTGCTTTATTTTAGGAAGACAATCTGTAAGATCTTCATTAACTGCCTTTACCATGCACTTTTTCATCATAGGCGATGCATTTCTATAATCTGCTGAGCCCTGATTCTTTGCCCAGTCATCTATAATATTTCTGAACATCGCATGAATAGGCTTACTTAATAATATCTTCTTTAGGAGCTTATATCTCTTTACCTTCATTTTCTGCTTAAAGCTTCTCTTTGGCATGATGCCGGCGCTATCAATAAGCACTATCCTCTTTATCTCAAAAGGTATGCTCTCTCTTGCTGCAAGCTTTATTATCATTCTTCCACCGTAGGAATGTCCGATAAGCGTGCACTTTTTTATGCCAAGAGCATCAAGAAGCTTTATGAAAAAATCCGAATAATCATCTACTGACCACGCTTCTTTTGGCTCATCACTTTCGCCAAAGCCCGGGAGGTCGAATAAAAGAACCTTAATTTTGGTATTTATGGTAGCCGCTACTGAATCATATACAGGGATATTAGTCCCCCATCCCTCTAAAATTACAGCAACCTCTTCATCTTCCTTAAAGGTGACTTCCTTATCTTTACTTCCTAAAGAGCCTTCAGCCATTTCTCCCCTATAGGAAATTTTATAGTTTATATTTAATCCATCAACATTAATTTTCATATAAAACCTGCTTAAATTTTCTAATGTAAAAAGGGCGCAATTATCCCTTCCGCCTACTTACACATCTTATCATTTTACCACTTTTGCCGCCCTATGTCAACTTATGTATTTTCCCCGCTTTAAGAAAAAAATGCCCTCTCATTATTTAAGAGAGGGCAGATTTTGTTATATCTTACATTTAAAAAATACTACAAAGATTTACTAAAAACACTCATCAGAACACATTTCCAATAAGAAGCGGATTTAATAAAATATACTCGGCATTTGGAACTTTGAGCAATACCAATGATAGCGGTA
>OMXJ01000033.1:8443-36866 GCA_900315015.1 uncultured Eubacteriales bacterium | reverse complement strand
ATTCTCTCTTAACGTAGTTCTCAAAGAACTTAGGCTACTCACCAAGGGTTACGGTATCGCTACTGCAACCCCACGGGCTTGCCCGTGGGTATTAGTGAGAAATTTTACTTCCTCACATTTATTACTTCTTTTTTGGAAGCCTTCTTTTTATTTCTCGAATCAATTTTGCTCTTCCACTCATTTTTAGAGCTTCTAACAAAATTTGCAAGCTCCTCTCTCACCTCAGGCTCGAATAATAGCCTATTTATCTCAGCTCCTATGAACATCATGTACATAATTGCATAGAGCCAGATGAGCAAAAGAATAATTGCCGTAAGCGAGCCATAAATCGAATGCTGCCAGGCATATCTATCAATATATATGGAATATGCATAAGATATAACGATCCAGCCAATAGCTGAAATAACAGCTCCTGGAATGCTTTTTAATAAAGAACTCTTTTGACCTGCACAGAATTTGTACATTATCGCAAATACAAGAGTTAAGACAGCAAGTCCAATTACCAATCTGAAACTCAAAACGAGTGCAGACAAATTTTCCAGTATAGGAAACTTGTCTATTGAAAAATGATAGATCCAGTTTCCAAATACGTATACAATCATTATCGCTATCAGTACGACAGCAAATACTACTGTATATAACAGACCGAACAATCTGCTTATTATGTAATTCTTCTGCTTCTTTTTATAAATTCCCCTAAGCCCCTTTACTATGGCGTAAAAACTTTTCGAAGCCATCCACAGCGCCGTAACGATGGATACCGAAATTACCGCTCCCGAACTTGAATCTATGATCTGATTAGCTAAACTTGATAATAGTCCGGTTATCGTTTCAGGAAACATCAGCTTTACTACTGAGAACAATTCCTCAACGGATACCGGTATGTACTTTAACAGCGCCATAAAGAAAATTACAAAGGGAATAAAGGAAATAAAAATATAATAAGCTGCCTGCGCGGCAAATGGCCCTACATAGTCGTCAGACAGCTTTTTAGTAAACGATCTTATTATTCTTATAAAATCTATTATTATCATCTATTCTCTTTTCTATTAAAGATAAGACTTAGATGCACTTTTCCTGTCTTACCGCTAATATCCCAATTTACCTTCAAGTGACTCATCATTGTCTACCCAGTCGCAGACATTCACTACTCTGTATTCATCTGCGCTATCTCTGATAATAACTCTTTCAATTCCCGCATTAATGACATTTTTCTTGCACATCGAGCAGCAATCGGCATTTTTTACATATCCGCCGTCCATAACCTCTATGCCCACAAGGTATAAGGTCGCTCCTAGCATTTTTTCGCGTGGCGCACTGATGATAGCGTTCATTTCTGCATGCACGCTTCTGCAAAGTTCATACCTCTGACCTCTTGGCACACCTAGCTTCGTCCTTGTGCAAAAGCCAAGATCCGAACAGTTCTTTCTTCCTCTTGGCGCGCCAACATAGCCGGTAGATATTATTTCATCATTATTTACTATTACTGCTCCGTACAATCTCCTAAGACAGGTTCCACGCTTTAGAACTGCTTCTGCTATATCAAGATAATAATTTATTTTATCCCTGCGTTCCATGCCATTCCTTTCACTTGCAAATTGCCATGCAAGAAGCCAAACAGTTATACATACATCACCTTATATTTTACCAAATAAATCTTCATTATGCAAGTGATACTACAATTGTAGAATTACATTTTATTCTATTTATAAACTAAAAAAAGTGAGGCAGTCACATTCATGGCTCCCTCACCTTTCACTACATTTACAATTTATTTCACATTCCCTTTTCTCTTAGAGCATTATCCAAGTGCCACGTCAAGCACCATCATAAGTGCAAAGCCGATGGCGGTACCGATTGTACCTATATCCGAATGTTCTCCCTGCTGAAATTCAGGAATCAGTTCCTCTACAACGACATATATCATTGCTCCTGCTGCAAAGGCAAGCAGATAAGGTAAGAATACCTGAATCTGAGATGCTAAAAGAATCGTCACAAAGCCTCCAATTGGCTCTACAATTCCAGATAATACTCCGCATAAAAACGATTTTTTCTTGCTCATTCCTTCGTTACAAAGAGGCATTGAAATTATAGCCCCTTCAGGGAAATTCTGTATTGCAATTCCTACTGCAAGCGCCATTGCCGCCGCAGTACTTATTCCAGAGCCCGACATTTTAGCTCCGGCAAAGGCTACGCCTACTGCCATTCCTTCCGGTATGTTATGAATAGTTACCGCAAAGAGCATAAGAGTTGTTTTTGACCAGCCGGTAGTTACACCCTCTGGCTTATCACTTTCTAAATGCAGATGCGGTACAGTTTTATCAATTGCAAATAAAAATGCTATACCAAGAAGAAATCCTACAAGCGCAGGTAGCCAGCTTATCATATGCTGCGCTTGCGCCATCTCTATGGATGGATTAAGGAGCGACCATACCGAGGCCGCAATCATGACCCCCGCCGCAAAGCCTAACAGTGCCTTTTCAAGTTTAGGATTAATACCCTCCTTCATCAAAAAGACAAGGGCTGCGCCAAGCGAGGTCCCCAGAAAAGGAATGGCCAAAATAATTAATTCACTCATTTTGACTCCTTTCTTT
This sequence comes from uncultured Eubacteriales bacterium, assembly GCA_900315015.1. GTDB lineage: Bacteria > Bacillota > Clostridia > Lachnospirales > Lachnospiraceae > UBA9722. The sequence goes on along the minus strand of OMXJ01000033.1, from coordinate 34,272 downwards.
TTCCGCCCTCATAGTAGCATAAAAAAAAAATATTGTCAATAAGCGTTTCTTAGATTTTCCAGCTGACAGCAAGTTTTCTTGAATCTACGAATCTTCTATAAATTCCTTCCTTTTGCATAAGCTCATTATGGGTTCCCTTTTGAACAATCCTTCCATCATCTATAACTACTATCTGATCTGCATTTCTAACTGTCTTTAAGCGATGTGCTATCATGATGATGGTCTTTTCCTTAGTGAGCGCTTCAATGGCAAGAGTAAGTTCCTTTTCATTTTCAGGGTCTACATTTGCCGTAGCCTCATCTAATATTATTATAGGCGAATCCTTCATTATGGCTCTAGCTATGGAAATTCTCTGCTTTTCGCCGCCCGATAAACTTGCGCCGCCTTCACCTATGATAGTGTTATAACCATCTGGAAGCTTACTTATGAATTCATCGCAGCATGCCTTTTTTGCAGCCTCTACTACTTCTTCATGGGTAGCCTCTGGCTTTGCAAATTTAATATTATTTTCAATTGTGTCATTAAACAGATATACATTCTGAAATACAAAGGAGAAATTTTTCATCAGGCTGTTCATGCTATATTCCTTAACATTTTTTCCTCCAAGGAGCACCTCACCCGAATCAACATCCCAGAACCTGGCAATGAGCTTTGTTATTGTCGTCTTTCCTCCTCCTGAAGGACCTACCACTGCTGTTGTAGTTTTTTCTGGAATCTTTAAAGAAATTCCATTTATTATTTTCTTCTTTTCATATGAGAATTCAACATCCTTAAGCTCTATATCGTAACTTGAAGGCTCTATGGCCTCACCATCTACATCCATTGTATCAAGCTCTAATACACTATTTCCCTTATCTACATATGCATTTATCAAATGGAACAAGGATGAAAAGTTTCCTGCTGTTTCAAGGCTTGCAAGAAGCATAAAAGCTGCGAGGCTCATTCCTATTGCATAAAGAAGGCTCATCTTTCCATTTACGTATAGTAAAATAGAAACCGCCATAATGGCTGCACCTGTAAGCTTTACGACTATAGCCTGCGCAAAATGATATGGAACAAAAACCTTTTCCATTTTTATGTTTGTTTCTGCACTTGCCGAATTTGCTATATCAAGCTTTTTAGCCTGTTTTCCGAATAAATTATAGGATTTTACTTCAGAAATGCCCTGTATATATTCAACTACCTGATTTACGACCTCTGTATCACAGCGCTGCTTCTGCTCAGACACTTCCTTTCCTGCATTCTGCATCATATTATTTACTAGCAGAAATACCGCGCTTCCTGCAAAAGCAATGAGAGCTATGCGGTAATCAAAGAACGCCATCATTATGATTATGGTTGCTGTCTCAAGAAATCCCTTCGAGGCTACCATCACTATTCTAGTAGCAATGTCCCCCAAGCTCTCCATGGTGTTTGTCGTTATTGATGCTATATATCCGATGCTGTTCTCATTAAAATATCCCATTGGAAGAAATCTTAACTTTTCTGCAATTTCAATTCTCTTAAAGGCTGCACAGTTATAGCCAGCTCTTGTCTGAAGCATGGTAGTTTTCATCTTTATCAGAATTGATATTAAAACTGTCACCCCCATTATTGCAAGCGAACCCCATATATATTTTTCAAGAGGCTCTTTGTTTATTATTCCCATCATAATGTACATTATAGCAGTGATCCTGCATGCAGACATAAGTGCATCTATGACTCCTAGTATTATTGCAAGCTTGAATTTTTTTTCATTTTCTTCACCTGAAAATTTGAAGAATTTTTTTAATATAGATATCATGCACGTACCTCCTCTGCTCTGTCCTTTACCTGTACATGCGCCTTCCACATTTCATCATAAAGACTGCAGCTCTTTAGAAGTTCCTCATGAGTACCCTTAGCTTCTAGATTTCCATTTTTAATTACAAATATCTGATCCGCATCCTTTATTGTTGAAAGTCTATGCGCGATTACTATAAGAGTCTTTCCTTCTACAAGCTTTGCAAGAGAGCTTTGTATTATTGCCTCATTTTCAGGGTCGGTGTAGGCTGTTGCCTCATCTAATATAACTACAGGAGCATTTTTCATCATTGCCCTAGCTATTGAAATTCTCTGTCTCTCACCGCCTGATAAATGTCCGCCTGCACCTCCTACGACTGTATCATAGCCCTTTTCAAGCCCCATTATGAAATCATGACAACCGCTCTTTTTAGCAATCTCTTCAACCTCAGCATCACTAGCTTCAGGCCTTCCCTGTCTTATATTCTCCCTTACCGTTTCATTAAAAAGATAATTATCCTGTGATACATAGGCAATCATGTTATTGTAATCTTCGAGCGAAATATCCCTTATGTCCACTCCGCCTATCTTTACACTTCCTGATTTTGGATCCCAGAAAGAGGCTATAAGCTTTGCTACTGTGGACTTTCCGCTTCCAGATGGACCCACGAGCGCATTAACGGATCCGGCCTTCATATCAAGACTTATTCCATGAAGAACCTCCTGCTCCTTATAGGCAAAGGTCACCTTTTCAAGACTAACACTATTATCCCTTGGTTTTTCCCCCGTTTTTTCCGGTCTATCTAATTCTTCCTGTGTCAGGATATTAGTAACCTCTCCTATTACTGCGCTAAGCTTTGCAAGATCGTCTACGTAGGCTGCTAATATCATTACCGGGCCTACAACGCAAAGTGATAGAACTATGCACATTATGAAATCACTTACCGCAAGTGTTCCCTTTGATACGAACATCCCACCAAATGGAAGTATTGTAAGAAGAAAATAAGGCATTACCGTAAGTCCGACCGTCTGCCCTACAAGGCTATGTCTCATCCAGTTTATGAAGGATGCCGCATTTCTTTTTGCTGCTGCCTTGAACTTTTCATAAGAACTTTCGGTTTTACCAAAGGCCTTTATTACTTCAATTCCGTTTATATATTCTACAGCTGTATCGTTAAGCTGTTTTGTTGATTCAATGGTTTCCTTATAAAAACCTTCATAACCTACCATCATAAGTCCAAAAAACAATAAGCCCACAATCACCGGTATAAATGTTATTAGCGCCATTCTCCAGTCAATGCTGAAGAGATAAATAACTATTACAATCGGCGCTAATAGATTAGATGTAAATTCTGGTACTACATGTGCAAGTGTAGTTTCTATACTATCTACTCTCTCACATATCGTATTCTTAAAGGAGCCTGATGGCGTATCCTTTATGAATCCAAGACATACTCTTTCAAGTTTATCGCAGCATTCCTTTCTTATGCTCTTTAAAACCTCAAAGGTCGCCTTGTGTGATTCAAGCGTTGACCATGAATGAGTTATCTCTGCTACAAGATAAAATGCTATTATCATTATTATTTTAGGAATATAATCATTAATATTCTTATTTTCCTTTAAAAGCATATTTACAATGTCACCTATTACAAAAAATGGCAACATTCTAAATACCACATTGATCATAGCAAGTATAAGACTTAATACATACTTACTTTTCTTATAACCTGCCCATTTTATTACCCATGCTATGGCAGATTTTTTCTTTTCCTTCATAAACTTTCCTCCATTATTTTTTATAAATATCCATCTCCTTTATTATAATCTGCCGTCTTGTTACCGGACGCTAACATCAAAAATATTACATCAAATTCTTTCCCCAGTCTATAACCAAACGGACATTTTTAATCCATTTAGCATTTAATAAATTTCTAGTTTCTCTTATTATTAACGACTTTTATTCTCATTTAGGATTATTGTTCCAAATAGCATTTAGTGCTATACTTTTAAGTAGCTGATTTTTTAATAAAGGGCTTTTTGAATTCAAACCATATCACTCTAAAAAAGGAGTTTTCTATGAATGATACACTAAAAAATCAATTATCCGAGCTTGAAAAAATCAATTTTAAGGTAAGAGGCGCCCCTAATGGATATACCCTAAGCTATAATGGTAACGAGAGCTATATGGAATACTATTCTCTTATGCCAGGTATCTCCCTGATATTTAATCACATTCATTCAAAAAAACTTCCTGCCATAGATGAATGCTCGGATGCCTATAATAATCTGCTTTTATCAATCAATTACTGCTCAAACGGCATATGTGAGATATATACCAGAGATAACAATTATCTCTATATTTCAGCAGGAAACCTTACAATCAGCAAGGAAATGGCAAAAAACTCCTACAATTACCCCTCAGCCTCATATGAAGGAATAGAAATATTCATTACTGACGAGGTGTTAAAGATCAAAAATTCGCTCTTAGACGAATTTAAAATCAATATTTCTTCCATCGTGGATAATTATTTATCAGAAGATTTTTCCTTCTGCGCCGAATCCCTCGATGTGCTTTACCCTCCCTTCGCTGCACTATCTGAGCTTAACCGCTTAAAGGCTAATGATAGAAGCCTCATAAAACTCAACACGCTTCTTATACTAAGACTTCTCACAACCAGCTTTGCAAAGCTCTATCCATCTAAAAAGAATGCCATGACTGCACAGCAGATAAGAATTGCAAAGGCTGTTGAAAGAATAATCACTTCAGATCTTAGTAAAAGGATCCCCATAAGAGAGCTCGCAGAACAGAGCGAAGTAAGCGAAACAAGCCTAAAAAACTATTTCAAAGGGGTATTTGGTGAAAACATCTCCGAATATCTATTAAATTTAAGAATTGAAAAGGCAAAAGAGCTTCTAATATCTACCGATTTATCCATTTTAGAAATATCTGAAAATGTCGGCTATGAAAACCAGAGCAAGTTTTCAGCCATATTTAAGAGAGAAACAGGCTATACTCCCCTAGCCTATAAAAAAATCTCCAGGTGATCTTCCTTAACTAACTAGATATTTATTTCTTGAAATATCACCTGTTTGCAGCGCGAAATATAAAATTACAAAATAAGGAAATTAAAGATCAAAAATAAGCCTCCAGGCACATACTTCTTAAAGAGCTTTTATTATAACTCCTTAAGCTTATTTGCCTAGAGGCTTTTATTCTCTTACCTTTATTTATCTGCTTTAATCCATTACGCTTTGTCTATCCTTTAAAAAGCTTATATAATCAGAAATCCATTCCATGCCTTAGATCTTAAAGCACTTCTGAATATCCTTTATGCTTCCGATTACAAATACCACATCACCCTCATGCATTACGGTATCTGCTCTTGGAACTGTAACTGTTCCGGCATGTCTAACTGAAATAATATTAAGATCGAACTTCTGTCTGATATTAAGCTCGAGTATCTGCTTTCCGTCCCACTCATCCGGAACTGCCATCTCGTAAATTGAATAGCTGCTATCAAGCTGTACAAAATCGAGAATTGTCTCTGATGCATATTTAGTTGCTACCCTCATTGCCATCTGCTCCTCCGGATATACAACATCATCAGCGCCGTTACGTAAAAGGAACTTCTTTTGAACTTCATTGGTTGCTCTTGATACAACAACTCTTGCTCCTAATTCCTTAAGAAGATAGGTAGTTTCAAGAGATGTCTGGAAGTTAGTTCCGATTGAAACTATGCAGACATCATAATCACTAATTCCAAGAGTCTGCATAAATTCCTCATTTGTGCAGTTTCCGATCTGAGCATTTGCTACATAAGGAAGAATAGAATTAACTCTTTCCTCATCCTGATCTATTGCCATTACTTCACACTTAAGCTCTGTCATCTTCTTTGCAATCATGCTTCCGAACTGACCTGCTCCAATAATTAAAACTGATACCATATATATTTCTCCTTGCTACTATTTTTCTTTATTCAATACTCTATCAGCTCTTTTTCCACGCTCTATAGCATTTCATAAGCATTTCATAAGCATTTTTTAGCATTCTATTAGCCAACTGTTACCTTTTCAAGAGGCATTCTTGCAACCTCATTTGCGCTTGACGGAACTGCTGCGTAAATCATTGTAAGTCCTCCCATTCTACCAAAGAACATAAGGAACATTAAGATAATTCTTGATGGAAGTGTAAGAGAGCTTGTAATTCCAAGCGTAAGTCCTACTGTTCCAACCGCAGAGCCAGTCTCAAAAAGACAGGTAAGAAGAGGCAGTCCCTCTATGAGACTAATTGCAATGCCGCCTGTTATAAATAATACTATGTATATGAAAAGTATTGCACCTGCACTTCTGACGGTATCCTCATCAATTCTTCTCTTGAATGCAACTACATCATTTTTCCTATTAAATACTGCTATTGCAGATAAGAAAAGCACTGCTATTGTAGTGGTCTTCATACCACCTGCCGTTGATCCCGGAGAACCACCGACAATCATGAGAAGTATCATGACAAGAGTTCCTGACTCCTTCATCTGCGCGAGGTCTGTTGTATTAAAGCCTGCCGTTCTAGTTGTTACAGACTGAAATACTGAATAGAGAATTCTCTTTCCAAGCGGCTCATTGGTATATTCAGAGCAAAAAAAGAATATTGCCGGAATAACTATAAGAACAGCTGAGGTAAGAAGAATTATCTTACTTTGAAGAGAATACTTTTTTATATGATACTTATTAGTCTTTATGTCTGTCCAGGTCATAAAGCTTATGCCACCTATAACAATCAAAAGCATTATTACCACATTAAAATAAGCATTATCGCTATAGCTTGTAAGAGAGGAGAACTTTTCTCTTATTCCAAGCAAATCAAAGCCCGCATTACAGAAGGCTGATATTGAATGGAAAAATGCATACCATATTCCCTTTAACCCAAAATCCTTTATGAATACCGGCATCAAAAGTACTGCACCGATAAACTCTATAACAAAAGAGGTTCTTAAGATAAAAGATGTAAATCTAAGAATTCCACCAAGGTGTGGCGCTGATATTGCGTCCTGCATTGCACTTCTTTGCTTTAGACCTATCTTTTTTCCCGAAATCATTGTTATTGCTATGGCTACGGTAATTACGCCCATACCACCTATCTGGATAAGCAGTATTATTATGCATTGTCCAAATATCGACCAATGTGTTGCTGTATCTTGAACTATAAGACCTGTAACACACGTAGCAGATAGCGCCGTAAACATGGTATCTGCAAAGTTCGTTACCGTTCCATCCTTAGAAGATATCGGCAGCATCAAAAGAAGTGCCCCTAAAACGATCAGTGCAAAAAAGCCTAAGATCATTATCTGAAAGGACTGAGTCCTTCGCTTTTTCAATTTTGGTTTTTTGTCAAACATATACCACCTCGATTATATTTGCTATGCGCATTATATCATAAATGGTTTTTACCTTCAATCTAAATTTACGGTAAGTAGTTTAATTTACATATTTTTACTCTAAATTCAGGCATGAAAAAAAGAGCCACTTAGGGCAGCTCTTCCTTCCGGTAATGTTATTACCATATTATAATAATAGGGTGGGAGTAGAAAGTGTTTTTATACACTATCCATAATTAATGTAACACACAAATATGGTTATTTTGTGTCGAAACACTAAATTTTATATAAACTTCTTTAAGATGCTTTAACGAAAATTTTCGCTATCTGGTAGTAATTGTATTATAATTAATATTACTTTTCCATTGTTACAATTTTAACTTTACTGCTTTTTTGCGGTATTTATCAGTATTTGATTCCTCATTACCTTTGAATCGTCGCTCCATAAAGTATAAACAAAATTTAAACTCGTCTTTTCGAAACTTTCGTAAATTTCAAATTTTTCAAGAACCACATCGAACACAATTGCGGCACCGCTGGTATTAATTATGCAACCACCTGCTTTGTCATTGTTGTAATTCTTCCCTCTATAAATATACTCCTGCGTCTCGAGTCTCCCTATCTTCTCTGCAGTCAAAGGAAGTGCGACCTTAAGCACAACCTCCGGCTTTTCTCCCTTTCCTTTTTTATAGGAAAAGTTCTCTGAATCAGCGATTATGATTGCATCCTCATACCTTATATAGAGCTTTTCGCCTCTCCTTGATACTTTTCCTTCTACCTTTACCGCGGTGCTATCCTTATCTGTCTCAGCAGATAAACCTGCAACGGCATAGGTCTCATTTATGCTCTGTATAGTAATTTCGACATCTAAATCCTTATCCTTCATTTCCATATAAGCTCTCCGTCTCTATATTTTTACCATTATTCTTTTAACCTTTTAATCTTTTAACTTTTTAATCTCTTTCTACCTAGCAAGTTTTTATCCATCTACCTAATGGCTACGCCTGTCTTTTAGCGGCTCATCTTGCCTATATTTCTGGCCTTTTTGCGCATGTTTAATTCCTGCTTTTCCAAATAATAATAGCATCTTTCTTTAAAAAAAACAAGCCATGCAGACATCAATCTACATGGCTTTCATATTTTTAATTTACTAAACTATTTTATTTCAATCATATTAGAGATTAATATTGTACTTATAGCCTGTAAGGAATACATTTCTAGCGTACTTGCCATCTTCCTTGAACTTGAAGAAGGCCTTCTGTGCTACTTCTCTATCTGTAAAAAGTCCAAATACTGTAGGACCGCTGCCGCTCATTGCTGCACAATCAGCGCCATTTTCGCGGAGCATCTGCTCTATTTCCTTGATTTCCGGATATTCTGAAGCTGTAACCGGCTCAAGAATATTCTTTACCTTAGATGATACTCCTACATAATTGCCATCTGAAATGGCCTTTATCATTGAATCCACATCTGGATGATCTGAATTTTCATTTAATTCAAGCTTTTCATAGATATGCTTTGTTGATACTGATACCTTTGGCTTTACAAGGATTACATTTGCATATGGTGCATTGCGCAAAGGAGTAAGCTCTTCTCCTATGCCCTCACAGAGCACAGTTCCACCAATAAGACAATATGGTACATCTGCTCCAAGTCTTAATGCAATATCCTTAAGCTCATCATTTGAGAGCCCTGTATTAAATAGAGTGTTCATTCCCTTAAGAACAGCTGCTGCATCACTGCTTCCGCCCGCAAGACCTGCTGCTACAGGAATATGCTTATTTAAAGAAATATGTACTCCCTTGGTCAATCCTGTCTTCTCACGGAAAACTGAGGCAGCAAGATAAACCAGATTTGCCTTGCCCGTTGGAAGAAATGGAAGGTTTGTACTTACCGAAATCCTATCATCGTCTGTCTCTGTAATAAACAGTCTATCATGGAGACTAAGTGTCTGCATGACCATCTTTACCATGTGATAACCGTCATCACGCACACCTGTTACATCAAGTGCTAAATTAATCTTTGCATAAGCCTTTGTTTCAATTGTTCCCATATTTTTTTACCTCCAATAAATATTAAAATAAGTCACTTTACATACTAATGCTTAGAACTGATTGATGAGATTTTAAACGAAAAAAGTGTTCATTCTGTGAATTAATTATATCTTTTAAAATAATTTTTCCTTAATCTTTACGTCATCATTGTCAGGAAGAAAGCTCAGGGCTCTTTCTATTGCAACTTTATAAAAACATTTTTTAACATATAAAACCCAACTTGTCAAGTGTCATTGTTATTTGTAAAATACAAAAACAGCACCCATTTGCTACAGAGTACTGTTTTCGCATTATCTTTTTTCTATAAGAGGTATTTTTAGATTATTTTTTTCTTGGAATTCTGATTACTGTTACTGAATACATTGGTACTGTATAAGTAAAGTGATCTGAAACTCCATCTATCTCAAAGCTTTCTAGAGTTACATCCTCTGTTGCTCCAAGTATGTTATCATTATCAGGCGAATCTCCTGCTACCTGATATACAACGGCCTTATCTGAAAGAAGGGAACCTCCATCCTCTGCTAATGCTCCGTCAATGTTTATCTCTACATCATGAGCATTTTTAGTTACATTTACAAGCTTTATTATGATATCTCCACTCTCATCAGTACTTACTACCTGATAGCATTCATACTTTGTTGTCGGCGGGATTTCATAGTCTATGTAGAGTCTGTCATCGATATAGCACTTTACGTTAGTATCCTTTACAACAACCTTTAGCTCATATTCCTCACCGGTCTCTATACTGCAGTTCTTTACAGTTCCTCCTATCCGATCAGACTTAGCACCTGCTGATACCTGCTGCAGACATGACACCGTATTGTTCCAGCCGCCTATGTTCCAGAAATAATTGTCCTCTGCTCCCGTAACAGCAAAAGGAATGAGGAAGCCCTCAAGGCCCGCATTTTTCTTTGCTGTAAGTGTAAGAGTATAGTTTCTCCAGTTCTTATCTCCAAAATATGCTGCTGTTCCAGTTGTTCCATACCTATAGGTATCTGTCTTTGAAGAAGACTGCTTAATTACATTTCCTTCTACAGACCACTTTCCATCAGATACAAATTCCCACTCTCCCTTAAAGGCATCCTCCGAGCTTAAATCCGGCTCTGCAATTACCTCTCCGGTATCATTATCTGTTATTTTTATGTTAGAAAATTCTGCCGAGGTGCTCCAGGTTCCTACACCTATCTTTCCGCTTACTCCAGTGCTTTCAATGGCTGCTCCGTCCATACTAGATTCAAGAAGCTTTGTTCCCGCGTTTTGACCAAAGATCTGCTGAACGTAGTAGTTGATTGATGCTGTTGACAGGGTGTTGTTGAACCAGATAAGGTCCGGTGACCAGTGAAGTCCAACAAGATTTCCGAATAACGGCGCATATGCTGCCATTACTATTACATCACCGTTTCTTTCAAGGCCTGTCATATAAGAAGCCTCTGCAAGCGCTGCGCGAAGAGTATTTGACTGTGCAGCGTACTCTCCAAGAAATACATTTATACCGCCGCCATAGGTCTTATCAAGCATATTCTCCGTGCTCCTGCTATAATTTTCCTCATCATAATAGTCATTATGTGATAAAAACCAGTCAGGAGTATTATAATAATGATGATCTATAGCACCAGCAAAATCCTTCATACTCTTATCCGGATTTTCCTTAAGCCAGTCTGCTGCCTCCTCATATGCATCCATGTACATTGCATGTCCGCTGTCTCCATCATCAGGTCCTGAGGTAAACATGATTTCAATGTCACTATACATTTCAGGCTTCTCTTCTCTTGCCTTAGCAAAGGCATCCACAAATGCCTCATAATGCTTAAAGAAATCATCTCCCCACTGCTCGTTACCGATTCCTATGTACTTAAGTTCAAATGGAGCTTCATGTCCTAAGGCAATTCTTACCTTGCCCCAGGTAGTATTTTCATCTCCTCTGCAGAACTCTACAAGGTCAAGTGCATCCTGAATGTACTTATCCATTCCCTCTGTGCCTACTGCCGCGCCTCTTCCATGCGACTGCCCCATACAGCAAAGTCCGCAGTTAACTACAGGCACGCCTATTGCTCCTATATCCTCGGCAAGCTGGAAGTATTCAAAGAAGCCAAGTCCATAGGTCATGTAGCATGGGTTCTGATCATTTGATGTATTTTCATTCGTCCAGATATTCTGTCCAAGCTTTCTTGCTGCAACATCTCCGTAAGTATCATTAAAATATAATGGATCCCCGTTCTCATCGATTCCTATGGAATCCTTCCAGTCATATGCAAGGTCAAGAGACATACCCTCAACTACGCAGCCTCCTGGAAATCTAAGAAAGGATGGATTTAATGCCTCAAGCTTTTCGGCAAGGTCCCTTCTAAGACCATTCTTTCTGCCTTTATAAGTATCCTCCGGGAAAAGAGATACCATATCTATTGCAGTATTTCCATCTTCTATGGTAACTGCAAGTCTGACATTTGAATTTGCTGTAATCTGAGAAGTAAGGCTTAACTCGTACTTTGCCCAGTCACCGCTGATGGCATCTATCTTTGCTGTTGCCGCCTCTTTATCACCTGCCTTTAAAGTAACATAAACCGGTCCTGTGTAGCCATCAAGCCCCTTTGCATATATGCTGAAATTGTAAACTGCATTTTCATTTATTGCCATTCCATCAAGGAAGCCCTTGTTCTCTATTCCGGCCTGTGCACCTGAGGTATTTTCTATCACTGCATAATTAGGATTATTTAAATTAAGACATCCTTTAGTATCATCTGTAACAACCTTTACACTAGCTTCTCCTACATTGCTCCAGGCATGAAGCTCATCACCTGCTGCAAGCTTCCCGAATTCAAAGGAACGGTTCTGCACCATTTCTGCATAAAGGCCGCCGTCTGCTGCAAAGTTTATATCCTCAATAAATATGCCATATAAAAGGTCACTTATTTCATGTACTTCATTTGCGGCATTTACATTTAGTACATAGGTCTTAGGAACTTCTTCTATTTTTCCCTGCTCTGCAGAATCTGTTTTTTGGGAGCCATCTTCTTTTTCTGCTCCATCTCCTTTTTCTGCATCGTCTCCTTTACCTGTACCATCAGAATTTCCTTCATCAGAGGCTTCCTTCTGCGTGGTAGCCTCTTTACCTGCGCTATCTGCTTCCTCTGTCTTATCACTAGCTGAAGTAGTATCCTTCTGCTCTCTAGCAGAACCCGCACACCCCGACATAAACATGGCCGCAGTCATAACTGTACATAACATTCTCTGTAATGTCTTCTTTTTCATCACAATCTCCCTTAAAAACTAAACCATATTTCCTCGTTAATTAATCACAATAATTTAAGTCAAATTTTCACTTTCTTCATCAAATGATTAATTTTTACTATATAAAATATATAAAAATATGGGCCAAATATCAATGCTTCCGACCGATATTTGACCCATAAAAATTTGATTATTTTAGTATTTACTTTTAGATTTAAGTTTTTACTTAAACTTGTATTTATTAGAACTTTCTAACAGGTGCCATAAGGATCTTACCTGTTCCGCGATATACATTTACAAGACCTTCACCTGATGCTGCTGATCCAATGAGACTCTTTCCTGATCTTTCTACTGTAAATCTAAGGCTCTTGCTCCATGCAACTGCCATATTTCCATCGATCTTTACCTCATCATCCTGAAGATTCATTACAATAAGTTCTTCTCTTGGTACAAATGACTCAAGAGCAACAATTCCTCTTCCCTCAAGTGAGAGATTAAAGAACCCCTCTCCACCTGCTACGGCTGAAGATACGTTGCTTCTTGCCACGAGTGAGTGCTTAACATCTGCCTCACTTGCAAGGAACATTCCATCCTCTACTACTAAACCGCCGTTCCAATCAGCAACATCCTCAAGAAGAAGATACTTATAAGTAGGCTCTAATACAAGCAATCCATCACCTGTATACTCAGGCTTAATTGCGCTTTCCTTTGTTACAACACCCTTAAGTGCCTTACCAAAGAAGTCTCCAACGCCCTTTACGCCTGTTGTTGCATTTACATTTCCGATTGTCCACTGCATAGCTCCTGCCTGAAGTGTAACATTTGACTTTGATAAGTCGCATACTACCTGTCTTTTATGCACATTCATCTGTGCTGAAAAATATGCAGTTGCTGCTGTCTCAGGATATACGCTAAGATCTCTCTTATACTCAATTACCTTAAATGCCCCTCTCTCTGCTACAATATCAATGTCGTCATTTCCCTGACTTCCTTCAAATGGAATAAAATTATTGATACTAAACATTTCTTTTCCCCTTTCATATTCATTTATTTTTCTCTGCAATATAGTCTCATACTCGCAGACCCTTTATCATTATATTAAAAATTTATTAAAAAATCAATTACTAACTACAAATTATTTATTTCAAATTTAGGTATTGAGAGCTTCTTCTGCACTCATCCCCTCTGGCGAAAGTGGAAATCCTATGAACTCAAAAGAATTCATAGGTGAATATCATAAATTAGATTAGGTAGAGGTATCAGGCTTATTCCATAAAAAAACGGCGTAGAAATGATTCTACACCGCAAATTTATAAATTTAAGTTTAAACTCACAGTAGCAAACGCTTTAACTTATTACTCTTACATACTGTTTTTTATCTATTAAAACAATATTATTCTACAACTGTTACTGCTGTGATGTGTGGATTAACACCCTCATACCAATATAAGAAACCTTCAAGATCTACCTTCTGTCCTACTGTAAGGTTCTTAACTGCTGAATAAACATCTGTTGTATTATCGCAAAGATATGACTCTACTGTAAATGAATACTTATTTCCATTAGCATCTGATACATTGAAGTAAAGATCGTCACCATCTGCTCCTGAACCATCATACTTATAAAGGAAAGCTGCTCCATCCTCTGATGCTGCCTCAACTGTAAGTCCCTTAAAACTTACGAACTGGTTCATGTAATTCTCGATATCATCTGTACCAAGGAATGCTGTTACATCTGTAGCTGGTGCAATATATGAATCTGCTCCCTCTACGAACTCAAATGTAGCATCTACAATCTCAACTTCACCTGACCAGATTGACTTATAACCTGATACCTTGATCTTTGTTCCTGGAACAAGCTTTGCTGCATCTTCCTCTGAACAAGCCATTCCATAGATGAAATATGCTCCGTCTGCATCCTGTGTATAAGCTGTGATAGTGTTATCCCACCATGACTGTGTAGCCTGAACATATGTCTCTACTGTAACTGCTGTGTCAACATCAGCTGCTACATAATCTGCATATGACATAACTGCTGCAGCTTCTGCTGTAGTTGCTGTTGTATCTTCTGCTACTGTTGTGTCTTCTGCTGCTGTTGTAACTTCTGCTACTGTTGTGTCTTCTGCTGCTGTTGTGTCCTCTGCTACTGTTGTGTCTTCTGCTACTGTTGTATCCTCTGCTACTGTTGTGTCCTCTGCTACTGTTGTTGCGTCTGCCACTGCCACTGTAGTTGTTGTAGCCTCGTCCTGATTTTTTCCGCAGCTTGTTGTAACTGCCATTGCAAGTACACATGCTGATAATAATGCGAATTTCTTCTTCATAATTTTCTCCTCTTTCATACCAGTTAAACTGGTCTATTGTCCTGAACACCCTTATTATACAAATTATCAGTCAATTTGCAATAGTCAAATTGTACAGTTTTATGCCCTGTTTTTGGCCCTTATTCTGCTAAATATCACATAAATCAGTATAAAAATCCATACTATTATAAGAGTGACTATTAATGCTACAGAAGCCGCAGGTAGCTTTCCGAGTGCAGCTTTTCCTTCTGTGTTGCCCTGAGCACTTCGCTGATCAAGCCTATAGAGCGAGGTTATATTTTTAAACTCAGCCTCTATGGCCTCCTCACTTGTCATATCCTGCTTTCTCCTTGCAGCCTTTACAGAATCCTCAATGAGCTGACCTGCTGCATTTCTAAGCGACGCCGAGCCATTAAAAACCGGTGTAACGAAGGTCTTATCGGTATTATCAAGTAAGAGCTTTGCCGCCTCGATTTTTACATAGTAATGCTCATTATTATCCTCTCCCTCGCGCGAGAGATAGTCCATATATTCACTGCTCTCTTTAGCCTTTAGGGTTACCGGAACATAGCCCTCGGTTTTTGAATAGGCTATCTGAACATCATTAGTTAATAGGAACTGTGTAAAAAGCCAGCTTGCAAGTACTTCTCCCGAATCTTCTTTATTAAATACACATACAGAAGGTCCCTGAGATATCATCCTGGCATTATTTACATCGTACTGAGGAATCATTTTTACTATTGTTTCAAAATCTACTATATTTTCTTTGGCTATATCTCCAAGCGGTGCATCGCTTCCCATCCAGGTAGCTCCCGCGGTTGAATCTATCGCAAAAAGGCACTGACCTGCGTTTAAGAAATTTCCAGGATAGCTTGAGATTTTAAAAGTCGAAAAGGCCTTTGTCTTTCCATGGAAATAGACCTCTCTCATTATCTCTTTGGTATCCTCATTAAATATTTCAATATTCCCGGACGCATCTGAATATCCCGCATCAAGCTGTCTTAGCATGGTTATTAGCATATTATCAGTTGACTTATAAATAAACGGGATCATGACATTTTGGCCATTAACTGCATAAATGCCAGTTTTTTCATCCAGACTTGCTACTGCTGCCTCTGATACCTCCCATACAAAATCCCAGGTAAGGTTTTCCGGTATTTCATAGCCCAGCTTTTCAACATAGGTCTTATTGATATAGCAGGCCTCAGTTGATCTCATGAAGGGAAGTGCATAATGCTGATTTCCAATAATGCCCTCTTCTAAAAACTGCGGTACTATTTCATCAAATCCTACCGAATCAAATTTTACTTTACTTCCCCCTAATCCGTACTCTGAATCCATCATCAGATCATCAAGAGGAACTACCACGTTTTCACCGGTTATATAAGTTGCTATATGATCCGGATAGGTTATGCACACATTTGGCGTGGTATTAGTTGAAATATTAGTAATTACATCATTATAAATGGTATTATAATCGGTATAAGTCTTTAAGGTAACATCAATATTCGGGTAAATACTTTCAAAATCCTTTATTGTCTTTTCGTAAATATTTACCTGAGTCTTATTAGTATCATTTTTAGCCCAGAAGGTTATTTCATAATTCTTTCCCTCATCGAATGTATCCGGGATTTCAAAGGCTGCGGTACGCTTTCCGCCGTGACACCCTGTAAGAGACATCGCTCCTACAAGCATGGCTGCAAGAAGTAATTTAAACTTTCTCATCCCTTAGTACCTCCTCTTGAAACACCGTTCATTATCTTCTTATGGAAGATGAGGAAAAGTATTATAAGTGGAACTGAAATAACAACTACTGCTGCCATCATTGCCGGGATATTTTCTCTTCCAAAACCATTTTCTCTTATCTCCTGAATTCCATTTGATACAAGGTAATAGTTCTCATCATCAGTTATAAGTCTTGGCCATACATAAGAATTCCAGCACTCAATTACCTTAAGAATTATGATGGTCACTATGGTAGGCTGAGAAATCGGAAGCATTACCTTCACTAAATACTTAAGGTCTGAGGTTCCATCTACCTTCGCTGCCTTGTAGAGATTTTCAGGTATCGCCTCAAAATTTTCCTTTAGTAAATATATGTAGAAAACCGAAGTAACCGATGGAAGAATAAGCCCCGTAAAGGTATTTCTTAAATCCATGTTTGTGATGGTTACAAAATTTGTAATTACAACCAGTTCATTCGGTATCATCATAAGAGCAAGGAAAAAAGCAAAAAGAAGATTCTTTCCCTTAAAGCTCAATCTTGAAAAGGCAAAGGCTGCAAGTATGATAACTACCATCATAAGCGCCGTTGTGACCAATGTAAAAACAAGAGTATTAAGAAAATACTTCGCAAGCGGCACTGCACTAAAGGCATCAGCATAATTCTTTAGTGTAGGATCTGATGCATAAAACTTCGGCATATGCTCAGAATTATAAGAACTATAGCTCTTTATGGAGGTAAGTATCATCCAGTAAAATGGAAACAACACCACTATAGCCCAGATTGATAGAAAAATGTAGGTGATGGTAAGTCTTATTCTTTTACTTATGAGAGCCCTTTTTTCTATTTTATCAAAATCATTTTCTGTATTTTCAGATTTATTCGTTGATTTATTCGTTAATGTGCTCATTAATTCTCCTTTTTATCAATAATGAACCTTATTCTTACTAATAAGCAGATTGATTATGGTTATCGTAAATACTATTGAAAAAAGTATCAACGCTGCTGCCGAAGCATAGGAAGGATACCCACCGCTATCTCCATAAAGCATGTCATAAACATAACCTACCATGGTATTCATTCCCGCTGCATTAAGGTCAGTTCCAAAAAGCGCAACCTCATCCGAATATGCCTTGAAGGCTCCAATAAAGCCTGTAATCACAAGATAGAATATCATAGGTGAAATCATAGGAAGAGTAATTTTAAAGAATATTCTTCCCCTAGAGGTTCCATCCACCTTCGCTGCCTTGTAGTACTGTTCATCAACGGAAGCAAGTGCACTTGTTAGGATAAGTATCTTAAACGGCATTACGATCCAAATGGTATAAATGCAGGTAACAAGCATTTTTGCCCAATACGGTCCATCTATGAAATCAACACTTGAAAAACCTAGTGCATTTATCAAAAGATTTATAAGTCCCTCTGAATAGGCCGTCTTTTTAAAAAGTACCATAAATACAAGTCCTACTGCTAGGGTATTAGTTACATACGGTAAAAAGTAGACAGTCTGAAAGAAATTCTTTAACGGCTTAATGGAATTAAGCGCAAGACTTATCAATAGAGCTATTCCCGTAGACAAAGGAACCGTTATTATTACAAGAATAAGAGTATTTTTTAACGCCTGCAAAAAGTATGTATCATGCAGCACATAGGAATAATTATAGATACCCGTTCCAAAGTATTCCTGAGAAGCAAAATTATAGCCCTCCTCGAAGGAATAAACCAGAACATCTATAAGCGGATATACCATAAATACCCCAAGGAATAAAATCGCTGGAAGCAGATACAGCCAGGCCTTTAGATTATTTTTCTTCATAGCTTTATGACCTCTTCTGTTTTTGCATCAAACACATGCAGCTTTGAAGGCTTGATGTCAAAGGAAACAGTCTTATCATCCTCATCTATCTTATTCTCTGCTGGTATTATGAATCTTAAGATATCATTAGTTGCATGGTCATTTGTGCATACAACTGAAGTATCTCTTCCCATTACCTCCACTCTATCTAGCTTACAGGTAAGCCTGCCCTTTGGATTTAATATAACTCCCTCAGGTCTTATTCCTGCAAATACATCTCTATCTGACAAATTTTTGGCATCACAGATTTCGGCCTCTCCAATATAAAGCTTTTCTTTTTTTATTTTTGCCTTAAAAACATTTATAGGAGGTGTACCAAGGAACTTAGCAACAAAGAGATTCACAGGCTCATTATATACCTCTTGAGGCTTTCCCATCTGCTGAAATAAACCATCCTTCATTACAACAATCATGTCAGAAATACTCATGGCCTCTTCCTGATCATGAGTTACAAAGATAGTAGTAATTTTAGTTTCCCTTTGAATCCTTCTTATTTCTTCTCTAGTCTGAAGTCTTAATCTAGCATCAAGATTAGATAGCGGCTCATCAAGTAAAAGCACCTTAGGAAGCTTTACTAAAGCTCTTGCTATGGCAACTCTCTGCTGCTGACCGCCTGATAATTCAGCAGGCTTTCTCTCCATATAAGCATCTATCTGAACAAGCTTTGCTGTCTCAAGGGCCTTTTTCTTCATCTCCTCCTTGGTAAGCTTCTTATCCCCCTTTAAATTTTCAAGAGGGAACATTATGTTCTTTTCTACCGTAAGATGAGGATAGAGTGCATAGTTCTGAAATACTAATCCGATGCCCCTGTTTTCTGGTGGGAGCTTAGTTACATCATCTTCTCCAAAGAAAATTTTTCCCTCTGTCGGAGTTTCAAGACCGCTTATAAGATTAAGCATGGTGCTCTTTCCGCAGCCTGATGGACCTAATAGTCCTATAAGCTTTCCGTCCGGTATTTCAAAATTAAAATCATTTACTGCTATTACGTCTTCCTTTATCTTTTTATTCCTATTTGGGAATTTCTTAGTAAGATGCTCAAGTACAACCTTCATTTTTTCTCCTTTATGAAAGAGCTTAATAAAAAAGGCTTTGGAAAAAATAATTATATCATTAATTATGTCTCCAAAGCCATTTGTTTTATTTAATTAATTTTAAAATCAGCATTTAATATGTAATATTTTTACATTTAGCCAATATTTATTAATAAGCATTACCCCAATAAACAAGCTGCTTTGCTGGCTTTCCACAGAATGGACAAACATCTGAAATTTTTTCCTGCTTAAATGGAATACATCTACTTGTATAGCCTGCCTCTGCCTTAACCTTCTCTTCACACTCTAAATCGCCGCACCACATAGCCTTGATGAAGCCGTTCTTCTGTGAAGCCTTCTCCTTGAATTCATCAAAGGTCTTAGCCTCAGTTGTAAGCTCTTCAATTCTCTTCTCTGCTCTCTCAAGCATATCTGCCTGCATCTTCTCAAGAGTCTCAGCAAGCTTTGCCTCAAGCTCATCAAGTGAAACGAACTGCTTTTCTCTTGTGTCACGTCTAACAATAACTGCCTGATTCTTTTCGATGTCCTTAGGTCCGATTTCAATTCTTACTGGGATACCGCGCATTTCAGCTTCAGCAAACTTAAAGCCAGGTGTCTTATCTGTATCATCAACCTTAACTCTAAAGCTCTTTGAAAGTCTTTCCTTAAGCTCTGCTGCCTTCTCAAGAACACCCTCCTTCTTCTGCATGATAGGTACTATAATTACCTGTGTAGGAGCAATTCTAGGTGGAAGTACAAGACCTGAATTATCACCATGTACCATTATCATGGCACCGATAACTCTAGTTGTTAATCCCCAAGAGGTCTGCCATACATACTTAAGCTTATTGTCCTTATCTGTGAACTTGATGTCATAAGCCTCTGCGAACTTCTGTCCAAAGAAATGGCTAGTAGCGCTCTGAAGTGCTCTTCCATCATGCATAAGTGCTTCTACCGTATAGGTTGCCTCTGCACCTGCAAACTTTTCCTTATCTGTCTTTCTTCCCTTGATAGTAGGGATAGCCATATCCTCTCTAAGGAAGTCTGCATAGACATCAAGCATCTGCTGTGTCCTCTCCTCGGCCTCTTCCTTTGTTGCATGGATGGTATGTCCCTCCTGCCATAAGAATTCACGTGAACGAAGGAATGGTCTTGTCTCCTTTTCCCAACGAACTACTGAACACCACTGATTATATAATCTTGGAAGATCTCTATACGACTGAACATCATCCTTATAGAAATCTGAAAATACTGTTTCTGATGTTGGTCTAACGCAGAGGCGCTCTGTAAGAGGCTCTGTACCACCTGCAGTAACCCACGCTACCTCTGGTGCGAAGCCCTGAACAAGCTCTCCCTCCTTCTTAAGAAGGCTCTCCGGAATAAGCATAGGCATGTATACATTCTGTACACCTGTCGCCTTAAATCTATCATCAAGGTGTCTCTGGATATTTTCCCAGATTGCATAACCATCTGGCTTAATAACCATAAATCCCTTGATCTGTGAATATGAAATGAGATTTGCCTTGATACATACATCTGTATACCACTGCGCAAAATCCTCATCCATTGAAGTAATCTGCTCTACCAGTTTCTTTTCCTCTGCCATAATAATCCTCTTTCTTCTATATTAAATAATATATTTTTTTCTTTTCTTTTTTCTATTAGCTTAAACTACTTATTTATATCAGCCATTTGCTTATCTTACTAATGACTTATGCCATTTACTTATCTTACTAATGACTTATACCATTTACTTATCTTACTAATGACTTATACCATCTGCCGATTTACACCAATCTGCAACGTACAAAAACTACGCCTGCAAGCACTGCGTCTATGAGCTTCTCCTGAGCCTCTTCATTAAGTGCAGGCTCAAAGCTAAAGCCATCGCTCTTTACATCAAAAACCTCTCGGCTCATGGCATCAGCATATTTCTTTTTATCATCTTCTGAAACATCACCTGACTCATCAACAAATATTCCTATCTCTTTAAGAAGTCTCTTTGGAGATAAAAGAATATGTCCCTTGCTCTTATCCGCTTTTTCATCAAAGGCCTCGGCCTCCTTTGCAAGTGTCTCAACTACCTGATCCGGGCTTGCATAGGTCGAATCTAAAACAAGATCATAGTTATTATAATCAAAATAATTAAGATTGTAGAGTTCATGATATCTTGTATTTTCCTCAGTTGCACGCGCAATAAGCTGATTTTTACAATCCTCAAGAGAACTATATTTTTCAACATTGCCCCTGCTTGCATCAGAAAATACTCTTCTAGTCGATTCATCAATATCTACTGACAGGAATACCTTAAAGGATTTTTCAACAAAATTCCATGCAAGTCTTGAGTCAAAAACTATTTTCTTATCCGGATTTTCTCTGGATATCTTTGCTGTAGTATCGTCAATGAGATGATCATACTTATGATCCTTCTTCATGAGCTTATTCATTTCAAGCACAGAAATTCCCATTTCTTCAGCTATCTTTCTCTGGACCTTTCCAGTCGCATAGGGCTCAAAGCCATACTTTTCTTCAAGTATTCCGCAAACTGTCGATTTTCCGCTTCCTAAATTTCCTGTAAGTGTAATATGATTCATCTGACAACCTCTCTTCTAGATGATGCTGAGCATATTTAATTAAAAACCTTTTACTATTATACTTTTCATATCAGGTACTAATAAAAAATGCCATAATACAGATATTCTAACATACACTGTATTATAGCACACTTTTTCTCAAATGCAATTAAAAAAATCTCATTTTAATAGAACAAGATAATAAAAATACCAGCGAAAATTTTCGCTGTAATGAAACTTTCGCGAAAATTATTGCATATTTAATATTTTTCTGTTATAATGCGGCGGTGTGTAGAAACATATTTATCATTTAATAATCTTTGGAGGAAAACATAGCATGAAAAAGAATTGTATTGTAGCACAGTCCGGAGGTCCAACTTCAGCAATAAACGCAAGTCTTTGCGGAGTAATTACAGGTTCACTTGAAAATGAGAATTTTGAAACCTGCTACGGTGCTCTTAATGGAATTACCGGAGTTATTTCTTCAAATTATATCAATCTAACCGAAATGGCAGCCATTCCTGGTTTTCTAGATAAGCTATACGTTACACCTGCTATGTTCCTTGGCTCTTGTAGATATAAGCTTCCAGCTGATTTTACAGACGAGGTCTATTCAAAAATATTCGATGAGCTCCATAAATTAAATATAGGTGCCTTCTTTTATATAGGAGGAAACGATTCCATGGATACCATCAGTAAGCTTTCAGGCTATGCAAAGATTCATGATGAAAAAATAAATTTCGTAGGAATTCCAAAGACAATCGACAATGATCTTTGTGAAACAGATCATACTCCAGGCTTTGGTTCTGCAGCAAAATACATCGCTGCAACAGTTCGTGAAATAACCTACGATACCTTCATTTATCCTGTAAAGAGCGTTACCATCATAGAAATAATGGGAAGAGATGCAGGCTGGCTTACAGCTGCTTCAGCTCTTGCAAGAAGAAATCCAGGCGATGCACCTCATTTTATCTATCTTCCAGAAAAGCCATTTAATATAGTATCCTTCCTTGATAATATAAGAGATGAGCTTACAAGAAGAAATAATGTAATAGTTACTGTTTCTGAGGGAATACGTGATGTTGAGGGAAGGTATATCTGCGAATATACTCCTGCAGAACTTTCAGAATATATTTCAACAGGCTTTAATTCCGCAAAGGAAAAAAATCATAATACCGCTGACATTTTTGGAAACACTCATTTAAGCGGTGTAGGTAAGGTACTTGAAACTCTTGTAAAGGAAGAGCTTAAGATAAAGACCCGTTCAATCGAGATAAACGTTCTTCAGCGCTGCGCTGCACATATGGCTTCAGCAACAGATCTTGCAGAATCCAAAAAGCAGGGTGCTTATGGCATCAAGCTTGCAACAGAAAATAAGAGCGGCGTAATGGTTACTCTAAAGAGAGTATCAAATGCTCCTTATGAAACTAAATGTGACTATGCAGAAATATCAAAGATAGCAAATGAGGCAAAAAGCGTTCCTGGTAGCTGGATCACTCCAGATGGACATGACATCACTCAGGAATTAAAGGATTATATTCTTCCTCTTATCCAGGGCGAAGTAAGTATCACCTATCATAACGGATTGCCAGAATTCTGCTAATTTCCTAAATATCTTTAATAAAAAAAACCGGAACCTGATTATTCAGATTCCGGCTCTTTTATTACTAACTTTTATTATTATCCACAAATTAATCACCATTTATCAGATGATTAATCCAGTCAACTACCAATTAACTAATTAATTAACCTTCTATTAAAATTTTTTTGCTTTCCTCTACCTTCTTTGGATCCTCCTTTGGAACATTAAGGGTAAGAATTCCATCATGGAAGCTTGCCTTTATATCTTCCTGCTTTATATTTTCTCCAATGTAAAAGCTTCTTGTGCATGTTCCACTAAAACGCTCTTTACGGATATAATGACCTTCTTCATCCTTTTTGTCATTTTCAGTATTCTTACTAGCTGTAATTGTGAGATATCCATTTTCAAGCTTTGCAGAAACTTCATCCTTCTTGTAGCCTGGGATATCCATATCTATCTGATAACCAGCATTTGTTTCCTTTACGTCTGTCTTCATGAGGCCCTTATTCTTCTTCCCGTTTCCCTGGTTGAAGCCATAATCAGGTCTGTAAAAACCACTTGGCATAAACATCCTGTCAAAATCATCAAATAAATCTTCTCCAAAAATACTAGGTTCAAACATAATGTCCTCCTTTTGAAGCGTTATATCTAAAAATCAGACTTAAGTATGTGTGTGTTTTTGTGTTGTGTGTGCGTTTTATTACGTGTCTTTTTTCTAGATATACGCTTCATATAAAAATTAAATTGTCTACGGGTAATAGTTCTGTAAGATTCCTTTCTTTTATTTATCTTACATCCAGGATTATAACACAAATTATTAGCACTGTCAATAGGTGAGTGCTAATAATTTGTGAACATTTTGTGAATCTTGCCAAATTTTTAACAAATTTGTGTTTTTATCTGACAATTTAAAGCATACTTAAAAAGCATCAACTTCTGTTTTTGGGAAAATAAAAAAGCATTATCTTTTTCTGTTTCTTAGAAAAAGATAATGCTCTGATTTTAATAATTATTACTATCCGTAAAGTTTGTTTCCATTCCAGCAAGATTTGAAGTAACCGTATTTTTAGTATTTCCGTAACGCAAAGGTGAATAAACCTCAAATCTTCCCTTTCCTGCATCCTTTGCTGCGTAAAGCGCCTTATCAGCTGAAGAATAGAGCTCTTCTATAGAACCTCCTGCCTCTGGATAAATCGCTGCTCCAATAGATACTGAAACATGCATCATCATTCCATTACAGGTAAATTCTTCCTTTATGTTTCTTTCAATGCTATCTAATCTTTCCTCTATCCAGTCCTTACCAGCAATGTGAGGAAGAAATGCACAGAATTCATCTCCGCCCACCCTGGCAACCAGGTCACCGGATCTAAAGGAATTTCTAAGTATTCTTGCAGTTCTCTTAAGTACCTCATCACCGGTCATATGACCATATCCATCATTAACTCCCTTGAAGTTATCCTGGTCAATCATAATATAGGCTGACATATTATAGGCATTTTCCCTTAATAGATTATCTGCTCTCTCTTCAAAGCCCTTTCTATTAAGGAGACCTGTGAGTGGATCGTGCTCAGCATGAGACTCAAATACCTCTTTTTCCTGTTTAAGCTTCTCTCCTCTCCTTTCCCAGCGTCTCTTATCATAATTTGCAAGATTCGCATCCTGGGCAGTAAGCTGCTTGCTCCTCACCATAGCACCATAGTTCTCTGCAATCCAGCCAATTTCATCATCTGTTACAATTTCAAATGCGTGAAGAATTTTATCAATTTTCTTTTTATCTTCATACGCCGTATAATCCGGCTTTTCTTCATTTACTAACTCTATCGCATCACAAAGCTGATTTAACGACTCAAGTCGGAGATTAAAATCTCTTTTAATTATTCCATAACACACCTTAAATGGTATATACAAAATAAGTATAGCAACAGTAATTCCCCAGAAAAGCGGCATCTGTTCAACTACAAGTATTGCTACAACAGCTGCAATTGCACTGAATACACTAAAAATGGAAAACGTCTTCAAAACCGTACCTAAAAGTCGCCTTTTAAGCATTCCCTTCATACTGACCTCTCTTTCTTTGGCCAACAATCCCCTACATCAACTATCTAAATACTAAATTCATTACCTAGTTCACAATTAGCTCTTGTATTTTCCCCTACAAGAGCTTGCTATTTAAAACTTTTCTTAATGCTTTTTTCTTAAAGCATATATTATTGCTTTTTATAAATGACCCACGGGCGAAAAAGCCCGCCTTGCCATAATGCCGTACAATGTACGGTTGTGCGTATCCTTATACTGTTACCATATAAGGAATCCGACATCACCTCGACAATGATATAAAGGCTTTTTACATA
>OMXJ01000033.1:0-8411 GCA_900315015.1 uncultured Eubacteriales bacterium | reverse complement strand
CTTAAAGTTATACGACAGAGCAATGGTCTGGTGCGTCAACCAAAGGTGTCATAACCTAAATATCGTAGGCAGAATTTCTTCTGCCTCAGTCTGGTGAACCATTTAACACAGGCCCACTGCCTTTATGCGGTGGCTAGTTCACAGTATAGACCGTTCCTTCTCTAGTATCCTTAAGCTCAACACCCTTCTCAAGAAGCTCATTTCTAATTGCATCTGCCTTAGCAAAGTCCTTAGCCTTCTTAGCTTCCTTACGCTCAGCTATCTTACTCTTTATATAAGCTGTAAACTCATCATCTGCCACGCCACCTTCATTATCATCATGAAGCTTTTCTGCTGCTGCCTTCTTCTTTGCATTCTCAACAAGATTAAGAGAAAGCACCTTATCAAAATCAGCAATGAGTGCAACCTTTTCCTCTGGAGAAATGGATGACTTAAGAACATCATAAATAACAGTAATTCCATCTGAAGTATTAATATCATTACAGATAGCTGCCTTATATGCCTTCTTTAGCTCTACTGCCTGCTCACTGAAAAGAGAATCCTCTGCCTGAGTATATGCGCTCTTTCCCTGCTCAACAGTATAATCAAAGGTAGCACCATCAGTAAAGTCAATCTCACCAACAGCCTTAAGTAGTTCATTTAACTTATTTTCATCTGCTGCCTTTATATTTTGAGCTATTTTTAAAACAAGCTTCTCATAAGCATTCTTTGAATTCTCTAATAAATCATACTTGAATAAAAGAGGCTTTTTATAATGAGATGAAAGGCAGAAGAATCTATAATCCATAGGATCAAAGCCTTTTTCCTTAAGAACACTTACTGTAAGGATATTTCCTTTAGACTTACTCATCTTACCTTCAGCATCATTAAGATGAACAACATGGAACCAGTAATTGCACCACTTATGTCCAAGATATGCTTCAGACTGAGCAACCTCATTTGTATGATGAGGGAAAATATTATCAACTCCGCCGCAGTGAATATCGAGCTGCTCACCTAAATGCTTCATAGAAATACATGAACACTCAATATGCCAGCCAGGGTAACCTACTCCCCATGGACTGTCCCACTTAAGCTGCTGATCCTCGAACTTTGACTTTGTAAACCAAAGAACGAAATCTGCCTTATTATGCTTATTGGTATCTTCAGTTACATCATCTCTTACACCTACCTGAAGATCCTCAGATTTCATGTCATTACCAAATACATAATACTTATTATCAATCTTAGAGGTGTCAAAATAAACATTTCCACCTGCTGTATATGCCTTGCCCTTCTTAAGAAGACCTGAAATAACATTCTTGAATTCTGGAATACAGTTAGTAGCAGGCTCTATAACATCAGGCTTCTTTATATTAAGTGACTTTATGTCATCCATAAAGCATTCTGTATAGTGCTGAGCTATCTGCATTACTGTGGTATGCTCTCTCTGAGCACCCTTAACCATCTTATCCTCACCCTCGTCAGCATCACTTGTAAGATGACCGACATCAGTAATATTCATTACTCTCTTAACATCATAACCGATATATCTAAGTGACTTTTCAAGAATATCCTCCATGATATAGGTACGAAGATTACCAATATGTACAAAGTGGTACACTGTAGGACCACAGGTATACATCTTAACCTTTCCTTCTTCATTTGGTTTGAATACCTCTACGCTATGTGAAAGCGTATTATACATTTTAAATTCGTCCATATATTCCTTTCTTATGCGAGCAAAACGATCATATATAAATATAATCTATTTTCTTTGCATTTTAAACTACTAAAAATGAATTGATTTTATCAAAATTGGTAATAAAAATATTTTTTAAAGCTTACAGCCAACTGAAGCTCTATCAAATTTTAAAGCAAGAGGTCCGCTAAAGCCATTGCTCTTTTGCATTTCCTTTGAGAATTTAAAGGTATTAGAGCTCTTATCAACTATTCCATTGATTGTTCCACCTGTTACAGGTATGCATGCATCATCAATGTGCAGGATTGCAAGTCTGAACTCACCGCCGAACTCTCCAGTAATCGGATCCACCTGGAAATCAGAGAAGCCCATAATTTCGAGATATCTGCCGTTTTTTAGGCCGGATAAAGTATGAGTTCCTGCAGGTACTGAGAAAAACGCAGTAGGCTCAGCAGTAAGGCCTCCCTTAACATACACACCAGCTGGCTCAATTCCAAGATACTCTGAAAATCTGCTGCCACCATGGATAACCTTACAGATACCATCCTTTATTATTACCTTATCGTCAATGCTTCTGCCTTCCTCGTCATAAGGCGCAGGTGCATTAAGAGTAATATTTATCTCATCAAAGGAATGAGGTGCATTATCAGCATCCTGAACCTCTTTTCCGACCTTATAATCAGAATAATGAGGATATACATAAGATGCAAGAGACTTTTCAACATAGTACTGCAGCATCTCGCGCACGCTGTCACCATATAAAATTACAGGAAGAGGCTTATTATCGGTCAGCTTGAACTTTATGGCTTCACTTCTTAGCTCAGCCATTGAAAGGAATTCTCTTACCATTCTAGATAAGATATCATTCTCGGTTCCCTTATAATAAAACTCTCTAAAGAGCTCAACATCTTCCTTCTTCTTGCACTGAACAACAATCTCACCTTCAGTAATCTGCTCCTTAAAGCTTACGTCGAGTTCATTTGAATTAATGATTCTCGTTGTCTTATCTATGGCATAAACTTCAAGAGAATTAAGGAAAGACCTTCCCTCCTTAATAATATCCTCTATCGGAGTATCAAAAGAGTTACCACCTCGCAGATGATCTTCTTCAGCCATGAAAACTGTCATTGCAACATCTCCTGCTACTTCCTGAACAGTTTTTCCATTAAAATTCTTCTGAGTATCAGGTCTGAACTTTCCTGCTGCCTCCTTATCAGGCAGACTATAATACTTATTCTTTACAAAGGCTGCATTCTTATAAGCTTCCTTAAATTTCTTTACCATTTCAGCTGAAGTAATTATGCTATAAGCTGGTAAAGTAACTGAAGCCTCACCTAAATAATGATTATCATCCTCTTCAAATTCATTAAATACCTTTACAGTATATTCAACCTTATCAGTCATTCTTCTGGTATTTAATTCATGCTTTACAAAAAACAGCTCTGCAGAAAGGCTTTTTACTTCCTTTATCTGATAAATGCTTACCTTTGCCTTTTTTAACGCTTCTTTTATCTTATCTATCATATCGTCCCTTCACTTTAAAAAGAAACTCCTTCATCTAATCTTTACTAAAACGAATTACTATATTAACCTAATGTAATCTTAGCCTTCATATATGGGCCTCCATCTGAAACCTTGACCCATTCCTTATAGCCCTTGCCACAGAAACCACTTCCTCCAAGAGAATCAAAAGGCGAAAGCATTGAAACTGATTTAAGAAGATCTGGAACATATCCTGTGAGCACTATAGGTGAAAATACCTTTCCAGTAAGCTTGCCATCCTTTATTTCACGTGCAGTATTTACCATGCACTGAATACCCCAGTTCTTTGGATCTTCCATTCCATTTGAAGGATCCTCAAGCAGGAAGCCATATTTAACAGACTTTATCATATCCTCAACGCTATCCGTACCACCTTCAAAATAGGTATTTGTCATTCTTGTATATGCCTTACGGCTATAGCTCTCTCTTCTGCCATTACCTGTAGATGCCTTATTGAGATTTATTGCAGAAACAAGATCGCACATTCCTCTCTTTAAAATACCCTTTTCAATGATTACAGTATCCTTAGGGAGAGTTCCTTCATCATCAAAGAAGTAAGTTGCAACATTATTATAAGTAGGATCCTCGGATGCTAACGCACTATCGTGCATTGTGATAAGATCTGAAGCAACTCTCTTATTAATATAATGCTTAGCAAGAGCTCTGTCCTTCATGAACATATCCATTTCAACACCGTGACCGAAGGCCTCATGAACAATCATTCCTGTAACAGCAGGAGAAGTAATGCACTCATAGGTTCCTGGCGTAATAGGCTCTGCATCAAGAAGAAGCACAGCCCTATCTATTGCTGATTTAGCACCTTCCTTTAATTTATCAAGGATTTCAGCGCCTCCAAGCAATGAAAATGGCTTATAACCTGTCTTTATCTTGCCATCTCTTTCAACAATTGTAACGAAAGCACCTACAGTCCATGTAATATGCTGTCTTAAATCCTTATTTTTTGAAAGGAAAAGCTTATCAATGCACTGATAATTAAAACGAACCTGACAATCTATTACATTTGCATTGTCATATTTAAGTGCTCTTCCAGCCTCACTAGCTTTAGTAAGCTTTTTAACAACATCCTTATCCTTTACAGTCCTTGGATCAATTTCAAACGGAGTACTCTTATCAAATTCTATCTTGTCAACTCCATCTAACTTTTCAATAAAAAGCTTATTTACCTTTATCTTTTTTCTATGGATAAGACCCGGAACATTTGCCTTAAGCTGAGATAAATTTCTCTCTATCTTAGTCAGTATCATTCCAAGAGTTCCCTTGCTTATATCATTGAAAGAAAACTCTGCTATCTCTTCGTCAAAAACGCGCACAACAAAGCCTCTTCCAGTAAGAAGCTCATTTTCCTTTATTACTGTTCCCTGCGCTGAAACACTGTAATCCTTCGCATAATTATCCTGTGCAAGTATAGATGCATATGGATATTTCTTTAAAAGCTCATCTAAAAGCTCCTTAAGCACTGGCTTAACATCTGACAAAAAATCCAAAGCCTGCCTCCATTCATTTTACAATATTTTACTATTTATAGTTACTAACAATCATATCATTTTACCACATAGATTCTTTAATTCTAGCACATATTCAGTAATTCGTCAACTAAAGTCAAATTTTATCCCATAAAAATAAGCCATATAAATAAAGCGTAAAATTTTAGTATAAAAATTCCTCCATACTAGAAAAAGTTCTAGTATGGAGGTCATATTTTATCACCCTGCCCTATTATTTTGCTATTATTTTTATTATGGTAGCGTTTATTTGCACTATCCTTTTATAATACATTTTCTTCAGAATACCTTTTTATGATATTTTTCTTTAGAATACCTTTTTATGATACATTTTCTTCAGAATACTTTTTTATGATACATTTTCTTCAGAATACCTTTTTATGATACATTTTCTTCAGAATACTTTTTTATGATACATTTTCTTCAGAATACTTTTTTATGATACATTTTCTTCAGAATACCTTACTTTATGCTATTTACAGCACCTACAAATACAGGTAAATTATATTCAGTGTCAACTATTGCATAAATAAATGGTCTATCTAAATAAATACGTCTAATATCAAGTCTTTGCGGAATGCTTGTACAGCCTACCAATATTGAAGTAACTGCAGCTGCTTTTGTGCCTTCCTTATCTAGCTTAATAAATGTCTTATGTAAAACTCCGCTTACAGATAATGACTCTTTTTGATCAAATATCTCAGTTAGTTCTGCAGAATCTGTAAAGGCCTTTTTTATACCGAGCTTCTTTAAGGTGCTTGTCATTTCTGACTCGTACTCGTATGTAAATTCAGGAATCTTAACATATAATTCATCAGGTCTCTCAAGACTATCCATGATCTTAATGAATTCATCACCTGAAAGCTTTTCCATCACCTCAGCATTTGATAAGCCCTTATTAGGTAATATGGCAACAAATCTATATCTATCTCCTGAATAATCCTTTACAAAGCCCTCAGCGTAATCTGTCTTAAAGGCATATTCCTCAGAACTGCTTAACATTGTGACCTTTTCAGTCTCACCCTTTGAATTAGTAAAATTCTGATTCTCTTTTACATCTTCATCTTCATATGGATCTTTCCACTTAGAATCAAAGCAAACAGCATTAATTAAATTCAGCCTTTCTAATCCATTAAACTCATCTACAATTTTATTTATCATTTCGTCAGTATTTTTGCTCACCCAGCTATTAATTTCCTTTACGGTGCTCTTATCAAAGGCTACTGACTTAATCTGTGCATTGTAATAATTCTTTAGATTATTCTCAAAATCCTTCTTTAAGCTAAGGCCTATTCCTGACTTATACCAGGCTGAATTTGCAATATTAAGCTTGAATTTTTCTGTACTTCCCTTTGTTAAGGCATCAGTATAAGACTTATTAAAGCTGTTGATTTCCTTTAACGAAAGCTTATCACCTAAAACCTCAGTAATCTCATTCAAGGTTTCACCGTCAGCTCCATTAGCAAGCATTGAAATGGCAAGATATACTGATACAGGTGAAATCATTACATTCTCACCCTTCTTTACAGCCTCTAGGGAATCCTTCTTAAATAAATCAAAGGCAAAATCGGCCTGAGCAGAAATATAATCTTCTATTTTTCCCTTTGCTGCACTCTTAATAACGGAAGCTGGTACAGCAGAAGAAGCCTTACTAGAATCATCACTCTTTGCCGCACTTTTTACTTCAAAACGGACATAATTACCGGTTCCTTTTTTACCATTTTCCTTTTTAACTA
This sequence comes from uncultured Eubacteriales bacterium, assembly GCA_900315015.1. Classification (GTDB taxonomy): domain Bacteria; phylum Bacillota; class Clostridia; order Lachnospirales; family Lachnospiraceae; genus UBA9722. Next base: position 1,929 of record OMXJ01000033.1, on the reverse strand, counting down.
TATTATAGAACTTAGCAACCTTTAACTTTCCGGTTTTCTTTTCTAGCTTTATAATGGCAGTACTGTAATCAGAAAAATAACTGGATGGATTGATATCAGCTTTGATAAAGATATACTTACTATCGCTCTTATATATCCTGGCATTTAAAAGGAAGTCATAAAGTGTTGATCCAATATTATCCCTTAAATTTACATCATACTTTACATCGTATAAATCTCCCTTTATCCATGAATTACCCAGCTTAGTGTATGTAGAATAATCTACATAATCAATATATTTATAACTATTTGCCTTGCTTCCATATCCAGCAGTACACCTTAGGGCATAATCTGATGAATATAGTCTAGATGCTTCTTCTAAAAGCTCATTCACCTTCTGTGATGAACTCTGTCCTGAATAGCTAGCAGAGCTTACATTATTAGAATTATTTATGCCTATTCCATTATTAAATGAATCCTTCATTAATCCACCTCCAAATACAGAAGAAGAAAAAATAGCTGACGACAACGCAAGACTTGCAAAAGTAAAAATCGGTTTTATCATGTATACACCTCCAAATTAATTAATTGCCATACAAATAATCTCTTTTATAAATTACTTGCTATATATTATTATACAGATAAATTACTTAAAATGTTGCATTTTTTTAGTAGTGCATAAGTTTTTTTGCTGTGTATAACCTGTATCAACATCCTATATTCCTACATTCCTTTATTTATGCGGTTTCTAGAGATTATCCATTTTTTTATCAACTAAGATTCTATCAGTTTTACACTACTTATCCACGAGTTATCAACAGATTGTGCATAAATTGCGTTTTACATTAATTTATTTCAAAAGTTATCCACATTTTTATTAACTTTCCTTTATTTTATAGACTTCTAGACCTCACTACTTTGACATATTCTTTTAAAACGTTATTTTCTGAATAATAAGCCATTTCTCAATTACTTTTTGCGAAATTTTCGATGTAATTTCAGATCCATTTATCATTATTATAAGTCCCTGAAAGCTCCTTAAAAAGAAGAAATCTTTAATCCTAATCATAATTTTCAGGCATAAAAAAAAGCCCTACAAGGCTTAGAATAAAAAAAGATGCCCAGAGCCGGAATCGAACCAGCGACACGAGGATTTTCAGTCCTCTGCTCTACCAACTGAGCTATCTGGGCATATAAATTATTGATTTTTACAAAAAAAGAAGTTGCGGGGACAGGACTTGAACCTGTGACCTCCGGGTTATGAGCCCGACGAGCTTCCAGCTGCTCTACCCCGCGATGTTTGATGTCAACCCGATTGCAACTGTACTCGGTATTAAAATGACAAATTGGGCGGAGAAGGATTCGGACCTTCGAAAGCGTTGCTAACAGATTTACAGTCTGCCCCCTTTGGCCACTCGGGAATCCGCCCATATAGTACTAAAAATAATTTTTTAGACTATAAAAGCCGATGATCGGATTCGGACCGATAACCTGCTGATTACAAATCAGCTGCTCTACCGTTGAGCCACATCGGCAAATATATGGGACCTAATGGGTTCGAACCATTGACCCTCTGCTTGTAAGGCAGATGCTCTCCCAGCTGAGCTAAGATCCCATGTATTTATTAAATTTTATAATAAACATTTCTGTTTATTAAGCGACCTGAGAGGGACTCGGACCCTCGACCCCCGCCGTGACAGGGCGGTGCTCTAACCAACTGAGCCATCAGGCCAAACAATCATACTGAATTTTATTCAAGTAAATCGCTTTGCATTACCCATCTATTATAGCAGATTTACTTTAAGTTGTCAACTACTTTTTTCTAATTTTGCAAACTTTTTTTCTTAACCTTATTTTGGTCAAGCCCTCGACCTATTAGTAGCAGTCAGCTGAATGAATTACTTCACTTACACCTCTGCCCTATCAACCTTGTCGTCTTCAAGGGGTCTT
>OMXJ01000042.1 GCA_900315015.1 uncultured Eubacteriales bacterium | reverse complement strand
CTGCACAGCTGCATAATCATACAGACATTTCTCTGTTCTAAGCGAATACCTGTTTATTATTTCACTGAGATTTTCATTGCACATATCATTCACCAAAACTACAAGATTACCATTATCATCTACTTTTGTTCCACCAAATCCTTCAAACAGACCTTCCTCATACATTTTCATAACCAATTTATTAATTGAGGCAGCATCGTCGAGATTCTTCCAATAGGATTCATCTATAACTTCTGTCATAGCTTTTTTACTTCCATCAGGCAATGTAACCATCATAGAATCTTCTTTAGAATCCAAAGAAGATCCTATATTTACATTATTTTCATCAATCTCTTTTTCATGAAGATTCGAGGTCACTTTTTTATCATCATTTTTAGAATTCACAAAATATAATACGGCAGCCGATATCACCGTTATTACCAGTAATGTAACTGCAATTACTAAACCGTTCTTCTTCATAGCTTCCCCTTTAATAAGTAAGTGCTGTCAGCTGCAGAGCGTTTGCAATATTATGATATTTAGAAAATATACCATAACCATTACCATCCGTTCCTCTATTAATACCGAGCAATTTACATGTCGTGTATCCGTTTAGATTACCAGTCAAAATAAAAACAGGTCCCCCACTATCTCCCTGCGTGCTCGTATATGTAGCTCTAACCTGGTCATAAAGTGTATAGGCAGGATTCATATTTAAATCAATGGATTGCACCGACAAATTATCTATCGTTCCACTTACAACTCCTGAAGCAGCCCCTTTCATAAAAATCAAGGAATTTTCCGGGAACTCCGAGTTATTTGTTTCATATGAATGTATTTTTAATAGCATTAAATTATTAGATGTTGTAGCATTTGATGTTTTTGTTAAAAAAGCAGCATCTGCTTTAGAACCATTATAATAAGCTGTCGCAGTTCCTGTACCAATTGCAGTTCCATTGTAACTAAAGACCTGATTCAAATAATGGTATGCATGTCCTGCAATTACAAATCCAAAATCCGAGCCTCTAACAGCACAGAAACCAACAGTACTACTACCATTGCTTGAGGATATCTCATATCCACCTCTAATTTCTACATCACATCTTGTTTTAATTCCACTGTTTTTTAATTTAACACATCCTTCATTTAATATTGAATATATTAATTCAAGCTTTTCATCATCTAATTCATCAAATCGTTCTATCCCAACCTCAACTTGATTTTTTCTTATACAAATTGCGAACTCATTTGCTTCTATATCAAATTTTCTTAATAAATCACATTTCCTAATTAAATTTTCACGAATCGCAAAAAGTTCGTCAAAGGAATAATCAACAAAATTTTTCTTTATACCATATATTTTTGCTATCTCACTCAATCTTTCATTACAGGCTTCAGTTACGTTCAAGACTAAATTACCATTGTCATCCAAAAAAGTTCCTGCAAAACCTTCATAGTAGCCTTTATAATATTCAGACATAATCATTCTATTTAACTCTATACTTTTAGCCTGATTATTTACACGTTCTAAATCAACATCAGTCTCCGAAAGCAAATCATCTACATCTATATACGAAATCCGCATATCATCATATTCTGCTGCGCCAACCTTAATCTCTCTTGATAAAATACAGCAGCATAAAAACATAAAAAATAAAAGTAATATCTTTTTATCAATTTCCATAATACAGCCTCCTATATTATACAAGCCAAATACATTATACGTGATTTCAATTATTAAAATGCATCATATTTGCCATTTTATTTTTATTATGGCAATTTAAAAATTAAAAAAAATCATGTTATCTTCACAGAATCAGAATACATAAATCATCAAAAATATAATCTTAGTATTTACATGGTTCGCGGATACTCATTTATTCCTCCTTTTAATAGTTAGTCTTTCAACATCGATTAATTTTTAGGCGTTTGCGAAACGCCACAAGCCGCATTAATACGGCATTTTTTTTAAAAATCAAAAATCTCCTCACGGTTTGTGATATAATGGAGTTGATGAGAAACCATAAACCACGCCCCGATAGGACACATATCTATGATACCACAAAAACAACTCTCTTATCTCACCAGTTCTCAACATCTCCTTAAATCCCTATATCAAAATAATCAACTTCACCATTTCCTTCTACTGAATTATAACCAAGTTTCATTTCAGATTCATTCAACAGTTCGATAGAACGAATCATCGTGTATGATGGTTCCTCAATATCGAGCTTATTCCATGTCACTCCATAATCATCTGATTTATAGAAAGTATGTTCTTCACTTCCGGCAGCGACATTTGCGCATATCACTATAACTCCTGTGCCTCCGTTAATGAAATCCATATAAAAAGAATGTCCTTCTTCTGCATTAATTTCAAAGACCGATGCATCAGATCCGTTTTCTTCATTATTTGTGCTTTCCACGCTTATTTTTCCATATTCAAATTCAACAAAAATCTCGTGATTATCTATCTTACAGCTTATATTTCCGCCTCTTTCAGCCATTTTTCCTGTAATCTCTTTTCCATCTACATCGTGTTCAATAGATGAAGAAGGTTCAGTATTTATTCCTTCACCACTTCCGCAGCCTACCAACATCAATATACCCAAACAACAAACTAAAATTTTTATTATATTCCTATTACTTTTATTCACCATATACATATTACCTCTCATACATAATCTATTGCGAAGGATCCGAATACATAGATGTGTTATATTTATTAAACCACGCATTCATTGCTGCATTCCCTAGGTAATAACTTACATCAAATCCCCAATAATTACTCATTAATTTATCTCCTTTCTCTGATTAGCAAATTTTAGGCGTTTGCGAAACGCCACAAGCCGTATAAATGCGGCATTTTTTTGTTAATAAAATCAAAAATCTCCTCACGGTTTGTGATATAATGGAGTTGATGAGAAACCATAAATCACGCCCCGAAAGGAGACATAATTCTTAACTTTTTTAAGGCTGATTTATCGTTTTTAGTGTTTCCGCCACACATTAAAAACGCATATAGGAACGAGTGCGTGAATTGGAACTTCTCTATTTTATTCTAGATAATTTTATTATTTAACTGCTTAGTAAGTATAAACAGGTATTGGAGTTCCTGTTCCTTGAAGCGCAGCTAAATCATTTGACATTTTTGTAAAAAACGAATAATTAACCGACCCCGATGAACTCACATTGTTTCCTTTGTGAATGCCAACAGAATATGCATAGTCTACTGAATTAGGTTGACTATACACAATTCCACCACTATCGCCCGGAATCGAATAGTAAGATGTTTTTACTAAGTCTGTAAAACTATATCCTCCTACATCAGTTGCATATGAACTGTCCAAAACTGTTCCACTAGTAACACCACTTGATTCTCCTCTTTTATAGACAACTGAGCCTATGCTGCTTGAATAGTTTGCATTCAAAGTGGTAGTACTCATATAAATAGTGTTATAAAGAGTAATGTTTGAATTTGTTGTAATAAAGGCAACATCCGCCTTTCCACCTCTTTTTTGTAATGATGATGGCGACGATCCAATTAAAGTATTCGTTCCCGACCCAGTATTAATATATACATTTGATGTTCCAGAAAATGCATGTGCACATGTAAGATATCCGTAGGAATATATTCCACCCGGCAGTAATCTCCTTGCACGACAAGCTACACTAAATGTATAAGTACCTGTGCTAGATTCAGTTACTCCTTCACCGGCATATACCCCAATGTTATCCTGAGGCTCATAATCTACAATAGATACAGAATAAATGTCCGATTTCAAAAAATCAGTTATTATTTCATACTCCTCCTGATTTCGAACACCAATTTCAACTTTATTTAGATAATCATTTATTCCTGCATCTACAATTGAGACCCCTCTTTTGGACAGTTCATCTTTAATATCTCCCAATGTTACCGAAGAGATTGCTTCAATGAGTTCACCATATGAATACTTTACAGGATGACATGCAAATTTCTCGCTCTGTACCATTTCCGCAAACTCTTGATACCATTCTTTTTCCCTATAATCCTCAGAATAATATTTCTCAACAATCTGAACAATCAGCCTACCCTCAGTATTAATAAATGTACCAGCAAAATATGCCGGATAATCTTTAGCACAAATGCCATTAACCGTATATACGTCATCCTCAGTATTTGTACCATATTTTTCATTTAAAGTTTCGAAAAATCTCGTAGTGATTTTCGAAGCTTCAAACTGATTATTCAGAAATCCATCTGGGAGATTTTCTGATTTTTCATTAAGGACAAATTCGAAGCCTTCGTCCGCTTTAGCAGTATCACCAGACTTATCACCAAATACGACCGCTACAACTACGAATGACATAAACAGCGCAGCAAACAATGAGATTTTAAATATCTTTTTCATGGTTATAATTCCTCCATTTTTGATTTTTTTATTAATAGCCGGAGTTTTCAACCTGCCAGCTTATTAATTATCCATTACAACAACATCGCCTACTACAACAATTTTATACATTTCATTATTAACTATTTCTTTGATTTTGCCTGTCATTTCTTCTCTTCTTATTTCTATTTCGATACAATTAAGATAGTCATTCAGGCCAATGCCAACGATGTCATACTCTGTTTCACTTCCCATTTCAATACCTTCTTTTTTTAACTTTTTAGAGAGTGATCCTTCTGTAATATCTGACATTCCGTTAATCAACTCAGTATAGTTGTATTTAACAGGATGACAGGCAAAATCGTTGCTTTTCATCATTTCTGCCAGTTCTTTATACCAAGCACAGCCTTGATAATTTTTTTCATAGTAACTTTTTTTTATCTGAACAATCAGTTTTCCGTCTTCATTTATATAACAACCCGCATAATAATCAGGAAATTGTTCTGCTCCAATCAGATCTACGGTATACTTTCCGATTGCCTCTGAGGCTTTATAACTGCCTCTATAAGGAAGGCTTTTCAAGAACAATGTATGCATTTCTGCAGATTTAATCTGGTTTTCAGCAAATTCATTGGAAACCACTGTCTCGCTATTTACTTCATATTTCACGAAAGAATACCCTTCATCTGCTAAAACTGTTTTTGAATCGCCATTCATTTTAATTATTATCCCTAAAAGCAGCGCGATACAAACTGCACTCGCAACTAATACTATCTTTTTACGCATAAGCCCAACCTCCTTGAATTACATTACAACAGTTTAATCCTGACTCTAACGTATCAAAATTCTGTCTGAAGCAATAGTTTTAAAAAACCCTCTGCTACCGATTCAGCCAATTCACCTTGAATATTATCTTCATCAATATACCTGGATACATCTTCAAGCGCTTTATTTATTAATTCCAGTGCATCATCTCTTTTTAGCAGCTCATCAAGCGCACTGCAGGTATTCCTGATATGTTCAACGCCCTGCTCAGGATTGTCATAAACAAAGGCGTCAATCAAAAGAGGATAATTCACTACATTTTTTATCAATTCCTCTGCATCTGCACTGATTAAATATTCCTCTGGAACATCCATCATATCGATCTGTTCCTTTAACTCAGTATCAGTATCTGCACTGATTAAATATTCCTCCGGAACATCCATCATATCGATCTGTTCCTTTAACTCAATATCTTCCCATCCTTTAATACGATAGTTTTTAGCATAATTCCATTCTTCTCTTTCTGCAGATGTATTATAACCGATTAAGATACATACTGCTAATATACACATAGTCACTGTTGCAGCTCTAATGCCCGTCCTTATTCTTTTTTTCTTTTTAAGCTCATACGCTTCAATCCGTCTGTACACGTTATGAGCCGTTTCTTCATAACTTCTGATAACAAACACCTCCTAGTATAATAATGATGTGATCTTTTAAGACTACTTGGTTAACAAGTTTCTATATTTCCATCTACGTAACGCTCCGATCCAAAAAACTGCCAGGTCAGGCCTCACCTCAATCATTCACTCCGTTTATCCCCTCCTTTTCCAGTTCTTCACGCAAGGCTTTCTTTGCCCTATATAACATTGCCTCGACGCTTCTTATGCTTTTTTTCATAACCTTCGAAATTTCCTTGTTGCTCATTTCTTCAAAGTAGCACAGCCAAAGCACCTGTCTGTATTCATTTCTCAGGTTATTCATTGCCCTGCGGATTAAAATCTGCTCTTCTTTCTTTATATATTTTTCTTCAAGCAGATTTTCATCATTCCATATTTCTCCGATTGCTTCTATATCTACTTCATTGCTCCGACGTTTTTTTCTAAGATAGTCTATCGCCAGATTCCTTGCGATTGTATAAAGCCAGGTTTTAAATGAGCTTCCGCCTTTATCCCTTGGCTTTTTTATTGCAAGAAGCATGAATGTCTGCTCCATTATATCCTCTGCTATATAAATATCACCAACTATGCCTTTCAGGAATAACAGCAGACCGTCCCTGTATTCAATTATAATCTCCGTCATTGCATCTTTATCGCCGCTTAAAAAACGGCTGTAAGCTTCCGAACAGCTATCCATCCATTTTCTTCCTCCAAAAAGAAAGCACTTCATTCTCATGCCTTCTAATACCTTCTTATGCTGTTTCACTTTTTACACGAATATTACATACAAAACTACTCACTTTTCAACAAATTTTTTTCCTTCATTATCATCCTACTCTCTCTTACTAAAAAAGTGCAGGTCTTTGACACAGCTGATAAGCTTATGCCAAAGGCTCCTGCACCTTCGCTTTCCTAATTATATGATTTATAAAAACGCCTGAATAGTCAATAAACAAATTCATCCCATCCATCAAGTTACATCCTCTTTTCAGCTAAGATTGTTCTTTTTTTGCTATGCCGATATTATAGCGCAAAACAGACCTTCTTTCAACAAAAATTCCCTCTGAATATGTGCCGTATAAATAAACAGCGGTGTAGCCATTTTATTTATACCTTACTGTCAAAGATGATATTATATTACAAATTCAGATTATAGCCAGATGTAAAGTACCGATATATTTTATTTTTTTATAATGCAATGTTATCTGGTGCCTGCTTTAGCCTTTTCTGCGGCTTTGCCCAGCGTACCGCATTGGTTATGATTTTCTGTATTTCCGCCTGTTCATAGACTGGTGCTTCTTCATGTCCTGGCTGGAAGTAGAACATTTTTCCAAGTCCTCTGGTAAATGTGCAGCCGCTTCTGAAGGTGCAGCCTCCCTTGAACCAGCCTAGGAATATGATGTCATCTGGCTTTGGTATGTCAAAAGGCTCTCCATACATTTCTTCCTCTGGTATTTCTATGCATTCTGGTACTCCCTCTGCTATTGGATGCCATGGCGCAATGCACCAGAGCTTTTCGCTGTCACCATGTCTCCAGGATAAGGTCATGGTGGTTCCAAGCAATGCTTTCATTATCTTACTAAAATGTGCTGAGTGAAGGCCTATGAAGCCCATTCCTGCATGCACGTGCTTTTTTATCAGTTCTACATTTTCGTCTGTTATTTCATCCTGTCTTGCATGGCTCCACCAGATAAGTACATCTGTGTTTGAAAGAAGCTCTTCTGTTATGCCCTGATTTGGCATGTCAAGTGTTGCTGTTCTTACCTCTATGTCGCCATTTTTCTCTAGGAACTTCTTTATGCAGCCATGTATTCCTTCTGGATAATTCTTTCTTATTCCTTCATATTCACGCTCGTGAACGTATTCATTCCATACGGTTACTCTGATTTTCATGTATTTACTTCCTTTCTCTGCTTTATTTATATGCTTTATTTCTCCGCTTTATTTACCTGCTTTATTTACCTGCTTTATTTATCTTCTTTATTTACCTGCTTTATTTATCTTCTTTATTTATCTGCTTTTTAGGATGAGTTTTTGACTATTTACTTGTCTAATAAATATCTTGCTGATGCTTCCACTGCCTTTTGATAGTCTGTTACCCCAAAATGCTCGATGGCAAATATTCCTTCAAAGCCGCTTTCTTCTAGTTTATTTACTATTTCCTTTATAGGAATCATGCCTTCTCCTACATACGCAGAATACATTACATCCCCTGTCATTGCCGGCTTTCTTTCTCCTAGCATCTCCTTTTGCTCATTTGTAAGCTGCAGATCTTCTTTTGCTGTCTTTAGTTTTCTATCCTTTAAATGGACATGCACGATTTTTTCTTTCAGCTCTTCAAAGGCAAGCTTTACTTCTTCTCCGCTGTATAAAAAGTTTCCTGTGTCAAAGGCTACACGCAGCTCTTCCACCTCATCAAGGAATAATTTCATTCCTTCCACATTTCTTATAGGGCTATCCTCACTGTCAAAGTCCTCTATGGTAGGAATTATTCCTTCACTTTTCGCTCTTTCACAGAGTTTTTTCATGCCCTTTAGCATATTGGCAAGCTCTATCTTTTTCTTTTCTTCATCCTCAAGGTCTGAGTAAAAGCCAGGTATTATCATTATCTTTTTGCTTCCTAGAAGCTTCGCCTGCTCTATATGCTCATACTCTTTAAAGTCTTCTGGATCGGCATTCCAGTTATAAAAGCAGTAAATGCTAGATACCTTCATTTTATGTCTGTCTAATAGCTTCTTTAGATTTTCCTTGCCGATTCTTGCTACATCTGCCATATCAAGCTCGACATAGTCTATCCCTAAGGCTTTTGTGCTCTCTAGCACTTCGTCGATGCTGACCTTCTTCTCCCTCTCCCAGCTTTCCAAATGATGAAAAAATACACTAAGTTTCATTTTTGTTCTCCCCCTCTCTTACTAAAAAAGTGCAGGACCTTGACATAGCTGATAAGCTCATGCCAAAGGCTCCTGCACCATCGCTGCACTAATTATATAATTTATTAAAACCTGCGTCAAGTGTTTCTGCTTCTTAATTGTTTCTGCTTCTTGCTAGTAATCTGATTTACTTTTTTGTTAGTTTCAAATGCAAACAAAAAGCACTGAAATTTCCCGGCGGAAATTATAACTTTTATTCATTTTTACATTACAAGAAAAAAGAACTTGAACTAATGTTCAAGCTCTGAAAAGAGGCGAAGATCGGATTCGGACCGATGATCAGGGTGTTGCAGACCCATGCCTTACCACTTGGCTACTTCGCCGAAATGCAAACTACATCAACAGTTATGATTTTAAACTATAAAATGCATTTTGTCAATTCTTTTATTACTTTTTTAATCATTAATTGAATCTAATTAATAATAAGCTCCCCGAACTGGGCTCGAACCAGCAACACCGCGGTTAACAGCCGCGTGCTCTACCATTGAGCTATCGAGGAATGATTTTATTAAATAAAATCGGCATTCTGATAATCAAAATGCTATAAAGTTAAAAAGTTAATCCTCCCGAGTTTTCCCGTGAAAATCAACTTCGAACCTTTAATTTAAACAAAAACATACTTCATACCTAACATTTAAGAACCAATTAGCTTAACCTAAATTTGGTCAAGCCCTCGACCTATTAGTAGCAGTCAGCTGAATGAATTACTTCACTTACACCTCTGCCCTATCAACCTTGTCGTCTTCAAGGGGTCTTACT
>OMXJ01000022.1 GCA_900315015.1 uncultured Eubacteriales bacterium | reverse complement strand
TTGCCGCCCTGCGTGTCCTTATCAGTTCCACCGCTCCATACATCATCCACCAGCACACGCCCTAACCACTTAAGGCACTTTGCACATCGGCAGTTGCCGCGCTTGTTCATAATAACGAGATGTTCGCCCCAGGCATTGCGCATATCGCCTTCGCCTGTCAGGTATGCCCTTGTGTTGGCTGTCCTTATGGCCATCTCTGTATATTCTTCCAGAAGTCTTTTGTTGCCATATCTATTGCTTTTTCGTAAGTACCGCCTGCCGCCTCGAACATCTGAGCTTTGAATATTGTCTGCCTGTATTTATCCTCCGCTACCCTTAAAATGCTTACTTCTGCCTTTTTCGTGTGGTCTAAAGTGGCGTCAATCATTGCATTCATCTTGCGGTCGTTCATCTTAAAGAATGAGCCTGTCATACTGCCTTTTTCGAGCTTTGCGCCGCGCTTTACCGCTTCAAGGATCTGCATTTCCTGCTCATCCATACCTATCTTCTTCGCAGTCCTTATGATCCTCTCTATGGAGCTGTTTATATCTGAAAAATCCTTTGAATATTTCTTGCGGTTTCGCCTCTTATATTCCTCCAGTGCGGCCAGCTGCTCCACCTGCCACTGTGACCACTCAATGCCTTCTTCCGCTTCCTTTGCTTTATGCCTTTTAAAGTTCCTCATCATTGAGCTTATGAGGTCATCCTCGATGCGTGCAAAGGCAGCCGCCACATCATAAGCATTTCTGTAATCTTCAGCTGCCATTCGCTCCCCCTTTTATTTTCAGAATGCGTCCATCTGGTCTCCTGCGGAATCCTCATCCGTCATCATTATTCCGTTTTGTGCCTTTATTCGTTCTGCTTCTTCCGCCTTCCATTCCTTATCCTTCGTGTCGCCGTAAAGCTCATCAATGGCAGCCTCGACTGACATAATTCCGCTGGTCTTAGCCTTGCTTATGGTCTCGACCTGGCTTTCAAATGACGGATTAGCATACTCACCGAACGGCACATCGACTTCATAATCATTGAGCGGCTTATGATTGTATGTATCATAAACCTTGAAGATGTTGTTTATCAGAACCGGCAGGACTTCCTGCAGAGTGCTTACAATCTTGTTCCTGGTGTAAAGAGTCGTCTTCTCTTTCTCCCTCTGAGCATCGGCATTGTCAAGCTTCTTCGTGTCAATGCCGAGCGTTGACGGACTGATTATGCCCTGCAGGCAAAGGTCAAGAGCTGTGATGTAAGTCTGTAGATAATTATCTGTCGGGATTGCCGGCTGCTCCATGTCTATCTTCGCCTCACGCCCTTCCACCATATCCGATTCAAGCTCTATGAAGTCGTTATCAAAGTCATTCGGAGCAAGAAAACGCCCATTATCAGGATTCCTCGGCAGAAGGCTTGTAGGGATGTACTTTACCGCCCTTCCCTTCCTGACTGCTTCCATCCACTGACTCCAGCATTCATCCAGAGCATCGAAGCTATCGTGCTTGCCTGCATATATCGACTTGCCGCGCCCAGCGAAACGCTTTGACTTAAAGAACATAAGCGGTACTGCCATCATAAAGGACTTATCAAATTCCACCATAGGCTGTATGTTTTCAGTCTGAGGAATGTTGGAAAGCGGCACCTCATTATCTCCGTCATAAAGCTTTGATGCTATATAGCCATAGCCATAAGTCTCCTCGAACTGGTACTTTTTCCAGCCGTGCTTTATCACTGACTTAAAGACCACCTCTGTAATGACCTTCTTTGTATAGTGATACTCGACATCCTCACCAGCTACAAAGTCCACAATCGGATAAGGGCTTATGCCTGTGTTTATGCTTATCCTGAATGCGCCGTCACCTGTGATAAGGGTGCTCTTTATCGCATCATCAAGAAGATCTTCAATCTTTATCCCTCGGTCTTGCATATTCTCCCATTCGACCTGTCTCTGTGATATGGTGATATCGTTGAGGTCGCTTATTACGAGGGCTGAAAGTATATCCACGATCTGGCCAGGTAGGCCTGTGTGCCTCTTCACAATTCCCATCGAAGGAACTGCGCTCCAGAAGTTGAGCTGCGTACTGTGAGTCGAAAGCTGTTTATAAAGCTGCTCGATTGCTTCTTTATCTCCCCAGCTCCACACTTTATTAATATAGCATTCCGTTTCAAAATCGTTCAGATCCGAAAGCGTAATCGTGTTCGCCTGCGGATTTTCAATCTCTAAAAAGGATCTAAGTTTGCGCCTCATAAAATCTTTAAACCCCATTTCTTTCTCCTATCTTCGCCTTGTAAGGTATCCATCCGTACTGCGCCGACTGTATGAGATGGTCGTGGCCATCCTCCGGCGCGTTGTCTTTATCTTCAAGCCACGAGTAAAGCTCAAGCTCATTGATATACTCCGTGCAGTCATCCAGCACGAACCAGTAACCAGTCGCCATCCATCCGAGCTGTAAGTTGATTCTGTCGATATTGGTGATCTTCTTGTATGCCGGATTGAAATGGTAAAGGCATTCAGGATGAATCCGTTTATGTTTTGTAAATTCCGTTATGGTCGCCTGATCTGCGCTGTCAATGAAGGTCTGTCTTGCAAATCCCCAGGCCTTGCGGTTGCGCTCCAGGAAATCAATGAAATTTATCACCGTATCAGATGGAGCAATCGGCACCTGCATTTCTGCGTTGTTATATACCTTCACGTCAAGCAGCACATAGCGCCCTCTGTTGGTAATCCCTGCAAAGGTCATTGCTATTGTGTCAGGGCTTTTGCTCGAATATGCCGTATCAAGTCCGGCCGTGAAATAATCAAACCATTCGGGCATTTCATTTGCGGCTGTCAGCATTTCGCTTCGTCTGAATGCTTCAGCTGCTTCGCGCTTCATGATGTGCTTATTGCGGTCGAATGTAGAAAATACAAGCCCCGTTGCACGACCGCGCAAGCCTAAGATTTTATTTTTATACAGCTTTGTTCCCTTTGGAACATTCTGAATGATCTGGTTGCGTTTCGCTTCTGACAGCCCTCTGTTATCCTTGAAATTAAAGAACCAATGAATAAAGCCGGGCTTTTCGGGCACGGCTTCGAGCATCGCATTTATTTCCTGCGGCGCATCTTTCCGGAATTCCGGAAGAGGTCGGCAGCAGTTTATATATTCTGAATAGACAGGCAGCGCCGGATCATCCGGGTTGAGTGTCATCATAGCATAATCACAGCGCATAAGCGTTTCACGCACATAATCAATGTCGGCAATGTTCACCTCATCAATATATACAGCGTAATACTGTGCGCCGAGGTTCTTTTTCCACTTGACCTTATCAGCATATCCGAAGATATACACAATCTTATCCCCCGCAGGTGAATGGATCACAAGGTGCGGCTGTTTGTTTCCGGATGTGCCGTTGCCGTAATAATCCACAATTTCACCGAAAAGGTCGATAATGCCTAAATCGCTGTTGATGATATTCTTTTCAATCGTTCCCGTGTCAAGTCCGCTTATGATTGATGGCTTTGTGCTGCTGCTCTTATACACCTTGCAGATAAAAGCAAAAATGCCCATTGTGGTCTTGCCTGCTGCGGTCACGCCTTCCAGAACGTCCATTGTATGGCTGCCGTGAACTACGTGGTTGAAAAACCTTTTATATTTCGGGCTGAATTTCAGCGATGTGCTCACGCTTCATCACCTTCCTCATCCTGTGCGGTATTTTCAAGATCTGCGATTATCTTATCGAGCTTTGTCTGCTCCGTAACGGTCGCTGACATCTGCACGCGCTCGATATATGCGCCGGTCATCTTGTTGTACACGTCAAGCGCCTTTATGCGGTCAGATTTGTTGCTGTTTGGGTCTTTGGCAATCTCCGCAAGTATGCGCTGCCGTTCTTCGAAGGTCAGCAAGCTCTGCTTGCTTCTTTCTTCCTGCTGGTGGGCAATATAGTTTTTTGTTTCAACGTTTTTCAGCAAACGCTGCCCTTGACTGTATGCTGTTTGCTTTGAATATCCTGCTGCAATTGCCGCCCGGGTGGCGTTGCAGTCTATGAGGTATTCATCGCAGAAACGCTGCTGTTTCCCTGTCATGTACGCCTCCCTTCTGCTTTCGCTGCATTAAAAAAGCGCCCTCTCTTATAGGCGCTTTTCGATGATACTATTATAACACAATGCAAACGGACATATCGGACATTTTCAATTTTTTTAGATTTTTTTTAGAATTTTTTTTCAGGATGACTATCAAGATACCTTGTGCATAATT
Source organism: uncultured Eubacteriales bacterium (assembly GCA_900315015.1). Lineage (GTDB taxonomy): Bacteria > Bacillota > Clostridia > Lachnospirales > Lachnospiraceae > UBA9722. The sequence goes on along the minus strand of OMXJ01000022.1, from coordinate 43,296 downwards.
TTCTTACGGCACTCTCTGTACAATCCTCATCAAAGACCGCTGCTATATCTCTCCAGCGTTTACAGTCCACGAACCGCAGTTTGAATATCAGCTGCATACGGCTGTCATCTATGCTGTTTATATAGCGTTCAAGGCGTGCAAGCTCAATTGTGAACTGTGCGTTCTGCAGCGCTAATGTCTGCGTCAGTTCACAGATACTCAAAGCCAGATCTTCCACCTTTGAACCCTTAACAAGGGAAGTCTGAACACGCTCTTTGCTGTAGTCCGTAGCCGAACCGATAGCGCCGTATTCCGCTTGAAGCTCCTGAAGCTTTTCTTTGTTCCTGGCTATCAATTTTTTTAAATAATAAAGCTGGTTAAGTTCTTCAATGGTCATTATCTCCCCCCTCTCTGTGGTTATGTCTATAGTTTCAATACCTTTATTTTACAACATCTATGGGCTTTATGCAATTTTTTCGGAAAGGCGAAAGCGCAGGGTGCAGCGTAATGCTACACCCTGTTTTTATTTTTAATTTATAATAGCGCTCCGGCTTTTCCTGGTGTTATAAAAATATTCGCCCTTTTTGTTTTTGCTGGGTGAAAAGGCTCCATGAGCGTGTCACCCTGTACCACAAGCGCCTTTGCTCCAAGAAAAGAAAGCTGAACATAACACATATATACGCATCTGTAATCTAAATCCTGGCAGACGATATCGCAGTCCTTCTGATAATTGATTCCGTGCTTCTTAAGACATTGCAATGCAGCTATGATATTTCCGCCGGCACCGCAGGATGGCTCATTGATTGTGTATCTGTTATCTTGTTTCTCCATTTTGTTATAAGCAAGTTCTGCCATCATCACGCACAAATGGTACGGTGTGAAGAACTGCCCTAAATTTTTACTGCCCTGTTCTAGGTGCATATAGACATATCCCAAGATATCGCAGGGATACGCTTCGAGAGCTTCCACCAGATATGCAGATATTTCTGCAAGCTTTGTCAGCTCCGCTGCATCATACCCTGAAGCGATAGCTGCATACTGTTCCGACCTGTCCTTCTTCGTCACCGGATCAACCACGCAGCTTATTGACAATGCCAACATTTTTATCCAGTCATTAAAGATGGTATACACCGAGCGCTTCCCGGCCATACTGTCGAACATTTTTATCATCTGTTTTACTTCATTCAGTGATCCTATATCAGTCATTTGTTACCTCACATATCTTTCGTGCATCATTTTCATCTGATCATCATTCAGATCAAGATATATCTGAGTTGTTCCGATATTCTGATGTCCTAACATTCTCGACACCATTTCAATGGGCATTCCGTTTCTAAGGGCATTTGTTGCACAGGTTCGTCTGAACTTATGAGGATATGCTTTGACATTGCACTTTTTTCCCCACTTCCTAACAATAAATTCAATCGTACCTTTATCGGCATGTTCTGCTTCATTAACCAGCTTCGGATTCTTATACCAACTTTTCATACCTTTACCTTTGTGGAAATCTTCAGACTGTATGGATATCATTCTTGGGAACAGCCAGATTGAATTATCTTTTCTGTCATTTATGTACTGCTGATAGGCAAACTTGGCATTTGCATTCATGTACACGTATCTATCCTTTTGACCTTTTCCGTGAACAAGGATTGAATAGTCCTCCTGTATCTCATCAAGTTTGATTCCAACTAATTCTGAAACTCTGCATCCTGTACTAAGCAACAATTCAAAGATTGCTTTTTCTCTGCTGGTTGTTAATTGATTTCTCATAGCGACTACTTCATCATCCTTGAAGGCTTCTTTTTGCGTTTTCTTCTGCTTGATGGTATCAATCGCAACCATAGGATTTTTATGGATGATGTCCTCACCGTGCAGCCACGTGAAAAACGAACTTAAAACCCTTTTCTCGTTTCCGATGGTCGTCGCTGAAATTCCATCTCTTAACCTTAATGCAATCCAGAGCCTTATATCATCGACCTTGACATCAAGAGCATTCTTACCTATTCGCTCGAATATTCTCGGAAGCTCTTTCTGATAATAGTGTAATGTTCTGTCGGTGCATCCTTTTATTTTCTTGACCACCAGGAATTTCTTAATCAAAATATCGTTGGGGTCTGGAACATATTCGGTCAATTCAGTTGATTTCTTTGTGATGGAATAATCCTGAAAGGCGATATATAAGCAATTGCTGACTGCCATCGGGTCTGTCACGTAATCGCTTATTTGGTTCATGATCTGGTCTATTAATTCCATCGACATTCCTCCCTCTGTTCTTTCATTTCTCACCCTCACTTTCCTTTAAGACCGATAAATCATAATCACTACGAATAAACTTCAATGTTAACGAATGATCAACAGCATTTCCGAGCCTGTCATATATCAACAACATATCAGCTGGTGTAAAATCGGTTCCCAAATAGCGATTGTATGAGCAGAGCAAGATGCATCTCCATCCAAAGTTTCTACGTGTGTCACTATATGGCTCACCTTTTGCAATCGGTTCAGAACACCATTCAAGCAACTTACATATAACATCTTCTTTACTATTGCAATCACTTGCTTTAAAATACACATTCCTCGTCTTTGAAATAATCAGCTCGCCATGGGAATTGATGAAACTTCCGTCAAAATATTTCATCACCTTAAAAATTTCGTCTGTCATTCCTCTACCTCACTTGCCGAAAAATTCATCTAATTTGCTCTTCGCGGAATGCTGCATATCGTATCCCTTGATTTCTGCGTTAATCAGCACTATTATCTGCGTTGTTTCCTCATCCTGGTTTGCTCTGTCGCACACATCTCTGCCCTTGTCGAGTATTTCCGCCCAGTCCTTTTCGTTTAACGGAAATCTCTGATATTTCTCTAACATCTGCTTGCGATATTCCTTAAGCCATTTCTTGCGGTTTTCTGTCAATTAAATCACCTCTTTTCTATTAAACTTAATTGCTCTAATGCTTCGATTGACATTCTTAACCATTCTTTTTGTTCGCCCATATTTCCCTGTTCGTAGTTCAGAGGGCATTCATCACATCTGCGATTTATACAATCACTATCGCTGCCACTTACGTCTCTGGTCATACACTCCAACTTTGCCTTTATCATTTTGATAGCTTCTTCTCTTGTCATATCATTCCTCGCTTTCTGCTCTCATATAGTGAACAACCTTTTCAAAAAACCAGTATTTATCGATATATAAATCATCAGCTTCATCAGAAATCTGCTCATATAGTTCTTTTGCCAAGTCTTTTGCATTTTGTTCAGCTTCGATAATCCATTGTTCTTTCATTCCTCTTTGCCTTCCTTATACTTGTCTTTGTATGCTTTCAATTCACGTAGCCACGTCGCAAGTTGTCTATGTTCCTTGGCACATTCAAGGCAATTCTTATAAGTTTTACCTCCTTTCTGCCAAAAGCTGCTTGCTCGTTCCTGTTTCTCTGCTACTTCTTCACAATGCTTTATTGCTTCATCAATCGTCATATCCTTATACCTCTCTTTGTATTCTTGATGTATCTAACTACCTTGCGTAAATCTCCGTCATACTTCGCATATTTTTCCTGGATAATGCTAAATGGAATGCTTGATGCCTTTTCCAATTCTGGGCAATAGCTCGGACAATACCAATCATTTGCGGTACAGTTATCGCAACAAATCTTTGCATACGTTTCAAAATCAGGTATTTCATTTTTCACCTCGTCAAGTGTCATTGCTTACCTCACTTTTCTGGCTTATCTGCTTTTACTTCTTCATCTTCGGATTCCTCACAATCAGATGTCATGTTGTTAAAGCAACCACGCAGCAAATTATAAAAGCCATCTGATAAAGCATTGCTCTGTCTCAACTCGTTTGCAGTACACTCAATCTCAGTTACTGTCGTTTTGATTTTCATTTCTTATCCCCACTTTCTTCCGTATCTGCTGGTATAATTGCTTTCATTGAATTTACTGCTTGCTCGATTTCTTTTCCAGAATAAATAGGGTCCTCTCTGGTCAAGTCAAATACATACGGAAGATTCCCCATATCTTTCAAATCTCCATGTCCTTTTGGAAGTGGCACACCATTTGCTACTATAGATACCATTTTATCTTCACTTAAAGAACATATTGGTTTACCTATTGCAACATTATGTTTCATAATCTCAAAATCTTCTTCTGAGATTCTAATAACTACCTCTATCGTCCTTGCCATATTTTTTGTCACGTCCTCTCTTGTCATTTCTTAACCTCACTTTCCGGTTTCGTTGTCATATAACCCTTTTCACACGAGTAGCAACAGAAATATATCTCATGGTCTAAATTATTTATGACAGGACGCAGCTTTCCGGTCACCTTAAACCACTCAGCTATCTTTTCACTTGTCCACGCGGTCCAGTTCGGTTGAGCTTTCACATCATCAGCTCTGCTGCCGTCCGTCTTAGCATATGCACATATCTTATGCGGTATGTTAATCTTCTCCATCAGCTGCCTCTTTTCCGTCAATATAGTTTCTTGCTTCCTCGAACATCGGGTCAATTGCAAGATCATACTTGCGCTCGAACTCCTTCGCCATGAATATCGCATGCTGCTCATTCTGTTTTGCGTTTCTCGGGACATTATCGTTCCAGCTGCTGACCACTATCTCGAACTTATCAAAAAAATGATTGATCCTGCAGTTGCTCCAGTGGTATTCTTCTTTGAGAGTCTGCGCGATCATCACCATAAACTTTTCTGCCATCGCATTGATGTTACGGCGGCTTCTCGATTTCTTGAGGTTGTTTTCTTCAATCAGCTTCTCGGCGATTGCTCTGTCTTTGGCTTCTTCTGCCGCGTTGAGCTTAACTCCTTCTGTACTTAGAATATCATTCAGCGCCTCATTGAGTGCGTTATGTGCATCGAGATGTGCGAACGCTGGTGCAAATTTCGTACATTTGAGATGCTCGATTAACTGCACGACTGCTGCCTTGCTCAACACTTCGTTGAATGGGATCTCATATCCATAGCTGTCCTTCATTTTCATTTGGCCATTTCCTCCAGTCCGTCAAGCTTTTTGACCATTCCTGCGATGTCGTCAAAGTATCTGCATTTCAGCTCATCAATGGGCTGCTCCACTTTATCAAGCGGAATGTCTGTCTGTTTTTTGACCGCTGCAATATCCCTGCTGCAGCGTTTCACGCTGTTAATGATTTCTGCTAATATTTCGTCTTTACTCATATGTTGTTCCCTCCTGTCAATCTAATCATTCGAACGGCATAACCGCGTCCGTCATATCTATCTGTCTGAATCCGTCATCCGTGTAACTCCCTGCTGTCTCCGTCATCCACCTGAAGCGGTAGCCTGCCATATAGTTGCTTGAAATGCTCAGGATGCGCTTACTGGCTTTGTCAAATGTCAGCTTCTGGTTATACACCGTGCGTCCTCTGTAGCGTTCCTTAGTCACTGAAAGCTTTCGCTGCTCCGCCGTGCCTTCGCCCTTCATGATCTCGGTCTCTGTATATTTTGCATAGCCTATTATCATAGCTGCATAGTTCGTTATATCAGAACTTCCACTGATCTCATCGTTAACATCAATGCTGTAACTGCCGCCCTTGCGCCTGTGAGCTACGAGTATGATTGCTACCTTATGTTTTCTTGCCATTCCTGCAAGGGTGCGCACGAACTTAGCTTGTGCCTCGTACTTGTTAATCATCACCGTCTCAGGAGCTTCAAAAAGGTCCAAGGCAGTCATAAGGTTATCCAGCAGGATCACTTTGCACTCGTACTGAAGAATAGCCTGTTCAACTGTCTCAATGAGAGCCGGGAACTCTTCATCAGTCTTTTCATACATTTTGTCAATATCGTATAGAAAAAGCTTCTCGTGCATCCACTGGTTAATTCTCGCCTCGGCCTCGGCGTCAATCTTCGCATCATCATTTCCGTTTATATGTATATGCTCCTTGCCGGCAATCTGCAGGTAAAGCCACTCTTTAAAGATTCCGTTCGGCAGCTCTCCTGAATATGCCATGCACTTATAGCCTTCATCAATCGCCATCGCTAATATCTGGCTTGCGAGCGTGCTTTTACCTTCGCCGCTCTTGCCGTTAATGACGGTAAGTCCTCCCAGGGCGATGCCGCCTATCAGTGAATCAATCTCTGCAAGCCCGGTTCTTATCTTCTCTATTCTGCTTAAATCTATCTTTTCAACTTCTGATATATCAATCAGCGCACGGTTCTCGGAATACACCGCATTTTTGACGCAGGTGTGCAGCTGCTCCCTTCCGTACTTCAGAAGGATATCATTAGCATCCTTGCAGCCTTTATAATCCTCTTCCCTGACGTGGCGGATTCCGATGGAAGATCCGAGTCGTTCGGTCAGCTCTTCCAGGAGCGATATCTTGCCCTTTTCAAAATCCCCGAACACGATCAGTTCTGTAAAATTCTTCTTTATCCACTTCCAGCAGTGAGGCAGCCAGGTGAATCCCTTCGCCCCTGTCGGAACGCTCACCGCATTCTCTATCCCTGCCTCAGCAAGCGACAGGCTGTCGATCTGTCCTTCTGTGATGATAAGCGTGTGGTTTTCTATATTGCAGCAGTTCATGCCGTAAAGGATAGCCTTGCAGCCTTTTTCTGTAAACTCTTTCCCTCCGAACTTCTTGACCTCTTCCGGATCTGTCAGGCGGTACTTGATGAATGTGAGCTTACCTGTTTCATCAAAGAACGGCATCGCAAGCACTGTCGGCATGTCCTTCCTTGTGGTAATCTGATATTTCTTGACGACATTCTCACCGATTCCGCGGCTTTTCATGTACTCGATGGCGAAGCTCTTAGGCTCAATCGGAGCCTTAGGCTGTGTCAGCTTTTTATAGACCTGCATTGATGGCAGCTTGTAGTAATCATCCCATTCCCTGCCCAGTGAAAAATTAAAATCCTTTGCAAGGGTCAGCATATTGCCGTGGGCATTGCAGGAGGCTCTGAAGCACTGGAACATTCCTGTATTAAGATTAATGCTGAATTTGTTCTTATCATGTGTAAGTGCACCGCAGTACGGGCATTTTCTGAATATCAGCTCATTACCGGAGCGGAACGCTTCATAGCCGTTGCTCTGTGCAAAACGCAAAGCATCCGCCTCGTTGAATTCGTACTTATACATCGCCGTCCCCTTCCTCGCTGCTTTCCGGCAGCGCGTTCTTCTTCCTTTCCTGCTCTGCCATCATCGCAAGCCACTCTTCTCCGCTAATTTCCTCGGCGCTGCTTTCCGGCAGCGTGCCGGATGTACCCTGTGAGGCAGGTGCAGCAGCTGCGGCTTCATTCAGTTCTGATATCTTCACAAGGTGCTTCACGTTGCGGCACCAGCTCTCAAAGTATTTCTTCTTGCGGTTCGGTCTATGCATTCCCTCGATAAAGGTGTAATAATTCACTGGATTGATAGCTCCGAAAGGATCATGCCATTCAGCCGCCCACTGCGCTACCAGCTCGGGCGAAAAAATCTCCTTCTCCTGAGAAGAGTTATTATTGTTATTATTGTTATATTGTTCTGTTGTATAAAGCTCGTGTTTCCTTTGTGTTTCCTTTGCGTTAACTTTGTGTTTCTTCTGCGTTTCCTTTTCCGTTTTTTTCGACTGATAAAAATCGTATGAAACTATTGATATTACTGTATATTTTGATGTTGAAGTTACTGTTAACTCGCCCGTTTCCGTTAAACGCTTTATCCATTTATAAATCGTTACACTTGATACGTGCATACTCTCCGCCAATTTGCGGTAGCTGGTAACGAACGAACCGCGTTTTATAACAATGCCGTGCCAGCGTCTGTCCTCCCAGTTCGCAAGTAGGAGAAGATGCAGGAAGAAGCCGCACATATTAAGGTCATCGTACCACTCCCACTTTTGCATTTTGCGATGAATCACTATGAATCCGTTATCATCCATGTTCCTCCTTATCCTCCCCGAAAAGATAAAATTCAGCCTCCAGAAAATGTCTTGCCTCTTTCATCAGAATGTCACGCATCAGTTTGCCGGTCGTTGATTCGTGACAGAAATCCAGCTGCATATTGTACCTCGCTCGAAAAGCATTAATGGAAGCCATAAGCGCATTTGGTAACATCTTGCTTCTGTAACAATGTCCGGTCAGCTTCTCCCAGCTCGCATTCTCCACAATTAGATACATCTTCGTCCTGTCGCGTTCCGCCCTCTCGAACTCACGCTCGAAGCGGTCACGTTCAGAAGTGAAGCACATCGCCAGTTCGTCAAGGTTCATCTTGCGCTCTATTGCGAAAAATCCGCTCAGGTCATATTCAAAGGTCTTTCCCGGCTCAATGGCCGGGAGAATGACCTTGCACGAATAATCCCCAACGTTGAGCTTTCTGCGCTCGTACTGAAAGCCGATGGCATTAATGCGCTCCTGTAATCTCTGTGTTGGCTGCTCTCTGGTATCCACTAACAGGATCATGTTATCAAGAGCTTTTTCGATCTGTGACTTCTTCATCAATCAAAAGGCAGCTCCACATTGATACCGGCTGCAACATCAACGAAATCTGTAGGAATTGCCTCCCCGGATTTAACGCTATTGTGATATTCTGCGTTTGCAATCTGGTCAGCTGTCAGGAGCTTATCTTCCGGCATCGTGAATTTGCCCGTTCTTATGTTATCCACATTGTCCCACCAGAACAGATGTACCCAGCTTACCTTTTTGCCGTCTATGATCTTCTCCTCCAGTGCGAAGAGACCGCCCACAAGCTTGCCTTTGAGTCCTGTTTCGTTCCAGCCCCAGGAGTAGCCCGGGTTGCTATGTTCTACCTTCGAGATGAAGGTCTTGAAGGTTCTCTTTGTTCTTTCATCTTCATCCGTGCCGTTATCCTTCGGGAGATATACGACCTTGACGCCCTTCCACTTCTTATCTTTTGCAGTGCTGTTAATATACTGGTTCTTATAGAAATCCTTGTATTCGCCCTCTACGATATCAAAGCTCACTCTCAAGGTGTCCCATCCGCTTGCGGTGGTTTCTTCCTTAGCCTCCAGAATGCGGAGTACATATGCCCCTCTCGGGAGCTTCTCAATCACATCTACGTTGATATCATTGTATCCACTGAATTTTTTCATGTTTTTTACCTTCCTTTGCTGTTAATTGTTGATATTTATTGATATTTGTTGATATTTTGTGCAAAAGTCTCAAAATAATGACTTTTTTATGCAGTTTCTTCAGGTTTTCCTGCAGATTTTATTTATAATCCATAAAAAGTTCTTATGGTCGTATCGACTGCCTTCAGGTCATTCTCCAGCTCATCCGCTGCGAACATATCCTCCGGCGCTTTGGTTATGTCAAAGCCATCTGTCGTTGTTTTAAAGAAATGGCGGCCGTCCTTGCTCATGCAGCGCAAGGCGATTGTAACAATACCCTCAAGCATCACTTTATTGTTCAGAAGCTTTCCTATAGTCAGGATGTTGACCGTTCCATCGTCTGCTCTGTCCTCGTGCAGGATGATGTATACAATCATCTTATCAGGCAATTCGTTCTTGATGACCTCGAAGAGCTTCCACATGTCATCCGCTATATCATTGTAAAGGTCGAATGTGGAGCTGCCCTTCTTGCCTATGCTGTGTCTGCGCATAAAGTTGTTGCTCATTATGTAAGTCGCATCGTCAATTACTGCCGTATTGATTCCCTTCTCGGCTGCCTTCTTCATCTGAGGCACAATGACCTTCACATCATCGGTCTTTAACGTGTACTTGAATCTCTTTCTGAACGGCGGCAGCTTATTTTCGACATTGCAGTAAAGAATTTCATCCTCTGCGAACTCTTTAAGGCTTCTTGTCTTTCCGCTGCCGGGTCTGCCATAAATAATGACCGGTATTCCCATTGTATTCTCCTTTCGCTGGTTCTTTGGTCCTTAACCTCTTATTCTTATGCTCTCGCTCTGCTCTAAATGTGCAAGCCCTTCAAGCTTCTTCTTTGCATCTTCATCTTCGCCCTTCAATATCTCTTTGATATGTGCGCTGTCAAGCTTGTGGGTTATTTCTGTGATCGTGAATTCAACCGGGAACTTTTCAATATCATCGCAGTCAAGCTTCAAAGACGGAGCGTTCTTCTGGATGTTAAGATTGAAATTCTCGGTCTTGATCTTCGTCTTGCCTGTCATCTTCATCATCACTTCAAGGTTCTTCTTGAGCCATGCTGCCTTGTTCTTATCAGTCTTTTCAATGCGCTCGAAATACTCTTTCTTTGCCTTTGCAGCTGCCTGATCTTCCTCGAACAATCTGATCATATGGGCCACCTTATCAGCCTTCTGATCAATTTCTCCCTCGATTCCTTCCAACGTGTCAAGAATGGCATCGTCCATACTGTCATCTTCAAGTTCATCGATCATATTGTACAGCTCCAGCCACTGATCCGTAAGATCCATCATTCTCATAGCTAATCTTCCTTTCTGTCATTTCTGTCATTCGAATATTTTTCAATGTCATTCAACGGGCAGTGAGTACAGGTCTCTGATTCCCAGAGCTCACAGCCCTCTTTTTCTGAATCCCATATATCAGGGTATTTGCAGTAATTGTTACATATATCTTCCAATATACGCGACAAAACCTTTTCAATTCCTGCCATATACAGCCTTCCTTTCGTCATTTCGTAGTTAGATCATAATGGCTATCAGCACTATAAGTAGCAATATTAAAGCCGCTCCGATATCCTGTGCAAGTTCGAGGTTCTCTCTTTCCTCTGCTTCCCTCTCTGCTTCCTTGACGTTTTCATCAGTGTCAGGTCTTATCTCAGTCATTCGCCGCCTCCTTCTCTTTCACTTTCAGCCTGTAGACCTTTTCAGGCTTGACGACTTCCTTTTCCTTTGCCAGCAGGTCGATAAGATCTACATCGTTTCTGTAGGCTTCAAGTATCAGGTCTCCGTTCTCACAGAGCATGAGGTCTCTTATCTGATACCATACCGCCACCCTGTCGAATGGTTTTATCTTTTTCGGCGCGATGGCGAACATATCAGCCACCTGAAGCCAGTCAACAAAAGCCGTAAGAGACACTTTTGTCTGTCCGTGTGTCAGGATGTCAGTCGGTGCATATCTTCCGCTCTCCCTCATCTCTCCGATGAAGTTGTAGATTGTGCTGCGGCTGTACCCAAAAAGGTGGCGGAGCTGTGCGACCGTTCTGTAAAGCAAAAGGTCTTTTCTTGTTCTTTCTGCCATAAATTGCCTCCTTTCAATCTTCATAATCTTCCAAGTCGTCATCTTTCATTTCGTCCGGTCCTTCCGGTTCTTCTTCTGGTTCTTCCCTCTCCAACATATACGGCGGCTTATACCCCGGATTCTGAACATACTTAATGGCAGCCATTAGGATCTTTCGGGAAGGCCTGCTGCCGAATTCATTAATGATCTTCTCATCATTCCATCCGGCCCTTTTCAGGGCGTATATCTTCCCAATGTCAACATAGTATTTGTTGTATGTAATCGTCTTGTAGTTCAACCTCTTGTCTGTTACGGTGTCGTTTCTGATTCCGGCTTTCCTGAGCTGTGCTGCCGTATATTTTTTCTCCAGGAGCATATATATGCTCTCTTTGTATCCCTTCGTTGAGACAATCCTGTTGTATTCTTCCTGAATCTCAAAGAACTCTCTGCAGGTCAAGGTCATACCGCCTCCGAATCTTCCAGCTTTTCCTTTAGAAGCTTAACTCTGCGCTTCAGCCTCTTAATCTCAGCCTTCTCATCGTTATGACATTCCTCAACGATAAGCCCACCTGCGACAAAGAATGCAATGGCAATCCATGCAATCCATAAAGCATTTATCGTGATCATATTCAGTTCTCCTTCCTGTCAGGGTCTTTTCTGCCCATGTAAATCTCTACATTTTCCTTCAATGTATCTGCCCACGTTGTGACGTTATCGAGCGTCAAAAATAAGCGCCTGAAAGCATCCTGCACTCGCTCATTGCCACTCCACAAGCCTTCATCCTTCAGAACATTCTTTACTTCCTGCACGTCCTGTGCGATGAAATGCATCTGTGAGCGTGCATGTCCTGCAAGGTTCACCATCGCAATCTCTGCTTTCTGCTTTGCCGTTCCTGTGACAGTTAATGGCTTTTTCTTTAATGTGATTTTGTCGTCCATATTTTCAGTTCCTTTCAGTCCGTTCCAGTCCGTCAATCGACAAAGGTGTGTCTTGTGAAATCGTAGACCCCGAACGGTGCATTGCCGTGCTTTACATTGGTTCTGTACTCATCAATTGGGATGAGCTGGACTCTCTCTGCAAATGCATCAGAATATCCCATCTTTTTGAGAGCGGTTCTGATTTCCTCTGCACGTTCATCCTTGATGTTGCGCTCTGCATATTCGCTCATAGGTGCCTCCTTTCTGATTCGTTGTTGTGGATTATAATTCCACTTTGTGAGCAAAAAAAATCTTGTTTCTCTCCTTCTCCGTCAGGTTTAACAGGCTTGTTAAAATCTGTATTTCAGATGCGGTGAATTCGGATTTATTCTGCATTTTATTTAGCAACCCCTGATAGGTTATGCCCAGCTTCTGAGCCACAAAAAGCATTTTGAATCCATGTTCATCAATCTTCTCTCTTAAAAGCTTCGTGTTAACCATCTTGCCCCTCCTTCATTAAATTTGTGGAGTGTTATTCCACATTTCAAAGTATAGCATTTTGTGGATTAAATGTCAACTAATTTTTAGCAAAAAATTAAAAATAGTTGATTTTGTATCCACTTAATGCTATAATCAACAATATCAATTATGGAGGTAATAACAATATGGAAATTCAAGAAAAACAGGCATTCTTACGCGATTTCGGCAATCGCATAAGAATGTTACGAACATCTCAGCAGATGTCTTTAGATGAACTCGCTCGTAAATGTGGCTATACATCTGAGAATGCCAGATCATCTATACAAAAAATTGAAGCTGGAAAGAGCGACATTCCTGCGTCAAAAATCAGACAGATAGCTAATGCTTTAAACACTACTGAAGCAGTCCTTATGGGATGGGAAAAAGATGATAGATTAAACTCCGAACAAATCGCACAGAAAATAGATATGCCGGATATGATACAAATAATCAAACATAAAACAAATGAAGCAACAGGGCAGGCGGTCGAATCTTATTTACAGCTCGACACTGAAGATCAGGCTGAAATCCGTGGAGAAATGAAACAGATGTTGAAATCTGATAAATACCAGCAAGATGGACTCAAAAATGCTTAGCCCCGAATGTCATCCGTGTGACCTTCGGCAGCTCAGGAAAACAAAGTTCAATTGAAATCAAGTAAAGTTCAAGTGAACTTTTAAAGCCCGGAGGCATAAAAAAGCGCCCTGCACAGCAGAGCCATGCAGGGGCGAAAGGAGTTCTATATGGTAGTTAGATCACATCTTATTAAGTTCCCCAGCGGATGAAATGTAAACGGCCTGCATCATGCCGGGCAGACCGTTCACAGTGGCCTCATCCGTCCATCATTTTTGGTTTATGGAGGTTGATGGATTTCTGGAAGTATCAGCTATTAAGTAATCATCTATGTAAAATTAGATTTGAGGTCAGGCCACTATCTCTGACCTACAATAATTTTAACACATATGCAGTGAACGCTGCAATTATTTTTTTAAGAAAAATTCATATAAAAAGGAGGCTCATATGTATACAGAAACATTACCGAACGGAAAAATCCGTTATATTCAGACTTACAGGGATTTACTCACAGGAAAGAACAAAAAGGTCTATATCACAGTTGATAAGGATACCAGCCGCAACAGGTTAGCAGCTGCGAAGCTCCTGCAGGAAAAGATAGAAGCACGTCTTGAAGCTTCCGTGCCTTCAGCTGAAACGCTGCGTCTAGGGCATGCGATAGAGATGTATCTCGAATACTGCTCTCATATAAACAGGCCTCAGACAGTTAAGACAGCCGGATATCAGCTCGGGCAGATACTGAAGATCCTGGATAACATCCAGCTTGCGAAGCTTACCGCAGGATATATCACGAACCGCTTCATAAGTTCGGACAAAAAGCACACGACTGTTAACCTCTACATCAGAAGGCTTCACGCTCTTATCCATTGGTGCTATGAGCAGGATCTGATAGACAGCACGGCCTGCATCGACAAAGTAAAGTCCCTAAAGGTTCAGCCCGATTATGACAGCATAGAGAATAAGTATCTTGAACGTTCTGAAGTCACAGCTCTTCTTGCTGCAATGTCGAAAAATGAGCTTTACAGATTCTTCACGCAGTTCCTGATACTGAGCGGACTTCGCATCGGTGAGGCTATTGCCCTCACTTTATCAGATATCGACTTGACGCAGCGCACTATTACAGTCAATAAAACTTATGTCATATCATCAGGCAAGGCAGGACGTACTGCAAGCCCGAAGACCTATAAATCGAACCGCACTATTTTCATCCAGGATGAATTATTAAAGATGCTGAACGCTTATAAGACGTGGAGGCTTGAATATATGTTCAGAAACGGGATAAATTCGGAGCTGCTGTTCTTCAGCGGAGACGGCGGATTTATATTTTACCCGTCTTATTGGGGATATCTTAAAAGGCGCACCAGAAAAGTGACTGGCAAGTCATTGTCACCGCACGCCCTGCGCCACACCCACGCAAGCCTCCTGTTTGAATCAGGGATGCCTATTGAAGCCATTTCTGAAAGATTAGGGCATGAAGACAGCTGTATAACGAAAGAGATCTACACGCACATCACCAAAAAGAAAAAGCAGGAATATAATAACGCATTAAAGACAGTGAATCTTTTGTAATACGTTAATATAATCCTGCTGAAAGATACCGGAAATGATATTGTGGCTCAGAAAAATTTGCCCTTTAATTTGCCCTTTTTTGAAATAGATTTCTAGAAATGCCTATTTTAAAGGGATTGAGGGCGGTCAGTTAAAATTCAACTCTTATTTTCTATATACTGTCTATCTTCTTCAAGCATGCTCTGAACAATCTTCTGAACATTTGCTCCGATATGCGCTAATTCCTCTCTTGAGTAGTCCTTCGCATATATAGGCTTTCCAAAATGAATTGCCGTACGTACCGGCTTTATCCAAGGCATATGATCCTCAAATATGGCCGATGAGTTCGATATTGCAACAGGAATAATTGCACATCCCGACTTAGTTGCTATCTTAAAGCTGCCCTCCTTAAATGGAAGCATGTCGAAATAACTCTCTTCCTTATTTCTTGTTCCTTCTGGACAAATAAAAACTGAAAATTTATCCTTTTTAATTACATTTATTGCCTGAATTATTACTTCAAGACTCTGTCTAGTGTCGTCTCTATCCATGAACAGACTATTTACAAGTATCATCCACCATGCTAAAAATGGTACCTTTTTTACTTCCTTTTTAGATATGAATACGGTGTTATGTGATGCAGGTATTACTGCGTATGACATAACTATATCAAAGAAGCTTCTATGATTTGATGTAAATAATACCGGTTCATCCTTTGGAATATTCTCAAGTCCTATTACCTTATTCTTAGTTCCTGTCGAAAGCAGTATAAGCTTAAATCCATATTTTACAAAGTAGATGGATAGCTTAGTCGACAGCTTTTTATTAAAGCATCTTATAAGTAAGAATATCAAAAAGAAAGGCAACGTAATAATAAAGTAAAGTACCAATATAATTCCAACTAGTATGATTCTCAATGCTTTCCTCCCTTAAACTTACCAAACAAGGATTTTAAGCCTGACTTTCCAGCTGCAGGCTGCTTTTCACCGCATTCCTCACAGAATGTCATGTCAACATCAAGAAGATGTCCGCACTTTACGCATCTCTTCTTGCCCTCTGGAATTTCATCTTCGGAATCAGCGCTCTTTTCAGCAGCTTCTTCCTTCTTTACTTCGTCCTTAGGTGCTTCCTTCTTTGGCTCTATTTTGTTATGACAGTTAGGACACTCATCAGTTCCTACCTCTACCTTAAAGCCGCACCATTCGCACTTTGTATATTCTTTTTCATCTTCAGCATCCTTACTCTCGTCGCTCTTTCCTTCTACTGCTTCCTTAACTTCCTCAGCCTTTTCCTCTATGGCTTCCTTTGCATCAGATGCCTTCTCTTCCACTGCTTCTTTTTCTTCCTCAGCCTTTTCCTTAACCTCAGAAACCTTTTCCTTTGCAGCTTCCTTTACTTCTTCGGCCTTTTCCTCTATGGCTTCCTTCGCATCATCAGCCTTTTCTTTAACTTCTTCCTTTGCTTCAGATGCATTTTCTTTAACTTCTTCCTTTACCTCAGAAACCTTTTCCTTTGCTTCTTCCTTTGCTTCAGATGCCTTTTCTTTAACTTCTTCTGCCTTTTCCTTTACTTCTACAGCTTCCTCTTTTACAGCTTCCTTAACTTCAGAAACCTCTTCCTTTGCAGCTTCCTTTACTTCGGCTGTCTTTTCTTCCACTACTTCTTTTGCATCCTCAGCCTTTTCCTCTGCTGCTTCCTTTGTTTCGGATGCCTTTTCAACTGCTTCCTTAACTTCTTCAACTTCTTCAGTAACTACAGTTACTTTGCCTGCTTCTTCCTTTACCTCTTCAGTTATTACGGTAACATCATTATCTTTAGCCTCTCCTGCAAGCTCCTTTTCCATTTTCTTGGTTTCCTTGCTTACTTCACCATTCTTATCAAGGTCAAGTGCTGCCTGAGCTGCTGCCTGCGCTGCCGCTGTAATGGATGAGCTTCCATCAAGCTTTGCAACTGCTGCCATTGCTTCACGGATGGCCTTCTGAACTATCTCTTCATCTGTAAGAGCAACCTCTTCTTCTACAGGTGAGGCCGCATTACTTACTTCCTCTGTAACATTTTCCCCGGTAAGTACCTTCTCAGAAGTATCCTCGAACTTTTCCTCTACATCAACGTTGATTTCCGGAACAGTTTCTACTGCTGCTTCCTCTGAATACTCCTCTTCTGCATTATCTGCAGGATTGATAAGAGGTACTCCAAATCTTTCTGGAATGTCATTAAAATAGGTTACCTCTGGCTGGTTATAATCCTCAACCGGCTCTTCGATATCAGGAATGTCTGTAATTTCTCCAATATCGTCATCATCATAATAATCATCATAGGAAGCTTCCTCATCATTTGCTTCTTCTTCTGATGCTTTTTCTGATGCTTTTTCCTGATCAGCTTCCTTTACCTCTGCCTGTGCAGCTTCCTTTGCCTCTGCCTCAGCAGCTTCCTTTGCCTCTGCCTCAGCAATTTTCTCTATCTTTACCTGTGCTGCTTCCTCAGCCTCTTTTGCTTCTTTAAGCTCCTTTTCAGCGGCCTTATGAGCTTCCTCAGCCTCTGCTGTCTCTTTTTCAGCATTTTCGATTGCCTTACTTAATTCTTCTTCTGTCTTAGCTTCAGCAACCTTCTTATGAGCTTCTTCAGCTTCTGTTAATTCCTTCTCTGCCTTTTTAACAGCCACAGCTGCTTCTTCAGATTCCTTCTTAGCCTTTTCTAAAGCAGTAGCTATTATATCGATCTTATCTTCCTGCTTTTCAGAATCTGCCTTTACTTCGGCTTCCTGCTTTTCTGCTTCTGCCTTTGCAGCCTTTTCTTCTTCTGCCTTCTTATCAGCTTCTGCCTTAGCCTTAGCCTTAGCTACTGCTTCATCTCTTCTTACAGCAAGTCTTTCTCTGAAGTCCTTGCGCTTTTGAGCAGCCTTCTTTTCAGCCTCTGCCTTTGCCTCGGCTTCCTTCTTTTCTGCCTCTGCCTTTGCCTCGGCTTCCTTCTTTTCTGCTTCTGCCTTTGCCTCAGCTTCCTTGTTTTCTGCTTCTGCCTTTACTTCAGTTTCCTTTTCAGCAGCCTTCTTTTCCTCTGCCTTCTCTTCTACCTTTTCAGCAGATTTTTCAGCATTCTTCTCTTCAGCCTTTTCTTCAGCTGTCTTCTTAGCCTCTTCCTCTGCGACCGCAACAAGATCTACGACCTTTGCGCCGCACTTAAAGCAGAATGCCGCTCCAGCTACAAGCTTTGAACCGCACTTATTACAGAACTTGCTTTCATTATCACTATTCTTTGCTGCTTCTGCTGCCTTTGCAGCTTCCTCAGCTTCACGTGCAGCCTTTTCAGCCTCTTCTCTCGCAGCCTTTGCTTCAGCCTCTTCCTTTTCAGCTGCTTCCTTAGCGGCCTTTGCTTCAGCTTCTTCCTTTTCAGCCTTTGCCTTTGCTTCTGCCTTTTCCTTTGCTGCCTTCTCAGCTGCTTCCTTAGCAGCTCTAGCTTCTGCTGCTTCCTTTTCAGCTGCTTCCTTAGCAGCCTTTGCCTCAGCCTCTTCCTTTTCGGCCTTTGCCTTTGCCTCTGCTGCCTTCTTTGCTGCTTCTGCTGCCTGGTATTCTATCTCAGATACACTTGGAGCTGCGAGCATGAAACCACAGAACTTGCATCTCTTAAGACGCTTAGGCATAGATTTTCCGCAGTTAGGACAATTAATTTCCTCATTATAGGCTTCATATTCCTTCTGATCCTGCTCATACTGCTTCTGCGCTTTTTTAGCATCAACAACACTTGATAAAATGGCTGAAAAATTCTTGAACTTTATTTTACTAAAACCATCGTCACCAGAATCAATGATCTTCTGAACATCCTCTTCTGACATTTCTTCTAATTCCTTTATGATGGCTTCTCCGATTTCATTCTTTTTATTTTTAATTATTTCCTGTTGCTTACGAATATCCTCGTTTATGTCAGCATTGAACTGCTCATCGCTTTTCTCTACTACATCAGTGCCCGCAACAGCTGACACAGCCTCTTTATTTTCCATTTCCTTGTTTTCCTCCACGAGTATACCCTCCTTCAAATATTTACAGACCTTACCGTATATATTACACGTTCAAAAACATACTAGATACATTATATCATACTAACTGTAGTTTTTCAAACTTATTTATTCAATTTTTAAATATTTTTTGTTGTGAAAGTCTCAAAAAATACTAAAATTTTAAAATAGAAAAGGCACCCATACCTTAACTTACGTCAAGACATGAATGCCTTTCCCTGAGGGATAGAAAAATAATATTCAAACTTGTATATGCAGTTGGGGCACTGCACATAACTAGAAATCACCACACTAATTAATTATCAAAAACACTATAATATAGAAAAAACACAATATTTTTTCTATACAATAACCATTGCGAACATTTTAGCACATTTATTTCAATATTTCAAGTGCAATTTTTCTTATTTTTCAAGTTTATACAAAATTAATTTCTTTAAAATTGCCTTTTTATCAGTACTTTCAAGGCTGAAATCGCTTTCAGGCAACATTTCCATTTCCAAATTTTTAATCTTTATACTTTATTTAATAATTAATGTATCATAATTTTGAACAAATTTACGCCAAAATCCGTCCATTTATTATTATATTCTTCCTTATTTAATGCCTGCTATCCACTTTATATAAGCGACAGCCTGATCAACATTTTTTGCACTTCCCCAGATTCCAATGACCATTTTCTGATCTGAGTTCTGTCCGCCGTATTTTCCTGCAAATTCGCTTCCATCGAGAGTGATTCCAAGTGAGTAATAATCTCCCTTTGAGTTTTTCGGGGTAATTTCTATATCAACATCCTCCTCCGGGAGCCTTATTTTGCATTTATGAACCTTATCTCCTAAACTTGCAATTTCTTCTTCAGTAAGATACTGATCAATCGGTCTTACTACTCCCGAAAAAGCCTGTCCATCAAAGCTTTCCTCAGGTGCAATTATAAGGTCAAGCGAGCCTGCGTAAACTAGCGTTGATAAGGTCATGGCACTTTCAGCATACATTGTATCTGCTCCTGTATTATAAGATGCAAAGTATATTTCTTCAAGTTCTCCAAGCTCTAGCCCTGTTGAAGTTATATAATCCTGTTCCATTTCATCAAGAGTTTCAGCCGCGCAGTAATAATCCAGCACTGCTGCATTCAGAACAGATTTCACCTTCGGCTTTACTATGGAATAAACAATGTAAATTACAAATCCAAGGACCAGAATGCCTGCTATTGCTGGCTTCAGTGCATAGGCCTTAAGCCATGCCAGCTTTTCCTTTTTCGTCTTTAGTTCCTTAAATTTTTTCTTCGCTGATTTTGAATCATCTCTCTTAGAATACAGCGCGGCATCATTATCTAGAAGCCCCTTTTTTTCACCGATCTGCATATAGCTGATACCTCCTAATACTTCCTTCATTATTCATACAACACAAATTTGGGAAGCTCAATACAACGCCCTCGGACTTACAGGTATTCTTTCCCTTACACACACTTTTTTTGATTTAAAAGACATTATAGTCCTTATTTAGCTTATTGTCAAAGCCTAAAATATGCCATTTACTTCAAAATCCCTAAATAAACTATCCTTAAAAGAAGCAGGGTGCTGTGACCCGTATCACAGCACCCTTACTTTTGGGAAATTAAAAACTCACGTTCTCTCTCCCCAACACATTATGAAAATGAAAAATCAAAAGCTTTCATTATCCCTTTACTGCACCGCTTGTAATTCCTTCTACATAGTACTTCTGCATTATTACAAAAAGTATTGAGATAGGAACTGCAATCATAAGACCACCTGCACAGAATATTGAGAAATACTCGCCCACAAGCGACCTCTGAAGCATATTATAAAGACCTATGGCAACTGTCCAGTCTGCTGCATCCTTTGAACGGATCATGAGACGTGCCATTACGAAATCCATCCAAGGATTCAGGAATGAATTGATTACTGTATAAACAATGATAGGCTTTGAGATAGGTACAACCACTTTTAAAAAGATTGAAAGCTCGGAAGCTCCTTCAATCTTTGCTGCCTCACGAAGTGAAGCCGGTATTGTATCAAAAAAGCCCTTACAGATAAGAAAGCCTAGTCCTGATGCTCCTGAATAAACAATGATAAGACCTGCAATACTGTTTGTTAGTCCGAACATCTTCATTACGAAGTATATTGCAATCATTGAAAGAACACCCGGGAACATTCCAAGGATGATTGAAAAGCTCATAAGCCCTTTTCTTGCCTTGAATCTCATGCAGCTCATTGCATAAGCCACCATCAATACAAATGAAGTTGAAATGATACAGCTGCACGCACCTATAATAAAGGAATTCTTGAACCATGCAGGGAAATTGCAGGCCGCTGTCCTTTTGGTAAATAGGTTCACATAATTTTGAATCGTCCACTCCTCAGGGAAGAAATGTGTAAGGTTGATTCCCGAATAGCCGCTGAACGAGGTTACTACAAGCCAGACTATAGGGAAAAGCCAAATTGCAGCAAGGAGTGTTAATACCAAATGCCTAATAATGATTCTGACCGTTTTTTTCTTCGGTTTTGCTACAGCTTTATTTGCCATTACTGGAATTCCTCCTCCTTTTCTCCTGAAATCATTCTTGTATAACTAAGAAGTGTTAATACTGCACAGATAACAAAGGTTATAATACCAATAACAGATGCTATCTTAAAGTTCGATTCCTCATTTGTCAGTCTAAAGAGCCAGGTGATAAGAAGGTCTATTTCCTGAGCATTGGAGTTTGCGAACTTCATGTTTGATGTAACATAATCCTGTGAAAGAAGATAGATTACGTTAAAGTTGTTGATATTACCAACTATTGAGGTAATAAGTGATGGTCCCATGATGAACATGATATATGGCATTGTAATGTGCCAGAAGATCTGTGGCTCTGTGGCTCCATCAATTTTTGCACTTTCAAGCTGATCACCTGGAATATTCATAAGTACGCCTGTTGCAATAAGCATCTGATAAGGTACACCTACCCAGATATTTATGAGTATTATCATTACATGTGCCCAGCCCGGCTTTGATAGGAAAGGAATATAGCTAAGGCCTTTAGAAACAAGCCCTATATTCTGTAAAAATCCCGTAAGTCCTATATTATTACAGAAGGTATTTACAATTCCATAATTTCCGAACATTTTGCCGATAAGAAGAAGGGTTACAAACTGAGGAACTGCTATGGTTATTACAAATAAGGTTCTCCAGAGCTTCTTCAATCTTGTATTTTTATTGTTGATAAATTTTGCAAGGAATATTCCAAGAAAGAAATTTGAAAAGGTTGCTACAGCTGCCCAGATAAGTGTCCAGGCAAGAATTCTTGGGAATGCATATCCGAAAGATACTGTTGTTCCAGAACTGAACAATATCTTAAAGTTTTCAAGACCGACCCAGCCAAAAAGATAGGTTGGTGGTTGATGATCCTTATCATAATTCGTAAATGCTATGCATATCATGAATATGATAGGTATTACGTTGATAGCTAAAACACCGATACTTGGCAGGGTAAGAAGAGTTATGTGGAACTTTTTATTAATAAGCTCCTTTAAATCCTCTCTAAAAGTATTTACATGCTTTCCGGCTTCTTCAAGCTTTTGAGCATTATAAACTGCTTTCATGTTAGATATATAAAGTGCTATGAAGGCTAGCACAACGAGTAATCCGATAATTCCGACCAAAAGTATCAGAAGGGAATTATCATAATCATTAACTACCTTCTTAAATGTGACCAGATCAAGTTCCTCTTTACGCTGCACCGTTCCAAGAGTTCCAAGCTTCGCAATATATTCCCACGAAAAACAGAAGGTAAATACAAAGAAACCGATTTCTATCAGTGTTAGAAGAAGACCCTTCATAAAGCGTTTTCTTCCAAAATAACCAGCGCCCATAATCACAAGAGATAACTTGGTCCATATATCACCCTTTGCAACTGCCGTTCCAAAGTCTGAAAAATATTTTTTTATTTTTTTCATTTTTTAGACCTCATCCTTAATAAAAGTGCCCCGTGGCTTCCACGGGGCACCACTTAATTTTGTGTACCTGAAGTTAATATCCTAACTGTTCAGAACTATTACTGTGTAATACCAAGAACTGCCTCGTCAAGTACTGCCTGATAATCGTCAACACCCTCAAGAAGCTGCTGTCCAAGTGTTGCTGCTGGTGTCCAGTAGTTTCCACCTACTCTCTGAAGATTTGCGAATGCTGCCTGTGCTGCAAGCGCTGCAAGTGCTGGTGAGCTGGCAATTTCTTCTGAAGAAGCTGCTACTGTATTTGCTGGACCTTCACCTGTTGCTACACCGATCTGAGTCTGGCTTGATTCATTTGTGAGGAATTCACCAAGAAGCATTGCCCAACCCGTATTCTTTGAATAAGCATTTACACCTACGAACTTGTAACCTGCAAATGAGCTCATCTGATAATCTGTTCCGTTTACGTTGAAGGTAGGAAGCTTAGCTGCTGCATAGCCATCACCGTATGCATCCTTAAATGCACCACTGTCCCATGTACCATCTACGAAAGCCTTAAGTGTTCCGTTTGCTGCTGCAGCTGTTGCATCTGCGTTGCCCATTGATACGAAAGATGAATTCTTTGCAATATTTGAAACTGCCTCTGCAACCTGTGCTCCTGTTGGAGTTGTATCTGTTGCATTCCAGTTACATGTATTTGTTGTTCCATCATCGTTCAAGTACATCTGAAGTCCTGCACCTGCAAAGAAACCATAATTGTACCAACCGTTTGAGAGCTCCATACCAACATTAACTCCGCTCTCAACTGCCTTTGCCTCAAGTGCTTCCCAAGATGCTACATCACTCTCAGAAAATACTGATGAATCGTAGTAAAGGAAATATCCATTTGATGCTGTTAATGGATATGCATAAAGCTTTCCATCAAGCTTTGCTGCTTCAACTGTTGATGCTGCATTTGTTGTTGCAGGGTCGTAAGTAAATGTTGCTGCAATTTCCTGAAGTGCACCAGCATTTACAAGCTCTGTAAGCTGATCATCTGCGAATACGAATACGTCTGCTGCTGCCTCAACGTCGTTAAGTACCTCATCCTTAGCATCTGCTTCTGAAACTGCACCGATTGTTATATTAAAATCAACGTCTGGGTAAGTGGCCTTGAAATCATCAACAAGCTTAGCCATTACTGTCTGATATGCTTCTGTCTCTGAGCACCAAAGTGTAAGATCAACTGTTCCTGATGTTGCAGAAATAAGATTCTGAATTGCCTCTGGATAAGTTGAAGCAGGAGCTGGATCTGTTGCTGCTGTTGTTGCATCTGTGCTGCCTGCATCAGTCTTCTCTGTTGCTGCTGTTGTTGAATCTGCCTTTTCGCTATTCTGTGCTGTTGTTGCTGCTGTTGTTGAATCTGTCTTACTTTCGCCGCATCCTGTAAACATTGTTGCTGCCATTGCTGTTGTAAGTACAAGTGCCATAAATCTTCTCTTCATAATAAAATTCCTCCTCTGTGTTTGTTAGAAATAGAAAAAAGATAAGTTTAGATTACGTTTTGCAACAAATTTTGCGCCTTTGTGCAATCGGTTGCTCTATATTGTAAGATTACCACAACAGTCAGAAAAAGACAATATGCAAAATATCTAAAAATAAGGCTATATTTTTGTGCAATTTTCACAAAAATATAGCCCGTTATTTCATTTTTATTTAGTAAATCGTTTTCGTTGCACAATTTTTCGTTGCAATGTTGCGCAACTTTGTGCATTTTTCTATAACTTTGTTGACTCCTTCATTGAAACGGAATAGTCCAAAATAGTTCTAGAAACAGCTTTTTTTCCAGCTAGCATATCCAAAAGTATGCTGCAGGACATTACTCCAAGCTTTCTCGCATCAAACTGTATGCTGGTAATAGGCACTATGTTATTATCAAGAAGCTTTGAATTATAAAAGGATGCCACCTTCATGTCTGCTGGAATCGATATATGGTCTTTACTCAGCTTATTCAACACGCATCTGCATATTTTATCATCCATGCAGAAGATGCAATCCACATCCATGCTCTCAAGATCTTCTGTGACCTTTTCAATCATAAGCGGACTTTCCGTATCAAGAAAAATCAGATTTCTATTGACCGGTATGCTATTTTCTACAAAAGCATCTATAAAGCCATTAAGTCTTTTATGAGTTACCATATGAGTTGAATTTCCGCCTATAAGAGCGATTTTCTTTATTCCTCTCATTAAAAGAATGGAGGTAAGCTCTCTGCAGGCACCTTCATTATCAATGTCCACCTGAATTATTGAATCATCCTCAAGAGAACCCATGGTAACAAAAGGAACCTCACGGCTTTTCAAAAAATCAGCCGCCGCATCATTTATGTAAGTTCTTGATAATATTACACCATCCACCTTTTTATTATCTACAAGGTGTTCAAGCTGCGAAATATCATTTTTTATCATAAGTGAAATCATAAGGTCATAGCCCCTTGATGCAGCCATTTCGCTTACTCCAAGCATACTGTCCTGAAAGAAAGGAATATCGACAATATCATAATCCCCAGGAAGAGTAAGACCGATATTGTAGGTCTTGCTCATTGCCAGCCCCTGTGCAAATGCATTTGGCTTATAATTATGCTCTTTTATATATTCCTGTACTCTCAACCTGGTCTCGCTTCCAACTCTGCCCTTTCCGGAAATCGCCCTGGACACGGTTGTTTTTGATACACCAAGAGCTTTTGCAATATCACTTATGGTAAGGCCTTTTGTCCCGATATTTTCAGCTCCCAGCTCCATTTCACCAGGAACCATATCTTTAATGTCTTTCATGTAAATTCCTCCAAAACCAATTACCACAAAACTAAATCTTAAACATACAAATTATATTCTATAACAATTATATCATTTGCGCAACAAGTTTTTATTTTTTCCTAAAACCTTTATTTTTAGCCTTTCTTTGCGCAACATTTACAGGTCCATTTATGGCTGAACTCCGAAATAGAAGGCATCAAGAGTTCCCCAGCCTCCCTTTGCTGTCTTTATCCTTACTCCGACAGTGACTGTGTCACCATCTGCTACTTCTATATCTGTAATCCTTGGCTCCTGCCAGTTCACCCAGCCGTTCACACTAAATTCCTTAGTATATTCCTTATCGCCCACCTTAACAAAGGCCTCAAGCTCTGCACCGCTTCCTACATCTCCGCCCTGTGCTTCAAAATAATACTGATAAACTCCTGCTGGTATATCCGTTATTTCCTGTGTAAGAGTAAAATCAGGCTCTTCATCCTTAAGCCAGAAGTGAAGTGACATTTCTCCGTCAAAGGCATCGGATTCCTTTTTCTGATAGTCAGTAGGATTTGTAGCATTTGAATACTCCACATTCCACATGCTAGTATCCTTCTCTTCAAAGCCGTTATTAGATACTGTATTTACATAGGCAACATGTACAGCTGCTGT
Source organism: uncultured Eubacteriales bacterium (assembly GCA_900315015.1). Taxonomy (GTDB): domain Bacteria; phylum Bacillota; class Clostridia; order Lachnospirales; family Lachnospiraceae; genus UBA9722. The sequence goes on along the minus strand of OMXJ01000022.1, from coordinate 17,245 downwards.
AAGCTCTGTTCCATCCTCTGTAGTTCCTCTTACTTCGTAATCTCCAGACACTGATGTGTCTATAGCTGCTATATCCTCTGCATTCCAGGTAACCTTTGCCTTTGATGAAATATTCTCTAGATGTATTTCATCAATTTCTCCTTCTTTGCCCTCTTTTCCATAGCTTCTATCATTGTAAACAACCTCAATTTCCTCAGGCATATTAAGTTCAGAGCCGATGTTGCAGTCTACCTCTACCTTCTTTAAGAAATCAACAGAAAGCTCTGCAACTGAGCCGTATTTCAAACATTTATATACATAAAGGCTAGGAAGTGGATTTCCATCAAAGTCAAACCATGCCTGATTATCCCATGCACAGCCGCCGTAATATTCTCCTGCATCCTCCTTATCATAACTTCCAGCATAGCTTGAAGCCCAGCCCGAACCATACTTTTCCCAGGCCTGCTTATTTGCTGCAAGAACCTCCTCAGCATTATCAGCAGTATAATCATAGTGAGTTACAGGTATCCATGCTGGTTCCCAGTAAAATACACCAAGTCCTCCGATTTCATTTACAGCAGCGCAGACATCCCTTAGTGCTGTCGCCTGGCTCTGTACAGTTGCTGCATAGTTACTGTTTAAATCTTTTTCTGAAACTGAATTTCCATGACCATCACCGTCTTCAAGTGTATACGCATATGAGGTCTCTGCAACCATTACATCTTTGCCATATTTTTCCTTTACTGTACTGAGAACATTCTGCATGTTTTCGATAGTTCCATGCCAGAAAATGTAATAAGAAACCGCAAATACATCATAATCAATTCCTGCATCAGAGAGCATCTTAGTTCTTTCTTCTATTCCGCTCGCATCTGAAATATTTGTATAGTGAATTACGATCTTTACATCCTTTTCAAATTCTGCCGCCGTTTCACGAACTGCACTAGAAGCTTTCTCGAGAAGTGCGCAGATATTGGTATTTTCAGTCTCTCCGGCAAGGCCGTTATTAATTTCATTACCTATCTGCACCATGCCTACATCAACTCCTGCTGCTAATATTTTAGCAAGAGTTTCCTTTGTCCAGTCATACATGAGTATTTCTTTATTTGCAAAGGTTATGTGCTTCCACGCCTTTGGAGTCATCTGCTTACTAGGATCAGCCCAGAAATCAGAATAGTGGAAATCAATAAGCACCTTCATTCCAAGAGCTGTAGCTTTCTGGCCCATTTTTATAGCCTTATCCACATCATTATTTCCGCCGCCATAGCCATTTCCATTCTTGTCGTAAGGGTCATTCCATACACGGATTCTTATGTAATTTACGCCCTCCTCGGCAAAAATCTCAAAGAGATCTTTTTCATTTCCATCTTCATCCTTGTATTTAACACCGCTATCTACCTCAGAAATGTAAGAAGACGCATCAACGCCTCTTATAAAATCATCAGATATTCCCTCTACCTTCTTTACAACTATTTCTCCCTTCACCTCTTCTGCAGGGATTCTCTTTTCTACCTCTACCTTCTCAATAATGGTAGTTGTCATCTCGGTAGTTGCTTCCTGTGAATTATCAGCTGCAGTAGTTGTTACCTTCTGTCCGGCAGTATTCCCGTCAGCCGCACCTTCACCGGTGTTTTCGCTGGCGTTTTCGCCAATGTCCTTACCGGCACCTTCCTGGCCCGCCTGGTTTTCAGAATTCTCCTTATCGCCCTCAAATGCAGTAGTTGTAACCTCCTGCGCTATGGTAGTACTTTCTGCATTATTTCCTGAATTACTGTCTTTTTTAATTTTTCCGTTCTTTAAAGCCACAAATACAATTATCGTTCCGATTATGAGAAGAATAAGCACTATCCCAAAGATAACACTCATTTTCTTCATGTTTTTTGTAAACTCCTCAACTGCATCACCATTTTCATCATCTGGAGCATTTTCTTTATTCACCTTATCATCTTTATTATACTTATCATCCTGCCCCAGCTTCCCATTTTTCTCCATTTTATCCAAATCTTTAACCTGCTCCTTACTTTGTTCCGTATTTTTTTCCATAAAAAACCACTCCGTTAAATTTTTTTTTAGCGGAGTGGCAATATTAGCATATTATTATTGCGCAAACACAAATTGATATTAACAAAGTGCAATACCAATGCATTCCGTAATTGCTGCCGTAATAATGAAACCTAGCTAAGCCTAGCCTTCCGCCATTATTCACAGAGCAACCAATGATATAGCGTAAAAACCCATACCTCGTGCGCAAAACAAGATACAGATCCATATTAAATTTACCATAACATAATTTTCAATAATTGTCAACAGATAATTTATATCTAAATCTGTATGTTAACTATCACAGCAATAATATCACTTGCTTTAGTTACCATATATATTTGCTTCCTGCATAAGTCCTGCACGTCCATTATCTGTCATAAGCTTCTGATAGTGTCTTCTATATTCAGCAACACCAGGACCTGTGCCATGATTCATAAAGAACTTTTTAGCCGAATTTGAAATAGCAAGATCAGATGTAAATAGAATGCATTCATTTCCCATACCGTATAAGGTCTCAAGGAATGTATAACCAAAATAAATACCATAGTCACCGTGTCTGATTGCATCCTGCCTTCTGTTCTTGAAGGTATCAAAATAAGCCTTGATTTTATCAAGTGCAACCTTAAGGTTAGGATAGGTTGCAAGGAAATCTGAACGAAGTGTCTTTACAAAATTTAAGCAGATTGCGTTAGCTGTCTTCTCAGCATCTGATAGAGGCATTGTCTCCTGCTTTTCAATGAGAGCTGAAACATTCTCATAAACAGTACCGATAACTCCAGATGGATTGCTATCTGCATATTCATTAGAGTCAAGCTTTCCTGCACTTCCTCTTCCAGTATCTCCGCCCGGACCGCCGTAATTAGAGCTCATTGAATAACCGCTTGCATACTTTGAATTTCCACCGGAGTAACTTGAACCACCGCCGCCGTATACATCGTTTCCGCTGCCGTAAACGTCATTTCCGCCGTACTTGCTGAAGCTAAAGCCCTTGTTGGTGTATGAATTGTTGTTATTGTCCTGCTCCTGCTCACTTTGTCCATAGGCTGAAGCTGCATTATTATATGTATATCCGCCTCTTCTTGCACGCTCTGCAAGGAAATCGGCCTTTGCCTGCTGCGCTGCTGTCATGTTCTGCTGATTTGCTCCGTCAGCCGGTGCAGGTCTGTGAATACCTGAACCCTTCTGAAGAGATGACATAAAGCTATTTAAGGCATCGGTATTTGCATCTGAATTAACGATACCAGAATTTACGCTTAGGGCTCCGCCCTGCTGATTATAAGACTCACCCTTAGTCTGCTGTCCTTCAAAAGTATTCTTGAACATGACAATACAATTAAAGATCTTCTTTATGGCAAAATCATATACCTCTGTATCATTAAATATCTTAATGAGAGTAGATACCATAATTTCAATAAGACCATACTTCTCATCGAAAGGTGCATGAACCAACGGAAGATAGCTATTTGCTATTCTAAGTCCTGTACGGTTCTTCATGAGATAATCAAGCTTAGCCATCTGCTGCTTAGCTTCATCAGTATACTTAACAAAATCAGAATCGCTCATTCCATATTCATCTGGAGTACCATTTGAAGATTCCTGTGCAACGTAATTCTCAATATAGCCCGCTGGTACCTCAAAGAAGTCACCGCTGATAACCTTTGCTACATCATAATCTGTCTTATACTTGCTATATAATTCAAGGTAATTAGCAAAGTCCTGTGCAATGGCATCATCCTGAATATACTCAGAAATGAGCTTTGCATCAACCTTAAGCTTTAACTGATCATAAGCGTAAAGAAGGAAAGAAAGATCCTCCCAGCCACGGGCTGTAACGAAGCGCTTTCCATCAACAGTAGTCTTTATTGAATAGAAATTATTTTCCTTAAGGTTAAGGTATGAAATAATACCTGGGTATACCATCTTAGATAGAGCATATTTCTTGAAAGCCTTGTAGCTTGGCTCAATATCAATTCTACGAAGACGGTCAAGTGTAACAACGTCGAATTCATGAACCGAGTTATTATATTCTGGTGGGTTACCTGCTGAAACAATTACCCATCCTGGTGGTATCTGCTCATTACCAAAAGTCTTGCTCTGTAAGAGCATGAGCATTGTTGGTGCTAAGGTCTCAGATACGCAGTTAATTTCATCAAGGAAAAGGATTCCTTCACTATTTCCGCTTTCTCTCACCTTTCTATAAATAGTTGCAACAATTTCACTCATTGTATATCTTGTTACAGACACGATTCTTCCACCAAGCTCATCCTCTTCGATGAATGGAAGACCCATTACACTCTGTCTTGTATGGTGTGTCATGGTATATGAAAGCATACCGATTTTTAAATGTGTAGCCGCCTGAGCAACAATGGCTGTCTTTCCAAGACCTGGAGGACCGATTAAAAGAAGCGGTCTCTGCCTTGTAACATCCATTTTATATCTTCCTAACTCGTCCTTTTGCAGATACGCTCTAACAGCGTTCTCTATTTCCTCACCTGCACGTTGAATATCCATTTACAACCTCCAATTATATCATTTTTCATTCCCCGAGTTATAATCTCTCATATTGGTCTTCATCAAATATGTATTTTATTGCATAAGCCGGAATATTTCCACCACTTCCACCGTTCTCATCATAAAAGACATATGCGACCTTATATTTTTGCACCTTTGTCGAATATATTCCCACTCCGTCCGTGAAATAAATAAGTCCAGAGACATGCTCCCTTTTTCTTTTAATCAGCTCATTTTGAATATATTCAAAAGTAGGTCTGGTATCCTTGCCGCTACCGGCATAGGTCTTAAAATTCTTCAAATATTCATTCAGCTCTTCTTGATTTTTAACGATCGAATCACTAAATACTTCCTTTTCTCCAGCCTGAATTATATGCATTCTAGAATTTTTAGTAAAATAATTAGATCCCTTAAGAGCGCCGAAGGTAAGCTTTATAAGGCTCTCCTGCTTTGCTCTAGTCATATTTTCCGATACATCGAGCACAAAGAGCACGTTTCTTATTACTCTCTCATCATTATACTCAAGCGGCTCCATGATTGGCATATTATTATGCGCTCTTAGACCGAGTGAATAAAGCGCTGTATCAAAAGAATCCGGATCTACATGCATCGTCTCTCTAAAGTTAGTAAAGTTTGCTATGAAGTTATCATAGGCAACCTTTTCTCTGCTGCCCCCTGCTGAAAGCAGCTTCTCAAGAACTCCGGTCTTACCATTGTCATTCTTTGAAAGAGTTTCAAGGTCTGTCTGCATAAGCTCCCTGATATGCATCCATTTTTCCCTGTCAATCTCTCTTTCCTTCATTACGTCATCACCAGCGCCTTCAAAATATGCATGATCATCGATATTGAATTCTCTAGCATATGTCATGTAATTCTGCTGAGGCACCTGGCTTACTACTGCTTTTCCTCCGGTATAACCAAGACCCAGCATATCTCTCATGTCAGAATCAGCTTCCTTTACCTCATTAGCAAAGAGCAGCCTGTATATATTCTCGGCACTAGGCATCTTGATTCTCGCCTTTATTTCAGCATAGAGCTCTTCTCTCTTTTTCGATATAGGCTGCCTTACGCAGTCTTCATCTAAATTGTCTATAATATATTCACATGTTATATTACACGCAAGTGTCCAGAATTCCTTCGAACGCTTACCTCTTCCATAAGGATGTCCAAACACACAATGCAGCATTTCATGCAGATATAATCTATTAATAGCAATAGGTTCTTCCCTGAATTTACGAGTAAGGTTCATGGTATTATAATACAGATAGCGTCCATCTGTTCCCATAAGCCTGATTGTCTGACCATTCTTGAAATCCATATTCATAAGAGCACCAGAAAGAAATCTCATAGATACAAACAGCTCATTTCTAGCGTTCATAAGAATCTTAATACCAAGATCATTCAAGGCATTGCTAGAGCCCCCGGCGGTATATAAACTGCCTTCCGCATTGCCTAAATCCATCTATCCCTCTCCTTTCATTTTTTTCCCATCATCCTATAATTATACCACACAATCCCGAAAAACTACATAGAAAATTAATAAAATTTCTAATTATTATGCGTAAAAAAAGGTGCCATTATTCTTGACACCTTTATTTATCATTTCTTTTTCTTCTTTGAAAACAAGCCTCCTAGCTTTTTCCCCTTCTTTTCCTCTGATGAAGCATCTTTTACTTCACCGATATTACCCTCTACTTCTTTAGCAGCACTTGCTGCTCCATCAACTAGAGTGTCTTCAGGGCTTTCCTGTTCCTTCTGCTCGCCTTCTCTTCCGCCGTTCCTTAACCATTCCTCATATTCTGCATCAAGCTCTTCGCTTGTAGCATTTACCATACCGACATATGCCGGATTTACCTTTACCTCATAGGCAGGAACGCTCTTTTTCTCTTCCTGGATTTCTTCCGCGAATTCTTCGTATGCAGCCTCTCCGATATTTTCGATTTCAGCTTCCCCCGCATCCTCGTCTGCCCATTCCTTAGCGATCATATCAGAAACCTTCTTCTTTCTTTCAGTCTCCTTCTCAGCTAATTCATAGTCATCCTCATAATCATCATCCTCATCGGCGAGCTCATCATACTCATTACCTGCAAGGTCGTCTACCATATTTGCTATGGTCCTGCGCTTCTCATTTTCTTTTTCGATTATGTCAAGATACTTAGGACTCTGCGACATTACATTAAGTCTATCGTAGCAATCATCAGCACGCTTCGAAAACTCAGCAGCCTTTAATCCAAGTCTATTTGTAAAGCTCTCATAGACTCTTCTAAAATCCTCCTGAGCATCAATAACAAAATCATTCAGTTCCTTCATTGCATTATTAGCGTAGATGAGTGATGCAGCATAGGTATCATCAGCCTTGCGCTTCATTTCCTCATAGGCCTCTTCTCCTCTTTTTCTTGCACGGAGAACCTTCTGCTCATACTTAAAATTCGTAGTATCGTAATCATCCATCATATCTATGAGATCATAATTCAGATCCTCAAGCAGCTGAATTATGGCCTTTTTTGACACAATTACTTTATCCTCATCGCTTTCATCAACCTTTGGAGCTTCCGCCAAAAGTCGATGAATTTCGCGCAAGGACTTTTCTATGTCTCTATCATTTCTATCGTTTTTCATACCTTAAATCTGTAACCAACACCCCAAATAGTTTCAATGTACTGTGGCTTGCTTGTATTTGTCTCGATCTTTTCTCTGATCTTCTTGATGTGAACAGTTACAGTAGCAATGTCACCAATTGAGTCCATATCCCAGATTTCCTTGAAAAGTTCTTCCTTTGTATAAACGTGGTTAGGGTTCTCAGCAAGGAATGTAAGAAGATCGAATTCCTTTGTTGTAAAAAGCTTCTCCGCACCATCAAGATAAACTCTTCTAGCAGTCTTATCAATCTTAAGACCTCTGATTTCAATAACTTCATTCTTCTTAGCATTTGATCCAAGAAGTCTCTCATATCTAGCAAGATGAGCCTTAACTCTTGCAACAAGCTCACTTGGTGAAAATGGCTTTGTAATATAGTCATCAGCACCCATTCCAAGACCTCTGATCTTGTCAATGTCATCCTTCTTAGCTGATACCATAAGAACAGGAATATCCTTGGCCTGTCTTATTCTCTTACAGATTTCAAAACCATCTACCTTTGGAAGCATAAGATCGAGAATTACAAGTGAGTAATCCTCTGAAAGAGCTGCCTTCTGTCCAGCGTCACCATCCTCAAATATTGTTACTTCAAAACCTGACAGTTCAAGATAATCCTTTTCAAGCTCTGCAATAGCCTGATCATCCTCAATAACTAAAATTTTAGCCATTTCTATCTCTCCTTTGCATATATTATGTATTGAAATTTTATTTACTTAACTTTACCGGAAGCTTAACAATTACCGTAAGCCCCTCGCCCTCTTTACTAAGGGCTGAAATATTTCCATCATGAACCTCAACTATTTTCTTTACAATGGCAAGCCCAAGACCCGTGCCACCTGTTTTAGTATTTCTAGCAGTGTCCTCTCTGTAGAAACGTTCGAAAATATGAGGAAGTGCGTCTTCTGAAACGCCTGGTCCATTATCAGCAAAGGTTATTTTTACAAAATCTCCATCTTCTTCAAGCTTTACTGATATTTCTCCCTTTTCTTTATCATTATACTTAACAGAATTCCAGACTATGTTACTAAATACTCTCTTCATCTGCTTTCTGTCAATTGCTACTATTTTTTCGGCACTCAAGAGATTTTCAAAGCTAAAATCAAAGCCCTTCTCTTTCATGTCAAATAATACGTCATCAGCTCTTTCCTTTAAATATTCGCCAATACCGGTTTCCCTAAAGTCTAGCGCATAATCATCATTTTCAAGTCTAGCATAAAACGATAGGTCATCTGTCAGCTCCTGCATGTCATTTGCCTTGTTCCAGATGGTCCTCATGTATTTCTCCTGCATCTTAGGATTAACTGCTATTCCATCGAGTAATCCTTCTGCATATCCCTTTATTGCCGTAAGAGGAGTCTTAAGGTCGTGTGATACATTACTAAGCATCTCACGAGTTCTCTTTTCTCTAGAAATCTGCTCATTTACAAGATCCTTAAGCTGAATTCTCATTGCATCGAAATCATCGCACAGCTCACCTATTTCATCCTTCGAGCTGCTCTCTATCTTATAATTCAAATTTCCTTCCTTAAGCTCGTTCATTGCCTTCTTAAGTCTCTTTACCGGAACAGTGATTCCATCATACAGCCATAGTATCAAAAGAATCGCCGTAATCAGTAGTATTGCTACTCCTATGATTATAAGAAGTCTCATGGTGCTCTTTAGCTGCGGTAATATTACCGAGACCTTAGAAACAATAAATACGCTTCCTTCCTTATTGTCATCACTGATATAATCATGCTGCTTTATAAGGAGAGGGTCACTTCCTCCATAATAAACACCATTTTCAATACTGATGTTTGAACCATATGCGGGCAGGATGTCTTCTAAACTCTTTTCCATCCCCTCTTTTCCCACATAAATAAACTCGCCATCTTCTCTTACTACTAAAAAGGAATCCATAGGAATAAGCTTATCATTTATTCCACTAAGAATTCTTTCATTCTCTAAATCTTCAGGTCTTTCATCTGCATATTGTACAATCTGATCCGCCTCCCGATGAGTCATCCTATTTACAACATTCATCGGATTTGCAATAATCTCTAATGTACCGCCTTCATATTCATAATTCCTCTTAAAGGAATCTCCGAGATATGCCGACAGAAAATCCAAACTTATCATTACCATTGCAATAGGCAATATCACAATTATGACAAATGCAATTCCAAGTCGTTTTTTTAGATTCATTATAGTAATATGTTCTTTAATGCATCTACCTTATCTGTATGCTCCCAGGTAAGATCAACATCAGTACGTCCAAAATGTCCGTATGCTGCTGTCTTCTTATATATTGGTTTTCTTAAATCAAGCATCTTGATAATTCCAGCTGGGCGAAGATCAAATATCTCCCTTACAGCCTCTTGTAGCTTTGCATTAGATACAACTCCTGTGCCAAAAGTATCAATATTTACCGAAGTTGGATGCGCAACACCGATTGCATAAGAAAGTGCAACCTCGCACTTTTTAGCAAGACCTGCTGCAACGATATTCTTTGCTACATATCTTGCTGCATAGCAGGCACTGCGGTCTACCTTTGTGCAATCCTTTCCTGAGAAAGCACCGCCGCCATGTCTTGCATATCCGCCATAGGTATCAACAATAATTTTTCTTCCTGTAAGTCCTGAGTCTCCTGCAGGTCCACCAATTACGAATCTTCCCGTAGGATTGATAAAATACTTTGTTCTTTCATCTACAAGCTCTACTGGAAGAACTGGTGCTAAAATATGCTTCTTAACATCCTCCCTTAAAGTCACAAGATCTACATTAGGATCATGCTGAGTTGAAAGTACGACCGTATCAATATGTACCGGCTTATCATTTTCATCATATTCAACAGTGATCTGTGTCTTTCCATCTGGTCTTAAGTAGGTGAGCTCATTGCTCTTTCTAACATCTGCAAGCCTCTTGGCAAGCTTATGCGCCATATAAATAGGATATGGCATAAGAACATCAGTTTCATCAGTAGCATAACCGAACATCATTCCCTGATCTCCGGCACCGATCTTATCAAGCTCATCATCAGATGATGCACTTTTATTCTCTCTGACTTCTATGGAATTGTCTACACCCATTGCAATGTCAGGCGACTGTCTGTTGAGCGCTGAAATAACACCGCAGGTCTCTGCATCAAGGCCGAATTCTCCGGTATAACCAATTTCTCTAATGGTATCTCTTGCTATTTTCTGTACATCTACATAGCCCTCTGTTGATACCTCACCAAAAACAAAAACCAGACCATCCTTAGCACAGGTCTCACAAGCAACTCTGCTCATAGGATCCTGTTTAATGAGCTCATCAAGCACGGCATCTGAAATCTGATCGCAGACTTTGTCTGGATGTCCTTCTGTAACAGACTCTGAAGTAAAAATTCTCTTTTCTAACATTTGCAATTCCTAAAACCCTTTCCTTATAACTATTATCAAGCATTATATTACTTCATATAGAAAATCTAAAGATTACAAAATAAGTACAAATTTTTTCTTGAATTTTTATATTTTCACTTCTTATCTTTAGATAATCGCATTTGAAATATAATTCTTTTATAGTTATAATCTTCCTTATGTATTTTAACACATTTTTAATTTAAAATCAACTTATTTATTAATTTTAATTTAGAACGTCACTTTTTTTATGTCCAATTTATTATAAACGGTAGTAAACGTTTCTTCCTGACAATAATTATAGAGCGATTCATATTTCATAATATTTACATATGCAAAATAAAAACGCGGAAATTTGACAACCATCAAACTTCCACGTCCTGATTTTTTTATATATAACCAATACTCTGCTGAATCGTCGCCAATTATTTCTTAAAAAGCCATACGCTAAGCTTTACTAACAATTATACTATTCTCAGCTTGAACTTTTCCACCTCATTACTGTCATCTACATTAACTATTGCAATAGCTGCGCCAAGACCTCTGAGCTTTTCATCAAAGCGCTCATAGCCTCTTTCAATGTATTCGATCTGCTGCACTGTCGTTATTCCTTCAGTAGCAAGACCTGCGATTACAAGTGCTGCACCTGCACGAAGATCCGGTGCATATATTCTAGCATTCGATAAGCGATCAACACCTTCTATGATAGCTGAATTTCCCTCTACCTTTACATGTGCGCCCATTCTTGCAAGCTCATCAACAAATTTGAAGCGATTGTCAAAAATAGTTTCTGTAACTATACTAGTACCTTCTGACAGAGCAAGAAGTGTACTTATCTGAGGCTGCATATCCGTTGGGAATCCCGGATAAGGAAGAGTCTTTACATTAGTATGAGAAAGTCTCTTTGTCGCAACAACTCTGATTGAATCATCTGATTCCTCTATCTCTGCACCTATTTCAACAAGCTTTGCTGAAATAGCCTCTAAATGCTTAGGTATTATATTCTTTATTACAACATCTCCTCTAGTAGCAGCTGCTGCAATCATATAGGTACCTGCTTCAATCTGATCTGGTATAATAGAATAAGTGCTTCCATGAAGTCTTTCAGCTCCCTTTATTCTGATTACATCAGTACCAGCACCCTTTACATTGCCTCCCATACTATTAAGGAAGTTCGCAACGTCAACTATATGAGGCTCCTTTGCTGGATTTTCAATAATTGTCTGTCCCTTTGCAAGAACTGCTGCAAGCATTATGTTGATTGTAGCACCTACAGATGGACTATCAAGATATATATGATTTCCCTTAAGCTCTTTGGTACTTGCTTCAATAATTCCAGACTCGACCTTGATATTTGCGCCCAGCGCTTCAAAGCCCTTAATATGCTGGTCTATAGGTCTTGAGCCTATGTCGCATCCGCCAGGGAATGCAACACTTGCCTGCTTATACTTTCCAAGTAAAGCTCCAATGAAATAGTATGAGCCTCTCATTTTTCCTATATCGTCATTATCAAGAGCATAGGTCTCTATGGTACTGCAATTAATCTTCACAGAATGTGCATCAAGTCTATCAACGCGCGCACCAGTATTTCCGATAGCCTTTATCATAAGGTTGATATCGGAAACATCCGGAATATTCTCTATTATTACATCATCGTCAGTAAGCAACGAACCAGCAAGAATTCCAAGTGCTGCATTCTTTGCTCCATCAATAATTACCTCGCCGGCTAACGGCGTACCGCCTTTTATTATGAAGCCTCTCATAAATCTCCTCTACCAAAAGTGTAAAAGTTTTATATCATACAAAATGTTACACTTAAATTAACTTTACAACATTTACCGCATTTTTTCAAGTATATTTTTAATTTTGTGTGCTATTGCTGAAATACCTGCATCAGAATCCACGGTTATATCAGCATATTGCTCATATAAAGGCAACCTTTCACTATAAAGATCTTCAAGAGTTTCTCCAGGCTTTATCGCAACACCTCTTTGATGAAGGTCTGCAAGCCTTTTCTTTAGTTCTTCACAGGAAATCCTTATATAGACAACATATGCATTTTCCTTATAGTGCTCCATCGCACGTCTGCAATATACAGCGCTTCCACCCGTTGCTACAATTGCATTTTCAGGTGAAATCTCATAATTTATGTCATCCTCGATTTCCCTAAAGCCGTCTAGTCCATGCTCATCCAAAAGCTCATAGAGCTTTTTCTTTGTTTTTTTCTGAATAACAATGTCTGCATCTATAAATTCAAGACCAAGCATCTTAGCAAGAACAACTCCTACTGTGCTTTTTCCTGCTCCAGGCATTCCTATCAGAACTATATTATTCCTAGATTTCATCATAACCCCCGAAAGACTTATCAGATACCAGCATTTTCGACATCACTTACAAGAATGGTAGATATCCTGTTATTAAGTCCCTTCTTTCCTGCACTCTGCAGTTCTTCCTCGCCGCGCTTTACCGCGTTCTTTATGATATTGACAGTGAATCTTCCAAGACTCTTATAATCTCCGAATTCTCTGCACTTTTCCTCTATCAGCTTTGCCGCCTGCTTTTCAATATCATATTCTGACTTATATAATTCATAGAATACCATATTAATATATTCATTAACGTTATGATCCTTGATTATAAGTCTATTTTCAAATATTCTAGTAAACTGTCTCTTGCCCTCGTAAATCTTGCCCATTCCTGCAAAAGAATCAACAAGTATCACTGGTGTAGGCTTATCTGCATCACCCATAAAGCTGATTAACTGATCAACAGTCTTTTCCATCATTCCCGATGCACCTTCAATAATGATAGACTTTCCATACAATGATTTTCCCTGTGAAAGAAGTGCATCATTATTTACCTTTGCAGCATCAGTAATTGCACATTTTCCATCCTTTACAATTCCTGCAACAACTGCCATCTTAACAAAGGACTTTGCGAACTTAACGCCCTCAAATCTGTCATTACATGAAATAAACAGAGCGTAATTTCCAGTTCCATCAACAAACTTTCTGACTGCATTTACAAGCTGAACATTTGATTTATCTGAAACATACAGATTTCCGAAATAGTAATGGAAATCAGCATTTTCAATTTTGCCATAAGTTGCCTCTTCAAGCTTCTCTGTAAGGTATGGGAATCTTGCAGGATAGCCATATAGCTCTACCTTCTCTTCCCTTTCAGCTCTCTGAGCAGCTCTCATCTGCTCCTCTTTGGCCTTTTCCTCTGCTATTCTCTCAGCTTCTTTTTCAGCCTCAAGTCTCTTTTGCTCTTCTTCTCTAGCTCTCTTTTCTTCTTCAAGCTTCTTTTCGGCAATTCTCTTTTCAGCTTCCTTCTCTCTAGCTTCCTCTATGGCTCTTTTAGCCTCATTTTCAGCTCTGTCCTCTAAGTAAGCCTTTGAAACAGTATTAGCGATGTCCTTTACATAATCATCATTATCATCTGAGATATCTATCTTAAGCTTTACATCATAATCATCAGAAGCATTTTCTTTTGAAGCATCTTTCTTTTCAAAAGCATTTCTCTTTTCAGGAACATCACCCTTTCCAAAAGCATCCGCATTTCCATCTTCTATAGACGTAAGAATATTCTCACTAGCACTATCAACAGCTTTCTTTGCATATTCACCCAAAGAGCCTTCTTCATTTCCGCTGGCATTTTCTAAGCTTTCCTCCGAGGAGTCATCTTTTCCACTAGCATTTTCTAAGCCTTCCTCTGAGGAGTCTTCTTTTCCACTAGCATTATCTGAGTCTTCCTCTGCATCGCCTTCTTCTTTTCCGCTAGCATTTTCATCTCTCTCTGAGAAATTATCTGCAGTTTCCTCTAATTCCTGTTCATCTTCTGAGTCTGATGGCTCATTTTCATCTTCGAACTCTTCATCAATATGGCTGTAATTACCATATTTATCAAGCTTTTCAAGCTCATTCTCAGTTTCCTCATTTTCACTCTTTATCTCAAGGGCATTTTTCTCAGCAAGATAATTTTGATATTCAATTTCATCCTGAATATCATCATTTTCGTCGCTTACCGGCTTAAAAAGGATATCAAGGAATTTTCTAAAGCCGCCTCTATTCTTCTTTTTTCTAACAGGTTCATCACCAAAAATATCATCTACTAATGGTGACGGCTTTTCCTCGTCATAATCCTGAAATAAATCCTCCTGCTTTTCAGCAGCATCTGGAAGAATTTCAGTAGTACGCATTTTAACAGCTTCAAAACTTCCCGTCTCATGAGAAGCTTCTTTATTAGTCACTTTATTAGTTACTTCATTATTAGTGCCATTTTCACTATCATCTAAATCTTCTTCAGTCTGATCTACACTCTCACCATCCTCATCATCCTCTTCATATTCATCCTCGTCCTGCTCTACGGCTCTTGACTTAAGGAAATTAGGAATCTGATTATTTAATCTATTATCTTCTTTTTCCTGCTCCCTATCTATGGCAGCAACGGCATCCTCTAATTTATAATTCTTATTATCAATACCGAACTCAGATAAATCGTCAGCTGTTCCGCCTATGCCTTCATCTATCTCGGCATTTCTGAAGAACTGCTTTATCATTTTTGCTCTGCCCGGCTTTTCTTCACCGCTCTCATAATCTTCTATGAACGACTTCAGCTGCTTAGCATAATCAGCATAATCAGAGCCATCGAACCAAAGCACGATATTATCGCAAAGATCCTTGCACTTTGCATACTTTTTCTTCTTTACATAAAGAAGAGCAAGCACATATCCATAGTAATCATCACAGCCTACATCCTTTATATAGGTCTCAAGATCTTCTATTAAAACATCAATGGTCTTTCCAGTTTCAACATCTATCTTATACTGAAAAATAGATGAATCCGTATCAACCGGATCTACCTCTCTATACTCTTTTAAATAGTCAGCAGCAACTACGAACTGTCTCTCTTCTATGCAAAGATCGATAAGTCTCTTTAAAACACTAGCAGACTGAAACTTTGCAAGAGATTTCTCGTAGTAAGAAATAGCTTCAATAAGATGGTCATTTTCTTCATATACCTTCGCAACAAGCGAATAGTCACGTGCGTTTGACAAATACGACATGTCAAGTATTTCCATCTCATCAAGTGCATGACTATAATCTCCGCGATTAGCAAGCTGACGAATATATTCAAGTCCTTTATTAAATTCCTTTTCCTGCCTGCCCATTTTTTCCTCCACTTACTTTATCCAAAAGCTCTTTAATATTTCCACTCATAGTTTCCTTGCCGGCCTTGATCACAAGTGCTCTTTCACAGAACAATCCGGCCTCTTCGAGGTAATGCCCTACATAAAGAACTGACATTCCCTCTCCTGAATACTTCTTTAATGAAGAAATCAGTTTTTCTCTAGTTCCCTCATCCATTCCTACAAATGATTCATCCATAACCAGAAGCCTTGGCTTATTTATTATAGCCACCGCTAAATTGATCTTCCTCTGCATTCCGCCTGAGCAATCCTTTACCCTTTTAGCAAGGATTTTTTCATCTAGCGAAACTGCATCTATGGCTTCCTCCATCCTTTTTTTCAAATCATTCTTAGGAACACCTGCAAGCGATGCAAAATAAGTAAGATTATCGTAACCTGTAAGATTACCATATAATGCTATATCCTGAGGCGCATAGCCTATATTTTTCAAATATTTTTTATTATCTCTAACGCTGTCTATAAGGTCAAGCATAATAGTACCTTTATCAGGCTTTATTATTCCAGCTATCATCTTAAGGGTAGTAGATTTTCCTGCACCATTATCTCCAAGGAGCGCAAAAATTTCACCCTCCCCTATTTCAAAAGAAAGGTCTGATACAACTTCATTATTTCCATACTTTTTATAAATTCCATTTACTTTAAGCATGTTTTCCCTTTCAAAGATGATGTCTTTTTCTTAACTTTTATGTAACATTTCTGCAACATTTAGCGATAGAGCAAATAAAAACCTCCGTACAATTGCAACGGAGGCCTAAAGTCTCATTAAAAATCCGTGCGGATTGCCTTGAAACCACATCACAGGCGTTACCTCTGTAGTTAACTCGGCTAAGGCTTCCCCGCGGCACACGAAACGCTCCACTTAGTGCTGCTGTATTCCTACCCTGACACGGTTCATGGTATCCCGTTGCGCAGGACCCCGGCGTCAACGCCACTTTCAAAGGGCTGCCCTGCAAAATGGAGCCGCAACAATCCATCACCCCTGCTATAGCGGGTTGCAGGTACAGGGCACCGCTATCTCCCCGGCTGCACGGAAAATTGTAAAGCTACGCCTCATATTTATTATATTCTAAAAACATAAATATGTCAACATTAAAAATTAGCCTAATCAATATTTTCGCGATACAAAAAGGTCTGCAGGGCTTTTATTTCCCCGCAGACCTAGATTATTTAATAGAATTATTGTAAAAATATTACTTTCCTAAAGTCTTCTTAACAGCTGCTACAACAGCATCTGTATTAATACCGAACTTCTCGAAAAGAAGATTTGCTGGAGCTGAAGCACCAAATGAATGCATTGATACCATTTCTCCATCAAGACCGATGTACTTGCCCCAACCGAAATCTGAAAGAGCCTCTACACCAACTCTTGCACGAACTGACTTAGGAAGAACCTTTTCCTTATATTCATCGCTCTGAGCATCGAATACATCCATACATGGCATTGATACAACACGAACATCAATACCCTCTGCCTTTAAGGCTTCCC
>OMXJ01000018.1 GCA_900315015.1 uncultured Eubacteriales bacterium | reverse complement strand
AAAAATAAGAAAAAAAAAACAAAGAAAAGAAAAACAAAAAGGAGAGGAAAGTAAATGATGAATGAACTAGAAAATAAAGCAATCGTAACCGAATCAAATGATTCTACAAGAGTAGTATTAGCGGAATATAAGAAGATCGAACGTAATGAAACTGTTGAAGAAGCTACTGAGGATAGAAACCTTGCAACTAATAATAAGGGCGTAGCCGTTATTGAAATCGTGCTTATTCTTGTAATCCTTATTGGAATTGTTATTCTTTTTAGAGGACAGCTTTCAAATATGGTAAATAACATTTTCAGTAACATAGATAGCGGTTCAAGCTCTGCAATGCAGGAAATTACAACTACAGCAGCAGGAGTAACACCATAATAAGAGTGAATATGGACAGTAAATATAACCGTGTATCAAGAGGCTCAATTACTGTTTTCTTATGTCTAGTAGTGACACTTTTAATGGCACTGATTCTTTCGTGTTTAGAATCAGCTAGGGCGCAGGCTGCAAGGTTTATGGCAGAGAGCTATGTAGACGTTGCAGCTACTAGTGCACTAGGAGATTTCGATTCGGTGCTTTTTGAGAGGTATCATGTTTTTGGAACACATTCAGATGTTGATTATAGCATGCGAATTAATATGTTAAGGAACATGGATAATGCCATAGGAATTGATTCAAATCTCGTAAATATTGGAGCATCAGCTCTTGAAGCAATGGGGATCAGTGATGAGGCAAATAGTGTGCTTGGAAATCTTGAAATGGTGGATTTTACAGACCTTGATATAATAGAGGGACATGATTACTTTGGGATGGAGCTAAATGACCTGAAAATAGATAATTCAGTTCCACTAACAGGCAGAAATGGAGATGTTTTTTACTCACAGGCAGTTTCATATGCTGAAAAATCCATTCCCGGAACACTTATTGAAAAAATACTTGAGCATGCAGGAATACTCAGTAAGACATCTGTGCTTGAAAATGTAATGAGCAATAAATCAGCAGCCTATACTTCTCTAGAAGAGGTAGATAGGAAGGCTAGTGATTTATTAATGCTTATTGACGGACTTGAGGTCGAAAAAAAGAAGACTCTCTTTGGAGATAGTGCAAAGGCACAAAAAAACTGCTTTAAGAGCAGAGCCTTTCACGGCGCTGATCAGGGAGCTCTTAACATAACTTCAGAACCGGTTTATAATAATTTAAAATCATATATTGTAGATTTAAAGACACCGTTAGATGTGCTTGAAAAAACTAATGAGACATATCAGAAGAATGTAATAGCACTTGAAAATAATATAAAAACGCAGAATAATATTAATAATTCTCTGACGATGATTCAAAATTATGCGGATGAATATACCGCAAGAGGTGAAGCGGTACCAGATTCACTCATACAGTCGCTTTCAGAATTACATGCAGTATTGCAGAACTATGTTTTTCAGGAAAAGCTCTTAAAAGAAGAGCAGGAAAAATTGAAAAAAGATATTAAAAAGCAGCTTAAAGCTTTTAAAAGTTTTAAATATGATGGTTTAATTACCACGCTACAGTCAGCACTTTCTAGTTTAAATGAATTAGAGGAATCCTCAAAGACAGCTCTTACAGAGATTGAAAATTATAAAAAGACGCTTGATGATAGTAAAGAAGATCTTGATGAGGAGACTTATAAAAGCCTGGTTTCAGAATACGAGGAAGATAAAAGCATTCTATCTTCAACAGGCAGTGCTGTTATAAAAAATCCAACACTTTTAAAAAATTCAATAAATCAAGATATAAGCGTGCTTCAGAGAATAGTCACGCTTGCTAAGTCTGTGCCTGCGTCAGCTGAAGGTGATGTTTCTAGCTGGATATATAGCATGAAGCATGAATATGCCGCTATAACTTATGCGGGCATGGATTTTAATTATGGAAAAATAACTAAGAATCTTACTGCTGTGAGTGAAGATGGAATTAAGAAGCTCTTAAAGGAATTTTTATCGGCGGGAATTTCGTCCTTGGTATTTGAAGATCTATCTTCTCTATCTACTTCAACATTTCTAGATATTTTAGAGCTGCCTACAGTGACCTATACTCCTGATACAGCGGATAAATCAGCACTGCCTTCAGTTGGTTTGGATGATTTGCTGAATATTATTCAAAACGGCGGTTATGATGATATGCTAGGAACGCTTACTGATTCGGTAGAGCAGCTGACCAACAAGCTCTTCTTTATCCTTTATATGAGTGAAGCCTTTGGAAGCTATACTGATCAAATACGAGATAGAAAGACAGTAAGTGCGCTTAATGGAAGTGGTACTAAGAAAAGTAACACCGCCAAGACTGATAAGGATATCCAATACGGGCTTGAATATATTTTATATGGCTCTTACAGCGATATTCAAAATGTGCAGAGAATGGCAACTTCGCTTATCATGCTTAGAACAGGACTGAATTTTGTATCCATTATTACAGATAAGACAGCTAGAACTGAGGCTCTAGCCGGGGCAGCAACGCTTGTAGGAATTACAGGACTGCCGTTTTTGATAAAGGGCGTAGCGATAGTTATAGAGCTTGCCTGGGCATTTCAGTGCGCTTTAGTTGAGGTTGCAACTATTTTGCTTGGAGGCTCAATCCCGGTATTTATAAACATTGTTGATAGAAAAGTGAAATTTGCCGAGGTGCCTACCATGAGCAAAGAAAAAATAATATCCAAGGCTAAAGCCTGTGCTAGCGTTGAGAATCCTGCTGGCATGTCTTATAATGAATATCTTTACATATTCCTTTTGTTTAAGGATAGGAAAGTAGAATGCTTTAGAGCGATGGATCTGATACAGGATGATATTCGAAAGAACTGTGATGCTGGCTATAAAATCGAAGACAGACTCTATTCCTTTGATGTGGATGCTACTTTTTCAATGCAGGGAAGATATATGAATATTCCACAGATATCAGGAAGTCTGATGAGTGAAATTCCGTTCTTTAACTACAATGTAAAGGGCGGATATACCTACTAAAAATAGACCCGTGGCACATGCTTTTTACTCCATTAAATTAGTAAACTCCAAAAAAACAGGTTATAACAGTACACTATGTGCTACGGGCTTATTTTATATTTTTATGATAAGATTTTTTAGCTGTATGGCTTATGGGGAAGATTAGGAGTAAAATGGAAAAATGAAGTTTTTTAATAAAAAGAAAGCAATCAGTAAGGGCTCAATAACCGTAGAAACAAGCATTGTACTTCCGATTTTTATATTTGCGATCTGCACTCTGCTGTATTTTTTTGAGGCCCTTACTCTTAATGTAGCCTTAAGGGATGCCGGGGTTAAGGCAGCCAAGGAGGCCTCAGCTTATGGATATCTGCTAAAAAGCGTAAAAATAGAAGCTGAGAAAAATATTACAATGGCTGATGGTTTATCGGATGTTGCGACAGGCCTCATCAGTTCATCAAGTGGAAGCCTTTGGTTCAAGAATAGAGTAAAACACTATGTTCCTAAGGGCTGTGATAATTTTTCTATAATAAAGGGCGGCTATGATGGTATTACCTTTTTAGGCTCACAGACCTTTGATACAGATGAAAATGTTCAGATCGTTATGTATTACGAACTGAATCTTCCAATGCTAGGAGATTTTTCTCCGGATATTCCTATTGTTCAAAAGATCGTAATGAAAAGCTTCTCGGGCTCAGAAATTGAGAGAGTAGAGAGAATAAGTAAGAGCGATGATAAAGAAGATGAAGATGGCACAGAGGAAGAGGAGAAAGAGGAAGAAGAGGAAGAGGAAGAAGAGGAGAAGATAGTTTTTGTATCAGTACTTGCAGGTAAGAACTATTGCTATCATTACTATGATGACTGTATCCACATTGTAAGAAATCCGGTTGCAATGCCGTATTCAGCAGTTCCAAAGAGCTATAGAAAGGGATGTAAGCATTGTGCGAAGGGGGTTAAGCCAGAACCGACAGACTTGGTCTATTATACTAAGGGCGGAGGTAAATTCCACATGGACGCTAATTGTAGTGAGATAACCAGGTCAATAGAGAGTATGAACTTAGAGGAAGCTGAGAATAAAGGTTATAGGCTATGTACCACCTGTAAGCTGCGTCATGATGGTGAAGAGGCATTAGAAGGTGGCCTTGATTTAGGAAAGGAATAGGCTTTTAGTGCTTTATATGAGCTAAGCAACAAGATGGATAATTCCTTACTGTCTGTAAGGGTTATTAACCATAAATATATTGTAGTAGAAAGGAATAAACCATTAGCGATTGATTTTAGAAAGGAATAATATGAGCCTGGCACAATTAACTGGATTGATATTGCTTTTGTTCCTTGGAACTGAAGCA
The DNA here is from genome assembly GCA_900315015.1 of uncultured Eubacteriales bacterium. Lineage (GTDB taxonomy): Bacteria > Bacillota > Clostridia > Lachnospirales > Lachnospiraceae > UBA9722. The sequence continues at coordinate 51,074 of OMXJ01000018.1, read as the reverse complement.
CTGAATGATTATAAAAAGAAAAAAATTAATATGCCTGCGTTGGTGATTACCTTCATACTTGTTATTTTAATGATATTTATATCAAAGGATTACAGCATCATGCAAAGAGTGCTTGGAGTATGTGCAGGAGGAGTATTGATAATCTTTAGTCTTGCAACAAGAGGCAAATTCGGAATGGGAGATGCACTGGTTTTAACTCTTATGTTTCTGACTATTGGTATAACTAAGGGGATTTTGCTTTATTTTCTATCTCTTATATATACTATGTGTTATTCGGCGGTGCTGCTTGCCACAAAAAGAGGTAATAAAAATACTGAGCTTGCATTTATGCCTTTTCTATTATTCGCCTATGTTACAAGTTTGTTACTTTAGTGGTGTCATCATTATAGGTTTATTACGTTATTGGTATCAACACTATATTTCTGTGCATTTAATGATTTCACTATCATGGATTAGATATATAAAAGCTATGTAATTAGGGGGAAAGGCGTGTGTTTAGCATGAAGGATTTTAAGAAGAATAACGAGGGCAGTATTACTGTAGAAGCAGCCTTTGTAGTGCCAGTGGTATTTGCGGTATTTATGTACCTTATATGGATGGCGTTTTACATACATGATAATACAGTGGCCGTTAGCAGACTGAATTCTTCAGGAATTCATATTGAAAGATATTTGTCCTTTGGAAGCAATCTTGAGACGGGGGCAGCTGATCCTGATGGAAAGATGGCGCATCCGCTAGCTCTTAGTTTAGGAGCGCTTGATAGTAAAGAGCTTGATAAAATAAGGGTATATGTTACTTCTAGACTAAGCGGAGGCTTACTGCTGTTTAAGACGGAAAATGTGCGTGTTTCAGAGAATATGGGAAATATTATCCTAGAGGCTGATTTTAGCTTTAAACAGATGCCTCTTATGTATTTGGTTTCGGGCGGATATTTTAACTATAAGAAGAGTATAAGTTCGATTGTTTACATTAATAATTACTCTGAGCTTGTCAGATTTGAAAGTGGTATTTTAGAGCCGGTAGAGAAGCTCATAGATGAAAAATTAAATAAAGAATAAATGAGGAGGGATGATGATTGATAGCAGGATGGAAAAGCGTTCTGGTAAATGCTTTTTTATTATTGATAAGGTAGGAGATGTAAAGGGATATCAATATCAGATCATGAGGAATAATGATATTCAAAATCTCTTGAAATTTGATTATGAATATATTGATAATGAAGTATCATTGATAGCGGATGTGACAGACATGTGCACCCTAAAGGAGTATTCTGAGAAAAGAAAGCTATCTGCTAGATGGATAAGCAGTATGTTTGATGACCTTAATAATTTGCTTTCTAGCTGCAGTGAATATCTTCTTGATAATAGCGGAGCTTTACTTGATGCATCCATGATTTTTGTGGATTCGAAGGGAAAATGCAGATTTGTTTACTATCCTGAAAACAATAGTGATATAAAAACAGGAATCAGGAGGTTGCTCGAATTTCTTGTTGGAGAAATTGATTATAATGATAAGTCAGCTGTTTCTATGGTATATGGTATGCTAACAAAGCTTGACAATCCGGAGTTTTCTGTAAGTGAGCTTCTTTCCATAGAGTATGAGTCTGACTTTGCGTTTTGTGATAAGAGCGAAGAAAAAGGTGATGATTATTATGAAAATAATATGGTTGCTGAGCCTTTTGACTTTAGAAGTGAAGAGAGTTTTCTAGAGCTTACTGATAAGGGAGGTGAAAATGTAAAGAAAAAGAAAAAGAGCATTTTTAGCTTTATAACTGATAATGCCATCTTTAAAAAGTTGTTTATGGGAGCCTAAAGCTGAAGGAAAAATTGTTGAAAAAAATATATTAAGTCAGTATAATGGTGTAAGTGTTTGAGAAACCTAGTGTACAACTTTTGGTATTGAGAGATTTATGATACTGAGTGGTACGTGTGATTTAAGAAATTGAAAAAGAAAAGAGAAATAAATGAAGTTAGAATTTGCACCATTAGAGGGTCTTACTAAATACACCTTCAGGAATATACATAATAAGTACTACGGAGAGGCAGTTGATGAGTATTATTCTCCGTTTATTGAGCCTTCTAGTATAAGAACAATGAAGGTTAGGGCGGTTGAGGATATTATTCCGGAGCATAATGCGGGATATACCCTTATTCCTCAGCTTTTGACAAATAATAGCAGTTATTTCATTGAGGCAGCAGATGTCCTTACGGAATATGGCTATGATACTGTGAATATAAATATTGGCTGTCCGTCTAATACTGTTGTGAAAAAGGGCAGAGGATCTGGATTTTTAGCAGAGCCTGATAAAATCGATAAGTTTTTGTATGAGATTTTTGCTAGTGGTATTAACGATAGAGTAAAAATATCCATAAAGACCAGGATAGGTTATGAAGATGTCAGTGAATTTAAGAATATTCTTAAGGTCTATAATAAGTATAAGCTGGATGAGCTTATTGTGCATCCTCGCCTTGGAAAGCAGATGTACAGCGGAAATGTGCATATGGAAGAGTTTGATATGGCTTATAACGAAGGTAAAATGCCAATCAGCTATAATGGTGATATTTTATGTGCAGAGGATTATCTTAAGCTTAAGGAGAAATATCCGAAGTTAAAAGGGGTTATGATTGGAAGAGGGGCTATAGCAAGACCAGAGATATTTGAAGAAATAAGAAGGGCTGAATGTAATCCATTAGAAGGAATAGGCAATGATCGTGATCTTGCAGAAAGAGGAGTTTTGGGTGAAAATGGTGATTCTACTGTTGTGGAAGATATAGCGAAGCTAAAAAAATATCACGACGAGCTTTTATCAGCTTACGAAAATGCTATATCTCAAAGAGTAGCAGTTCTTCACATAAAGGAGCACTGGCCGTTTCTAATCAGACGATTTAAGGAGCTGCCGGATTATGAAGACAGGCTATTTAGAAATCTGATGAAATGCACTACAATGTTGGAATTTAAAATAGAAGCAAATAAGCTTTTCTCTCTTTATGAAAAAAATAAAAAGTAAAAAAAAGTAAAAAATATTAATTGGCGTTTGACTTAGTCCTATGATAATGTGGTCTTGTTTCTGTTAATTCAGGGACAAGACCTTTTTTATATGCAACTCAATAATTTAATGTTCAGTTAATGTTTGGCAATTGTTCCGTTAAGAGTGCGGTAGTATCATACATATATCAAATGAAAAAGAATACAAGAGGGTATTTTGAAAATGAAGAAAACTAAAAGGATAATATCTTTTATTTCCGCACTTGCTGTTATGAGCGGAATGCTCTGCGGCTGTACACCAGACAGCGCAAAGGAAACATCTGCTGAACCGGCTGCAGCTCATCAAGTTCTTGACGTATCGACGATCAGAGCGCAGGACGACTTTTACGGATATATCAACGCAGAACATCTGCTCGGCACTCTGCCTGCATACGGCGAAATGACCTGGGGTACTTTTGAGGAAGTGGATGCACAGACTGTACAGGAAGTACTCGGACTTATCAGCGAGATCGTTACATCGGAGGAAGAATATGAGCCGGGCAGCGCAGAATATCTGATTAAAAATGTCTACGATCAGGCAATGGCTTTTAATGATAATAAGGCGGTGTATTCAGAGATACGCAGTTTGTGCGATGAGATAAACAGTGTCGGAAGTATCGGTGAACTAATGGAACTTTGGAAAAAGCTGTACCGTTCATACGGAGCGAATACGCCCTTTGTGCCAATGGTAAGACAAAATTATTTCAAGTCGGGCGAATACGCCTTGCTGATAGACCAGAGCAAAGGAATGTGCGGAAATTCTTATGAGGACATAACAGGCAGCGATGAAGCGTGTATCAGCATGAAAAACTACATAAGAGATATGCTGATGGCGATAAGCTATGATAAGGACACCGCCGACAGCAAAGCAAAGCAGGCGGTATATCTTGCACTGGAAATTGCCCGCAGTACCGATTTTTCGGCAGGAAAAGTGGCAAACCCATTTGCGGCTTTTGAATTTGTCAGCGAGGAGGATATGAACGGCATTTTCTCTAATCTTGATACAAGCGTGGTAAAGCTGTTCTTCGGGCTTGATGAAAACACCTATGGCGGCTGGTATGTAAAGGACAGAGGTCAGCTTGAAAAGATGAATGAGATGATGACAGAGGAAAATCTTGAAAGCTGGAAAACGATACTTATTTCCGAACTTGTGACGGCAAATATGGAGTTTTTAAGCACCGAAGCGGACAGCCTTTCGGAATACGGCAGCGGAGAGGAAAAGGAGTATTCCGTGTGTGTCAATACGATCGCATCAAATTTGTTTTTTGTAAATGACCTGAGCGCACTGTATGCCGAAAAATACTACACTGCAGAAGCGGACGCCGCTGTTCGTGAAATGTGCGAACAGCTAAGACAAAGCTATCGTGAACTTATCAGCGGTGCAGACTGGCTGACAGAGGACGGACGCAAGGCGTTACTAAAAAAACTCGATAATATGAGATTTATCCTGCCCGATGCGGCAGTATCCGAAAACGACCCGACCCGTGCGGAACTGATAAAAGAAAGCTATCCGCAGACGCTCCATGCCATAAGGGAGCGCTCCTATGATGACAACATTGGGAATATCGGTGCGAAGTTCGATATGACACGTCCAATAATGGCAACCTATGAAGTGAACGCAAACTACAATCCAAACAATACAGTTACCATAACTGCGGCGATCATGCACGCTCCTTTTTTCGACCCCAAAGCCGATATCGGAACGAACCTCGGCGGACTGGGTGCGATCATAGGTCACGAAATGGGTCACGGCTTTGATACGATGTGTATGGACTACAACGAAAACGGCGAATATGCTCCCGATTGGCTCTCTGATACCGACAGAAATGCATTTGTGGAAAGAGCAGAAAAAATGCAGGGTTATTTCTCTGATTATACCGTTCTTGATATCTATCACGTTGACGGCAAAAAAACAAGCAGCGAGAACTATGCTGATTTAGGTTCAATGGAATGTATTGTGAATATCCTCAAAGATGATAAGGTGGAACTGAAAAAATACTTTGAGAATTACGCAGTCACATACGCCGAGACACGGGTAGACAGCTATGCGATAGATGCCTTGGAGAGCGATGAGCATAGTCCCGGAAAGGTCAGGGTCAACGCAGTGCTTTCAAACTGCGAAATGTTTTACGAGATATACAATATAAAGGAGGGGGACGGTATGTACTGTGCTCCTGAGGAAAGGGTAAGCAGGTGGTAAAAATGGGTCTTATAATCAAGCACACGCTTAAAAGTATGTTGGCGCACAAGATGCGTACTTTTCTGCTGCTTTTCTGTGTCAGCATATGCAGTCTTGCGGCGATGCTCTGCTTTGATATGTCGGGTTCTTTGGAGCAGGCGGTTAAGGCAAATAACGCTAAGGCGTTTGGCAAGGCAGACATCATTGTTACCGCCTCATACGATCTCGACGACGATTTTTCAAAGGGTATCCCCGAAAGCACAGTTCTGGAATTATCCACTGGCTCTACGGTCTTTACAAAGCATATCGTCGGCACTTATGATATGCTCACCCAGAAAGCGTGCAGTATCAGCGGTGTGGATATTCCCAAAGCAAAGGAAATGGGCATATTGCCGAATGATGCGGAGATAGGTGATATGCAGGCGGCTCTAGCTAAGGACTTTGCCGATGAGTTTGGCTATTCCATAGGCGATACGATAACCCTTTACAGCAACGCTAAACAGCCTGTTGACTTTACTGTCAGTGGTCTGTACGGCGATAGCGTCGGGCTTTTCAGTTCGGGCGATACGATCGTGATAAGCAATGAGTCCATGAAAAGTCTTTACGGCGGTTTTGATACCGGCACAAGGCTTGCCTACATAGATATTGCAGATGATGAAGAAATAAACAGCGCAGTTCAAACGCTTGAGAGCAATTTGCCCTCGGCAAACGTGCAGGCGGTGTTTGAAAACGAGCAGACACAGGAAATGATCGGGAACATCACAAGGATATTTACTATACTGTTTGCGGTATGTCTGCTTCTTGTGATATTTGTAACGGTATCGGCATCTCAGAGGATAATCACTGAGAAAATGCCCGTGATCGGCACTTTCAGAAGTCTTGGTATATCGAGCAGACTGACATACACGGTGCTGCTGGGAGAGAATATAGCCTACGGACTGATAGGCTCGGCAATAGGCATATGTATATATTCCGTACTTCGCCCAATGATATATAGTTCTCAGTTCGGTTCTTCCGAAAATGCCGGAAAAATGAGCATCGGTGCGGTCGCAGGAGTGATAATATTCTGCGTGGCACTCGAATGCCTTTGCCCGGTCAAGGAGATCCTTTCGGCGGTAAAGACATCTATCAGAGATATTATTTTCTCAAACAAGGACACGCAGTACAGACACGGCAGGGTTTCGACAGTTTTAGGCATTCTTCTTGCAGTCATTACCTTTGTAACAGCTTTCTTCTCGGAGAACTTTTTTGCAGGTCTGATCTGCTTTGTCAGCACAGCGGTCGGTGCAGCACTTCTTTTTCCTTATGCACTACGCTTTATTGCAGGACTTCTTGTGAAGATATTTGACAGGCAGAATAAACCCATAGCAAGGCTTGCGGCAGTGGAAGCAAGGGAAAAGAAAAGCACGGTGGGCAGCGCGGTGCTGTGCTTTACGGCAGCAGCGGTGTGTATCGTGGTGTACAGCTTTGCGTCATCAATGAGCGGATTTTATATGCACGAAAACAGCATCGCCGACCTGAACGTGACTACAGACGGATCTACCGAAAGAACACGTTTTTCCTATATAGAGGATATAGATGGGGTGGGCGAAACGGAATACGGTTATTATCAGAATAGTGTGATAGAGATAAACGGAGAGCAGACAGCAAACGGAGTTCCTATATACGGCTGGAAGGACGGCGGTTATGAACTTTTCAGGGGAGTATCTGATATCCCCGACGACCTTGCATACGATGAGATCGTCATCAGCAAGGCAGTGGCACGGAAATACGATCTGAGCGAAGGTGATACAGCCGAGATCACATTCAGAGCCGATGGCTTTATGCCTTATGTAAAGCAGCTTCGTGTCAGAGGTACATCGCTTACCGATCATGAAAATTCCAGTGGAACGACTGTCGTGATATCCGAAAAGCTGTTCAAGGATATCTACAAGGATATCCCCTCTGGTATCTATATCAAATGCAGTGCCCCTGAAAGGGTACGTTCAGTCATTGAGGATCACTCCGCCGATATGGTGTCGGAGTTGCAGACATATGATGAATACCATGAAGCCGCAAGTCAGGACAGCGCAGGCTTAATGGCGATTATTGACGGCGTGATAGTGCTTGCACTCGGTATTACATTCATCGGCGTGGTAAGCAACTGCCTGATTGGTTTCGAGGGCAGAAAACGTGAATGTGCGGTGCTGATGTCTACTTCATTGACAAGAGGAAAGCTGTCAGAGATGTTCTTTGCGGAGAGCGCTATAGCATCTGGTGCGGCGCTTGTTATGGCAGTTCCGCTGTCGATCTTTATGTACAAGGTATTTTTGAATATACTTGACGGACTTATGGTATCTATACCGATACACATGAGCATCACAAACAGCATCGTTCTTGGTCTACTGATGTGGGCAGTGTTCACACTTTCGGCACTTTTCCCTATAAAGGCACTCAGAAAAATGAACATAGCGGCACAGCTTAAATATGAATAACTTAAGAAAGGAACAATATGAATCTGATAGAAGTAACAAATGTAAGCAAGACTTTCGGAAAGGGCGAAGCTGCTGCGAAAGTGCTTAACAATATATCGCTTGATGTTAGACAGGGCGAATTTGTATCTCTTATGGGAGCATCGGGCAGCGGAAAATCCACACTGCTGTATCTGATCGGCGGACTTGACAGGAATTTTGACGGTACGATAAAGGTATGCGGCAAGGATATCACCAAAATGAAGGAGCGTGAACTTTCAAAGTTACGCCTTGAAACGATAGGCTTCATATTCCAGTTTTACAATCTTGTGCAGAATTTAAGCGTTGAGGACAATATCCTGCTGCCCGAACTGACAAAAGGTCGCAGCAGAGCAGAACTGAAAAAAGACCTTGACGAGATACTTGAGATAACGGGTCTTTCCGACAAGCGAAAGTCTATGCCCAACGAACTTTCGGGCGGTCAGCAGCAGAGAACAGCGGTCGCAAGGGCGGTCATCGCATCGCCGCAGCTTATACTTGCAGACGAAGCAACGGGCAACCTCGATTCGGTGTCGGGCGAGGAAATCATGAAGCTTTTTGCAAGAATAAACAAGGAGAAAAATATCACCATTTTACAGGTAACTCACAGCGAGGAATGTGCGGCATACGGTACAAGGACGGTAAGGCTTGCAAACGGGAAGATAGTGTGATATATTACATAAATACAGGAGAAATTTAAGAATGGAAAAACAATGCATCTGCACCACAATCTCTGTGCGGTGTTGCCCTAAAATATTGCAATTATAAAGGAAGCGAAACTATGCAGAATATTCTTATTGCCGATGACGAAAAGGAGATAGTGAAACTCCTGAAAATATATCTTGAAACTGACGGTGTTGCCGTGCTTGAAGCGAATGACGGAGCGCAGGCACTCGATATTCTCGAAAGGAACGATATTGACTTGGCGCTCGTTGACATCATGATGCCGAAAATTGACGGCTATCAGGTAATAAAAAAGGTACGTCAGAGGGAAAAGTATATCCCCGTCATGGTCATCTCTGCAAAAGTCACGCTTTCGGACAGGGTGCTTGGCATTGATCTTGGTGCAGATGATTATATCACAAAGCCCTTTGAACCTTTGGAGGTTGCCGCTAAAGTCAAGGCACAACTTCGCAGACTGAATGTCACCTCACCGCAGACACAGCCGAAAAGCCTTATCACGGTGGGCAATATGAGCCTTGACCTTGACGAGTGTACTTTCATAGGCGGTAATGAGATAAAAGAACTTACAAAGGCGGAATTCAAAGTGCTTGAGCTTCTTATGTCGCAGCCAAAAAGAGTTTTCACTAAAGAGCAGATATACGAAAGTGCGTGGTATGATGACGATGCGGTGGATGACAATACTATCCGTGTGATAATCAGCCGCCTGCGTGACAAGGTGGGGGCTGAGCATATCAAAACTATCAGAGGATTGGGGTATCGATTTGAAGAATAAAAAATTGCTTTCGCTGAAAAACAAGATCTTTTTAAGCTATGTGGGTCTGTGCTTTGGTCTGGTGTTGTTGTTTAAAAATCTGGACTATATCTATTACGATATACTCGACCCGATGCTCAATCCGTACGTTACGGATATTAATGCTAACACGCCATCACGGTGGGGTTATTTTATACTGAATATCCTTATCTTTGTGGCGTTTGCACTTGCTTTTTACAGACTGACCACAAAGGCGATAAAGCAGGAAAGCGAACGCCGTCTGCAAGAGCAGAATTTGCTGTATGCAGCTATTGCACATGATCTGAAAACTCCAATGACCTCAGTGCATGGCTTTGCAAAAGCACTTTCGGACGGAAAGATAAGGCCCGATGAACAGCAGGAGATATTCGACATCATATACCGCAAATCCAACAGCATGAACGATATGGTGAACACTCTGTTCGACTACGCAAAGCTTGGGACTGACGGGTATAAGCCAGCGCTTGCAGAGGTAGATATATGCTCTCTTGTGCGTGAGGTCATAGCCGAGAATTACTGCGACTTTGAAGATCACGGAATAGAACTTGACATAGACATTCCCGAAACAGCTATTACGATAAACGCCGACAAGACCGAGATGAAAAGGGCGGTTACAAATCTTATCGTTAACATTTACAAGCATAATCCCGACGGTATCAGAGCAAAGGTATCGGTTGCAGATGATAATGGGAAAGCCGTTATCCGTATAGCGGACAGCGGTGACTCTCTCCCCGAAGGCGTGGATATTTTCGAGCCATTCGTAACGGAAAACGCCGCAAGAACTGTCGGCCATGGTACGGGACTTGGACTTGCGGTAACAAAGCGTGTCATCGAACGTCATGGAGGAAAGATATATGTGGAAACAGCCGCTGCCGACTATACGAAGATGTTTGTCATCAGACTGTAGTCTATTGGCGCAACCATTAACCGTTCCGTACAAGTCAGTTTAAGCATTATCTCCGCTATCTCATCGGGCAAATACGCTTCACAGGGCGGAAAATGCCTGTGACAGAGTTCTTTATATAAAAAGTAAAAAAAAGTAAAAAACATTAATTGGCGCTTGACTTAGTCATATGATAAGAGTATAATTGAATTGGTAAAATTTTTAAAACATTCATTATATTTTTATTTTGTTTAAAGGAGGTAAAAATATGAAAAAACAATTATGTGCCTTATTTGCAGTTGCTTTGACGGGGCTGGCTATAAATGCCGGAATTCCTAATGAAGTTCTTGCATATGATAATGAGTCAGACGTAACCTTTGATTTAGAAAACTATGAAGAGATTCTTTTTGTTCCTTATGGAAAATTAATAATGGGTACTCGGCACGTACTCCGTTTAATTGATATCGAAAGGAGATAATTATAAATGAAAGCTATTCTTAAAGCATCAGCCGTATGTATTATGTTTTTGTTTACAGCATGTGGGCGAGTAACCTCTGATAGTACAAATGTAACCACAAGTACTACAACAAATGAAAATATTACTTCGGTTTCCACTAACGAAAATATTGACGCAAATACCACTGTAATCACAGAGAAAGAAAACATTGAAATAAATAATGATAATTTTCCAGATTATAATTTCAGGACATACGTAAGTGATCGACTAGATAAAGACAAGAATGGTATTTTAGATGCTAAGGAATGTGAAATAAACTCGATGATGATTATTGATCAAGGAATAAAAGATTTAAAAGGAATAGAGTTCTTTGAAAATCTTGATTATCTTGAAATCACCGGCAACAACATTAGTACACTTGACTTATCAAAAAACGAAAAACTACGGAGTCTCGTATGTTCTAATAACATGATTGATACTTTAATTCTGGGAAAAAATGAAAGTCTAAACACTCTGTCATGTAGGGGAAATAAAATAACACAATTAGACGTCAAAGGAATTTCGAATTTAGAAAGTCTTGACTGCGGATTTAATGCTTTGACAGAAATTGATCTTAGTGAGAACCGCAAACTTAGAGTTTTGGCATGTAGTGATAATAAGCTTAATGCATTAAATCTTGATGCTAATACGGAACTTACTTCCATTATATGTAGTAATAATAGCATTGAAAAACTTGATATTTCAAAGTTAACAAAGTTGGAGTCGCTTGATTGTCGCAATAATAAGCTTACAGAGCTTGATTATAGCTATAATACAGAATTGAGTACTCTAAAATATGAAGGCAATGAAATGAAACTAGATAGAGAAAGTGATACTGATTCTCTACCGTAATGATTTGGAATAATACTATAAAATCCCACGGGCTTACCCGTGGGATTTTAGTTTTTATCAGTATGTCACTTTAGTTTTTATCAGTATGTCACTTTAGTTTCTATCAGCATGTCACTTTAGTTTCTACAGTCTCACCTGGTTTAATCTCCAAAATTTTATCTTCAACCTGTACAAAAATCGGCATATAAGTAGGATTAAACACTTTAGAAAGATCAGATCTCCATACGAGTCTTTTATAGAGCTGTACATAGTTATAGATTTCAGCATTGGTACCATACCAGATATCGCTATGTCCGCCTATTTTTTTAGCAAAGTTTTCAATGATTTCCCAGTTATTATCCCTGCGGAATTCATAAGAATGTCCCCAAAGATAGAACATAAGCGGATCATATATTTCTGTTTGATTGAGGAATCTATCCACAAGTGTATCAAGTTCGGGATCAGCATGATGACAAGTAGGATCTAGTACTCTAAAGTCACGTGGAATGTTAAAATCGTGAGTTGATGTTACTGTTCTATAATATCCAAGACCGCACTGAGTTAAAATATCTAAGGAAGCCTCATCATAAGCACCGTAAGGGTAAGCACCTCCCACCATGGTCTGGTCGAAAATTTTCTCAAGATTCACCTTATCCTCGGCTACCTCTCTGGCTCTAGCTCCTGGTGCAAGATTTGTAAATGCCGAATGGGTAAGTCCGTGAACTGCTACCTCCATTCCTGAATCCTTGTACAGCTTTATGCAGTCAGACTTAGTCATTCTGCAGTATATATCATCCTCTCTGTACTCACTTCCTTCAGGTGCAAAGCAACCTGAATTGATATTAAAGGTCACCTTAAGACCGTGTGCTTTACAGATTTCCATAAGTCTTACATCTGAAGCAACTCCATCATCATAGCTAAGAGTTACTGCCTTTTTAAGGCCTTTTGGAAAACGCATGTTAATTGATGGCATTTTTTTACCTCCATATTATTATTAAATGTATTTTTTTCCTTCCTGGTGAGTCTCACGGGCTATTACATAAACCCTTTCGCTCTTTCTGGTGGGTTCATTGTGAGTAAACGCATCGTAAATAGCAACAAGCTCCATTCCCGACTGCTTTACCGCCGATTTGATTTCAGAAAGAGAATAAGCCCGCTGTAAATGTTTTTCCTCGAAGCGTGTAAAATAAGCATTTCCATACGCGTCTGTTTTACCCGAATCAGTATAGATTGTCATTGCGTATTCATTAAGATGTTTATCCTTATCATAAAAATTATCCCAGATAAGAGTAACATCATCCCTCGTATCAGTTATGGTTCTATTTCCCATGAGGTCGCGGTACATATGCGCTGTTTTTAAATCAAAAATGAGATAGCCTCCCTCATCAAGATAATTATTGCATAGCTTCATTACCTGCACGAGATCCTTCTTTTCAAGAAGGTAATTCATACTATCTCCGACACTAACAAATGCTCTTACTGTGCCGTAAAGCTCCATTTCTCTCATATCCTGATTGAGATAGAGGATATCCTTTTTAGTAGCATTTTTATCTTCGTATTTCTTTTCCATGGCAATCTGGAGCATATCCATCGAAAGATCAATTCCTATCATATCATAGCCGGCCCCGGCTAGCTTTCTGGTCATCTTTCCGCTTCCGCAGCCAAGCTCGGCAACTATTCCATCTTCAATTTTAAATTCCTTTAAAAGTGAGTGAAGATATTCAAACCACTTATCATACGGAATATTATCCATTAATTCATCATATACTCTAGCAAAATCTGTGTAAGCATCCATGCCCTATTTCTCCATATATTTTCTTTTTACTTCTCGTGTGAGTTAAATTTATACCTTTAGCAGGGTTGCACTTTGAGGCTTTAAAGAAACTACTGCCTTTCCTTCACGTAGGAACCTGATGTCAGCTTCGCCTGCGTTTTTCAAAACGCCATCTGACATAACAGATAGCACCTTTACATTTCCAATAGGAAGCTCGATTTCTGCTGATGCGTTCTTTCCTGAAGGGTTAAGAGCTACAATTATTTTCTCGCCCTCAGTTTCCCTAGCATATATTAGCGGATATTCGCCTTTTTCGCAATAGAGAATTTTAAAATCAGCGGTATTCATAAGCGCTGCGTTTTCTCTTCTAAGGGAAATCAGCTTCTTAACGGTATTAAGAAGTGAATTTTCATCCCTCTCTTCATTTTCAACATTTATCTTTGACCTGCTTGAATCCTGCTTGATGTAGAGCATGTCAGATGGAGCGGAAGAGAAGCCGGCATTTGTCGAATTATCCCACTGCATAGGAGATCTAGAGCCTGTTCTTCCATATCCGCCTTCAACGGACTTTAAGTTTTCGACATAATGCATGCCTATTTCATCACCGTAATAAACAAACGGTACACCCGGCATGGTAAGAAGGAACATGAATGCAAGCTTCATTTCCTTTTCATCAAGAGTCCTGGCCATTCGGTCCATATCATGATTTCCGGAAGGAATGCAGATGAGGCCACCGCCATTTTTTGCTAGTCTTAGATTTTTTGTATAAAGGTCAAAGAACTCCTTTGCATCGCCTTCTCCCTTTGCTGAAAAATAAGGCTGGGCTGTTCTAAATAAATCAAGGTAATGCGATGGTCCAAAATGCAGTACAAAATACATGTGGAAGCCGCCCTTTAAGGACTTATCCGGTTCTCCCCACTCTGAAATAATTGCAGCTTCAGGGAATTCCTTATCAAGGAATTTTCTAAAATCCTGCCAGAGTGCAATGGTAGCCTTACTATCAGGATCATTTTTAACAAGGGAGCCTGCCATATCAACCCTGAAGCCGTCGCAGCCCATTCCGAGCCAGAAACGCATGACCTCCTTTATTGCTGCTCTTGTTCCCATAGGTCCGGGAGCATCGGGCGTCTGCTGCCAAGGACAGGTAGGATCAGGATAGGCAAAGCCGTAGTTTAAAGCTGGCTGAAATGCAAAGAAATTAAGAAGAGCGCAGCCATCTCTTTCAGAAATACCGCCAAGCCAGCCGGTTGTATTCCCGGTGCCTGTGCCATTTTCCCAAACAGAATTCGTCCATATATATCTATCAGTATAATCATTCCTATCAGCCTTGCAGGACTCTTTAAACCACTTGCACTCCGTAGAAGTGTGTCCTGGTACAAGGTCAAGGATTATGTGCATTCCTCTTGCATGAACTTCCTTAAAAAGTCTTTTTAAATCTTCATTCGTGCCGTAACGAGGGGCAGCTTTGAAATAGTCTGCGACATCATATCCCGCATCGCCAAAAGGCGACTCAAAGCATGGATTCATCCATATCGCATTAAAGCCTAAATCCTTAATATAATCAAGCTTTTCAATTATGCCGTTAAAATCGCCGATCCCGTCAGCGTTTGTATCCTTAAAGCTCTGCGGATATATTTCATAAAAAATTGCTTCCATAAGCCATTCTCTAGCCATTCCCCAATATCTCCTTCCATCAAACTGTTACTGTTCTTGCCAAAATTCTTCTAATCTTTCATAAAACTGTTACTGTTTTTGCCAAAAAACTTTTAATCTTTCATAAAACTGCGCATAGAAATCCTCATCAAAGGCATAAGGCGTAAGATAAAAATCCTGAAGTATCTTCATATCAAGAACTCCCGCAAGTTCCTTATTTGCACCTCTGTCGATTTTTTTCTCAATATCTTCAAGGAAGTAGTGCCATTTTACGATATATGCCTCATAGTTTTTAAGGTCACCTATGCCAAGCCATTTCTTTACCTTTATTTTTCCTCTATTTTCTATTTTGCACTCTTTGGTCTGTAAAATATAAGAAAAGCTGCCATTTTCATATAATCTTCCAAGTGGGAACAGTCTGCAAAAGCCTGGTCTTGCAGAATGCACGCTGCATCTGCCTTCCTTATCCAGGAAAGGGCACCTGTCACTATCATCGTTTTTATCCGAGAGCGCACTTTTGAACTTTTCGTTAAAACGCGGCATAATTACTCCATCTGCTACGTCAAACTTTAAATAAGTCTCAAGTATCGAGGATAGGTAGACCGGCATACTTGAAGCATCCGCATTAGAGGCTGCATTTTGCTTAATTCCGTCGCGGAAGGTCTCTCTATTTTCAGATAAGTACTTTAAAAGATTGAACACATCAAAAGGATCAAGGAAAATAGTATCGCACATATTCCTGCAGCAGAAGGAACAATTCTTGCAGCCGTAGGTATCTGCCCTGACCATGTCATTATTACCATACCTTGAGCCATCAGTTATATCATTTAAGTCAACATTTCTATACATTCAAATTCTCCGTTTTAAGATTAAGACGGGGCTCTGTGCCTTATCTTAAACTTCATGATTCGTAAAACATCTTGTCCTAATTATACTTATATTCGTTTGATTTTTCAACAGGGTATTTATGTAAGTACTTGTCGCCAGCTGCCTGAAAAAACTTGTGATGGAAAATATTTTATATTAAAACAAACTTATAAAAGAAATGCTCATATTATAAAAACTTCTATCGAAAAATGTTTGACTTTTAACAGTTTATATAGTATTATTGAAGTAATTTCATGAAAAGAACAGTAGGTTACCATACTGAAACAGAGATCTGGGGCCGTAATAAATGCTTTTTTACGTTTATTATGGGTGGAAGCGCCGGGCAGGAAGATAATTGAACACCATCTTTTCGGGTCTAGTACCAGAAAGGCTTTAATAGAGTCCGGTGATTCCGTTATAATCGCCCATTAAGTGGCCTTATTTTGAGGCAAGCAGGGTGGAACCACGTAAATAAATATAAATTTGCGCCCCTGACATCAAAATATAATGATGTCAGTGGGCTTTTTATATGCCCATTGGCAGGAAAGAGGTTTTTAATGATTAAGGAAGAGTACATGGACAGATATCGCCATTCATTGGCACATGTCCTCGCAAAGGCAGTAATCGAAATCTATGGAAAGGAAGTTCAGTATGCCATCGGACCTCAGATCGAGGATGGTTTATACTATGATTTCGGTTTCCCGGAGGGAGTTACAGTTACTCCAGATGATTATAAGAAAATCGAAGATAAGATGCATGAAATCATCAAGAGAAAGGAAGATTGGAGAAGAGAGGAGATTTCAAGAGCAGATGCACTTGAGCTGTTCAAGAATCAGAAGTATAAGGAAGAGATAATTAAGGATCTTCCAGAGGATGAGCTTCTTACAATTTACTATACAGGTGATGATTATGTAGATCTTTGCCGCGGACCTCATGTTCCTAATTCTCAGGAGCTTAGCTCAGCTGCTTTTGAAGTAAAGGCAGTTTCAATGGCTTATTGGAGAGGCGATGCTAAGCTTGACAGACTTCAGAGAATTTATGTTTATGCTTTCCCTGATAAGCAGCAGCTTAAGGAACATAAGGATCTCATTAAGGAAGCTATGGAAAGAGATCATAAGAAGCTCGGACCTCAGCTTGAGCTCTTCATGTTCGATGAGACAGCACCTGGTATGCCATATTGGTATCCAAGAGGATGGGCAATGTATCAGGAGCTTCTTAAGTATTCTCGTGAAATTCAGAAGAAGCATGGCTATACAGAAATTTCTGCTCCTCTTATCAATAATAAGAAGCTTTGGCAGATAAGTGGCCATTGGGCTCATTATATCAACAACATGTTCATGGTACCTGGTGTTGCTGGCTGGCTTAAGGCTGATGCTAACATCAAGGATGTTATCGAGAATATGGATGAGGCAGAGCTTACAAAGAATGTTGAGCTTTCAAAGGGCACAGCTGTTTATAACCGTGAGAACATTGATACTATGGCAGCAAAGCCTATGAACTGTCCTAATGCTATGGTAATGTTCAAGAGAAACGTTCATTCTTATAAGGATCTTCCAATCCGTTTCAGTGAGTATGATGTTCTTCACCGCAAGGAGAAGTCAGGTCAGATGAATGGTCTTCTTCGTGTTCAGGAGTTCCGTCAGGATGATGACCATACCTTTGTTATGGAATCTCAGATAAAGGATGAGATTGCTGATATCATCGCTATTGCTGATGAAATCTACAAGACCTTTGGTGTTACTTATCGTGCTGAGCTCTCGACCCGTCCTGATGATTTCATGGGTGATATTGAGGTATGGAACCGTGCAGAGAAGGCTCTTAAGGAAATTCTTGATGAGAAGTATGGCCCGGATGGATATGAGGTAAATGAGGGTGATGGTGCTTTCTATGGACCTAAGATCGACCTTCAGATCAAGGATGCTCTTGGCAGAGAGTGGCAGTGCGGTACTGTTCAGCTTGACTTCCAGCTTCCTCATAACTTTGGTCTTACATACCAGACAGCTGAGGGAACAGTTGCAATGCCTGTTGTTATTCACCGTGCTATTTATGGTTCTCTTGAGCGTTTCATTGGTATTATCATCGAGAACTTCAAGGGTGCATTCCCATTCTGGCTTTCACCATATCAGGTAGGTGTAGTTCCTATCAGACTTGAGCATAATGAGTATGCTAAGAAGGTCGTTTCTGCTCTTGAAGAGGCTGGCGTCAGAGTTGAAGCTAATTACGAGGATGATAATATGAAGGAGAAGATCAAGAAGTATAAACTTTATAAGGAACCTTATATTCTTGTTCTTGGTGATAAGGAAGCAGCTGAGAATACTGTTTCCCTTAACATCCGCGGAATGAAGCAGCAGATTCATGATGTTCCACTTGATAAGTTTGTAGAAATGTGTAAGAAGATGAATAAGGAGCATTCTTTAGAGCTTCTTACGGATATTTAATTTAATAGTGTTTTAATTTGTACATTGAAGGCGGCATTAATTATGAATAGGTGAAATTGATTTGTAATAGTGCCGTCTTTTTTAGGGGAAAGGAGATAATAATGGCAATAAAGTATTACGAGGATGAAAAAGTATTTAAGCTTGATACCAAAAATTCGAGCTATGTAATCGCACTTGTGGATGTGGAAAATTTCATCTGTCACGCTTATTATGGAAAGAAGCTTCCTGATTATCATGTAAGGCATCTTTTAAGAATTGATGAGAATCCGTTTGTTCCTAGTAAGAACAACCGTGATAGAGGTTCTTTCAATGATAGCGCGTTTTTTGAATATCCAACTGCAGGAATTGGTGATTACAGAACACCGGCCTTTGAAGTAAAGGCTGAAAATGGCACTAAAACGGCAGCTCTTACCTACAAGAGCCACGAAATCTATAAGGGCAAGAAGAAGCTTGAAGGTCTTCCAGCAACCTTCGTTAATGAAGGTGATGACTGTGATACTCTTGAGCTTACAGCAGAGGATAAGTGCCTTGGAATTGAGGTTACATTAGTTTATTCTACATTTGTAGATAGCGACTGTATCACCAGAAGCGTAAGAGTTAAGAATGTAAGTGGAAAGGCTGCTTATCTTGAGAGAACCCTTTCAGCATCAGTGGATTTTGAGGGTAATGCTTTTGATTTCATTACTCTTCATGGAAGCTGGGCAAGAGAGAGACATATCAATAGAAGACCTGTTACTGTAGGAACTCAGATGATAAGATCCTTTAGAGGTGAGTCTGGACATCAGCAGAATTCTTCTGCAGCGCTTGTTTCAAAGGGATGCACCTATACCAGTGGAGAGGCTTATGGCTTCAACTTTGTTTATTCAGGTAACTTTGAAATTGTATGCGAGGTAAATCAGTTCGGAAATACCAGAGTTGAAGTCGGAATTAATCATGACACCTTCGAGTGGAAGCTTG
This sequence comes from uncultured Eubacteriales bacterium, assembly GCA_900315015.1. Classification (GTDB taxonomy): domain Bacteria; phylum Bacillota; class Clostridia; order Lachnospirales; family Lachnospiraceae; genus UBA9722. The sequence goes on along the minus strand of OMXJ01000018.1, from coordinate 32,009 downwards.
AAGAGGGTGCAGAGTTTGTTGCACCTGAGGTAATCATGACCTATTCAGCTGAAGGTCTTAATAAGATGGCTCAGAATTTCCATGATATCATTAGAAATAATCTTATCAGAAGCAGTTATAAGAATAAGCCAAGACCAGTTCTTATTAATAACTGGGAGGCTACTTACTTTGATTTTGATGAAAAGAAGCTCTATTCTATTGCAGAAGAGGCTAAGAAGCTTGGTATCGAGATGCTTGTAATGGATGATGGGTGGTTTGGTAATAGAAGCAGTGACAATATGTCTCTTGGTGACTGGCAGGTAAATGAAGAAAAGCTTCGCGGCGGCCTTAAGGCTCTTGTTGATAAGGTAAATGCCCTTGGTCTTAAGTTCGGTATCTGGTTTGAGCCTGAGATGATTTCACCTGATTCTGATCTTTACCGTGCACATCCTGAATGGGCTGTTAAGATTGACGGCAGAGAGCCGGTTCTTATGAGAAATCAGCTTGTTCTTGATATAACAAGAAAAGAAGTTAGAGATTATATTTACGGCGAGATGAAGAAGGTTCTATCTTCAGCTAATATTGAGTATGTTAAGTGGGATATGAACAGACAGCTCTGTGATCTTTATTCTGCTGAGCTTTCAGCTGACAGACAGGGCGAGTTCTCACACAGATATGTTCTTGCTCTTTATGAGATGCAGGAGAAGCTTATCACAGACTTCCCGGAACTTCTTCTTGAGAACTGCTCGGGCGGCGGTGCTAGATTTGATGCCGGAATGCTCTACTTTAGCCCGCAGATCTGGTGCTCTGATGATACAGATGCCATCGAAAGATGCTACATCCAGGAGGGTACAGAGCTTATGTATCCTTTATCAAGCATGGGCGCTCATGTTTCTGATTGTCCTAACCATGCAACAGGAAGAAATACTCCTTTTGAGACGCGTGGCAATGTTGCTCTTTCTGGAACCTTTGGTTATGAGCTTGATGTTACTAAGATTTCAGAAAATGATAGAAATCAGATTCCAGGTCAGATTGATACTTATCATAAGTACAATGAGCTTATCCGTACTGGAGATTACTACAGAATTGCTTCATTATCAGAAAACGGAGTATATGATTGCTGGGCGATTGTAGCTAAGGATAAGAGCGAGGCTCTTGTTACCTATGTTGAAGGAATGAGAAGACCTAATGTTCATTCTCAGATTGTAAAGCTTGTAGGTCTTGATGAGAATGCGTTTTATGCTCTTGAAGGAACAGAGGATGAATATAATGGTGCAGTGCTTATGTATGGAGGCTTCTCAGCCGGCGGAACCTGGGGAGATTATTCATCAAAGCTCTTCCATTTTATCAAGAAGCAATAGTAATATTATTTCCGGTGGCAGCAGTCGGATGGTCTGATTACTGCTATCGGTACTTAAAAGAAAAGATGCGTTAAAGGCTAAATAAGGTTAGAATGAGTCGGTATTGGAATCTGTTGAAATAGCAAACGGGCTAGAGCAGCCTGGCTATTATTATGGTGAAAGGATAATATTTATGATTGAAACATTGAAAAAATCTTGTAAAAAGCATGATATAGGTTTTGTAGTAATATTTACTATCGCGGTTATAATATGTGCAGTTATTGGGAAGGGAGCTATTTTTAAATTAATTAAAGGACCTACTGTTATAGAAGATTTTACAAAAATTGATTTTAAAGAGCTTGAAAATGGATATGTAAAATATCCGCTTTACTTAAATTTTGGATCGTTCGTTGAGAATACTACTGAGACAAAGCACTATGGAGTAACGACGAATAAAAGAGTGTCAGGTCATGGGTATATTGTTGCTAATTCCTATCCTCTAAATGAAAAGGATGCGTTTTGGCAGTATTTTGCGGTTTCTGCTGTGGATGATAATTCAACAGACAGAAAACTTGCAAATACAGAGGATCATTACTGGGATTTTCTGGATAAGTATTACGATGGTACACTTACGGAAGAGGATTCTTACTATTTGGATAATCCGATAATGATAACGGGCTCATTTGTAAAGCTTAAAGGAAAAGAAAGAGGCTTTTATGATGAGGCTATAGATTATATGGGTGTTACAAATGATGAGTGGAATTCTGTGGATTATTATGTTTTGAGGTCTGATTATGTTGGCGGTGTTTCAAAGTTTAACATATTTTTTACCACAGCACTTATACTCGTATTTGCAGTGATTCTTATTTACCACCTTATAAGACTTGTTTCAAATGGCTGGTGCAAGGAACTTAATAATTTCGTATTAATGAATAATTTTACCTATCATGACCTTGATTCACTTGATAGAAGTATGGCTTTTGCTGAAAAGCCTGAAAAGCACATTTGGCAAAGTGATGAACTGACCATATGGTATGAAGGCGGAAAGGCACATATTATAGATAATAAAAAGGTTGAATGGGCTTATTATAAGTTCCAGAGAGGTGGAAGATATAAGCAGGCCATTAGCCATATTTTCTTCTATCTAAAGGATAGCAAGAAGGTTTATAAAATGCCTGTCAGCACAAATGCGGCTGGTGAGGCGCTCGCTTTTTATACTAAAATGCCTTGGATGATTGTTGGCGGCGAAACTCAGTATATGAATATGTATAAGAGGAATCATTCTGAGTTTGAAGCTATGATTCAGATGCAGCTTCGTGCCCACGAGGAGCAGGAGGCTGCGGCAGCAGCTGCTGAGGCAAACAGAGAAGAGCAGAGAAATTATGAGTATTCCTATGACGAAACACAGAGCACAGTAGCTGATAATAGCACTGAGTACGGTGAGAATGCATACGGAACAGCAGATAGCTATTCTTCTAGAAACTCTTATTCTTATAATTCATCAAGTAGTGATGGAACATCTTCTAATAGAGGATATGGAGTGCAGCTGGATAATGGTGCAGTAAGCGGTTCTAATGGTTACACCTACGGTGAGGGAAATGGAAGCTCAGACGGCTACGGAGCAGGAAGTTCAGATGGCTATGGAGCAGGAAGTTCAGATGGCTACGGAAATGGAAGTTCTGCTGGCTATGGAACAGGAAGTTCAGATGGCTATGGAAATGGAAGTTCTGCTGGCTACAGCGATGGCTATGGAAACGAAAATTCGGATACCTATAGCGATGGCTACGGAAACGGCGGCTATGGCAGTGATTCAAATAATGGCAACTATTAATTTTAAATTGCCGTTTTTGGCTTAACTAAAAATAATAAAAAAAGGCACTGGAATAAATCCGGTGCCTTTAAATTTTTTACTCGCGTCTAAACCGGCCATAGATTTAAAAATTTGATAAGTTAGTTGTAAAAAAAAGGTATCTGTTAGTTTATATAAACTTTCCTTGACGCTAATTAGATGTTGTGATAGCATTTATAAATAAAGGTTGAAATGTATAAAATTAACAAGTTTATAACCTCTTGGATTCTTTGGGGATGGATATTATTTAATTATGAACGTGAAATATTATATAGGCTTAAAGTTTCTAGGGGGAAATTTATTTTAAAGGGGGGCTTTAAAAATGAAGTTTTTTAGCAAGTTTGTTGCCGCAGTCATGTGTTCGGCAATGGTTCTTACAGGTTTTCCTATTAAGCCATTAAGAGCAGCAGAAGGTGATATTCCTATCGATGCGAAGCACTTTCCTGATCCTAATTTCAGGGCATGCGTTGCACGTAATTCTGATACTGATGGGAATAATTACCTGGACAAGTATGAGATACTTTATACTTGGAATATGTATTGCGAGAATAGTGGTGTTAATTCTATTGAGGGAATAGAATATTTTCCTTACCTGAAGGGCTTATGGTGTAAAGGAAATAATATCACTGAAATCGATCTGTCTAACAACCCGGATATTGAAGGTGTCTGGTGTTCATTCAATCCGCTTAGCGAACTGGATTTTTCAGGCTGTCCTAAGCTATCATGGATATACTGCTTTGATTGTAATCTCGAGAAACTGAACGTTAGAAACAATCCAAAGCTGGCTTATCTTGAATGTAATTCGAATCCTAATCTTACTGAGTTGGATTTGTCTCAGAATCCTGAACTTGAGAATCTGTTCTGCAGTAATTGTGGTCTTACAGAACTTGATGTATCAAATAATCCGCTTCTTAACGAAATTACTTGTTATTATAACGATCTTGAAACGCTTGATGTTTCTAATAATTCTCTTATTAAGAGACTTGACGTATGGCACAATGAGAGACTAAAGGACATCGATGTTTCTAATCTTAAGGAAATGCAGTATTATAATATTGCATGGACAGCAGCTAAGAATGTCAATGTTAGGAACAATAAGCATCTGTTAGAACTTGTATGCGGTTATAATGATGGCATTACATCACTAGATCTTTCCCAGAATGCTGATCTTGCGTTCCTTACAGTTGAATGTGATACAAAACTTCGTTCTTTAGACTTATCTCATAACCCTAAGCTTTATTACCTTATGGCATTTGGCTTAAGTAGCATTGATGATTTGGATTTTAGTAAGAATTATCATCTTTGCAAAGCCTATAATGAAGGTAAGTATGTACATGAGACAGAAAATCTTGGTTATGTTTATTCAATGACGATTGACTATGGCGGAAGCAGTGACCCATTTGATGAACTTAGACATTGTGTAGCACTTGATGACAGGGTAAAAGTAAATGCAAAGTTTTGTGGTACAATTGTTCCAGATTGTAAACTAGATACAAATGATGGCCTGTCGAATAATGAGACCTTTATTACAAGAGGTCAGGCTATTCAGACTCTCTACGAGCTTGCTGGAAAACCGGCAGCTCCTGCTAAGACAAGATTTACTGATGTTCCTTCAGATGCCTCATATTATGCTGCAGTTAAGTGGGGCGAGGCCAATAATATTTGCTTTGGTTATCCTGTAATCTGTGATAATGAATTTGCAGGCGAAGAGCTTATTAATAGACAGGATTTTGCACTTATGGCTCATAGATTTGCTGATTATATGCATTTTGGTACAGCATTTGATTACGGTAGATCTGACTGGTTTAAGGATTCGCTTGATATGGACTTTTATGCATGGGGACCTTTTACCTGGGCACTTCAGTGGAAGGTTGTTCATATTGAAGATAATGATAAGTATTGTCTGCCTCATGGAAGAATATCTTATTCTGAATTTAAGGGCGGCCTTGAGAATTTGATGGACCTCGATTCAGGAGCAACTTATGCTCAGAGAGTCGGTGGAAATTTTGGTGAAGATGGTGATCCTAATGCAACTGAAAAGCAGGGAACTGGATATATTGCTGCAACCGGGCCGAAGGTTATAAATATCGCTATCCCAACTACATATCCAGGTAGTAAGGCAAATGATAAATCTAAAGAAACTCCTGCAACAACAACTACAACAACAAAGACACCAGCAACACCAGCAACGACAGAAACACCAGCAACACCAGAAACACCAATAGCAACAGTTAAACCTGTTACAACCATAGTAAAAGATGCTTTTGGAAATAAAATAGTATCTGAGAATAAGAAAGAGCAGCAGATACTTGCATTAAAAGGAGCAAAGAGTGCTCCAGGTGCAACTTTTTCTATTCTTCAGGCAAAGCAGAAGAAGGTTACCAATAATAGCATTACAATATCGTGGAAGAAGGTTGAAGGTGCTAAGTCTTATATAGTTTATGGAAGTAAATCTGGTAAGACAGATAAGTATGTAAAGCTAAAAACAGTGACTGGAACTTCATTTACCCAAAAGAAGCTGAAAAAGGGAACCTACTATAAGTATGTAGTTGTAGCTGTAGGAAATGGAAAAGCACTTGCTACATCTAAGACTCTTTATATAGCAACTAAGGGCGGCAAGGTTGGAAACTATAAGACTATAACAACCAAGGCCAGCGATAATAAGGCAAATATTAAGGTGGGCAAGACCTTTAAGCTTCAGGCAGCAGCTAAGGCTGAAAGCACAAAACTTAAGGTTAAGAAGTTTAGAGCACTTACATATGAGAGTTCAAATAAAGCAGTTGCAACCGTAAGCAATAAAGGCGTTATTAAAGCGGTTGGCAAGGGTACTTGCGATGTATATGTATATGCTCAAAATGGTGTTTTAGTTAAGATAAAAGTAAAAGTTAAATAGAAATAGCTTTCACCTACTTGTTTCCATCTATGGTGCTATGATAGCTTATGGCTTCGTAAATATGTTCGGCCTTGATATTTTCACTTGCATCAAGATCGGCTATGGTCCTAGAAACCTTGATAAGCCGGTGGTAGGATCTGGCGGTGAGTTTTAAGTTCTCAAAGGCTGTTTTTACGATTTCCTGCTCTGTTTTACCAAGAGGACAGTATTTATCTAGCATGCTAACTGTCATGGCACTATTGCAGGTGATGCCATCATTCTTAAAGCGTTCAAGCTGTATTTTTCTTGCTGCAATTACTCTTTTTCTAATCTGGGCCGTGGTTTCACGGCCTTTTTTGTTTTTATCTGTAAGCTCTGAGAACTGCGGATTTGAAACCCTTATGTATATGTCAATTCTGTCTAGTATTGGTCTGCTGATTTTGTTCTGATATCGCATTATTTCGTGATCGCTGCATTTACAAAGGTTTCTATCGGGATAATTGCCGCACGGACATGGATTCATTGCGGCTACTAGCATGAAATCAGCTGGAAAGGTAAAGCTTCCGTTTAGTCGGTTGATGCACACATGACGCTCTTCTAATGGAACTCGGAGGGTTTCAATGGATTGCTTTGAAAATTCTGGAAATTCATCTAAGAATAATATTCCTTTATCTGCAAGGCTTACTTCGCCAGGTATTGGATTTGTGCCGCCGCCGGTAAGGGCTGTGGCTGTAATGGTATGGTGAGGGTTTCTAAAGGGACGTTTGGTTATCAGAGAAGAATTATCGGGGAATTCTCCGCATACGCTGTAGATTTTTGATACCTCAAGACTTTCCTTAAAGCTTAAAGGGGGAAGGATATATGGTATGCAGCGGGCTATCATTGTTTTTCCGCTACCGGGTGCGCCTGATAATAAAATATTGTGCATGCCTGCGGCTGCCACTTCTGCAGCTCTTTTTACTGCACTTTGTCCTGCTACCTCTGAGAAATCATGGAGTATGCTGATTTCTCCATCAGCACAGTATTCTTCTGGGATGGCACGTTTTATGCCGTATTTTTGTTCTAGAAGATTATTATCTATTTCTTCATTACCAGTACTTGCTTTTTCGCTGTTAAAATAAGCAATGAGTCCGTTCAGGGTTTCTGCTCCGTAAACAGTAAGTCCGCTAACGCAGGAAGCTTCTCTTAGATTTTCCATTGGTACCACGATGTTTTTAAAGCCGCCTTCAAGTGCGGCGCAGGCTATTGGAAGTATTCCGTTTATTCTGTTGATTTTACCACTTAGGGAGAGTTCGCCTGTGAATAAGGTCGTTTTTAGAAAGTTCTGTGAATAAGGTGTGATTCCTATCAATTGATATGCGGATAGGAGAGATAGGGCTATTGGTAGATCGAAGCCTGTACCGTTCTTTTTGATGTCGGCAGGTGAAAGATTTATGGTGATGCGCATTGGCTTTAAGCTTATGCCGCTGTTTCTTATGGCAACCTGCACGCGTTCGCGGGCTTCTTTTATGGATACAGAAACAAGACCTACCAGTTCAAAATCCGGGAAGCCTGTTTCGACATTTGTCTCTACCTCTATTATATTTGCGTCGATGCCGCTTATGGCAGCGCTTGAAATTTTGCTTAACATTCAATACTCTTTCTGTATTTTCGGAGAAAATTATTATATCATATCGATGTAATCGTTTCAAGTACTTATTTTTCGAAAAAAATATACAAAATGATGATTTTTTTCCATATTTTTTTTGACATTATTGACACTTTTGTGTATAATGGTACTTGGTGAAAAATTTAACAAAATCACCAAATATTAGAAAAAAGTGAATTTTAAAGGAACTGTATTTGGAAAGTCGTGAGAGTTATGAGAAATAAAAAATATAAAAAAAGGAGAGCATTTGCTGTTGGTCTATCAGCAATGATCTTGTTTAGCAGCATATCAGTTACAGGTTGCAGCAAGAAATCAGATAATAATGATATTCAGGATTTGACCTCTGCTAATTCAAATGTAGATGGCGGTAGCACTGATGGAAAGCCTGCAGATCAGGGAAGTCAGGATGCGGCAAGTGTTCAGTCGGCCTTTGATGAGTATTGTAAAGAGCTTTTTGCTGAATCTGTTAGTGTTGATGCACTTTCTCTTCATTATATGGTTGCATACCCGGAGAATTATGGAATAGATCCAAATGGCTTAGGTCTTGGAGAGTATTCTTATGATTTTTTTGAAGAGGATAAAAAGATTTCAAATGAAGAACTTGCTGAGCTTGAGACCTTTAACTACGAGCTTCTAAGTGATGAGCAAAAGCTTACTTATGATTCGTTGAAGTTTTCGTTTAATTCAGGCTTAGAGCTCTATAATAGCAGCTATTATTTTGATGAGCAGCTCGGACCTACAACTGGAATACAGGCGCAGCTTCCTATTCTTTTAGCTGAATATGTCTTCTATAATAAAGAAGACATTGATAGATATATTGAGGTATTAAAGGCTGTTCCTGATTACTTCGGGCAGATTGCAGAGTTTGAGAAAGAAAAATCTAAAGCGGGCTTATTTATGCCGGATAGCACTGCCCAGTCCATCATTGACCAGTGCAAGACTTTTGCAGAAAAGCCAGAGGATAATTTCCTTATTACTGATTTTGAAGATAGGTTAAAGAAATTTGTAGGCGATGATGGTTCAACTCTTTCAGATGAGGAAATAGATGATTATGCGGCTAAGAATACTGATGCCGTAAAGAATTATGTTGTTCCAGCTTATCAGACACTTATTGATACCCTTTCAGAGCTTAAGGGTACTGGAAAGTATGAAGGTGGAATAGCTAATGTAGAAGGCGGTAAAGAGTATTACGAGCGTTTAGTGCAGCATGATTGTGGAACCACTAAAAGCATTAAGGAAATAAAGAGCCTTATTAATAATGTCGAAGGAAGGTTACTTGGTGATCTTACTAAGATAGTTTCTAATAATCCGGATGCATATAATAATGCAATTAGCAATGTGCCTGAGATCAACGAGAAATCTCCCGAAGAGCAGCTTGAATTTTTGAAAACTGCAATAGTTAAGGATTATCCTCAGTTTCCAGAGGTTAATTATAAGGTGAATTATGTTCCAGAGTCTCTTCAGGATTTCGTAAGCCCTGCAATGTATCTTACACCACCTGTTGATAAGTATGATGATAATGTTATCTACATAAATAATGGCGGTGCTGGAAGTGGTACTGATCTTTTTACTACCTTGGCGCATGAGGGCTATCCGGGACATCTCTACCAGGCTGTAATGGGGCATGTTAATGGAACTAGTGATTTAAGAAAGCTTATTGGTACTAGTGGATACGCTGAGGGCTGGGCTGTATATGTTGAAACAGCAGCTTACCGCTATGAGTATGATGATCCGGATGCGGCAGCTGTTCTTCAAACTAACAATGCAGTTACCATGTGTTTATATGGACTTATGGACATAGGTATCAATTATGATGCCTGGGATAAAGAAAAGCTAGGTTTCTTCCTTATCAATAATTTTGGTATAGAAGATGAGGGAACTATAGATAGTATTTATGACACTCTTTCAGCAGAGCCGGGAACTTATATGCCTTATTCTTTTGGTTACTGCGAGATAGAAAACATGAGATATAATGCAGAGACTGCTCTTGGTGATAAGTATAGTCTTAAGGATTTTAATTCCTTTATTGTAAATCTCGGAGAGGTTCCTTATGATGTGCTTGAAGATAAATTTAATGAGTGGCTTGCTGAAAAGCTGAAATAAGTGTTGAGATGGAGGTGCATATGGATTATCCAAAGCTATTTAGAAAACGTTATATTCCATTTGAAACTATAGAATTAAAGGATGATAAGATCCTTATGTATTCTGATGAGCTTATTATTACCAGCTGGGATACGCTTAAGCCTAGAAGTGACATTGCTAGTGGTGTTTCAGCATATTTCATGAAGAATGGTTATAAGATAAGCAGAATCTATGATTCGGAGGGTAAGTTTGTGCATTGGTATTGTGACATCATGCGCCCTGACATCAGGAAGGAGGGGGATGAAATAGAGAGCATTTATTTCGTTGACCTGCTTATGGATGTCATTATTAATCCGGATGGAAGCTATTTTGTTGTTGATAGTGACGAGGCTGCTGATGCTCTTGATAATGAGCTTGTAGATGCAAAGACTTTGTCTTTCGCGCTTCGCTCACTTGATACTTTGCTAAAACTTATTTATGACGGCGGCCTTGAGAATGTAAAAATTGAAATGGAAAAAGCAGTAGGAAAGGCACTGTAAATGGGGTTATATTAAAATGAGTGGGATTTAAAATCTGAACAAGGAGGTGGATACCTTGGGCAAGGATACTATTGATGCCATCAGAAAGGCAGAGCTTGAGGCTGATGATGTTATTAAGATGGCGAGACAGCAGGCCGAGGCCAATTTGGATGATGCCATGAAAAAAGCTACTGAAGAAGCGAATGATATGATTAAGAAAGCTACTGATGCGGCTAAGAAAATGGCTGGTGAAGCTGAATCTGTGAGCGATAAGCTAAAGAAGGAGGCAGAGGCTTCGGCAATTCTTGAGTCAAAAAGGCTTAAGGAGCATATTAGTTCTAAAAAAACAGCTGCAGTTGATATGATCATTGAATCAATTACGGGAGCTTGATACCGGATTGTTCTTTTTGTCAAATACAGCTTCAAAGGAGGTTATAAATGGCGATTTTACCTGTGGACCGTGTCAGGATCATAGCCAAAAGGAAAGATAGAAAGAAAATTCTTGAATTCCTTCAGCATGAAAGTGTTATTGATGTCAAAGACACGTCCTATGAACAGGATCAGGTTTTTAAGAATGAGGATACCGCTACTGAGGTAACTACCTTTAATAAGAATTCTGAAATATGTGAAGATGCGCTTAGGATACTTAATTATTATGCGCCGGAAAAGAGTTCTCTCTTTTCTTCACTTGAAGGAAGAAAAACCATCGATGCGTCTGTTTTCAATGAGGAAACGACAAAGCACGATGAGCTTATGAAGGTTGCTTACAAAATTCAGTCACTTAATAAGCAGATTGAAGAAAATAAAGCGGGCATTCCTAGGATTGAAAATAATAGAACGGCCCTTGAACCATGGATGGGACTTGATATTCCTATCGATTTTAAAGGAACTAAGAAGACCAGGGCGTTCATTGGAATTCTTCCTGGTAAGGAAACGGTGGAAAGCGTACAGACAAGAATTAGCGAGCTATGTCCACAGATTACCGGAGTTGATGTAGAAATTGTTAATGCCATGGCTTCGCAGACCTGCTTATATGTGCTGTGTCTTAAAAAGGATGCAGGAGAGGTCGAGGCAGCGCTTAGGACAATGAATTTTGCAAGGCCGGTCAAGTCTGAAATTGTTCCAGCAGAAATGATGGATGCGCTTAGTATTGAAGAAAAAACTTTGATGGAAGAAATCAAAGAGGATGAGGAAAAGATAAAAGCCCTTGCTCCAAAGCGCGAAGCATTAAAGCTCATGAGCGACTATTATAAGATGCGTTCAGATAAGTATGAGGTTATTCACGAGCTTGGACAGTCAGAGAGAGTATTTATTCTTGAGGGATTTATCGTTCAAAAGGATGAGAAGGATCTTGAGGAGAAGCTGAATGAGAATTTTGAACTTTCTCTTGAGTTCATTAAGCCGGCAGAGGATGAAGAGGTTCCGGTAAAGCTTAAGAATAATGCTTTTGCAGCACCTCTTGAGTCTGTAGTTGAGAGCTTTTCACTACCGGGAAAAGGAGATATTGATCCATCGTTCATTTCGGCACTTTTCTATTATATTTTGTTTGGATTTATGTTCTCGGATGCAGGTTATGGTTTGATATTAACGATTGCCTGTGGAACGCTTTTACTTAGGTTCAAGAACATGGAGCCTGGAACGAAAAAGTTTTTTGGATTGTTTTTAGGCTGTGGTATTGGAACAACGATTATGGGTGTGTTATTTGGTAGCTTTTTTGCAGATACCATTCCTGTTGTTGCAAGAACGTTTTTTGGAAAAGAAATCACTCTTTGGCACTGGATGGATCCTAATACAGATCCTATGGGTGTTTTAAGACTCGCTTTCGCAGTTGGTATTATTCATATTTTTGTAGGTCTTGGTGCAAAGGCATATATGAATATAAAGGCACACGATGTTTGGTCTGCTATCTGTGATACGGTTTTTTGGTGGTTCCTTATCGGAGGACTTGTAGCACTTTTGTTATCAAGTGCAACAGCTTGCTCGATGTTCGGTATGTCAAAAGCAGCACTTCCTGTAGCAGCAGGTGAAATAGCTAAGTATGTTGCTATTATCGGTGCAGTTGGAATTGTTCTTACCGGAGGACGTGATTCGAAAAACTGGGGAGTTCGTATTGGTAGAGGTCTCTATTCACTTTACGGTGTTTCGAGTTACTTAGGTGACATTCTTTCTTATTCAAGACTTTTAGCTTTGGGTCTTGCTACAGGCATGATTGCCCAGGTGTTTAACATGATGGGTGCTATGGCTGGTGGAGGAATTGTTGGAGCGATTTTCTTCATTATCATTTTTGTTATCGGTCATACTCTTAACTTTGGTATTAATGTACTTGGTGCATACGTTCATACAAACCGTCTTACCTATGTTGAATTCTTTGGAAAATTCTATGAAGGTGAAGGAAAAGCCTTTAAGCCTTTTACAATGAATACAAAGTATCTTAAGGTAAAGAACGGCGAAACGATTAAAGCAAAGAAAGAATCGGCAAAGTAATATTTGGATTTTGCCATAGGTGTAATTAGTTGTAGACGGGTATTCCCGTTAATAATATTAAATTTAATAATAATCTTTAGGAGGATTAAAAAATTATGGGTATCGCATTAGCAATCGCTGGAGCAGCTTTAGCTGCACTTTTAGCAGGAATTGGCTCAGCAATGGGCGTAGGACGTGCAGGTCAGGCTGCATCAGGAGTAGTTACTGAGGATCCTTCAAAGTTCGGTAAGGTTCTTCTTCTTGAACTTCTTCCTGGTACACAGGGCATTTATGGTCTCATTATTGCATTCGTAACTCTTATGAGGATTGGTGTTATCGGTGGAACAATTAATGCAGATATGTCATGGCAGCTCGGCCTTCAGTATCTTTTTGCATGCCTTCCAATGGCTATCGTAGGTCTTATTTCAGCTATTCAGCAGGCAAACGTTTCAGTATCAACAATCAGCCTCATTTCTAAAAGAGGAGATCAGCTTGCTAAGGCTATGACACTTCCAGCCATGGTTGAGACATACGCTATTCTTGCTCTTCTTATCTCATTCCTTGCAGTTGTTGGTCTTCCTACAGCTTAATAGGTGAATTACCGATTGAATAAAATAAGATGACGAAAGGATTGATATGACAGGCTTAGAAAAGATACTTTCGGGTATAAAGGAAGAGTCCGAGGCTAAGGCAAAAGAAATCCTTGATGAGGCTGCGAGTGAGGCAGCAAAGTTTGCAGAAGATACTGCTAAGGAAGCAGAGGGCAAGGTCAGTGAAATTAAAAAGCAGGGCCAGGCCAAGGCAGCAGATATTAAGAAGCGCGGTGATTCAGCTGCAGATCTTATTAAGAGAAAAACTCTTCTTTCTGCAAAGCAGGAGATAATCAGCAGCATCTTTGATGAAGCTTATGATAAGCTTTTAAAGCTAGATGGTGCAGCTTATAATGATTTCTGTATCAAGGTAGCTGTTAAGAATGCCCAGGACAAGGCAGGAGCTATTATTTTTAATAAAGACGGAAAGACAAAGCTTTCTGCAGATTTTGAGAGCAAGGTAAATGCAGCTCTTAAAGCAGCAGGCAAGAATAATGCAAAGCTTTGTATTTCAGATGAAGTAAGAGATATTAAGGGCGGTTTCATTCTTAGTTATGATGGAATCGAAGAAAACTGTACCTTTGAAGCACTTATTGATAGTGCGAAAGAAACTAAGATCGATGCTGTAGCAAAGATTTTATTTAACTGATAAGAAGGAGGCCATATGTCGCAAAAGGATTATATTTATGCAGTTGCGCGTATTCGTTTTAAAGAGATCTCTCTTCTTTCAGATCAGTTTATTAACCAGCTTGTATCAGCGGAAAGCTTCGATGATTGCATGAAGCTTCTCAGGGATAAGGGATGGGAGACAGGTGAGGGCAAGCCTGAACTTGCTTCACTTGATGATGCATCCCGTGCGGACAGAATGTTCGAGGCTGAGAGGGATAAGACCTGGAAACAGCTAGAGGAGCTTGGAGTTGAGAAATCAGCTTTTGATGTGTTCCATATTTCCAATGATTATCACAATCTAAAGGCAGCTATTAAGGATACGGCTTCAGATAAGGATCATGATAATATTTTCATAAAAACAGGCACTACAGTTCCTTACGAAAAAATAAGGGATGCCGTAAAAAAGAAGGATTTTTCAGCTCTGCCAAAGGATATGGCAAGGCTTGCTGAAGATGTTCTTACTACTCTTCTTCATACGGATGATGGTCAGCTTTGTGACATCATGATTGATAAGGCGGCTCTTGATGCTATTTATAAGGCCGGAAAAGAAGCACAAAATGATATTCTAAGGCTATACGCAAAGCTTACTGTTGCGGGAGCTGATATAAAGGTAATAGTTAGAGGAATTAAGTTCAAAAAGGATAGGGCGTTTTATATGAATGCCTTAAGCGATATTGATGAGCTTGATTTAAAGGAACTTATTGATAGTGCACTAAAGTGCGATAGAAATAATTTTCAGCCTTTATATGATTATCTTGAGAAGACTGAATTTTCGGGTGCTATCAGTGAGATTAAGAAGGGCATGGCGGCTTTTGAGAAGTGGTGTGATGATCAGATCATCGAGAAGATAAAGCCTGAGCTTTATCATGCTTTTACCATCGGACCTCTTGCAGCTTATGTTCTAGGAAGAGAAAACGAGATAAAGACAGTACGCATTATAATTTCAGGTAAGCTCAATGATTTACCTGAAAAGGCAGTTAGTGAAAGGATAAGGGAAATGTATGCATAAGGTTGCAGTTATGGGAGATCAGGACTCCATATACGGATACAAGACCCTGGGACTTTCCGTATTTCCTGAGACAGACAAGGAGGAGGCTATAAAAAAGCTTAAGTCTCTTGCTGACGGGGGATACGCAGTTATTTTCATTACAGAAAAGCTTGCAGATCAGATTCAGGAGGTAATAGACCATTATAGGAACATGATGCTTCCTGCCATTATTCTCATTCCTGGTGTTTCAGGTAACACAGGAAAGGGAATGAATGCTGTCAAGAAGTCTGTAGAGCAGGCAGTAGGTTCTGACATTCTTTTCGGTGATGGAAAGTAAGAGTATTCGTTAATTTAGTTTTATCAAATAGTTTGCATATGATAAGTATGCAGTTTGAAAGGATCATAAATGAGCAGCATTGGTGTAATCAGTAAGGTTGCAGGTCCTCTTGTTATCGCAGATAACATGAAGGATTCTAATATGTACGATGTAGTCAGAGTTTCTGACAGACATCTTATTGGTGAGATTATTGAAATGCACGGAGACCGTGCTTCAATCCAGGTTTATGAGGAGACCTCAGGACTTGGACCAGGTGAGCCAGTAGAATCAACAGGGGTTCCTATGAGCGTTGAGCTCGGACCGGGCCTCATTGGTAATATTTACGATGGTATCCAGAGACCTCTTCAGGAAATCATGGAGACCACAAATAGTAATCTTCTTCAGAGAGGTGTGGCTGTTCCAGCGCTCAACCGTAAGAAGAAGTGGCACTTTGTTCCTTCGGTTAAGGCAGGTGATGAGGTGCAGCAGGGCGATATCTTAGGAACAGTTCAGGAGACTGAAGTTGTTGTTCAGAAGATAATGGTGCCTTATGGTGTTAATGGTAAGGTAAAGGAGATAAAAGAGGGTGATTATACTGTAACCGATAAGGTTGGTATCATCACAAATAAGGAAGGTAAGGACGTGGATTTTGGCATCATGCAGAAGTGGCCTGTTCGTACTGGCCGTCCTTACAAGACAAAGCTTTCTCCGGATAGACCTCTTGTTTCAGGTCAGAGGGTAATTGATACTCTTTTCCCTATTGCAAAGGGCGGTACTGCAGCAGTTCCGGGACCTTTCGGTTCAGGTAAGACAGTAGTTCAGCATCAGCTTGCTAAGTGGGCAGATGCAGATATTGTTGTTTATATCGGCTGTGGTGAGCGTGGTAACGAGATGACAGACGTTCTTAATGAATTCCCGGAACTTAAGGATCCTAAGACCGGCTATTCTCTTATGAAGCGTACAGTTCTTATCGCCAACACTTCTGATATGCCTGTTGCAGCGCGTGAGGCTTCTATTTATACAGGTATTACTATAGCAGAATATTTCCGTGACATGGGCTATTCAGTAGCTCTTATGGCGGATTCGACAAGCCGTTGGGCAGAGGCACTCCGTGAAATGTCAGGTCGTCTTGAGGAAATGCCGGGTGAAGAAGGTTATCCTGCTTACCTTGCATCAAGACTTGCACAGTTCTATGAGCGTGCCGGTAGAGTAGAGACCTTAGGTACAAATCCTCGTGAGGGTGCTCTTTCAGTTATCGGTGCCGTTTCACCTGCCGGCGGTGATATTTCAGAGCCTGTAGCTCAGGCTACTCTCCGTATTGTTAAGGTTTTCTGGTCTCTTGATTCTAACCTTGCATACAGACGTCACTTCCCGGCTGTTAACTGGCTGACTTCTTATTCTCTTTACCTTGATGGTATGGAGAAGTGGTTCAGTGAGAATACTCCTGATGGTGACTGGATGAAGCTCAGAACCAGAATGATGGCTCTTCTTCAGGATGAAAGTAAGCTTGATGAAATGGTTAAGCTTGTTGGTATGGATGCCCTTTCAGCTCCTGACAGACTTAAGATGGAGGCAGCAAGATCTATCCGTGAAGATTTCCTTCACCAGGATGCCTTCAATGATGTTGATACCTATACATCACTTACTAAGCAGCATCTTATGATGAAGCTTGTTCTCGATTTCTATGATGTTTGTGCTGATGCCTTAAAGCAGGGGGCTAATATCAATAAGCTTGTTAATATTCCTGTTCGTGAGCGTATCGGTAGATTTAAGTATACACCAGAGGATAAGATCGAGAAGGAATATGATTCAATATTAGGCGACTTAACAAGTGAAGTTTCAGATGTAGTTGCAGCAAAGGAGGAATTCTAAGACATGCCAAAGGAATATAGAACAATACAGGAAGTTGCAGGTCCTCTTATGATGGTTCGTGACGTACAGGGCGTTTTCTATGACGAACTTGCTGAAATCGAACTTGCTAATGGCGAAAAAAGACGTTGTAAGGTTCTTGAGGTAAATGGCGGTAATGCACTTGTTCAGCTTTTCGAAAGTTCAACAGGTATTAACCTTGAATCTAGTAAGGTACGTTTCCTTGGAAGAACAATGGAGCTTGGTGTATCAGAGGATATGCTCAGCCGTGTATTTGATGGTCTTGGACGTCCTATCGACGGCGGCCCTGCTATCCTTCCGGATGAGAGACGTGACATAAATGGTCTTCCTATGAACCCGGCTGCTAGAGCATACCCACAGGAGTTCATCCAGACTGGTGTTTCTGCCATCGATGGTCTTAATACTCTTGTTCGTGGACAGAAGCTTCCTATTTTCTCAGCTTCAGGTCTTCCACATGCAAACCTTGCAGCTCAGATTGCACGTCAGGCGAAGGTTCGTGGTACTGATGACCAGTTCGCAGTAGTATTTGCTGCCATGGGTATCACTTTCGAAGAATCTAACTTCTTCATTGAATCTTTCCGTGAGACAGGTGCTCTTGATAGAACAGTTCTCTTCATAAATCTTGCTAATGACCCTGCAGTTGAGCGTATAGCTACACCTCGTATGGCTCTTACTGCTGCAGAGTATCTTGCTTTTGAAAAGAACATGCACGTTCTTGTTATTTTAACAGATATTACTAACTATGCGGATTCTCTCCGTGAGATTTCAGCTGCTCGTAAGGAGGTTCCGGGACGTCGTGGATATCCTGGTTACATGTACTCTGATCTTGCTTCTCTTTATGAGAGAGCAGGCCGTCAGAAGGGTAAGAATGGTTCAATCACTCTTATTCCTATCCTTACTATGCCTGAAGATGATAAGACCCATCCTATCCCTGACCTTACAGGTTACATTACTGAGGGACAGATAATTCTTAGCCGTGAGCTTTACAGAAAGGGTATTCAGCCACCTATCGACGTTCTACCTTCTCTTTCACGTCTTAAGGATAAGGGTATTGGTAAGGGCAAGACCCGTGAGGATCACGCTAATACAATGAACCAGCTTTTTGCAGCATATGCAAGAGGTAAGGAAAATAAGGAACTTATGATGATTCTCGGTGAAGCAGCTCTTACAGATATTGATAAGAAGTATGCTGAGTTTGCGGATGCTTTCGAGGAAAAGTATGTTTCTCAGGGCTATCGTACAGACAGATCCATCGAGGAGACTCTTGACTTAGGCTGGGAGCTTTTAAGAATCCTTCCTAGAACTGAACTTAAGCGTATTAAGGATGAATTCCTTGATAAGTATTACGAGAAGAACTAATAGAAAGTGAGCAGATATGCCAAAGACACGTGTAAATCCTACGCGAATGGAGCTTACCCGTCTTAAGGGAAAGCTAGCTACAGCTGTTCGCGGTCATAAGCTTTTAAAGGATAAAAGAGATGAGCTTATGAGACAGTTTCTTGAGCTTGTCAGGGAAAATAAGGCACTTCGTGAAGAGGTCGAAGCTGGCATTAATGAAGCTAATAAGAACTTCGTGCTTGCTAGACTTGCCATGAGCACAGAGGCTGTTAATGTTGCCTTTATGTCTTCTAAGCAGGAGGTAACGCTAGATGTTTCTTCTAAGAATATTATGAGCGTTGAAGTGCCTGTTTTTAAGAGCCAGACAAGAACAAGTGATGAAAATGATATTTATTCATATGGTCTTGCTTTTACTTCAAGTGATCTTGATGATGCGGTAGGGAGCCTTTCGGATCTTCTTCCTAAGATGCTTGAACTTGCAGAGAAGGAGAAGGCCTGCCAGATGATGGCAGCTGAAATCGAAAAGACAAGACGCCGTGTTAATGCGCTAGAGCATGTCATGATTCCTGATTATAAGGAAAATATCAAGTACATTACCATGAAGCTTGATGAAAATGACCGAAGCAGCCAGATAAGGCTTATGAAGGTAAAGAATCAGATGCTTGAAGAAACCTATCATTACGAAGCTAAGGCGGAAGCAGCTGCTAGGGAAATTGCAGCAAAGTATGCAGCTGAGGATGCAGCAGAGGATAATAATGAATAAAACAGCAATAGTAACGGGTGCCTCAAGGGGCATCGGTCACGCAGTAGCCCTTGCCTTATTAGACAAGGGCTATGATGTTGCAGTGACAAGTAGACATATTTACGCACCGGTTTTATGTGATGCAGAGGGTGATTCAGAACTTGATGGAAAGGCAAGTGCAGACAGTAGTTCAGAACTTGATGTAAAGGTCAGTGCAGACAGTGGTTCAGAACTTGATGCAACAGTCAGTGCAGACAGTGGTGCGGAGCTTGAAAGTGCCTGCTATAATAGCGGCATAAGTGAACCCGCAAATGCCTGCTATAATAGCGGCATAAGTGAACTTGCAAATGCAGCTAAAGCTCGCGGTCTTAATTTCTATGCCTTTGAGGGTGATGTCGGAAGCTATGAGAGCATGAAGCAGATGATAGATAAGCTAGGAGAGGCCTTCATGAATAATTTAGAGGTCTTAGTTAATAATGCCGGAATAGCTCATATCGGCCTCTTTACTGATATGAAGCCTGATGAAATTGAGGCGCTTTTACGCACAGATCTTCTTGGAACGATGAATATGTGCCATCTAGCAGTTCCTTTTATGGTGAAAAGAAAGAGCGGACATATCATAAATGTCTCCTCAATGTGGGGACAGGTAGGTGCTTCATGCGAGGCTGTGTACTCGGCTGCTAAGGGCGGAGTGGATGCCTTCACTAAGGCGCTTGCTAAGGAGCTTGCACCTTCAAATATTGCAGTTAATGCAGTGTCACCGGGAGTTGTAGATACTGAAATGAATAGAAGCCATCTTTCTAGTGAGGATATGGAAGTGCTTGTTGAGGAAATTCCAGCAAACAGGTTTGCAGAGCCTTCTGAAATAGGCGCTGTAATAGCAGGGCTTACTGAAATGACGCCTTATCTTACAGGGCAGATAATCCGCGTAGATGGCGGAATGGTGTAAAAAAATGGGCAGTTTGCTAATTTGCAAACTGTCCATTTTATTATTTGTATTTTTTCTTTTTACTTATTGTCGTCAGCCTTCTTCTTGAAAGGATCGAAATCCTCTACAGCTTCCTTAACAGCTTCCTTTGTCTCGTTGATTTCAGCCTTGATGTCCTCTGCTGCTTCTTCTGCAGCTTCCTTAACATCTTCCTTGTCAATAGCCTCATCATTCTCATCTTCGATATTTATTGAAACATACTCGCGCTCGCTGTCTGTTTCTTCAACATCGTCTTCATCTTCGTCATCATCATCGAAATCGAAATCATCATCTTCATCTGTGCTTGTAAGCTTCTTGTATGCAACATATCCACATGCACAAACTGCAGCAACTACTGCTGTTCCTAAAACGAACTTGGTAAACTTCTTCATATTGTTCTCTTCCTTTCCTATTAATTTTTTTTAGTTTTGTAGGAAAACTTACTAATGCTTATTATACCCTAAATTTGTGAAAAAGTGAAGTAGATTTTTTGAAAAAAAGTGGATTTAATTAAAAATTCAAAATAAGTTCATAATGTCAAACTTTTACATATAAATTAATAATAAACATCCTCTTGCAAAACCATTAGAACTGTTGTATAATGTAGGTGGCTGATGAGACGAGGCCTTATTATAAGGCATTCGTTTCATGATAAACTTTTTTTAATTAAATAGGAGGATTTAAAATGGCATACGTTATTGATGATACATGTATCAGCTGCGGTTCATGCGCAGGACAGTGCCCAGTTAGTGCAATTTCAGAGGGTGATGGAAAGTTCGAGATCGATCCTGATGTTTGCATCGATTGTGGTTCATGTGCAGGACAGTGCCCAGTAGGCGCTATTGCTCCTGGTAACTAATTCTCTAGTTAAAGCTTTTGTTATTTGCTTTATCAGAGGGATATTTGCTGTTTAGTTTTTTAGCAGCAGAGTATATTGTTTAAAAAACAAACCTGTACCGGTTTCCAGTACAGGTTTTTTGTTTTACCTATTATAGCTGTATCACATTATCCTTTCGGTTATTTTAGCTGGTTATTGATTATTTGCTTCCTCCGCAGCGTCTTCTTTTTTGGAAGAATTCTTTAATTCAAGATATTCATTTATCTGAGCAACAAGGTCATCGGCATCAATGCCATGCACCATTGAAGCCTCCTCAAGTGACTCATAGAAGGCAGCGCTGCAGAAGAGGCAGTGCATTCCGGCATCCATAAGGATATCTACGATTCCAGCATCCTCCATGGCAAGATCGCTTATGATCATATCCTTTGTGACCTTTTTGATAGGCTCTTTTTTTTGCTCATCAGCCTGTGCGGCTGTATTTTCAGTATTCGTATTCTCGTTCATCTTATTTCCTCCTGTTTCTTACTTTGAAAATATATGTTAGTTGTTCGTGTTTATAAGTGGCTTAATCAGTAGCTATCAGTAATCAGTAGCCGCTAGTTATCACTGGTAATAGTTGTTAGTTATCACTATCTTGCTCTAACTAGCCCTTATTATAAGTAAACTTGTAATATTAGTCAATGGGATTTTTGATTTTTTTGTACATTATTCGCTTGGCCGATTAAGAACTGATTAAGACTTGATTAGGGAAATTTTAATAAGAAGGAAATGTGTGGACTTTTTTAAAGTTATGTGCTATTATAGACTAGCGGTATTATGCACTAAAAAGAAAGGGTTACTGGATTGTTGTATAAATGATCCTTTAAAAAAGCCATATGGGTGATATTGGTAATAGGAATAATAGAAAAAAGAAGAAAAAGAAAAATGTTAATAAAAAGGATAGTTCATTTAAGGTAAGCGTAGTTGCTACTCTTATAATCCTTCTCCTGGTAGCGGCAGTAGGTGGAATATACGCCTATAACTATTATAAGCCAAATGAAGAGATGGTTGCACTTGATGAATATATGAATGTTCCAGCTGGTACTGCTGTTATCATGAAGGACGGACAGAGGTACCATGAGGACGCCTTGATTGAGTATGGCAAGCCATATATCAGTCTTTTGATGGCTAAGGAATTATTTGAAGAGAATTTTTATTACGATGAAAATGAAAGGCTTGTGGTTTTTGCAATGCCTGAGTACGTAGTTTATGCAGAAGTTTCTGATAGTGAGGAAGAAAATTCTATTTATGAGGATGAAAGTAAAGTAGAGCTCTCTTCTCCGGCAGCCATCGATAGAGCAGGCACTGTTTATCTTTCAGCGGAGTTTGTTTCTAGATACACTTCCTTTAAGTATGATTATTATGAGAATCCGGGAAGATTAGTCTTTACCTACGATTATGAGGCGAGCTACCTTATGGCCATGCCGAATGAGGGTGAGATAGCTCTTAGGGAAAAGGCAGACTGGAAGTCAAGAATTGTCCGCAAAATTGGCACTTCTGAAAAGCTTATGGTAGTGAATGGCGGTGCCATGGAAAATGGATATATTAATGTTATGACTGAGGATGGAGTTACAGGCTTTGTTAAAAAGAGCGAGGTGACCAGTGATTATCAGAAGTTTGAAAGTGATTATGTAGCACCTGATTATTACAAGACTCAGCCGGACTATTACGTAAATCTTGTTTTTAATGCAATAAGCTATAAGGAAGGAAATGATGGCGCTGCCGATCTTTTAAAGTATGCTGATGGCGTTACCACCATTTCACCTACCTGGTTCAGGCTTACTGGAAATGAGGGGGATATTACCTCCTTTGCAGACAGCTCTTATGTAGATACCATGCATGCAAAGGGTGTTGATGTCTGGGGACTTGTTTCTAATTTTGAGGAAAGCGTTGATACTACTAAAATCTTATCTAGCACCTCTACAAGAAAAAAGCTTATTGCAAAGCTTATAGATGAGGCAAAAAGAGTAGGCATGGATGGAATCAATGTGGACTTTGAGACCTTAGCTACTGAGTGCGGACCTCATTATATCGAATTTATCAGAGAGCTCTCTGCTTCATGCAGAAGAAATTCTCTTGTTCTTTCAGTTGATAACTATGTTCCAGCTGCTTACAATGCCTTTATTGACTGTGAGGAGCAGGGCAAGGTAGTAGATTATGTTATTATCATGGCTTATGATGAGCATTATGCAGGCTCGGAGGAGGCAGGCTCTGTTTCTTCAATAGGCTATGTTGAAAATGGAATTAAGGACATGGCAGAAATGGTTCCAAAGGATAAAATTATCTGTGCCATTCCTTTCTATACAAGACTCTGGAAGATTACTGACGGAGTTCTTTCCTCAGAGGCGCTTTCAATGAGAAGTGCTGAGGAGACTGTTTCATCAAATGATGCCACCTATGTGTGGGATGAGGAAACTGCTCAGAATTACGCCGAGTATTCTAAGGATGGCTCAGATTATAAGATTTGGCTTGAGGATGCTGATTCTATCGAGGAAAAGGTGGTTGCCATTGCAAATGCGAATATTGCAGGTGTTGCGGCATGGCGTCTTGGCTTTGAAAAGAGCAGTATCTGGACTGTAATTAAAGAAGGAATAAAGTAATGGAGACAAAAATAAAGGCATTAGATAGAAGCTGTCTTAAGCCTGAAGATTTTAAGGAAGCAGTGGAGATTTTAAAGAGCGGCGGTCTTGTTGCAATGCCTACGGAAACTGTGTATGGTCTTGCAGGAGATGCTATGGATGAGGAGGCTGCAAAGAAAATATATGCAGCAAAGGGAAGACCTTCTGACAATCCGCTGATAGTCCACATTGCTGATGAGAAGGCTCTCTACGAGCTTGCAAGTGATGTTCCAAGGGAAGCTCTTGCAGCGGCAAAAAGGTTCTGGCCGGGCCCTCTTACTATGATCTTAAATAAAAGTGACAGGGTGCCTTTTGGCAC
The DNA here is from genome assembly GCA_900315015.1 of uncultured Eubacteriales bacterium. Lineage (GTDB taxonomy): Bacteria > Bacillota > Clostridia > Lachnospirales > Lachnospiraceae > UBA9722. The sequence continues at coordinate 7,944 of OMXJ01000018.1, read as the reverse complement.
TACGGGAGGCCTTTCTACCGTAGCAATCAGGTTCCCATCTGATAATATAGCAAATATGCTTATAAAGACCTCTGGTCTTTACCTCGCAGCGCCAAGTGCAAATGCTTCGGGCAGACCTTCAACTACAAGGGCAGAGCATGTTTATGAGGATTTAAACGGCAGGATTCCTCTGATTTTAGATGGAGGGAGCTGCAAAATAGGCCTTGAATCGACAATCATTGACCTTTCAGGTATTTCTAGTGGAAAGAAGCCGCTTATTTTAAGACCTGGCTTTATTACCAAAGAAGAGCTTGAAGAGGTGATTCCTGGCATAGAGTATGATCCTGTCGTAATAAGCAGGAAGCCTTCTGAAAATAAGGTGGCAAAGGCACCTGGAATGAAGTACAGGCATTACGCTCCGGCAGGTACTCTTACCATTGTTGAAGGAAAAAGTGAGGCGGTAGTTAATAAGATAAATGCTGAGGCCGCCGATAAGAAGTATAAAAGAATAGGCATCCTTGCGACCAAAGAGACAAGAAGCCTTTATAAAGGGGTTCAGTATGATGATGAGACCCTTCAGAATAATCTTAAGAAGCTAAGACCTATTAGCTTGAAGTTTGAGGAAAAGACGTCTCTTGGTAGTGTCGGCGGGAGCATAGAGCTAGAGGACATCAGGCAACATTTAAGCTTAGAGGAGCCTGTGATTTTTACTGTAGGCAGCAGAGAGGATGATGCAAGCATTGCAGCGGAGCTTTTTGAGGCACTTAGAAACTGTGATGAGCTTGCCCTTGATGTAATCTATAGTGAAAGTTTTGAGGATGGACCGTTATGCCAGGCGATTATGAACAGGCTCATTAAGGCTGCGGGCTATAGCATAGTGTATGTTTGATGAATAATACGGAGGATCTTATATGGTATTTAATAAGCTTATTTTCATTTGTGAGGATAATGCGACACTAGGTCCTATGGCGCAGGCGATTTTTGATAGGGAAGCTCCAGATCTTGAAATTGATGTTATTTCAAGAGGCATGGTGGTGCTTTTTTCAGAACCTACAAATCTTAAGGCAAGCACTATTTTAGAGGAACATGACCTTACGATGCCTGTAGCTTTGACGGTGCAGTTTTCTCCAAGGGATGTTAATCCGTATACTTTGCTTGTTACGATGAATAAGGCTCAAAAGAGACGTCTTGCTACGGATTTTAAGGTAAATGACAATGTTTATACTCTTGCTGAGTGCGCAGGCAGCAGCGATGAGATAATAAATCCTTATGGCAAGGGCGAAGAGGTTTATGAGGAGACCTTTAAGCAGATGGAGAGCTATATCAAGGAAATGGTCAAGAGATTAAAAAATGACATTCCTTTTGGTGTTAGCGTTCAATCTGTATTATAATAAAATTTTTTAATAAGGGAGATAATAAAAATGATAGCAATAGGCTGTGATCATGGCGGATACGAACTTAAGCAGGAAATTATGAAGCATCTTGAGGAGAGAGGTCTTGAATATAAGGACTATGGTACTTATTCAAGCACTTCTGTTGATTATCCTGTGTTTGCTAAAAAGGTAGCTTTAGCTGTTGCAGGAGGAGATGCTGATAAGGGTATTCTTATCTGCGGAACAGGTATAGGCATTTCCATTACTGCAAATAAGGTAAAGGGCATCAGATGTGCGCTCTGCCATGATGTTTTTTCTGCAAAGGCTACAAGAGAGCATAATAATGCAAATATATTAGCAATGGGCGGTAGAGTTGTCGGACCAGGACTTGCTACTATGATTGTTGATACCTTCCTTGACACTCCATTTTCTAATGATGAGCGTCATATAAGAAGAATCAATATGATAGAGGAGCCTCTTAAGAAGGAGGGTGTTTCTAAAATCGGTATCATCGGTGCAATGCAGGTGGAGGTAGATGATCTTGTTAAGAAGATGGAAAATGCTTCTTCTGAAAAGATTGCAGGTGTTACCTATCATACCGGAAAGCTCTGCGGAGTTGATGTTGTAATTGCACGCTCTGGTATCGGAAAGGTAAATGCAGCCATTGCCGCAACTGTTATGGCTCAGCATTTTAAAGTTACTGCAATCATCAATACAGGTATTGCAGGATCTCTTTCAAATGAGCTGAATATTGGCGACATTGTTCTTTCTACAGACTGCCTTGAGCATGACATGGATGCTACCGGCTTTGGCTATAAGAGGGGAGTTATTCCTCAGATGGCTGAATCTGATTTCAAGGCTTCTGAAAAACTTATTGAGGCTGCAAAGAAGGCAGCTTCTGAAGTACTCAGCTCTATTAATGTTAAGGCTGGAAGAGTTGTTTCAGGAGATCAGTTCATTTCTGATGATGCTAAGAAGAAGGAGCTTAAGGAACTTTTTGATCCTATGTGCACTGAAATGGAGGGTGCTGCCATAGCTCATGCTGCAGCAGTTAATGGCGTAGAGTTTCTTATTGTAAGAGCTATTTCTGATAAGGCTGACGGCAGTGCTAATATGGATTATGAAAAATTCGAGAAGCTTGCAGTTGAAAATTCTGTAAAGCTTATGACTGCCATGCTTTCTAAACTTGCGGATTGATTTAAAATATGAGGACCAAGGGTGCGTTTAATGTGTTGGGGCACTTGAGGAAGGATGATTATAAGAAATGAAGAAAAAGATTATATTTACTGGAGGCGGTACTGCAGGTCATGTTACGCCTAATATTGCAATGTTTGGGTGCTTTAAGGAAAATGGCTGGGATATCAGCTACATCGGTTCCTATGAGGGAATGGAGAAGGGTCTTATTGAGCAGGAGGGTGTTCCTTATTACGGCATTGCTACCGGTAAGTTCAGAAGAGGAAAGTCTTTTAAGGAGCTTTCTAGGAATTTTACGGATATATTTAGAGTTATGAAGGGGATTGGCGAGTCCAAGAAGCTTTTAAAGGAGCTAAAGCCTGATGTTATTTTTTCAAAGGGAGGCTTTGTTTCAGTTCCTGTTGTTAAGGCAGCTAAAAAGCTGAATATCCCTGTTGTAATTCATGAGTCAGATCTGACACCGGGGCTTGCTAATAAGCTTTCTTATTCTGCAGCTACCAAGATCTGCTGTAATTTTCCGGAGACACTTGTTTATCTGCCTGAGGGTAAGGCTGTTCTTACCGGCTCACCTATTAGACAAAAGCTTTTTGAGGGCGATGCTCAAAGAGGCAGGCAGTTTTCAGGTATGACAGGAAAGAAGCCCATACTTCTTATCATAGGCGGATCTTCCGGTGCTCAAAAGGTAAATGATGCCGTAAGAAATCTTTTACCAACTCTTCTTGAGAAATTCCAGGTCATTCATCTTTGCGGCAAGGGCAAGAAGGATGATTCTAGAGATGGCATAGCAGGTTACATTCAGTATGAATATATATCTGATGAGCTTCCTGATCTTTTTGCTGCGGCTGATCTTGTTATTTCAAGAGCCGGAGCCAATGCAATCTGTGAGCTGCTTGCGCTTAAAAAGCCAATGCTTCTTATTCCGCTTTCTACGGGAAGAGGTGATCAGATACTTAATGCAGATTCTTTTGAAAAGCAGGGCTTTGCTAATGTCCTTGATGAAAGAGAGCTCTCTAATGAGACCCTTTTTGAGGCAGTAAATAAGACCTTTGCTAAGAAGGATGAGTTTATTAAAAATATGGAAAAGGCTTCTCAGTCTGATGCAATAAAGCTGATCTATGACATAGTTTCAGAGGCAGCAGGCTTCACTGATAAGTAAAAGGAGGATAAAATGATAAAGGACGATTGTATTTTCTGTAAGCTTGCTAATGGAGTATTTCCTACTTCAACAGTTTACGAGGATGATGATTTCAAGGCGATTTTAGACATAAGCCCTTCGGCTAAGGGACATACTCTTGTGATTCCAAAGAACCATATGGCAGATCTTTTAGAGGCTGATGAGGAGACTTTAGGAAAGGCTCTTAAGGTTGTTCAAAAGGTTGCTAAGGCAGTAAAGGAGACTATGGGTGCTGATGGAGTAAATATTTTACAAAATAATGGAACTGCAGCAGGACAGAGTGTGTTCCATCTTCATTTCCATATTATTCCTAGATACGATAATGATTCACTTAATCTTACCTGGGAGCAGCTTTCTTATGCAGATGGGGAAGCAGATGAGCTTGCAGCTAAGATCGGTTCATATGTAAAGTAAAAAAATGAAATTTATATACAAAATACTGATAGTGCTAGGGACCTTCATTCTCTCTACTGTATTCTTTACCACAAGGCTAAAGGAGCAGACCTTTACTGTTTCAGCTGATACGGCTGTGATGGGTGAAAGCACGCTGCCGGTGCTTGAAGCTGTTGTGGACGGCAAGGAAATCAATCTGATGCATGGTTATGCGTCTGATATGACGGATGGTGCAATCAGAGAGAATATCACCCCGGTGCACATTGACGAGAAAACGTTTTCGATTAATGTCATAGAAGATCATACACAGACCAAGAAGCTTATGGTAGAGGTTTTTGATGATGATGGAAAGACTTCTCTTGAAACTGCTCAGGTAATTACCTTTAGTGATAGCAATCTGGAGAAATCTCCTTCGGCTGGTTTTATAAATGCAGCTGATGTCATCGGGGCAGGCTCCTTTGGTAAAAATGGCGACGCAAAGCTTGCTAAGATCATTCTGACAGGTGATTATGCGGAAGGAAGAGAATATCCGGCAAAGATCACCGTCATCACCAGCGAGAGCCGAAGAATCTATTATTACACAAGGCTTAAGTTCTTAAAGAATCCGCAGGTGGATGAGAAGATTGATTTTATCGAGTTCTTCCATAAATCGACCTTTGATAAGGCTGAGGTAAGAGATATTGAAAAATACCTTGAAACTACCGGAAATGCGGACGAGACAAGCTTTGCTCATGTTTCAATTAATAACTCTACTGAGCTTGTCAGCTATAACATGCTCTCACCTGTTGAGGTGTACCGCGAGATTCCTACCATCACTGAATGTGAGGATTCTACCATTTCGGCATCGCTCGATTTTGTCATAAAGGTAGATACGGGGAATGGAATTTCCTATTATAATGTTACAGAAAATTTCAGATTCATGTATACCGCTGATAGAGTCTATTTATATGGTTATGATAGATACATGAAGCAGATTTTTGACTTAAAGCAGACTAGTCTTTCAAAGAGTGAGTTCAAGCTTGGAGTTACTGATCCTTCAGATGTAGATATGGTCATTTCTAAGGATAAGAACCGTGCGGCCTTTACTTATGATGGAAATCTTTACAGCTATGATGTTTTATCAAATACGCTTACCACTGTCTTTACCTTTGAAGAAAAGGAGACTGATTATAGGCGTGATAGCTATGGAGCTCATGATGTGAAAATTCTTTCCATGAGCGATACAGGTTACATTTACTTTATGGTAACTGGCTACATGAACCGCGGTGCCTATGAGGGAAGGGTTGCAGTTGTGCTGTATACCTATGATCCTAATACCGCGCTGATACAGGAGCAGGCTTATATTCCGGTTACTACCTCCTATGAGATATTAAAGAGCGAGCTGATTGATTTTGCTTATTGTAACTCAAAGCAGGTATTCTATTTTGGAATCTATGATACAATATATGCCTACGATCTTGTAGGAAAAAGCTTTAGCGTTATTGCAGCCGATTGCAAGGATAAATTCGTTTATTCTAAGGAAGGCGGCTATTTAGCGTATGATAGCGATGATTCAGAGAGTATAATTATGTTAAAGCTCGAGAGCGGAAGAAAAACGATGCTCAGAGCTGGAAATAATAAAATTATACATGTTTTCGGCATATGCAAGGGTAATCTTGTATACGGCAGGGGAAACAAAAACAGTATATGTGTGAATGAAGATGGCAGCGCCGTTCAGATGTATACTGAGGTGAATGTCTGTGACAGCGAAGGTGAGGTAGTTAAGAACTTTACAGCTGCGGAGGGTGAAATATCCAAGGTGACTGTTAAGGGAAATGTTACAGATATGACAGTTGTAGTTCCTGCAGATAATGTCAGGGGCTATAAGTATAAAAATTCGGAGCAGATCATAAGCAGTCTTAAAGATGAGAAGGCAGAAATCAGGCTTTCAACAAGAACTACTGATAAGATGATGAGGGAGTATTATATTACTCTTCCCGATACTATCTATATGGCAGAGATCCCAGCATCTGATAAGACGAAGAGCTTGGTCGTAAATCAAGATACAGCAGTCAGATTTACCAGGCCGGATTATTATACAGGTTATTTTTATACTTACGCTTTTGGTAAGCTTGTAGGTTTTTCAACTAATGCAGGCGAGGTTGTCGTTCTTGCAGATGATAATGCTGGTTCTGTGATTGACATGGACGGCGTAGTTGTTTGGAAGAGAGGCACCGCGGGAAGAAATAAGGAACTTAAGATTAACTTCCCGGATAAGGCGGTTAGCTCAAAAGAGGCCTTTAATGAGGCTCTGAGCATACTTCTTTCATCGAAGTCAGTGATAGCGGCAAGAAAGTATGACAGGATGAATCAAGGGGTTATTGATTACATTTCTGATTTTGTTGCAAAGAGTGCAGGAATTCCTGTAAGACTAGAAGAAATGGAATATACTCAGATGAAGAACTTTGTTTCGGCAGGCTTCCCGGTAATTGCTGTTACTGAGGAAGGAAAGCCTTATATCGTATACGGTTACAACGATACTGAGGTTAAGCTCTACGATCCGGGCAAGGGCGAAAAGACTTCTCTTAGCTATAAAAAGTTTGATAAGGAAATGGGTGATAGTGACTGGTATTACATTGCATTTTATTAAGGGCTTAATGTGTTTGTTTTCTGGAAACTAGTGGATTTGAATTTTATTTATTATGGAGAGATTATGAAGTTACTTACAGTAGCAATTCCTTGCTATAACTCTGCAGCATATATGACGAGAGCTATAGAGAGTGCGCTTAAAGGCGGAGATGATGTTGAAGTTATTATTGTGAATGATGGTTCTACAGATAATACTGCAGAGATTGCTGATTCTTACAAGAAGCATTACCCTGCAAACGTAAAGGTAATACATAAGGAAAATGGAGGACATGGAAGTGCAGTAAATGCCGGTATTGAGAATGCTCATGGCATTTATTTCAAGGTACTTGATTCAGATGATTGGTTTGATGAGAGTGCTTATACTGCTGTCCTGGGTAAGCTTAAAGAGCTTATGAGCGAAGGAAATATTATTGATATGTTCCTTGCTAATTATGTTTATGAAAAGGTTGAGGAAAATGAGAGAAAGGTAATTCGTTATAGAAGCGCCGTTCCACAGAATCAGATCTTTACCTGGAATGATGTGCGTCATTTCAAGCAGGGACAGTATATTCTGATGCATTCTGTAATTTACCGTACAAAGCTCATAAAGGAATGCGGAATGAAGCTTCCGCTTAAGACCTTCTATGTTGATAATATTTTTGTTTATGAGCCGCTACCTTACGTGAAGACCATTTATTATCTTGATGCTAATCTTTACAGATATTTTATCGGTAGAAATGATCAGTCTGTTACAGAGGAAAATATGATCAAGAGAGTTGATCAGCAGGTTCGTGTTACAAGGCACATGATTGACTGCCATGACCTTTCTAAGATCCATATTAAAAAGCTGCGCAGCTATATGGCAGCCTACCTTACCATGATGATGACCATTTCATCGGTCTTCCTTATGAAGGCAGGAACTGAAGAAAAGCTGAAGGAAAAGGATGAGCTTTGGAATTATTTAAAGTCTAAGGATGTCATTCTTTATAATGAAATCTACCACAGCTTCCTTGGCAGACCTATGAATTTCAAGTCCAGAATGGGACAGGGAATTGTAGGTTTTGGCTACTGGCTAGCTAGAAAAATCTTTAAATTCAATTAATAAAATAAAACCCAGCCGTGAGCTTGATATGTACCCAGAATCCTGGACACATATTTATGAACTAGGTTGAACACATGGATGCTATCCTGTATTGCACAGGTGGCATCCATTTTGTTTTCGCC